>CAZEWZ010000052.1:0-1681 GCA_964516765.1 uncultured Cryomorphaceae bacterium | reverse complement strand
CAGCCTGAAGTAAATTAAACTCTTCATTCTCGTAAACAACTTTCTTGGTCATCCCATAAGTATTTAGAGGCTTTCCCCTCAAACTGAATACTGCTTGAGTGTTGACATCTCGCGATTTGGTAATGGAACCACTTGCAGAATCGCCTTCCGTAATAAAAATACTAGACTCTAGACGTCTGTCTTTTTTTAAATCTCCAAGATGTACTCTGCAATCCCTTAATTTCTTGTTGTGTAAACTGGCTTTTTTGGCTCGCTCCTTCGCAAGCTTTCTGATCCCTGAGAGTTCTTTACGCTCTTTTTCGGCCTGCATGATCTTTCGCCGAATTGCCTCAGCGGTTTCGGTGTTTTTGTGAAGAAAATTATCTAGTTGAGTTCCGATAAAATCGTTGATAAAGGAACGTACGGAGGTCATTCCTTCCCCTATTTCTGTTGACCCCAACTTGGTTTTGGTTTGAGATTCAAAGACTGGCTCCATCACCTTTATGCTTACTGCGGAAATAATTGACTTGCGAATATCAGATGCTTCAAAATTCTTTCCAAAATGCTCTCTTATGGTTTTCACCAACGCTTCTCTAAATGCTGCTTGATGCGTTCCTCCCTGAGTGGTGTGCTGACCGTTTACAAAAGAATGATACTCTTCGCTGTATTGAGATCGACTGTGGGTTATTGCCACTTCAATATCCTCACCCTTTATGTGAATTATTGGGTAGAGTAAATCCGAAGGATTGGTTTGGTCTTCCAAAAGATCCTTGAGCCCGTTTTCTGAGTGAAACTTAACTCCATTTAAATCAATAGTTAATCCTGGATTGAGATAAACATAATATTTTAACATTCGCTCGACATATTCAAGTCGATATCGATAATTTTTAAAAATGGATATGTCTGGAATAAAAGTAACCTTCGTTCCCCTTCTTCTTGAACTTGAAGAAATTGCTTCTTGATTTACGAGGTTTCCATATTCAAATTTTGCAGCAGCACTTTTGTTTTCTCTGTTAGATTCAACAAAGAAACTAGAAGAAAGTGCATTAACCGCCTTGGTTCCAACACCGTTTAGTCCTACAGATTTCTTAAATGCACGCGAGTCATATTTTCCCCCCGTATTCATTTTAGAAACAACATCGACTACCTTACCCAAAGGAATTCCTCGACCATAATCCCGAACCATCACAATGCTTTCTTTGATCGTAATGTCGATTGTTTTCCCAGCCCCCATTACATATTCATCGACAGAGTTGTCTAAAACTTCTTTTAAGAGTATGTAAATTCCATCATCTGGTGAAG
Organism: uncultured Cryomorphaceae bacterium; assembly: GCA_964516765.1. GTDB lineage: Bacteria > Bacteroidota > Bacteroidia > Flavobacteriales > UBA7430 > CAZEWZ01. Next base: position 400 of record CAZEWZ010000052.1, on the reverse strand, counting down.
AACCATCCCCTAGTTTCCCGATATACATTCCAGGTCGCATGCGAATGTGCTCCTTCCAGTCAAGGGAACGGATATTGTCCTCAGTATATTTTGTTTCTTTAGCCATGATTTTACAATAGCTAAGTTAAAATTTGAATAGTGATTATGAAGACATATGACATCAAAGAAATTAACAATTAATTTATTTCATTGTTGAGAAGTTTTTATTCAGGATACCATGTGTTTCTCTGGATTTATAGAAGATTTTATTAGATTGCTAAAAATTTTTAAAGAGTAAATTCATTTTTAAAACTAATATTATACATTATGGTTTCCAATACTACTTCAATTCAATCTAACGCTAATAAAATCAATGGTGCGTTTGTTCATACAGTTCTTTTTTGGTTAAAAAATGCAGACA
>CAZEWZ010000051.1:0-2496 GCA_964516765.1 uncultured Cryomorphaceae bacterium | reverse complement strand
TTGGATAGCAAGGATTAATGCTGGAGCTAGAGAACTAGGAGTTTCATATTCTGTTTTAATTAACTCTTTGATGAAAAAAGATATTGCCTTAGATAGAAAAATTCTTTCTGATATAGCCATTACTGATAGTGCAACTTTCGAGAAGATTGTAAAAACAGCTACCAGCTAGATATACTGGTTTAATGCCAGCACATAAGGACATTTTACCCCCTGAGTTAATCAAAGATAGGGGCTCCCTTCATCCAATAAATCATATGAAAGATTCTATTATGAATCTTTTAATTTCTTTTGGTTTTGAGATTGTTGATGGGCCTGAAATAGAAACAGAAGAATTTAATTTCGATATGCTTAATATAAAAAAATCTCATCCTGCAAGGCAAATGCATGATACTTTTTATGTTGAAAACAAATCAAATCTTCTAAGGACTCATACTTCACCTGTTCAAATTCGAGGTATGCTTGAAAAAAAACCACCATTAGCATTTATTTCTGGTGGAAAAGTTTATAGAAAGGATGATGATGCTACTCATTTACCAATGTTTCATCAGGTTGAGGGCATATATGTTGATGAAAATGTAAGCTTTGCTCAACTTAAGGACCTAATTTATAAAATTATTTATTCACTATTTGGCGAGGATGTTGAATTAAGGTTCAGGCCTTCTTATTTTCCATTTACAGAACCTTCAGCTGAGGTTGATATCTTGTCAAAAGAAGGAAAGTGGCTTGAAATACTTGGATGCGGGTTAGTAAATCCAATTGTTCTAGAGAATTGCAATATAGATTCAAATAAATATAGTGGCTTAGCTTTTGGACTTGGAATAGAAAGAATAGCTATGCTCAAGCATGGAGTAACTGATATAAGAGAGTTTTATAAATCTAACTTAGACTTTTTGAGTCAATTTAAATGAAAATAGCATACAGTCACTTAGTTCGTTATATTGAAGAAAGTCCAGCTATTGACGAAGTGTCTGATAGTTTATTTCAACTCGGTCATGAGCATGAAATTGACGGCGATATTTATGATATGGAATTTACTCCCAATAGAGGAGATTGCTTATCAATAAATGGTTTACTTAGAGATTTAGCAGTTTTTTATACTATTGATCTTAATCAAGAGATATATAATGAAGAATTAGATGAGTTATTAATAGACTTTAAAAACCTGTCAGAAAGCATTTGCCCTAAAATCTCATTTCTTAAATTAGAAATTGACCAAGTTCCAGATACATACAAAGATTCGTTGAATGATTATTTTTTAGATTTAGGGCTAAATAAAAATAACTTTTTTACCGATGTATCTAATTATCTCTCCTATGAAACAGGCCAGCCAACTCATTGCTATGACGCAAATACAATGAATGGCAAGTTACTATTCCATGAAATTGAAAAAGATGAAGAGTTTGAAACATTGCTTGATAAGAAAATTACCCTGACAAGCAAGAATCCAGTTTTTTCATTAGATAACGAAGTCATTAATCTAGCGGGTATAGTCGGTGGTAAGAGTACATCATGTTCTGTTAATACTAAAACAGTTATTGTTGAATGTGCATTCTTTCAACCAGAGGCGATTATAGGCAAATCTGTAAAGTATGATATTCAATCAGAGGCATCTCATAAATTTGAAAGGGGTGTTGACCCTGATTGTCATGATAGGGTGCTGAGGAGATTTATTAAGCTTGTTAGTGAACACACAAATATAAAAGATATGTCTATTATTTCTTATAAATCTAAAGATAATCTAATTACTCAAATTCCAGTTGATGTTAGCAAAATTAATCAAATCGTTGGAATTTATATAACTGAAAAAGAATACTTAAATTATCTTTCAAAACTAGGGTTTGTTATTAAGGAAGGTTCTATTAAAGTACCATCATTTAGAAGTGATGTTAAAACGCAGAATGATTTAGCAGAAGAAGTCGCAAGAGTTATAGGTTATGACAATATTGCAACTTCAGAGATAAGTATTCCTAAAAATGAAAAGACAAATCATAAAGCCATTGAAAATAAATTAAAATACTTTCTTTTAGATCATGGTTTTTATGAAGTTATTAACTCTCCCTTTGTAAGCTTGTCAACAAAAGAGGCAATTCAAGTCGACAACCCATTGGATTCAAATAGAGAATATCTTAGAACAAATATAACCAATTCCTTGATAGACAATCTTTTATTCAATGAAAGAAGGCAAAAAGATTCAATCAAACTATTTGAGATATCAGATGTTTATTCATCGGGTGGCGGGATTAATAAGAAAAGAAAACTGTCCATTATTGCAAGTGGCAGAGTTGGTCTCAACTACGAGGACTTCTCAAAAAAAATTAATAAGAATTACCTAAAAACATTATTTCAAAAAATACTTCCAAATGAAATATTTAATTTTGAAATACTATCAAGAGATTTATTAGATACAAAAATAAAGAGTGAAATAGTTACTTTGGAAATTAATATTGATAAGTTTTCTTCTGATATTCTTTCCTACAAAGAAGTATCTAAACCCCC
>CAZEWZ010000050.1:0-2943 GCA_964516765.1 uncultured Cryomorphaceae bacterium | reverse complement strand
ATATAGATATCTTTCTAAAAACTTTATTTCAAAAGTTTTATTTTCCATAAGTGCATCGAAGAGTAGATAGCCCGGTGCGATTTGGGGAAAGGGGACATTTTCTACCCCTACTTGGTAATAATCCCCAAGCCATAAAATTTCTTTACGATCTAAAACAAAACCAAAATCGACATCAAAAAAGATCCATTTCGACTTATTAAATTCTGTATTATTTTGGGAGCGCCACCATTTCATATTACTACCGGGCCAGTCAACATTAGCGATATAGGTTTGAGCAATGAAGTAATCAATCATGTTATCTAGATCCATCAACTCATTTGCCTTTTCATAATTTTGGTCGAGTGACAGATCTTCATAAAGGAACAAAGGCAGGACTTCATTCACAAATTGATCAGCAGTGCCATCATTTATACCCGGATAATCGGGGAACCCCTGCAAAATGTCAATAAAATCTCTATCTAATTCATATTTGTTTCTGAAATAATTAATTCAAAAATTTGTACTTTTTACACAGATGATACCCTTTTTTTTTAATTAAATTTACATAGATATTGTACTAAATGCGTATAAAGCACATAAATCTTATGAAGTTTTATAGAAGTTCCTTACCCTGAATTTTAACCGCTGTAGGTAATGATTGAAACTCACACAATTAAATTTTTTAAATGGATTCATTTTACCCTCGGTAAAATGAATAATAATCCTCGCAAAGCCAAATAAAAAAGAGAACTTTGATTAATCTCTAACTTCCTTAAATTTCACACTCAAGATCATCAATGGAGCAGCTCCTTTCAACTTCGAATAGGCGAACACATACCCAGTTGAATCCACTGATACGTACTTACCGAGAAGTCATAAATTTTTTTTGCATAGCCTCTTAATTTGTGCGTGGTTTAAATTCATTATACAAAATTAAATTGGACTTAAGCAATACCTCCGGATGAGAAGAATTTACTAAAGATGGGCAATATTTATTAATTTTAATTTCTATATGAAAAACGTCAAATACCTCCTACTCTCAAGTATCATTCACTCACTTATATTATTTACCAATTGTGATGAAGAGGAATCTGCGGCAATTGAAGCTGCTTCAAAAGCTACTTTAAGCGTTACTGCTTCTCTTCCTAAAGGGGGCTCAGTTTTTCCACAAGGAGGTACATATGATGTAGGGAAAACCGTTAAAGTGACTGCTACAGCTAATACTGGTTATTCATTTGTAGGTTGGACAGGTGGTTTTGAAGGAAGTACTAATCCAGTAACACTAACTATGCTGACAGATCAAAGGCTTACGGCTAATTTTGAATTAATAATCCCTGAACTTACAGTTATATCAATAAATACTGAAGATTTAGCGCCTATTATTTCAAAACATGACTATGTAAATGGAACATTCGAAATATCTAGTGAAAATGAAGATGAAAATTTATTAGCTAACATAAGAATTAGAGGTAGAGGAAATTCTACTTGGAGTTTTCCAAAAAAGCCATATCAAATAAAATTTGATAATAAAGAAAATATTTTAGGAATGCCTAAAGATAAAAAATGGATTTTATTAGCCAATTATAGTGATAAAACGATGTTAAGAAATGAATTGGCTTTTGATCTAAGTAGATTTAGTGATTTAGATTGGACGCCTGAGAGTCGTTTTGTAGAACTTTTAATAAATAATGAATATTTAGGAGTTTATCAGGTTGTTCAAAAAGTAGAAGAATCTCCTAATAGGGTTAACATAGGAGATGATGGTTATTTATTAGAAGTAGATCAACTTTCAAGATTAGACCCAGACGATATTATTTTTTCAACTAATAATTATTTTTTCAATATTTTAGAACCTAATCTTGATTTTGAAGACGATAAATATAACATAATAAAAAACTATATAGAATTAACAGAAAATACATTGTTGGGAAATAATTTTACGGATACTACAGAAGGATACTCAAAATACATAGATGTAGACTCATTTGTAGATTGGTATCTTATAAACGAAATAACTAAAAATAATGATGCTATATTTCATACAAGTGTCTTTATGAACTATTTACCTGGAGATAAATTGAAAATGGGACCAATCTGGGATTACGATATAAGCTTAGGAAATATTAATTATAATGGAAATGAAACTACTGATGGTTTTTGGATTAAAAATGCAACTTGGTATTCTCGTTTATTTGAAGATCCTAAGTTTGTAACTAAAGTCAAGTCAAGATTTAAATATTTCTATAATAATAGAAGTTTATTCCAAGAACAGATTAATTCAAACTCTTTATACTTAAATCAATCTCAAGAAAGAAATTTTTACAAATGGCCAATTTTAGGTGTCTACATTTGGCCTAATAATGTGTATTTTTCGACATATGACGAAGAAGTAATATATTTAAAAGAGTGGCTGAATGAAAGATTAGAGTGGCTGAATCAAAATTTAGATGAATTATAATTGATTAACAGACAACTATTTCTAACAATGTATAAAAACAATAACAGTTTTATCTTTAAAATAATAGAAAGTAAATAAAAGAAAAGTCCATGCTTAACAGGAAAGTAAATATTTATAAATCCGCTAATATTCTTGTAAAGGAATTTTAGCTATATGATAGGAAACTGTATGTCGTCAAATAAAAGTGGACTTTTTCAGATATAAATTAAGCGAGTGTTGATACTAATTTAAATAAATATTTTGATTCTGTTTTTTCCGTTCAATTAAAGTTTGTTGTTTGATTCTTTTCCTGTACCTAAGTTTTCGTTCTCCCGTACCATAATAGACCTCAGATGGAGTAAGGTTATTGATGGACTCATGGTATCTTTCATAGTTGTAATACTGAACAAATTGCTTCATTTTAGACTCTAGCTGCCCTGGGCTGTAATAATTATCCAGTTTCACTACATTTTTCATTGATCTGTGATATCGTTCAATTTTACCCTGAGTTTGTGGATGAAGCGGTC
>CAZEWZ010000049.1:1402-3001 GCA_964516765.1 uncultured Cryomorphaceae bacterium | reverse complement strand
ATCGTTCCGGAAAGTTTTTCCTGTCATATCTTTTGGGCAAAATACCAGAATGGCGGGGTCAATATTCATCATCATGGCTTAGAAAGAATCTTCCTCATCAATTTTCGTATGTTTATGCATTCGTTTTTTCAACAGCTTGCATGCAATATGCTCAGTGGATATCGAAGAGAAAGAAGATTCCACTTGTCGTACATTTAGCTGACTATTCTCCAGAATTTGAGAAAATCACATTTGTCAAAATCCTTTCGGGACCATCCAAGCTAATTTGCATAACCGATGAGATGCAGTCGAAATATGAACAGATGCTCGGTCGTAGTGACATTGCAGTTTTGCATAACGGTGCCGAGAAAGATTGTTTTGAGATACCCAAACCTTCCCCTGGTCCTTTCAGCAAAAATAATCCATTTATTTTATGCTTTATTGGCGGGCTATTTTCTCACCTCCACGAAGATTGTATCGAGGACATCTTTGATGCGGTGGCTAAAATTCGAGAAAAGGAATCATGGATTGAATTTCACCTCTACGGACAAAGACAGCCGAACAACTTTTTGGCTAATTTAATTCAAAAAGACGGGTGCACTCATCATGGAATTGTCATGCCATTGGAAAAAAGGTTTGAAATTATGGAAAACGCTCACTGCTTTGTTATTCCCTCAACATTTAATTCTGAGAACCACAAGCATTATCGCTATTCTTTCCCCACCAAGTTGCCTGAGTTGATTGCGAGCAGACGCCCTATTCTCTCTTACGGTCCTAAAGACACCGCGACAAATCGAATTATATCGCAAAATGAAATTGGAATTAGGATACATGAAAAATCTGTGTCAATGCTTGTAGATGTGTTACAAGATTTGGGTTACCAATATAGAACAATCGCCAACAAAGTGGCCCCGTCTGACCCACGAGTTTTGGAACTATTTTCTGCTAAAGCTGTCAGAAATAAAATCACCAACATACTTTCTTTGAATTGAAAATTATTTGGAACAACCTTCTCAAAATTAGTGCATTTCGCAAAGCCATACTAACCCACTTACATTCTTCTTATTTTCATGAGTTCCATCATTCAATACCTTTAGGCAATGATTATTGGGCACACCTTTGGGAAAGTGATGCCTATGACTCTTTTTCCGAAATATTTATCCAGCAGGAATATGCAGATTACATTCCAGACGAACCGCTTGGTTCAATCTTAGACTTAGGAGCCCATTACGGTTATTTCAGCCTTTGGCTTCAATCAAAACGCCCACAGGATAAAATACACTCCACCATGGTAGAACCTTCAAGGCGCTGCCAAAGATCGCTAGAAAAACTAGTTGAACCCATAAAACTTAATAACAGATTCAAATACCTGCAATCCGCTGTTAGTAACCCGAAACAAGAAAAAACTAGATTTCATGATCGCCCCTTTATGGGCGGCTCACTTTTTGAATCTTCCAGCGCTGAATGCAGTTATGACGTGAAAACCCTTCTTTCATCAGATGTTTTGGACCAAAACAAAACCTTTGACCTTGTAAAGTGCGACCTAGAGGGTGCCGAGTGGCAACTGTTAACGAATTATCCGGATCTTTTAAGAAATTCATTATTTATTACAATGGAATG
>CAZEWZ010000049.1:0-1392 GCA_964516765.1 uncultured Cryomorphaceae bacterium | reverse complement strand
CAAATTGAAAGAGAATTGAAGGTTCTAGGATTTAAAATAATTAAGAATAGTACCCCTGCCAAAGCAATTGGTAAAGAGGGGGAAGTTGGACTTTTCCTTGCCAAAAATTGTAATTTTGAAATTTAAGAATTACGGAGAAATCCCTGGGGGAAAAAATGAACTTAAGCCCCTCCTTTATCCTTTTTATCATTTCTACCCATTTAAATTTTGGTCCCAATATAGATGGGCCAAAAATTCCAAGCTTTGTGTCTATTTAGCGTCACTAGATAAAAGAAAAGAGTGGCTATCTGTTGTAGATCGATTAGGGGCACCTGGAGACGCTCTAATTACTGCAAATGTCATTCGTTGCATAAAGAAGGAATTCCCAAACTTGCTAATTAACTGTATCACGCCTCATCCTGAACTGATTAAGTTAGATCCTAAGATAGATTCAATCAATAAACCTGAAACTTTTTTTTCATTTGATTCTTCTTATTGGGAATTAATTGTAAATAAAGAAAAGAGTGAAAACATAGTAAAGCACAACCTAAGCAAACTAGCTATTAGTGAGTTTAAATATAAATCAATTTTCTATCTATCTGAAGAAGAAAAGGCTTGGGCAAAAGAAAAATTCAAACAATTTAATTCGAGCAAACCTTTTTTAGCGATCTGTACGAAAAGTAAAGAAATTGTAAAAAATTGGCCGAATGATTACTGGTCAGAACTTATTAAAAACTTGTTACCATATTTTTTAATTATTTTATTAGGGGATGAAAGTGAGCCAAGATTTGAGGGAGTTACAAGATTAGCAGGCAAATTAACAATGCGTGAATCAGCGGCCATTTTATCATGCACTAATCATTTTATAGGTCCAGACAGTCTGCTTATGCATATGGCCAACGGACTAGACATTCCAAGTACGATTATTTTTGGTGGATCTCGTCCAGTCAATTGTTTTGGGTATGAACAAAATGAGAATCTAAGCAATGTGCCGGACTGCAGTCCCTGTTGGATTCATCAAGGCTATGAAGAATGTAACAATAAATTGAAATGTTTGAGAAACATCGTTCCCACTCAGATCTTCTCTAAAATCACCAGTAATTTAATTAATAAACTATGAACACGATCGATTTTCCACTTAATCTCCCCGTAGTATCAATTGAATCCCTTGCATGGAATTTACTGCTTTGCACGATATTGTCTGCCATATTGTGTTGGCATTTCAACTTTCGGGCAAAAAAGAAATATCTAAGACAAGACCTAGCTTTAGAATTCAAACTTATGCTTCATTTCACTTTGTCGTCAAACTAACCTTAAACACGACCTTGAAAACAGTTGTCAATGAACAAGCGACAACATGCAATCCAAGGTCCCAAACACCTAACTAGGAATGAACATTTTGAGAAAGATTAT
>CAZEWZ010000048.1:0-3216 GCA_964516765.1 uncultured Cryomorphaceae bacterium | reverse complement strand
GTATCTATAGGTCCATCACAACCAATGCATTCATTGGCATAAAAACAACTTCCGTCTTCTGCAGATGCCTCTTCAGAATAATTACATGAGTTCACATCCGTACAACCAAAATTTGGAAGTACATCGTTTGTCTCACAGGAAATAACCAAACTAAAAACTAGGCATAAGGCAGCAATTATCTTCACAAAAAATGGGATTGAATGTTTATATCTCTTTCATAAATAAAAAGTAAACCACTAAATTAGCAAAAATTATAGAAACTCCTCATGCATAGTTATTTAAAAATCTGTCTTTCAATTCTCGCTATATTAATTTATTCATGCGATAATAATGATGCACCTGAAACTCAAATTTCAAATAGTATAATATCTGGAACAGGTTCATTAATTTTCTCTAATTATCCTGCTATTGAAGACTCTCCAATGAACATATTTTACCATATTCCTGAAAACCCAAACACCCAAACTCCTATGCTATTTGTTCTGCACGGATCTGGAAGAAATGCTGCCGAATATAGAGATGCGCTGATCGAGAAATCTGAATCCTTAAATTTTATAGTGGTTTCACCTGAATTCACTGATACAGATTTCCCCGGTGGGGACGGATACAACCTTTCAAATATTTTTAACGATGGGGATGCACCTAGCGAATCCTCCTTAAATCCAGAATCAGAATGGACTATATCTATTATTGATCCACTTTTTGATTTCATGAGAGAAATGACAGACAATAAAACCATTACATTTGATCTTTTTGGCCATTCAGCTGGGGGACAGGTGGCACATCGCTACTTGTTATTTAAGCCAAATGGCAAGATTAATCGTGTAATTTCTTCCGCTGCTGGATGGTATACAATGCCTGATATCAGTGTTCTCTTTCCTTACGGATTGAGTCAAGGCCCTTTTGAATTCAGTAGCTACGTTTTGGAGGAGTTATTTTATAAAAAACTTCATATTCTAATCGGAACCAATGACAACGACCCTAATTATCCTGGTTTAAGGCATACAGATGAGGCTGAAATTCAAGGGACACATCGCCTAGAGCGTGCTGCGTATTTCTTCAATGGAAGTATGGAAATTGCCAACGAATTGAATACTCCTTTCAACTGGCAATACCAAACTGTTCCTAATGTTGGACACCAATATGTATTAATGAGCCAGGTAGCTGCCGAGTTGTTGTATGACTAAAAAATAACACATGTCAAAAAAAATAGGCCTAGTTCTAGGGCCACTCTTATTTATTTGTTGCTACTTTTTTACTGATTTTGAAGGACTTTCTCCAAAAGGAACAGCCGTAGCCGCTTCTACATTGTGGATCGCCATTTGGTGGACCACAGAAGCGATTCCGATTGCAGTCACTTCTCTTTTACCAATTGTATTATTCCCTCTGACTGGTTCGCTATCAATGAAAGAAACTGTTGTAGCCTACAGTCATCCTATCATTTATTTATTCATTGGAGGTTTTGTTTTGGCACTAGCTATTGAAAAATGCAACCTTCACAAACGAATTGCTCTGAATATAATTTATAAGATTGGTGACAGCAAAAACAAAATCATCTTGGGAATCATGCTAGCTTGTGCTTTTCTTTCTATGTGGATTTCAAACACTGCAACAACTGTAATGATGCTTCCAATTGGATTGGCTATTGTGAAGCAAATAAAATCAGAACGAAAGAATTTTAGTGTGGCATTAATGCTTAGTATAGCTTTCAGCGCATCAATTGGTGGAATAGCAACTTTGATTGGCACTCCTCCAAACCTTATTTTGGCAGCCAATATTCAAGAACAATTTCAAGTGGAAATTGGTTTTATAGAATGGATGAAAATTGGACTACCTTTCGCCATAATTATGCTAATGATTTGCTGGATCTACCTGACCAAGATTGCCTTTCATTTCGAAGATGAACAAGAGAGCCCTAATCTCAGTATAAAAAAAGAATTAAATACATTGGGCAAATTGAGTTTTGATGAAAAGAGCGTAGCAATCGTCTTTATTCTTACAGCTATAATGTGGATAAGTCGATCATATATTCAAAACTTCCTCCCCTCTATAAATGATTCTATCATTGCTTTAATAGCGGTTTTTACTTTATTTCTTCTGCCCTCGAAAAGCAATACAGATAAATTAATATCCTGGAAAGAGGCTGAAAAAATTCCTTGGGGAGTGCTTTTATTATTTGGTGGAGGTATTGCTCTAGCAAATGGATTCAGTGATTCTGGGTTGGCTGTATGGCTTGGAAGCCACTTTAATTTACTTAAAGATATTGGACTACTAATTGTTTTAATCACTATAATTGCAAGTGTGAATTTTTTAACAGAAATAACATCTAACCTAGCCACAACATCAGTGGTATTACCCATTCTAATTCCCTTAGCATTAGTTATTGATATTCATCCTTACATCCTAATGATTGGTGCAACTATGGCAGCGTCTTGTGCTTTTATGCTTCCGGTGGCAACCCCACCAAATGCAATTATCTTTGGTTCTGGCATGGTCTCTATCAAAGACATGATGAAAGCTGGATTTTGGCTAAACATAGTTTCTATCATTTTACTAAGTCTGCTCGCATATTTTGTTGTACCAATAGTATTTGACTTGAGTATAATTCAAAAAACATAATTTTAAAAAAAAAAGGACCAAGATTGGCCCTTTTTTTTTTTAAAATTATATACATCAGCAAACTATTTCAGTTTACCAATAACTTTTCCATTATCATAAAGGTAAAATAATACTTTTCCCTCTGGATGAACTGAGTATGTCTTTCCTAAAACATCATACATTCTAAGGAGTTTAAAGGATCCCGACTCAATACTATCAATATCCAATCCATCATCATAATCACAAACATCTCCGTCTCCATCTGCATTTGTATCAATTTGATCTGTATTTGATATTTCTGGACAATTATCGAGTTGATCACAAATCATATCACCATCCAGATCCATAAGACAGGTACTGTCACAATCATAGTACAATTCTGGATAAACACAAGATTCGTCATCTATATTGGCATCTATATTATAATTACAAGCAACATCATCCATACAACCTTCTGAAATAGCTACACATGAACCATCATCTATCGTTGCATTCATGTTGTAATTAAAGGCTGTAGAATCTGTACATCCTGAGACATCTGGTGCTGGACAGATTGGATAGAGACAATCAGATGTTTGCGTTGTTTCAGAACCATCTGAACAATTAACTCCTCCATAA
>CAZEWZ010000047.1:0-3342 GCA_964516765.1 uncultured Cryomorphaceae bacterium | reverse complement strand
TTAACAACTTCAATAACATCTTTAAAAAAATCACTCATTTATTAACAAAGAATTTAGTACTGGTAGTGAAAAGCTCAATATTTGAAATATACTCTATTAGATAAATTCCATTACTATAATTGGACAAGTCAATTTTCAAATAATCATTAAAACCCCAAAGCTCATCAACTTTTGCTCCCAAAACATTGTAAATATTTATTTTGTAATCTGCTAAATCTAAATGTTCACGGTAAAAGTAAATATAATTAGATGCAGGGTTTGGAAAAATATAAAAAGGAGGTTTGGCAGTTAGTGGAGGGGATTCAAAATCAAATAAATACAGTCCAGATGTTCTATCAGATGCCAAAACTAGATTACTATTATTAAAAGGATAAATCCCCCACAATCCCCTATAAATTAAATTATCACTTCCTGGATAAGTATCGTAATAACCTATTTTCTTGGGATTAAAAGCGTCTGAAATATCAAAAACCTGCAAACCATCGTTGTAATAACTAACATAAACAATGTTATTAATAAATATAGCATTGTGTGGCAGTGCCTGGTGATAAGATTCTGCTGAGAAAGTAGAACTGACTGAAATATTATTTAAATCAGAAACATCTAGTACTTTAATTTCCATTGAAGGAGTCTCGTCACACATAATATAGGTTTTTTTATCTCCTGAAATCCATCCGGAGTGATTGTATCCTTTATCTGGGTAAACCGTAAGAGAAGATAGTTCATAAGCAAATCCTTGAGAGTGGGATTTTATAACTCTTAGACCATCATATCCGCAATTTAAAAAAGCAGTATCGTTATAAACATAGGCATCATGAACATGACCAACCTCATCGTAATTATAAATTAGGTTTGGGGAAACAGGGTTATTTAAGTCATAAACACTTAAAGCATGAAAACCAGAAGATGTTGCTACAGCACATCCGTATAACTTTGCATTTGCTGTATCAATAAATATATTGTGAGCACGAACAATTAATGAGTCACTATCGTAAACTAAATGGACACTGTCAGGCAAATAACTCAAATCCATAATTTGAAGTGAGCTGGCATTTTCATCACAAACTGCATACAAGTATCCATTATAGTCATGAAAAGCTCTGTGAATAGCTTGATTACCTGCATACTTCCCAGCAACAAAATCTATTTCTTCAAGTTTATTGTCAATAATCCTTAAAATATGGGTACCCATTGTAGAACCAATAATAGCGTATTTATCATTTTCAATTTCTAATCCCCACACTTCGTTAAATACTGATTCACCGTCATTAGTAAACGGCAATCCTTCTATATTCCATTGATCTAGTAATTTAATATTATAGGATTGAGAGAACAAACAAAAAGGAATTAATAATAATAGAATAAATATTTTTCTCACAAGTATTACAAAGTTAATAATAGTTAAGGTATATTTATTAAAGAATTTTATTCGTTAATTTGTTTAAATAATAAAATAGCAAAAGTTTATCAAAATCTGTTCTAAATTTTTAGAAAAATGAAGAGCTTAGTAATCATACCTACTTACAATGAGATTGAAAATATCTCAAATATAATTCATGCTGTCTTAGCTAAAAAAGATGACTTTCATGTTTTAATTGTAGATGACCAATCTCCCGATGGAACCTCTGAAGCTGTTAAAGATATTATAAAAAAAAACAAGTCTGTATTTATTGAAGAAAGACAAAAAAAGTCAGGTTTAGGAACAGCCTATATACATGGATTTAAATGGGCTATTAAAAAAAAATATGATTATATATTTGAGATGGATGCAGATTTCTCTCATAGCCCAGATGATCTTCCAAGATTACTTTACAATTGTGTCAATAAATCTGCAGACTTGTGTGTTGGATCTAGATATATACCAGGTGGAAAGATTGTCAATTGGCCAAAATCAAGGTATTGGCTATCATATTACGCATCACTTTATGTGAGGTTAGTTTTGGGAATAAAGATTAAAGATACAACTGCAGGTTTTAAATGTTATACTAGAAAAGTTTTAGAAAAAATTGACTTAGATAATATTTGGTTTGTAGGGTATGCTTTTCAAATAGAAATGAAATATAGCGCTATCAAGCTAGGATTCAAGGTAAAAGAAATCCCTATACACTTTAAGGATAGAGAATTTGGACAATCTAAGATGAATATTGGAATTTTTAGAGAAGCTTTTATCGGAGTATTAAAATTAAGATCAAAAAAGTTTGAAAATTAAAACTGTTATAAGAAATGTAGAAATCATTAACGAAAATCAACAATTTTTTGGAGATATAGCTATTGAAAATTCTAAAATTTCTGAAATAAAAAAAGGTTCAATAAGTGGAACATTTGACCATGAATACGATGCAACTGGATTAGTAGCAATTCCTGGGATGATTGATGATCAAGTTCATTTTAGAGAACCTGGGCTAACACATAAAGCAAATATATATTCAGAATCAAGAGCTGCGGTAGCAGGCGGAATCACAAGTTTTATGGAAATGCCAAATACAGTCCCCAACACTGTTACCCAAGAACTGTTAGAACAAAAATATGCTACAGCCAATAAAAATTCAATAGCAAATTATTCTTTTTTTATGGGAGCGAATAATGAAAATCTTCAAGAGGTTTTAAAAACCAGCCCTAGAAATGTTTGTGGTATTAAAGTTTTTATGGGTTCTTCCACGGGAAACATGCTAGTTGATAACAAACAGACATTGTCTCAAATATTTAAAAATAGCTCATTGCTAATAGCTACTCACTGTGAAGATGAACAAACTGTAAGAAAAAATACTGCCATATTTAAAGCAAAATATGGAGAAAATATCCCTTTTGAAATGCATCCAAAAATTCGGTCCGAAGAAGCTTGCTATTTATCTTCTTCATTGGCTGTTGAGTTGGCGAAAAAATATGAAACAAGGCTTCACGTATTACATATTTCGACTGCAAAAGAATTGGGACTTTTTAGTAATGGAGAGCCATTAAAAAGTAAAAAAATAACTGCTGAATGCTGCATTCATCATTTATGGTTCAATGATTCTAAATATTCAGAAAAGAAAAGTCTAATTAAATGGAATCCTGCAGTCAAATCAGAAGGTGATAGAAAAGCACTTATTAAAGCTATAAATAAAAACATAATTGACGTAATTGCAACAGACCACGCTCCTCACACACTTGAAGAGAAAAATAATTCTTATTTATCTGCACCATCAGGTGGACCATTGGTACAACATGCCTTACTTGCTTTACTTGAGCTTGAAAAAACCAATCAAATAAATCTGAAACAAATTGTAAAAAAGACAAGTCACGATGTAGCAGAATGCTTTAAAATTGAAAAAAGAGGTTATTTAAGAACTGGTTATTTTGCAG
>CAZEWZ010000046.1:0-3973 GCA_964516765.1 uncultured Cryomorphaceae bacterium | reverse complement strand
AAGCATTAGAATCTCTCACTAAAAATGCTGAGACAATCTTGCAGGAGCTTAATCTCCCTTACCAGGTCATGGAGCTTTGCACTGGCGACTTAGGTTTCTCAGCCGCCAAAACATTCGACTTAGAAGTGTGGATTCCCAGCCAAGAAAGTTTTAGAGAAATATCATCCTGCTCCAACTGTACTGATTTTCAGGCAAGAAGAGCTAAAATAAGATTTAAGCAAGATGGAACAACTCAATTTGCCCATACACTCAATGGATCTGCTCTTGCTGCAGGCAGAACTCTAATTGCAATTATTGAAAATTGCTTTGATCAAAAAAGCTTAATTACCATTCCTGAAGCACTTCAAGATTACACAAAATTTAAAACCATTGAGGTTTAAGTCAGTTTTTAAATTGTTACTTAATTGTTTCTTTTCTTCCTACCAAAAGCAGTATAGAATTCAGATAGAAGTCCAATTTTAATTTTTAGAGGAAATTATGAAAAAACTATTAAGCCTGATTGCCTTTTCTTTACTTTTTACACTACCTATTTTATCTGAAGTAAGTACAACATCATCTATTAGAGGAGATGTTAACGTTGGTTCAGCTACTATTGCTGTTAAAAATATGTCAACCGGTCAAACCAAAAATATCACGGCTGATGCCGATGGAAATTTTTCTGCATCTTTCTTACCAATTGGAGGTCCATACACTGTTTCAGTCTCAGCTCCTGGCTATAGGTCTGAATCAATAGATGGAATCATATTAATACTTAACGACATAACAAACTTAAATGTCGATCTACTTTCAAGTGGAGCAGACCTTGAAGAAGTTGTTGTTACTGCCTCTAAAGGAGTCTCTAGAATTAAAATTGGAACAGGAACTTTTCTTGATAGACAAGCAATGGATGGTGTTCCAACAATTAACAGATCTATTGCAGATTTTGCAAAATTTGATCCCAGAGTATCAATAAACTCAGCATCATCTAGAAATGCTGAGATTTCTGTAATGGGTCAAAATAATAGATTTAATGATTTTTCAATTGACGGTGTTAGTTTTAACGATCCATTTGGGCTAAATGCTAATGGCTTTGGCAGCATGAGAAATCCTATTAGTTTAGATTTTGTTGATCAGATTTCTGTAGATGTTACCCCTTATGATGTTTCACGTGGTAATGCGACAGGTGGATCTATATCTGTTGTTACTAAATCTGGCTCCAACGAATTCCATGGCAGTTACTACACCACAAGCAGAGACCAAGAGAATCTTGGAGAGTTTAAAGGAACGAAATTCTCAACATTTTCCGAGGATATAGATAGTTTTACTTTCTCAGGACCAATTATTAAAGATAAGTTATTTTTCTTTGTCGGTTATGAAGAGCTAGAAGCAACTTCTCCAGTTCTATTTGGTACATTAGACAGCAATGCACCAAACCGTGCAGAAACTCTCACTACAGCTATGGCGGATAGGATTAAATCTATCGCATTAAATACTTATGGTTATGAGGCTGGTGAAATTAACAACATTTCATTCCCTGAGACTCACGAAGAGTATGTTGTCAAACTAGATTACTACATTAATGATAATCATAGGGCTGTTTATAATAAATCTAGATCCGAAGATCTGTTTCCAAGAAAATATAATCGCGGCAATACAGTTTTTAGTAATAACTATTATACGAAGCCACCAGAAATTGACAGAGAGTCAATTAGTTTATTCAGTGACTGGAGTGACAGGCTAAGAACTAAATTTAAATACTCCACTTATGATATGTATGAAGATGATGCATCCGTTGGAGCGCCACATTTTCCTGAATCACGCATTACAGTTGGTGGTGATAGAGTCTATTTGGGTGGCGATAGATATAGAGGAGCAAATCTAATTAAAATTAATTCAGAATTCCTATCTTTTAAAGTTGATTATGATCTGGGTGATCATTTGATTACTGCAGGTTACGAGCAAGAAGAATCAAATATTTATAATTTATTTATAGCAAGATATAACGGTGAAGTTCATTTTGATTCTATAGATGACTTTGAAACAGGAGCTTGGAGCTATTTAAGATTCCATACACCTATTAGTGGAAATGCAAATGTATCAGATGCAGCAGCAGCATTTGATCTTGAGAAGACAACATTTTATATCCAAGACCGTTGGAATGTTAACGATGATTTATCAGTTCAGTATGGTGTTAGATACGATCATGCAGAAACTCCTACAGCGGCTAGACTTAATCCAAAATTCCTTGAAAGAAATGGAGTTCCTAATAACGCAAGTTTTGATTATGATAAATTCCAACCAAGGACATCATTTACATATAATCTACAGCCTGAAAAACTTGGTTTTTTAGGTAACCTTGGTATTGATGTTATTGACTCCACTGTAAGGGGTGGTTACGGGTTATTTTTAGGTAGAATTCCTAATGTTTGGTATGGAAATCAATACTCAAGATCTGGCGGTGCAACCGATTACAATAGATTTAGATCATACAGCGAAACTATTGGCCCTATGCCAGCTGTTTCAACAGGATGTGCTGCTGATTTTTGGTGGGTCGGACCATGCTCAACCTACGAAGTTAGAGGAGCCTACTTTGGTGATGCCCAGGGAACAGATCCTGATTTTGAAGCACCTTCATCTTGGAGATCTAATATAGCTCTTGATTTTGTAACAGCTGGAGGAACTGCAGTTACTCTAGAATTAAATAAAGATGAAGTTGAAGAAGGTGTTTTTTACAAAGATCTTCAACTTAGAGACACTGGGACAACCCGTGCAGATGGAAGGAAAGTATATTCTAGTGCTTCCCCAGACTTATGGCTCACAAATTCCAGCCAAGGGTCATCTGAGGCATATTCATTTACTATTTCAAAATCCTTTGGCAATCTAAATGCAATGTATGCTTTTAGTTCAGTGGATGCAAAAGATGTATACCCATTAACTTCTGCTCAAGCTGAAGGAGTTTATGGTAATACTCAGAGGTACGATGGTGAGAATCTTGATGCTCGACCAAGTAATTTTATGATAGATAGCAAGTCAATATTTTCTTTAGATTATACAACACAGCTTATCGGGCAAAATGATACTAGGTTTTCCCTTGTCTATGTGCAAAAAAGTGGTGAAAAATTCAGTGTAGTGTATGACGAGGTAGGTTATAACTCAGTTGGTGGTAGCCCTAACTTCTACTCCGATAATAGTCTCCCATATATTCCGACAGGAATAACTGATCCTAATGTTGTCTTTACCTCTTCAGCAGTCGCAACTAGTGTAATGGCTCATATCAATAGAACAGCACTTGCGGACTACAAGGGAACATATGCACCAAGAAATGCATTTGAAGGGCCTAAATATTCCAAGCTCGATCTTAGAATCACTCAAGATTTTACAGTTTATAACGATCATAAAGTTATTCTTTATTTTGATTTCTTGAATATCATGAATTATCTTGATGAAGATAAAGGCCATGTTGAGGAATATAGTGGTAATAGCAGCAAACAAATAATTCTTGGAGGCGCTACAGGTGTTGATGACCAGGGCAGATATATTATCGCTGGTGTAGACCCTGACGATAACCTAACTGTTTTCAACAGTAACGGTCAATCAGTATGGCAAATGAATCTAGGATTTAAATACCAATTCTAGTTATTTGTTTTAACTTACTTATATCAAAGGGGCGATTTTCGCCCCTTTTTTTTGTTAAAATATACTATGTCTTTTAATTCAATACCTGAATTTTCGTTTCCCCTAATCAATAATCGGGATCCTCATACTATTGAAGCCCTCAAAAATGCATTAACAACTCATGGATTCTTTACAATCACTGATCACGGCATTGATGATGATCTTCTCTCTTCTAGCTACTCTATGAGTAAGAAGTTCTTTGAACTGGAAGAAGTCACAAAAAATACTTATGCGCACCCTGAGATTGGAGGCGCTAGAGGATACACACCATTTGGCAAAGAAACTGCATTAGGTGAAACCACCCCAGACATGAAAGAAT
>CAZEWZ010000045.1:0-4199 GCA_964516765.1 uncultured Cryomorphaceae bacterium | reverse complement strand
AATTTATGTTGCGAATTATAATATTTATAAAGTAGGCTAATGTTTTGAAATGTAGTTGGATCCAATGATCCACTTAACTCAGTTTTGTAAATATTCCATCCAAGTCTAAAGTTTGAACTCTCAGATACTTTTGAATCAATTGTGGTGTTTAACCCATAGTACTTTGCGTTTGAAACATTAAAATAAGTATAGCCTGTTGTGTTTTCGATTTGAGCCAAATCTATTTTATTATTTAAGTATTGTAATGAACCTTGAATATCTATTTGAATATATTTAGTATTTTTTTGATATGGAGTGTAAACGATGGATGAATTAAATGCATGCGAATATTCTGCTTCAAGTTCTGAATTTCCAACTATGTTATGGTTGAAATCAATAAACTCCATGAATAATTCTTTAATAGTAGGTGCTCTAAATCCTCTCGCATAGGAAGCTCTGTATTGCAGTTTAGAGCTTTTACTATATAGTAATTCTAAAGATGGGGATAAAGGTGCGGCATAGATTGAATGGTAAGGGATTCTAATCCCAATTTGACCTTTTATATTCGGAGTTAGTTTTAATTCTGTTTTAGAAAAACATGCCAACTCATAAGTGCTCGCTCTATTTGACTGTATTCTCGCACCACGCACCATATCATTTCTAGACTCTATACCAAATTGAAGAGATACTTTATCCCAATTTAAACGATTGTATTCAGATCTGAAGTACCATGCAGTGAATAAATCTTCCGAATTAAAATCTGGATTATTCGTGTTTTCTTCTTCTTCATTTGAATTAAGATCTACTGAGTATTGTGCTCTTTTAAATTTGGTCGCCGATTGAGACAATAAAGTGTTTAATGTATAATTTTCTTTTTTTAGATTTATGCTCAAATCATTGGTGTTTCTGATGGTGAGATAATGATTATCTAATGCAGTCCCTTCAAATGGAGGAAAATTTTCATTTCCAAGTTCAACTAACTTTTCATCAAAAAAATAAGATTTAAACCGAATATTATTATCTCTGATTTTAGATAGCCACATGACTTGTCCGAAAGTCTGCCTTTTCGGCTTCCACTCTTTTGATCTAAGGCTGTCCTCACTTAATCCAACAAAGTCAAAATAACCAATATTGATATTGAATTGTTGTTTTTTTATTTTCTTATTCACATCAATATTATATTGTTTTAAGCCGATACTTTCAAAATAGTTGGAAAATATTATCTCATTTCTCTCGATGTTACTTTTAGAAATTAGATTTATAATACCTCCTGTTGAATTGGTGCCGTAAGAAATAGATGAAGGTCCTTTTACGATTTCGATTTTTTCTATATTTGACAAGTTTAATTGTGAAATATCAATTTGCCCTCCCTTTCTTCCAATGACAGGAATACCATCAATTAAAATATTTATATTATTTCCAGACATTCCTTGCATCTCAATACTTGCCCCTAAAGCAGGATCGAATTGAATGTCAAAAAGTGCTTGTTGATTTAATAACTCGCCTAAATTTAGTGTGTTAAACTCTTCAATCTCATCTCTAGAAATACTGATGATGTTGTTTAAAGCATCTCTTCGTGATAAACCTTCTATTTGAGCCGTAATGACAACTTCATTTAATGAAAATGCGAATTCTTCTAATTGTATTTTGAGAGTGTCAATACTAATGGGGTTGGCTATAGTATCTATATAATCCATGAAGCCTATATGGGTGGCTTTAAAAAGTAAGGTATCATTGTTTAATTCTCCTGTATCCAGAATACCTTTGTCATTTGTAAAACCATTAAATAAAAGAAGGCCATCTAAAGAGAGTACTTTGAGATGGACCTTCGATAAGACTGTATTTTTCGTGTCAGTGCATTCTATTATTTGAGCATATGATTTTGAGTTAAGTAATAATAAAGCAATAAAACACAAAAGTCTCATATTTATTCTATTTTAGGATAGACACTTTTTTTACTGTATTAATATCTTTTCCACTAACATGAATTATGTACAGCCCTTGAATTTGATCTGATAAATCAAGCCAATTAGACTCATCTAATATTTCCGTTCTTATTGTTTGTCCTGATATATTTTTTACTGTTACATTAACAGGGTTACTAGAGTCAATATCTAAGAAGAGTAATCCTTTGCTAGGATTTGGAAATATATTTAATTGATTCGAAGTATAATTTTCTGTTACATTCATGAGTTCTTCGACTTCAGAAAGGTTAAAAGATAAATTACCATTCGATTGGCCATCGAAAGAAGTGAAAATAATTTTATATACTATTTGGTCATTCCGATCGGCCACATAATAAGAAAGTTCAGGAGTCATTACATAACTACCACTATATTGTTTCCAATCAAATCCGATTGTGTTAATGTTTCTTGTAGTATCTAGTTCTAACATAGAATAATTGTCTGAAACACTTCCTTGATATTGAGCCATAAGATTTCCGTTCGACAAAACTCCTGTCACATAGTATGCTTGATCATAATTTAGAGGATTAGCCTCATCATTTTGTAAATCATCTTCGTATTTTGTGAAGAGTAAATCCCAAGAATTTGACGCCGGTTCTCTGTCAACTACTTCCATATTCTCTAATGAATAATAGATGAATTTTTTATTGTTATATTGATTTACATCTAATGTAATTTGTTCTTCGTCAGACCCATCTAAGTTGGCAATCGTAAATGTATAGGCACCCATTTCTAAGCTATTAATAATCATTTTTTTTGTGTTAGCACCATAGGTAATGACATAGATTCTTGAGCCCTCGATAATATGAGTTGTCATATTATAATCCCCCCAACCATAATTTAGAGCTCCAGATTGATTAACTACAAAAGCTCCTTGAGTCCAATCTGTATTGCTGTTTCTTAATTGTATTGAATTTGAACTTAAGTTACTTGTAGTATTCCATGCTGTTATATCAGTACTAACTTCATATAAAGCAACTGCATTTCCACTGTTTATGCGAATATTCGTTTCATATGCATTTGTAGAAAATGCTAATTCCCAATTGGTTCTTTCTACCGTTTCAGTGATACCATTTTCTAAAGAATAATATATGTCATACATATAAGATGGCCCCATAGATATTCCGACATTTTGCTGTGCTTGAAGCCCGTAAACGTATATAAAGCAGGATAATAGTAAAAAAGTTTTAGTTTTCATAGATGTAATTTTTTTTTGTAAAACTACTATATTTATTTAGATTAATTAAAAATAACTTTGATTTTTTTAAATTTAATTATAAGTTTGCCTTCAAAATATAAACAGAATACTATGAAACTATTTCAAATTTTATTTACAATTTCTTACATTCTAATTGTCGGAAAATCTCAAGCTCAAGAGTCAAAAAAACAACTAGATTATAGTGCCATAAAAAAAATGTGTGGTTGTTATAATGTAGGTTTTAATTTTGCAGAGACATTTAACTATTCTAAGGACAGTTTGTATGAAGCATCAAAAGTCAAAAATGATAAAGCTCTAGAGTGGGTTCAAGTCGTTGAAGATTCTCCATCTAAAATTTCACTTCAACACATATTAATTATTGGAGATAGTGCCAATCATTATATTGTAAAGCATTGGAGACAAGACTGGTTGTATGAGAATAAAGATTTTATGATGTATAATCATGATAATAATTGGATTTATAAAGAAAAATCTGCTTTTGAAGTGGTAGGCCAATGGACTCAAAAAGTGTTTCAGGTAGATGATAGCCCTAGATATGAAGGTTCTGGAACATGGGTTCATGTGGATGGGAAAAGCTACTGGGAAAATGAAACAACTGCCCCATTACCAAGAAGAGAATATACTAAGAGATCTGACTATAATTTAACTTTAAGAAGAAATCGACATGAAATTATGCCATTTGGATGGGTTCACGATCAAGACAATGATAAAATTATACGATCTAAATCTGATTCAGATATAGTCTTAGCTAAGGAAAAAGGATATAATACTTACACTAAAATTGACGATTCAAAGTGCAAATATGGCCAAGATTGGTGGTTAGAAAATAAAGATAAATGGGCTATAATCAGATCAGTATGGGAAGAAATTTATGACTCAGGGAATAATCTTTCACTCAAAAGTGAAGTTGAGGGTGTGAAACTATATCAAGAACTTTTTGGATTAAAACTTGATGTGAAAAAATCAAAAGTTAAAAAAAGCCTTAGACCATATCTTCAATAATTATAACTAAACTATCAACTAAACTTCTTTAAATC
>CAZEWZ010000044.1:0-4577 GCA_964516765.1 uncultured Cryomorphaceae bacterium | reverse complement strand
TTCAGTCAATTAGTAGAAATCACCCACAATATTATTGCAGAGGCATTTTCTTCAGAGATTATTACACCAGGCACTACAACCACAGAAGAAGTGGTGTGGTGGCTTCGAGAAAAAGTTCAAAAGTTAGGGTTGAAAACTTGGTTTCACCCAACTGTAGATGTGCAACGATCTGGAAAAAGTGATTTATATGCCTTTGATGGGGAATCCAAATACGATATAATTTATCCAGGAGATCTTCTGCACTGTGATTTTGGAATTAGCTACCTTACATTAAATACAGATTGTCAAGAATTAGCTTATGTTTTAAGACCAGAAGAGACAAAAGCTCCTTTATTCTTAGAAAAGGCTTTAGCAGACGGGAATGCCGTACAAGATCATCTCACTCAAAATTATGTAGTAGGAAAAACAGGAAATGAAATTTTAAAAAATGCGCTATTAGATAGTAAAGCTGCTGGATTAATACCACAAATTTACACTCATCCCTTAGGACTTTTCGGACACTCTGCAGGAACAACCATTGGAATGTGGGATGCGCAAGAAGGGGTGCAAGGTTCAGGGGACCATCCTCTTCAAGTCGATACCGTTTATGCAATTGAACTTAATGCCAAGGTCTATATTCCGGCCTGGGAAAAAGAAGTCAGAATTATGCTAGAGGAGGCAGGTTATTTTGGCACAAAAGGATTTAGGTATGTAAATGGGCGTCAAACAAAGCTCCTTTTGGTGGGTAAAAAACAATCTCATTTAGAGTAATCAATTAGCCTTATCCAGCAAGGGTGATTAAATTTTTCTTGAACCAAACGGTTTAGAGCTGTTTTAAACCCAATTTCATTACCTTTATAATATCTTTTAATGTTAATAAGTATAGCATGCTACTGTACAATACCTTAAGCGCAAAAGAGCGTGCGCATCTCATAGAAGAAGCCGGACAAGAAAGGCTAACACTCTCTTTTTATCAATATACCCAGCTCGGAAACCCACAATTATTTAGAGATTTTTTATTTATTCATTGGAATCCTTTGGAAGTTTTAGGAAGAATCTATATCGCTAATGAAGGTATAAACGCTCAACTTTCTGTTCCTGCAAAAAATTTTGACGCTTTTAAAGCTTCGCTAGACGCAATCACTTTTTTAGAAGGGGTAAGATTAAATATAGCCATTGAACAGGATAATAAATCGTTTTTAAAACTTACGGTTAAAGTCCGTAGTAAAATTGTTTCAGATGGATTGAAAGATCAAAAGTTTGATGTTACTCAAAAAGGGGTTCATGTTAATGCTCAAGAGTTTAATGAATTATTAGATGATAAAAACACTCTTTGTCTAGACATGCGAAACCATTATGAAAGCGAGATTGGTCATTTTGATATTGCGATTACTCCAGACGTTGACACTTTTCGTGACTCGTTACCCATAATAGAAAAAGAATTGGGGGCTTATAAAGAAGACAGGAAAATAGTTATGTATTGTACTGGCGGAATTCGATGTGAAAAGGCTTCCGCATATTTTAAACATAAAGGCTTTAAAGAAGTATATCAATTAGAAGGAGGCATTATAGAGTATGCACGACAGGTAAAAGCCCAATCGCTAGCAAATAAATTTATTGGTAAAAACTTTGTTTTTGATGAACGTCGTAGCGAACGCATTTCCGAAGATGTTATTGCCCAATGCCACCAATGTGGCGCCCCTTGTGATTCGCACGTAAACTGCATCAATGAAGCATGTCATCTACTCTTCATTCAATGTAACGCTTGTCAAGAAAAAATGAATAAGTGTTGCTCTATAAACTGTAAGGAGATATCTAGCCTTCCGCTTGAAGAGCAAAAAGAACTTCGTAAAGGACATCACAATAGCAATGAAATCTTTAAAAAGGGGCGTTCAAAAGCCCTTAAATTTAAACAGTAATTTAAGATTTAATTAAGTTGTAATTGTTTGAATTCCCTTTATCTTTAAAATATAAACATGAGCTATTCAAGTTGTTCTACCCGTAACTTATTCAACCTATGGAGATGCATGAGAAATGGCACTTGTATATCCGACAGTTTTAATAAAATTAAAATCTCAGGATGAATCTAAAAAAAATTAAAATTACGCTTGTTTTAATAAGCACAATATCTTGTATATCTCAAGGAGGTTTTACTCATTATGAATCTGTTGCAAAAGAAGGACTTTCTCCAACACCAGTTGTTTTTAACATTCCATCTTCAGCTGTTAAGGAGAATCCACAAAATTTATTTATTCGCTTAAGAAACAACACGGAATATGAATTTTCAAATATCTTTTTGATTGCCACTTTAAAAGCAGGAGATCAACTAGTGCTTCAAGACACTTTAGAATACGCTATGGCAGCTCCAGACGGTTCATGGCTAGGAGACGGATTTACAGAATTAAAAGAGAGTAAGTTATGGTGGAAAAAAGGGATTAAAATACCTGCTAAAAGACCCGTGCAAATAGAAATTTCACAAGCCATTAGGGCTAATGGGAGTGCAAATGGAGTATCAGAACTAAAAGGAATTATTTCAGTCGGAATATCCATCGAAGATCAAAAATAAATATTAATGAGTAAAAATAAAAAACACATAAAAAAAGGAATTTATAGAAAACCGATTCTATTTATTCGGGGAATTTTTTTAATAGGTGTTCTCTGCTTATTCTTTCTTTTTGGGGGAGCGACCTTTGGGTTATTTGGACCGATGCCAGATTTACGACAGCTAGAAAATCCTAGAACTAATTTGGCCTCTCAAATTATCTCATCAGATGGAGAAATCTTAGGGAAGTATTATTTAAAAGATAATCGAACCCCAATTAGCTTTGAGCAACTGCCTACGAATATGGTAGAGGCCCTAATTGCTACTGAGGATGAACGGTTTTACGAACATTCTGGAATTGATTGGAAAGGAACTCTTAGGGCTTTTGTTTATATGGGTAAACGAGGTGGTGCAAGCACAATTACTCAGCAGCTCGCTCGACAAATTTTTGTTGGTGTGCGTTCTCAAAATATATTAAAAACAGTACTTCAAAAGGCTCAAGAATGGGTAATTTCTGTTCAATTAGAACAACGGTATACTAAAAAGGAAATACTGGCAATGTACTTAAACAATTATGATTTTGGTTATCAAGCAGATGGTGTTCAATCTGCCGCAAAAATATTTTTTGATAAAACACCCCAAACTTTAAGTACAGAAGAATCTGCCACCTTAGTCGGAATGCTTAAAAACTCTTCTTATTACAATCCCATTAGAAGATCGGAATTGGTAAGGAAGAGAAGAAATATAGTATTTCAGCAAATGGTTCGTAATAAAGTAATCACCGAAAGAGTAAGGGACTCTCTTTCTGAACTACCTCTAGTAATAACTTATACACCACAATCTCATAGAGAAGGTTTGGCCACTTATTTCAGGGCATATTTAAAAGAATTTATGGATGGTTGGATTCGTGAAAACCCAAAACCAGATGGAAGTAAGCATGATTTATATGGAGATGGTCTTCGAATTTTTACTACTATAGATTCTCGTATGCAACTAGCTGGTGAGGAAGCAGTTTCAGCACACATGAAAAATTTACAAAGAGAGTTTTTCCTTCAAAATGACAAAGACAGAAACCCAACAGCTCCTTTTTTAGATTTAAGAAGCGGAGAAATCGATACACTTATGCTTCGAACAGCCTACCGCACTGAACGTTGGCGAAAAATGAGACTAGCAGATATTCCAGAAGAAGAAATAAAAAAATCATTTTATGTAAAGGTTCCAATGCGTATTTTTAGCTGGAAAGGGGAAAGAGATACCATTATGACGCCAATGGACTCAATCCGATATTACAAATACTTTCTAAAAGCAGCAATGATGTCAATGGAGCCAGAGTCAGGCCATGTAAAAACTTGGGTTGGAGGCTTTAATTATAAACACTTTCAATATGATCAAGTAAAACAAGGACGCAGACAAATTGGCTCAACATTTAAGCCTTTTTTATATGCTACAGCCATTGATCAATTAAAGCTATCCCCATGTGATTCATTGCCAGATGCTTTGTATTGTATTGATCCCATGAAGCACGGAAATATAGATGCTTGGTGCCCAAAAAATTCGGGAGATAATTATGGTCAAACACGAACATTAAAAAATGCTTTAGCAAATTCTGTTAATACTGTTAGCGCTCGCCTAATGGATCTTGTAGGTCCTCGACCTGTCATTAACTTAGCACGCAAAATGGGAATTACGTCAACACTTCCTGCAGTTCCCTCCATAGCGCTTGGAACACCAGATATAAGTCTTTTTGAAATGGTTGGTGCATATAGCACTTTTGCAAACCGAGGGATTTATGTTAAACCCATTATGATTACAAGGATAGAAGATAAAAATGGTCGTGTATTATTTGAGGTTGTTCCCAAAACACGAGATGTTTTAAGTGAAGAGGTTGCCTATGTGACTGTTAATTTGATGCAAGGGGTTACCAAGTTCGGTTCAGGCGCTCGTCTTCGTCATGCAGGACTTGAAAAGACAAATTATATCTATGAAAAATTAGTGACGGGCTATCCCTATGTTTTTGACAACCCTATTGCAGGAAAAACAGGAACTACTCAAAATC
>CAZEWZ010000043.1:0-4611 GCA_964516765.1 uncultured Cryomorphaceae bacterium | reverse complement strand
CTAGCACAATATTTTATGTACAAATAGAAATATCAGAATAGTTTTCAGGAGCAACATTTATGTTTCTCGTCTAAATAATGTTTCCAGAACCATCATAAACTATTTAGCCATTTTCTTCAGGATAGTTGTTTATATTGGGGAAGAAATCAACAATATTTCCATAATATGAGCTTACAGAGGTCAGTTGGGAATATCCTGTTGGCATTTCAATAGATCTATCAAATTATCCGTTACTGTATAAACTCATTTCTCCGCCTGGTCCTGCATCTCATATTTATTGTGAACCGTTATAATAATTAACCCATATAGAACAGCAGCAACAATTAGTATAGTACTTGTAAGCCCGGTCACACCAAAAGACATCCTTAATAAAATAGTAGAAATTATAAAGCCTGAATTTCTAATGATTTTGTGAAACTTATCAGTATAGAAAAATGAGATAAGCAATAGCACCACATCCACAAGAATTAAAATCGTGAAAAATTCATCAAAAAACAGATTATTTAGACTGGCAAGAGGAGCGATATTTGAGCTAAAAAATAAACCATTGACCCAAGTAAATAGTGTATATGAGGCCAAAAAAAAGAAAATCGGCACTAAGAGAGTTGCTATCAATTTTTTCATTTTGATAAAATTAGCTAGTTCCAAATTATTTTCTGAGGGTTTTTTTAAACGACGGCTTTGCTGTGAAAACAAAAAAATCAAATAGAATAAGATTATGGAAGCAATAAGATCATAAGTAAACTGGAGATCTTCACTTATGTTAAACCAGTCAGAGGAAAACTCTAAAACGGAAAGATCTTTAAAAAGTCTTCTTATGATAATCAATGAAATAATTTCGTACTGTTTGGTCAGATAACTTGTAAATGATTTTGGTAAATAGTAAACTAAAAGATAAACTTCATATATGAGAATGAAAGAAAAAGGAGTGTAAATGGCTGAAATAGGATTAGAAAATAAATCTGATTCAACGGGCAAATCAATGACGCCATATTTAACTAAATAAATCAGGGTCAGATGTATCAAGAAAGATACTAAAGCAAAAACAAGAGTTAGCTTTTCAATTTTTCGTCGCGAGTTTTCAGAGCTAATCAAACGAAACAAAAAAGACCTAAAAATAAATCCTTGGTCTAATAAAAAATCTTTCTTTAAATTCATAGAAGTAATTTAGGCATTGGAGAAAAGTAGTGTTGTGAATAACAATATGTTGTGTAAATCTAAACTGTAAATTTAACTAATCAAAATGTGTTAGTACATAATACAAATATGAGATTATTTTAGATTAACATATTAGCATTTTTTATAGCACACAATAAAGCTGAAAATGAGCATAATATAGGTATAAATGTGATTAATAAATTAAATTATGATTTGATCATCATATAAATCATAGGCTATTTGTATCTTGTCAAGAATTAAAAAGACTACAATGAAAAACACCAAAGAATTTCTTATCATTTATTATCCAGTTATATTAGCATTTCTTTCATTCCTATATTCAGTATCACTATATTTTTTTGTGGATAGGCAAGATGGAATTTTCGTAGGAATCTGGGTACCTTCAATACTGGCTTTAGCTATTTGTATTCGACAAAGAAGAAATGATGCATTTAACTCAAAAAAATAACCCTTATGAATACATCAATGTTTATTATTGGTTCCATTATTTTCACCTTATACATGGTGGGGCTATTATATATGGTTAATTGGGGGCATAAATCACAAGAGAATGAGTCTTTAAACGACCCTGAAAACAAAAAATCTAATAAGAGTTAACCTAAATTACTATTTCTTCTCGCACGGTTTGAAGCTCTTATTTTTCCTTAAATGTAGCTTTGCTCCAATCAGATTGTAGAAAAATATCTTAGTTTTGTTTCAATGAAACTAGTACCTGGGAAATTATTTCTCGCACCACAAATAGCTGCAAAAAAAAAATTACTAAAATAGTTCATAATTCTAAGCCACTTATAACTGAATTTCCATTTCAATAAGCTGACTATTTTATTTTTTTTGTACTTAATAGCTTATTTTTTACACTTAAAATATGGAAATTAATAAGTTGGTTTTTTATACTCGATAAAACTTTAGGGACTTATTTGACGAAATCTCTTCACGACCTTTCCATTGGCGTAAATATAAAAAAGAAGACTTCCGTTATTATGCTCTTTATGAACTTTTCCAAAAATATCTACCATCGAAATAAGATTAGATTCTAGAAGCTCTTGTTCAACAAGACCCAATCCATCATCAAAATCAATCTCATCACACTGACCGTCTTGATCGGAATCAGAAAGACAATTCCCAGTGCAATCGAGATAAATTACTATTGGGTAAAAACATGTTCCATCTTCTTGGGTTGCTTCCGAATCCCAATTGCAAGCAAAAGGGTCAGTACAGCCAAAAAGAAAGTATGTACAACTTCCGTCATCAGACAGAGCAATGGGATTAAAATTAAAGGCCGAAGAATCTGTACAACCAAAGAGATTAGATCCAAGACAATAGCCTTCACCTAAAGAGAAATCGAATGAAGCATCTACAGCATTTAATGTGAATGAAAAGTCTCCAATGTCAATAGTATTTCCGACCCAATTTTCAGTAATATTACAATCGGCAAACATATATAGATTGTAGCATCCATCTGGAATACAAAAACCTTCATTATAACCAGCATCTGTGACATGCCCAAATGCAACTGCTCCATTATTAATTTGAAAAAAAACAGAATTATCAATTAACGAATCATAACTAACAGATATTGTTTGATAGTCATCAATGCAATATAGACATGAACCATCCTCGATTGTAATATGACCACCTAAATAATTTTGAGCCACCGAATCGGTACATCCAACACAAGTATAATCGCAAGTTTCTAAATTATTAAAAGTGACTAAGGAGTCAAAATTACATGCAGAATTATCAGCACAGCCCTGAATATATTCACATGAAAAATCATTAGCACCAGCGCTAGGGTTATAATTTTCTGCCAAAGAATCAACACATCCAAAAAGAGGAGAACCCATAAAAGTACAGTCGTTATCAATACACCTAACAGCCCTAACTAAAGCTGAGTTACTCTTTGACCAAGCAAACTCGAAAGGCCCTGATGACTCTCCAGTATTACTATTAGTGGAGTATGGTGAAAAAGTCCAAGCACTACTTGTATTTGCCTGAGAGGAGCTCCAGTGAAAACTAGAATCGATTATATCCCCTCCATAAACTTCAATCACTGAATCAATTAAAATCACATTTAGCATCACTTGAAACAACTCCTCTTTAGAGGGTAGAAACCAATCTGAATAACCGCCATTAGAACTTAAAGACGTAAGATTTCCTGCATAATGAGAGTTATTATTTTCAACTAGATTCTGAGTATTAAATTGGCCTGCGCCAATAAACTCTTCTACTGTTCCTGGATTATTAAACCAATGTACACCCCAATCAGATAGCAATGGTTCTTCGGGCACCCATTCAAAAGTAGCTTCAAGGTAAGCCGTATCAACAATTAATCCATGACCAGCAGAATCCTTATAGAAAATAATTCCACCCTGAAAGAAGTCTCCTAGATCTTGTGCCACAGAGATCCAAGAAAAGAAAAATAGAGCAAACAGAGAATATATTTTTTTATTCACAATGTCGTATTTAGTTTAAAAAATATTTAATCAAATCTATGAATATTTAGTTTTGGGAAAACTTATCCAAAAAGCCTCATATTTATAAAAATGCTTATCTAATAAAAACCAAGAATCAAAAAAATTACGCCAAATAATAGACATATCTATAAAAATAAAATTATTGATACACAGCTTTACTTAAAACAATGAGATCGATAAAGTTTTCAACCAGAAATGGTGAAATCGATAATAATAAAATGAAGATAGCTTATTGTAACGAAAGAATTATTCAATAATCATTCGTTGAAGTACTTTTCCTGATGAATAAACATCAAAAATAATTTGATTTTTTAAAAGAAAATCTACCTTTCTCCCAAAAAGATCAATGGAATATAAATAATTACCATTCTGATTAGAAGGTGAAATTTCAATTATGTTTATATTTTGATTCCCACATGAGCATTCACAAAAATCTGCAAGAGTAGTACCTGAAAAAGTAAACATAGTATCAACCTCCAATTCACAAGCTTCGTTTTCTGTCCAACTGTAATTTTGGACAAGATATTCTATTGCTTCAGTGCATGTGGAAATTGACATCCCTCCAGAGAAAATAGTATTCATTGCTTGATCATCATCTATGCAGTCTGAAGACTCCAAAACGGTCACATAACCAACCATTCCCTGACCTGCATGCCCATAGCCCGAACAATCATAATCATATACTCCTAGCGCATGAAAAGTGATAGCCCCCATTAGTCCTACTAAAGATTGCATAGGAATAGATTCAACTTGGGATGGATTATCAAAAGAAACTCCAGTAAGGGAACTAGTCTCAAAATTTACATCATGCACTCCATCTACTAGGACAAAAACAACTTGGTCTCCTGATTCAATAGTAAGTGAACTCGGAGAATAGTACATATTTCCGACCATAACGGTGTCAGTGCTTTGAGCGACTAAAACTGAAGATGTAAAAACGATAATAATAGCAAGAAAG
>CAZEWZ010000042.1:0-4660 GCA_964516765.1 uncultured Cryomorphaceae bacterium | reverse complement strand
CTACAGCCATTGCGCCAGTTGCTCCTGAAATCATTCCAGGTCTGCCACCAAATAGTGCAGTAATTAATCCCATTATAAAAGCTCCATAAAGTCCAACTAGAGGATCAATCCCAGCCACAAATGCAAAGGCTACTGCTTCAGGAACTAATGCTAGAGCTACAGTAAGCCCAGAAAGAATATCTTTTTTGGGATCTATGGAAAAGTTGATAAATAGTTTTTTCATTGTGGTTACTTAAATTTTTTCAGTCGGCAAATATATACTTTTACTATTCTCTTGGAAGTTATTATGATTAATAAATTATGTATTTAATACAAACCATCTTTACCTTAGATTTCTAATTTTGGGGAGATTAATGAAAATATTTTTTTGAGATAAAGTAGAGCATGTAAGTTCTCCTGGAAATAATAGTACAGATATTATAAAACCAATTTCTTAAATTTACGATTGAAAATGAAAAATTGTGAATTATGTGATAGAGAACAAGAACTTACTTTTCATCATCTAATACCTAAGAAAAACCACAAGATAAAGCACATCAGGGAAAAATACTCCTCATTAAATATTAACTCCTATGGGATAAAAATATGTACAGATTGTCACAAAATGATTCATAAGCTAATATCACATAAATTGCTTGCTTTAGATTATAATACCAAAGAAAAGCTTCAAAATCAATTTGAACTAAAAAAATTCATTAATTGGGTGAAATATCAAACTAAAAAAGTGAAATAGCATATGAACACCACTAAGTATAACATTTACTGCCAGTAAAATGCCAGTAGAATGTAAAAATAAGTCAAAAAATATGCCCTAAATCTTTCAAATTACTTCCCCCTTATATTTAAATAATATCGCTTTTTAATTATTGTCTTCGACAAAGAGTAGACTATTGTGTTTAGTTATATTATAAGTAGGCTAAAATATCATTTAAGATGAATGAATACAGCCTATAATAGAGATAGCTAAATATATTTAAAATCAATTTTAAAGGAGACTTCATTTATGGATTCCCAAATCGGTTTCTAACGTGAATGGCTAAAATTCTTTTATTTTCCTTTTTTACTTCTGGATTTTTTCTGTAGCCCCATATTTTAGTTCGCGCTTTTTTTGCTGAAGTTGATAAATCAACAATAGGATTAAGGTAACTGTTGTTGATATTATGAAAGATTTTGTCAAGAGCAGTTAAATTCCACGGTTCGTGAATAAATTCCTTTGGAACATTTTTTAATTCTGGCACCCATCTTTTAATGAATATGCCATCTGGGTCGTGGTCTATAGATTGTTTTACAGGATTATACATTCTAATGGTATTTATCCCAGTTGTTCCAGCTTGCATTTGAAATTGTGTATAATGAATTCCCGGTTCATAATCTAAAAAAAGATTTGCCAAGTGATAAACTCCTTCTTTCCAGTTACAGTCTAACTGATGACAAAAAACAGAAACTAACATCGCTCTCATTCTAAAGTTAATCCAACCAGTAGATTTGAGACATCTCATACAAGCATCTACAAGTGGCCATCCGGTAGTTCCATTTTTCCATGCTTCAATGTGTTTAGGATTACTTTCATATGTCATGCTTTCATATCCTTTGTTCACACATCTTATCTCATAGTCACATTCCTGTTCAAATTTTTGAATAAAATGGCAATGCCATTTAAGTCTAGTAAGTAGACCATTAAAGCTTCTTTTATTAGTATTGTAATTAGAATGACTTTTAACAAACTGAGCTGCTTGTTTAATACTTAGGTTTCCCCATGCTAAATAAGGGGAGATTCTTCCACATGACTTTCTGCTTTCTGTGGGTTTAGAAATGTGATAGCTGTATTTCTTACCTCTTTCATTACAAAATGAATGTAGATATTTCCAAGCATAATTTTCTCCAGGAATTTGATATAGTTTTGGGTATTTAATTAATTTTTCCTCCAATGCATTTGGTAACCGAAAGGGGTTGATTAAATTTAATTCACTTTGTTTTTTATAATTGTTTTGAATGGTTTGTTCATTCATTTTAACATACCATTTTTTGTCCCAATTTTTTCGATTTTTAATTCCTCTTATAACACCATCTCTTTGAGATTCGACCCATTGTATTTTATTTTTTTTGAAAAATAAAGAAAGTCTTTTATCTCTTTTCCAAGTTTCTCTTATTCCTGACTCTTGATATGAATAGATGTTTTTTATATGAAAAGAATTATTTAGATAATTAAATACATCTATAGCTTCTTTGTAGAATACATTGATTGTTTTGTTGTAATCTGAAAGCTTTTTATTTAAACATTTAATGGATTGATAGGTGAATTGTAAATGTCTTAATGAAGTATCAATGTAGTTAATAATCGATGGTTCGAAAATATAAATTGGAATATAATTAAGTTTATCATTTTCAGCAAAGAAGAATGGTTCATGATCTTGAGACCTTAAATCTCTTTTAATCCAAACAATATTTATTTTTTCTTTGACCAACTAATATTGATTTTTAGTGAATTTAATAGCTAAGTCTAAATCCAAGTAAAATGTTTAATTATAATACTGTCAATTGTCAATTTTTATACATTGAAGCCTATGAATGATATTATTAATATTGAAAAATTACTAACCTCTTTAAATTCGCTTAAAGACAGTTCTAAAGCACATTGGGGAGTTATGTCAAGCTCTCAAATGCTTAAACATTGTAATAGGCATGCTAAACTTTTTTGCAATGAATATAATTCTAATTTTTACCATAAAATTGCTGCTATGATCTATGGTAAATATCATCTTTTAAATATTAAATACATCTTAAAATTTGACATTAAAAAGTTTCGAGGCAATTCTAAAACCCCTGATTTTTTAATTACTAGCTCTTTAAAAGATATTGACTTTGAAAACGAAAAAAATTTGCTAATTGAAAGATTAAAATATCTCTCTAATATTAAAAATGGATTTATTTTTAATCCAGCCTATGGTTTTGTAAAATGGTCAACAAATAAGAAAGTAATTTTCTCTCATGTTTACTATCACTTAAAACCTTTTATTTCTTTTATTGAAACTGTTGAGTAATCTATATTATTCTCAAAAACTGTATCATTATTCATCAATGTTAAATTGCAAGGAAATTGAGAAAATTCATCTCCTAAATCATTTGTTGTATTGTATAAGTTTAATATTGATCGATTTACCATTCCATTGAACAATTCATTTCCTTGAAATTTCACAGAAATATTCTGACTAAAATCCAACATTTCATCGTTAAGAAATATTGAAATAGAATCACTGTAGTTTTCAGTTATGTTAATTGAATTATCACTACTACTATATTCTGCTCTTACTACTCCTCCATTTTGGATTTTACTTTCATCAGTACCTAACCAATAAAAATCAGAATGATGACGAGAGCTCTGTTTCCATACTACTTTATCTGGTATTGCATTTCGAATAAAATTACTCAACCAGGGCAAAGCAACTGCATCTTGTAAATTCATCCAGTGGCCAAGACCAGCATGTAATTGAACATCGTGAATATAACCTCCATTATCATTCAATTCTAAACTGTCAAGAACTACTCCCCATTTCTCTGCAACTGTATTTCTGTTGTAAGCAGCATCTAATGCTCCTACATGAATAGCAAAAGGTGCATTTCTTAAACCCAATGGTGACGCATTATTTGGATGTCCAGCCATCATTGAGGCAGCAGCCCATCGGTTAGCCATTCTTGGAGCTAACTGATATACACCATCACCACCAGCTGAATAACCCAATAAATACACTTTATTAGGGTTGACATTTTCTTTAATTACAGCCATTTGAATAATAATATCTAAAAATTCATCTATGTGACTTTGATGCCATAAGTTCCAAGTATTAGTTGGTGCTCTAGGCGCAAGATATACTCCTTCTAAACCACCCATAGTGGCATCATATAAGTGTTGTTGATTACTGTATTGTTGATTATTTATAGTTGCTGTTGTACCTCCACCACCATGAAGCGATATATATAAACTTCTGCCATCAGATGGTTCACTACCAAAAATTTGATAATAAAAAGGCATAGTATGATTTTGATATAACAAGGACCTACTGTCCCACTGAGAACCGTATTCAATCGTCATCTTATTTTGATGATCTAACATTAATAAATTTGCTGCAAATTCAGATTGAAATTTAGTAAGTGCCTTTTTAGAAAAACTCAAATTCTCTAAAGGCTGTCTAGATGAATCTGGCAATGATAACCAATTTTGTAAATCTTGAATCTGAGAAAACAATGAAAACTGAAATAAGACAGTTGCTATTAAGATAGGTATTAATTTTTTTTTCATTTTATTTTTTGCATTTACATTCTTACATTGTGTTAAAATGTACTATACCTTTATAACCAACCCATATAAACACTCTGTAAAGAACTATCTTGATTCACTCAAAACTACCCTTAATATAGCATTTACTGCCAGTAATATGCCAGTAGATTGTAAAAAAAAGCCAAAAAATCTGACCTAAGCCTTTCAAATCTACACCCCCTATATCAAAATAAAATCACTTTTCTTTAAAGAGCAATTAGCAGAGAATAGCATATAACCAGTCAGTTTTTTATATTTGAGAAATTGTTAGCAAAATTTCAATGAAAAAGATTTTTTTACTTCTTCTTTTTTTTATTTCATCATTTTCAAGTTTTGTTTTTGCAC
>CAZEWZ010000041.1:0-7053 GCA_964516765.1 uncultured Cryomorphaceae bacterium | reverse complement strand
ATCATAATTACATCCGATTATATCTGTACATCCTACAACTTCTAACTCATCGCACACGCCATCTAAATCTGTATCATTTATACATAAACATGGGACAGCAGAATATGCAATCGATAATATAATTACAACATCCAGAGCTTCATATGTGTTCTCTAAATAATCGGTTGAAATATCAAACTGATTCCCATCTAAATCCTCAAATTTCCAAATCAAACTATCTCCATCAGTAAAACCATCTTTTTCATCGGTCGTAGCATCATCTGCCCATGCAGCAATCTGAGTAGATGATCCTTCAAAGGTCTGTTTCCCTCCGCAGATTAAAAGTCCATTATCATCTGTGTAGAAAACTCCAATAAAACCGTTACCTATCTCATTGAGGGTCGCAATAGATGGACCCGTCATAAGAATAGTCATGTTTAATCCTGTATTTGTAGCTATAAAATCTAGATTAGGACAATCTTCTAACTCGTCACAAACTCCATCAGAATCTGTATCATTTAAACAGACATCATCACAATCATAATTCTCGGTAGCATATTCACACAATCCAGAATCTTCGGTTGCAGTAATGTCAAAATTACAAGCTAAAGAGTCAAGACAGCCATTAGCCTGTGCAAATAAATTTGTGCTAATAAAAAGTGAAGCAAAAATGCAAAAAATTGATCTCATTTAATTTGTGTTGAATTTTTTCCAAATATACAAATGGAAATGAAAAAATACACATAAAATCACAATCAAATTGTGTAAAAATTGAAAAAAGTAGCAGTAGAATATCTAAACACTTAAATAGAATGTAATCAAAGCCTTAAATGAATAAAAAATAACGCTGAGAGCTCTAATGAAATTCAAATTAAGTATTTTAAAATAGAAACCGTTCAAAGTCAAAAAGGATTGCTTAGATTATCAAAAATGTATACTCACTATGACTATTAATAAACCAGAGGCAATTGAAGTAGACGAAAAACTATTATTATATTCAAAACATACAGATATAAGATACACAATAAATCATTTACAAGATGGGAGAGCTATAATAATCAGAGGATTTTACAGTGAAGGTCTTTTCCTACTTAAAGAAATACATAAATATTTAAAGTTAAAATTACCTACTAAATCATTCAAAGAGCAGCAAGCTTATCGTGCAGAGTACTTTAAGCTTTCTAATTTAATCTTATTAGAAGTAGTTAACCAAAAACTTTTAGTGAATAAATCACCAAGCATTGGATGGTTAAAAAAGCTATATCCTGAAAATAATCATTTCTGCCTAAGCTTTCCTCAAATACAAGGAATGAATAGTTCATGGCAATGGTATGAAAAAGGTGTTTCGATCCCAGTACTTCGCAATAAAATTCATCCCTACTATGGAACATATTTCCCAACCCGATTTGAACATTTAATACTCTTCGATAATTGGCTGAAACGATATAAAGGAGAAAAGAAATCAGCAATGGATATTGGAGTAGGAAGTGGTGTACTATCACTTCAATTGATGAAATATAATTTTCAGAAAGTATATGCAACAGATATAAATCCAAATGCAATTATGGGAATGAAAGAATTTATTTCTGAAACTAGATTATCTAGAAAAATTGAACTGGACTGTGGTCATCTATTTGGTAAATACGAAAACAAGAGTGAATTGATTGTATTTAACCCACCATGGCTTCCACAAACTCATAATTCTAACTCAATGGATAAGGCCATCTATTATGATCAGAAGTTATTTCCAGATTTTTTTTCACAGGCAAAAAAAAGACTCTTACCTAAAGGAACCCTAATCATTATTTTTTCTAACCTAGGACAGATATCAAAACTAACAAATGAAAACCCCATTGAGCATGAGTTATCAAAATTTAACAGATTTAAATTAGATAAGTGTTATAAAAAATCGGTGAAAGAAGCCTCAAAAAAAACCAAAAGAAATCAATATTGGCGAAGTTTAGAAGAGGTACAACTTTGGGTATTAAAAAATAGTTAAAGAGGTATTATTTCTAATTTAAATTGATTCAAAAACATAAAACTTTTAAAGTGACTTAAATTCCCAAAATTTATTCTTTGGTAACGGAGCTAAATAGTTTTGTTTGTCACCATCTAAGGGATTAGGAAAAGTAATTTTCCATGCATGTAAACAAATGGATAAGCTTTTATATTCATGATTTGAACCATATTTTTCATCTCCGATAATAGGGATCCCAATATGGGCCAACTGAACCCTTATTTGATGGAAACGTCCTGATCTAGGTTTAATTTCAAGCAGGTAACCAAAATCGTTTCTATCGATTAATTTATAGGAAAGAATACTCTCTTTAGCATTAATTTGTTGAGTTGTCTGTACTTCAGCTTTTTTTTCTAAATTATTTTTTGTTAGATAATTAATCAGATTACCACTATTTTTTGGTGGCTTATTCTTCACAATAGCTAAATATGTTTTCTGAACTTTTCGTTCATAAAATAGACGATTAAAAACAACTAAATTAGTTTTGTTTTTGGCAAAAACCATTACTCCACTTGTAACTCTGTCTAATCTATGTATTATACCAATAAAAGATTTAGGTTTTGATTTTAAAAGATATTTTAATGTTAAGCCTTCCGTGGAAATTGGCTCATATGAGTTAACCTCACTTATATGGCCAGCTGTTTTATTTACAACAATATAATCCTTGTTTTCATGTATTATCTGAAGTAAAGGAAAGTCAGCTTTTTTGGTCAAAATTGATGTGAGTTACAGGGTTGGCCAAATCAAAAATTTAATAGTTAATTTTAAAATATTAGTTTAAAACCTTATTTTTTTTTCAACAGACCCGTCATTGAATATGTAAAATAGAATTTGATTATTATTATCAATATCTTCTTTTGTCACCTCTTGACCCAATATATTTATTGTTTTAATTAACCTCAGACCTTCATTAGTAATTTCATTTAAATCGACATTTTCAATACATTCTGAGCAACATTGCCCCTCTACTTCAACCCATTCTCCATTACATGGTAGTCCTGTTTGTTCCATGCAATCTATAATAATTTCAAGAAACTGACCCTCTGGAGTACATTCGCCTAAGTCGCATGGGTCATTTGGGTTTTCCCAAAAACCAATCTCAATAATCTCAATTCCTGAACTAGATGTACATATAAAATTATTAGTAGGAATACATTCTCCAGGAGTGGAATTTAAAATACTATTACATGCAGCATATGCGGAATTAGAATAGGTTACACCATCACATCCACATACAGGGTCCATTATATCAATAGCCATACACCCTTCTATAGGATTTGCAATACAAGAATCTAAAACAGCATTTTGATCTACTCCCACATTCCCATGAACAAAGCTCCAAGATCCTGTATAAACGCCTGGAATAACTTCGGTGATTTCCCAATATAATTGATCTTGAAGTAAACAATTAACTGGCAAACCTTCATGAATTGCAGAATCATTTGTTAAATGTGCTGAAACATTCATAGTATCAGTAATCAGAATATCATGATAAAACGCAAAAAATCCATCATCAACTAAAGTATCTTGAGTAATTAAATTACCTTGAGTATCTGTAATTTCCCAAGCAATAACATTATACTCCTGTGGGTTCGTTAAAATTTGACCTGCATGATATATATTTACATAATTTTCAATTGAGCCTATATTAACACTCCAACCTGTTAAATTACAATCAACGGTAGTTGTTACTTGTGCTCTTGATAAATGAGTTAGCCCAAGAGCAATAATTGAAATTAAAACTAATTTTTTCATAGAAAATATTTTTATTTATTAACGTCCTACATAGAGATAAAAGCCTTCTAAGTGTTCTTTTTATTGCAACATAAGCTCAGATATATAAACTACAATAATTGGTCCACAAATGTAATAGGTCTAATTATTTTTAAAATCATGGAAGCTATAAAAACCCCGAAATAGGTTATCGTTCTAACCAATTTTGGAAAAGATCTCAAGAAATTTAGAAAATAAAAAAGCCACTTTTAAAAAGTGGCTTTCAAACTACTTATTTAGGAATTTAATTTTAGAAGAAAATTAAAATGAATTTAATCATTATTGATTAAAAAAGGAGTTTTTCCATCGGTAATAATAATCTTTGCATTTGGGGATGAAGATAACTCTCTTAAAACTTCAAGGCTCTTCCATTCAATATTAGCTTTGGTAATACCTTCCTTGATAATCATTTGTGCATCTCTAATTCCTGTAGCTTCAATTATCTTTCTCTCAGCTTCCTTAGTTTCGCGTTGCAGCACAAATTTCATTTGTTGAGCTTGCTGTTCAGCTTCCAACTTACTTTCTATTGCTGAATATAATCCTAAAGGAAGCTTGATACTTTTTAATAAGATAGACTCAATTATAAAGCCCCTTCCCTGTAATATATCTATCATCAGAGCTTTTATTTCTGATTCAATTTCTGAGCGTTTACCAGAGTGCATATCTTTGGCAAAGAATTTAGCACAAACATCTGCAGAAGCTGATCTAAAAGTGCTTAAAATTAGTGTCCTTTCATAGTCAACTCCAACATCGTTAATAATGTCAATTACACTTGCTTCATTGACATGATATAAAATAGAAATTTCCGCAGCTACATTTAAACCTTCTTTTGAGGGGAGGTTAAGCCTAACTTCTTTGTTGACTGTTCTAATGGGTATCATAACAAGTTCAGTAATTAACGGATTTAAGAATACAAGACCTTGAGTCTGAACTTCACCTTTTAATTGGCCAAATTTTTGTTTAACACCTACTTCACCGGGTTTAACAACTCCGCACGAAGAAATTATTACTGAAATAACTATAAGATTTAATAATATTTTTTTCATAATTAATCTTTTAAATTTTAACTAATATAAAAAAAAACCTTGAGAAATTTTTAAAAACATCTTACTTAAAGCTAACACATTTATAGTTCTAGTTCGAACCGATTTGTATAAATTTGAATAAATTAAAGAACAAATAAACTGAATTTAAGGTTCAGGTTTGAAGGTGATTAGACACTAATAAAAATATGCCTATAATTTTATTACTTCTTCCTGGAACCTGTTACAAAAGATTTACCAGCATCTTTCTTAGATAGACCTTGAGCTTTTAATTCATCTAAAAAATTCTTTCTATCTTCATTTCTCTAGCAGTTAAATTTTTGTTCTTTGTTTTCATAATTAAATATTTACATCTTGATTAAGCCAATAATATTAATTTGATAGAGTTGTATATTACAATTGATGTGAATTGATAATAATTATGTCTGACTCAATTAATTTTTTATGTTCAATATGCATTAAATAAAATTCTTTTATGCAATGTTTTTCTTCTTCAGTTGGATAATTAATTTTTAATAAACCTTTAGTTTTAGGCTGATTATCAAACCAATTATCAAAGTCTTCACCAAATTCATACTTTAATTCATTCCCGTTATTTAATACATATTGACCGTAAGAAAATTCAAATTGATCATTAATAAATATTTTATTCCAATGTTCAATGTGTTGTAGAACAATAATTTTACTATTATTTAATTCATAAAACGACCAGAAGAATCGATGTTCGTCTCCCATATCGTCTGGATGACTGGTAAAAGTCATTCCATAATTTTTGTATTTTGTTATTTTCAATCTGCATGTTATTATTTTATTCATATCAGTAACTAATTATTCGAATCTACTAAAATCAATTTACATGGTTCTGGAGTATTTAAAAAGCTATATTTGAAAAACTAAAAACCTAGAAAATGAAAAATTTATTATTAGTATTGATTCTTATCTTATCAGCTTGTTCTCAACCAGCTGATTTATCATTGTATGAGGCTAATTTAGAAATTGTTAAAAAGTCAATTTCTTGTTATGAAACTCCTTCTGACTTTGAAACATTTAAGGCCTTAACTCATATGGATATTAAGCATCAATCCCCAATGTATGGTCAAGGGTTGGTTGATTATGATCAAGTATTAGGTCAAGCTAAATTTTATATGGAAGGCTTTACAAATGTATCTTTTGAAAATCCAATTTGGTTACCCGGAGTTAATGATTCTACGCTAATTCCAGATGGTAGCGTAAGAGTTTATGGTACTTGGAAAGGTGAAAGTGTTGAAACTGGTAATCCTTTTTCAGTTGATTCGTATCATTATTTTAATGTTAAGGATGGTTTAGTAAATGTATCTGGGGATTATTTTGATGCCACTGGAATGGTGCTAGCGGTATCTGATACAACACAAAATAAATAATATTTTTGAGATAGATTATATCTCACTATTGAACCAACATTTTGCAATTTTAATCTAGTCAAAAGTTGTTCAAACAATAATTAATTCTGAAAGGTCAATTGATATTCAATTATCATTTGACCTTTTTTTATTTCATCAAGCTTACCCCCTCTTTCATAATGCGATTTGAACTTTAAGCAAATAGGAATAGGACTAATAAAGCTTATAGTTTCTATAAATTATTTAATATTGAACTTTTACATATCTAATATTATATGGTCGTTAGTAATAATAAATGAGCAACTTTGAATTGTGGCACTATTACCACTTAATGATTCATCCCAAGAATACTCATCTCTAAAATCTCCCACAAAGTAATAAGGTAATATAGAGTTTACAGATACATTTATGGTATCCGAAAGGTAAATAGAACAAGGCGAAGTTGCCAGTTCGTCGGGATGGCATCCTAATTTAGTGAAATCGGAGAATATTAAATAATCTCCTGATATTAAATAAAACAATGTATCCACATAAGAATTATTATAATCAATATAACAGTCAAATTCTGAATCATTTATTATTATTTTTCTGACTGTATGAGTTGATTCACAAGAAATAATAAAGAACAGAGAAAGAAATG
Organism: uncultured Cryomorphaceae bacterium; assembly: GCA_964516765.1. GTDB lineage: Bacteria > Bacteroidota > Bacteroidia > Flavobacteriales > UBA7430 > CAZEWZ01. Next base: position 222 of record CAZEWZ010000041.1, on the reverse strand, counting down.
GTAGTATATAAAATAGGTTTTTCATAAAAGGATTATTTCTCTATATTGATAGAGCTCACATGCCCTAAAAAGGGAATAATTCAAGGCTGTAAAATCTAGTCGCGCCATTGCCATTGATAATCCCAAGTTGGATTTGTTAAGAACGAAGTCTGATTATCAATAGTTGCATTTGGGTTATATGTCCAAAATGACTCTTCTATAAAGTTATATATGTCTGTAGAA
>CAZEWZ010000040.1:0-7197 GCA_964516765.1 uncultured Cryomorphaceae bacterium | reverse complement strand
GAATGCTTACCATATTCACGCCAAGTGGGTGCATAAAGAATGACTTTTTTACTTAAGTAGGGATGTACATGAACCAGATTATTGTTAGGAGAAAGCAAATAATCATTTCTTGGGGTTCCGGTTAACCATACATCATCTATATGCATATCAAAACATGATGCCAATAAAAATTGTTCAAAAATTGATGCTGCACAAATTGCACTAAACTTTTGAAATCTATTCCTGGACTTTCCCTCTCGTATTCCTTTTACTTGAAGACTTAATCGTTTAATAGGTATTCCGTGCCAAAGATTGATAATGTTCTTAGAATGTATATTTAAAAAATAAGGGAAAAAATAACTGGCATCAGACCCGTGAGAGATGACAATATTTTTAGTCTTAAAAAATAATTTAAATCCTGAAAAACTCTTTGAATAATGACTAATCTGAGGATATAGAGATTCAATCTGCTGAAACAATAATTTATGCTGAATAAGTATTCTGATTTTGTATCCATGATGGGGATTAGATTGAAGATATTCTAGGAAGTATCTGCTGTTGTCAGCAAAATTTTTCTCTGTAAAAAAAAGTGTCAAAAGTTTATTGTCTTTTGTGAAAGTGGATTCTACTCCTCTCGTAATGATAGAAATAAGATCGATAAGAACAAAACTTAACAACCAACCCTTAAACCTCTTGAATAATGATTTTTTCAAAAACTAACTTTTAATCGCTTCTATTATTTCTGTGGTGGAGATAGATGGTGTTCGATCTAGATAAAATACATCACATAATATTTTATATTGGTCAAACTTACCCTTCCAGTCATCTCCCATGACCAAAATATCAGCTTTATACTTTTTTATATATTCTGCCTTTTGCTCAAGAGATTCCTCAATAAATACTTCATCAACAATTCTTAATGCTGAAATAATTCGCAAACGATGATCCTGATTATAAACGGGTAGCTTATTCTTTTTATTGTGGTTCAACTGATCTGAAGAGATACCCACAATCAAATAATCTCCAAGTGTTTTAGCACGTTCTAAAATATTCAAGTGTCCGATGTGGAATAAGTCAAAAGTCCCGAAGGTTACAACTCTTTTCATGAAGAACTGATTTGATTCAAATGATACACAAAGGTAGCAGAAACTTCTTCATGAGAATAACTTTTTAGAAGTTGATCATCAACATGTAAACCCGAAGATCGAAAAAGGGCAAAAGATTCTAACATATATTCTTTTAGCAATTCAAAATTATCATAAGGGATATTCTGACCCAATCTACTTTTTGATATTATTATTGAGACATCTGTACCCACCGGTCCCAATGAAATTACTGGACGCTTTGCTCCCATGTACTCAAATATTTTTCCTGGGATTCTTCCAGAAACATTTTCAGCCTTATTTAATAACAAAAGTAATAATTGAGATTTTTGCATATACTGTAATGCTAATTTTCGCGATACCTGACCAATAAAAAATACGTTTGACTTTAAGTTTAAACTAGCTACAAGATCTGATAGTTTGGAGTTAACTTTTCCCACCAGATTTAAACGAAAATAATTTGCAAAATCAGAATTTTCCTCGCAAATAGCTTTAATTACATAAAGTAACGTTTCTGGATTTCGATCCTCGCCTAACAGGCCCAAATGGGTCATTGAAAAAAATTGATCTAGGATAGAGCTAGACTTAAAATCGTCGGGATCAAAACCCAAAGGAATTACTTCGACTTTTTTCGCTCCTATTTGCTGCAGGTCAACTTTCCACGAATCACTTACAATTGTAATTAAATCTGCATTTGCAAATACTTCATTTTCCATCTTTCTGTGTCGGGCATGAGCCCAAGAAGTAATCTTGAAATGCTTGTAATAATCAACTTGAGTCCAGGGATCTTGAAAATCAGCTATCCATGGCAAATTAAATTTCTTTTTCAACAACGCACCAATTCGATTTACCGAATGTGGGGGACCTGTAGTAATGATAGCATCAACCGGATTTTCTGAAATATATGCAGATATTTTCTTAATCACTGGAACAATCCAAAAACATCTGGCATCAGGAATAAAAAAATTCCCTCGAATCCAAACTGAAATTTGATGAAGTAATGAGTGTTTTGGAGCATTTTGGATCACATCGGCCAAAGCTGATTTATTTTGACTAGTTAGAACTTTATATATCCCATAAGGCTCAAAAATAGGTACCTTAAGGACTTCAGGGCCCTCTTCAATAATATTTATTGAAGTATTGTCTTCAAAGGGATAATGGGGATTCTTTGCGGTACAGATAATTGGAATCCAGCCCTGAATTTTTAGATATTTAGCTAACTTTAAAGGCCTAATTACACTAATTCCGCCAGCTGGAGGCCAATAATAAGATATTATTAACACTCGTTTCACAATCGAAAGGATTTAAAAACAGCTAAGCCCAAAAACAAATAGATTAAAACTGAGCAAATAAGTGATCCAGAAGAACCTACTGCCACAGAATAGGGCTCAAATTTATACTCTAATTGATAATCTCCTGCAGGAAGATTCATTCCACGAAGAACATAATTTACTCTAAAATGTGGATATAAAGCACCATCTATATAAGCATTCCAACCCTTATCATAAAAAATTTCTGAAAATACAGCAAATGCAGTACTATCGGACCTAACATTATAAACGAGGTGATTGGGCTTGTACGATTCCAGAGAAATCGATCCGGTGGATGAAAATGTAGAATTTTCTTGACCAAAACGTTTGTCTATTAATACCTCCTCAAGAGGGTTAAAAGAAGATAATAACTGCATTTCTTGGTCTGCATTCTGAACAGAAATAAGCTCTTTCACAAACCAAGCAGGACCAAGTCTATTTGGATTTCTTACCGCAACCATTCCACCAGAATCTGATTTTCTAAGATAGTACTTCGTGTTGAGCATATTTAGAACAGAGATATTTCCCTTGGCAATTTGAAGATCCATCAGTTCTTGGTAACGCTTTAATTTAGCCCCATGGTATCCAGCAATATTATTATGAAAATAAGAAGTTCTTGCACCTGCATCCAAACGCTCTGTGGTATTGTAAACTCTAAAGTTCAATTCTTTATCTGCCAATATTTGTATATCTGCAGTAGTTTTCTGGAAAGGTTGATCCATTTTCTTAGCCTTCACAAAATCATCTAAATTTAAATAACGCAGATTTACTGGCAGCATATCTGCCAAAATAAGTACAGATAAAAGACAAACAAAAGGCACAAACTTGATTTTATGAAAATGAAACAAATAAGCAGATAAAGCAGATAGTAATATAAAGATAAGAGAGCGTAAAGAATCGCTGCGCATAAGGGAGGCTCTATCAGATTGAATAGAGGCAATTAAAAATTCTGGCAACTGGCTGTCTTGAGAGCTAGCGAAGTCAAAAAGAGTAGGACCAAGTAAAGCAAAAAACAAACAAAATCCACCAGAAATTGCCAAGGCAAATTTTGTACATTTAATAAAATTAGCATTTGATATTTTTCGGGATATGAGTTCTTTTATTGACAAGAATGCCAAAAGAGGAATTGTTAGTTCTGCAATAACAAGAATCATTGACACAGTTCGAAATTTATTGTAGCCAGGAAGATAATCTAAAAATAAATCTGTCAACCACATCATATTATTCCCCCATGCCAAACCAAAAGAAACTAATGTACAAGTGAGCAACCACCATTTATATCTACCCTTGACCAAAAAAACCCCTAAAAAAAAGAAAAAAGAAACCACTGACCCTACATAAACTGGACCAGATGTAAATGGCTGAGAGCCCCAATAAGTAGGCATTCTTTTAATCACACTTTCCGCTTTTCGTACTCTATTCTTCTTCAATACCTGGTATGTTTTAGAGTCTCTTGATAACTCGGATCCTGAAGCTCCTCCCATAAAATTCGGAATCATCAAATTAAATGTTTCCATCTTTCCATAAGACCAGGAGGTTGCATAATCCTTGTTCAGACCTGAAGTTTTAATCGATTGGTCCCCATCAGTAGTTAGTTCTGACTTGCTACGGGTACTGTAGTCTGCATAATCATAAGTGGTCAAAATCTTCTCTAAATTTGCACCTACCCCCAGCAGAGCGGAAAAAACAAGAACCGATGCTGTCTTTAAAAATGGAAGAAGTGTTTTTTGTTTGATGGCATGAATTAGTTCGAACAAGATGAAAAGCAAAACTATAATCAACAAATAGTAAGAAATCTGAAAATGATTAGCCCTCAATTGAAGCGCCAAAAAAAGTGCAGCAAGAGCTGATCCCTGTATAACTCTTCCTCGAAAAGCAAGTAAAATACCACCAATCACAGGTGCCATATAGGCGATTGAATGAGCTTTCGTGTTATGCCCCGCCTCAATGATGATAAAAAGATAGGAGGTCATGGCAAAGCCAAAAGCTCCAACCATAGACATCCAAGGCCCTAAACCTAGACATAAAAGCAGAATATAAAAGCCAATTAAGGCAATCAAAACAAAAGAGGCTTCTTTTGGAAAATTAAACCGAAGAAGTTTGTCGGCATATCGGGTTAGGTTACTAGGCGTTTGATGTGAAATCTGATATGCTGGCATCCCTCCAAACATTCGATTGGTCCATAAAGCCTCCTGACCAGTATCATCTCTATATTCAATCAACTCTTGAGACATACCCTTGAAATTTACAATATCTCCTTGATATATTTTTTCACCCTGAAAGAGAGGAGAAAAATACCACCCCGTTAAAATCATGAAAATAAACATCACAAAGAAGTGAGGAAGAAATTTAGTAATATAAACATTCATAGAGAGAGAAATTAATTCTGAAATATAAAACAATAGGTAATAGTGGGAAAACTAGATATTAATATATGTCCAAAATACTAAAAAATTAAATATTAAATAATCTTCAATGGGATTATAAATTAAAATTAAAGTGAAATGGTGATAAAAATTTAATAAAAAATAAAAAAAACTTTGTCTTAAATACCGTGTGAAAAAAAAATGAAAATCAATCCTGGACTTCTTCGAAATCTACATAATCTCCAATAGAATCAGAAGTAGAAGATTTAGATGGTTTTTTCTTAGACTTAATATGAATATCTCCTTCGGTTTTTGAGCTTGAATATCGGTTTGAAGAATTTTGCCCCGTCTGATTCTTAAACTTTTCCTGCATTTTTTTTGCAGCATATCTCATTAAAAAAGGAGCAAATAGCCTAGTCAGGACTTTTACAGCATAATAAAAAAAGAGAATATATAGAAGAATTTTCATCAATCCAATGAACATTTTATTTATTTTTAGTCATCTAATAGTCAATAATTACAGGGATTTGAGAATCAATAATTTATTTTGAAAGATAAAGATTCCTTTCTCCGTATACTTTCTTAAAAAATGAATCTTGAAGGTTGTCAATAAAATAAATACTCTCTCCTGTAGACTTCATCTCAGGTCCTAACTCCTTATTCACATCAGGAAATTTATTGAATGAAAACACCGGTACCTTAATGGCAAATCCCTTTTGCTGAGGATTGAATGTGAAATCTTTTAATTTGGCTCCTAACATCACTTTAGTAGCATAATTCACGTAAGGCTCTTTGTATGCTTTGGATATAAATGGAACTGTTCTAGAGGCCCTAGGATTCGCTTCAATCACATAGGCCACATCATTCTTCAAAGCAAACTGAATATTGATTAGACCAACAGTTTTGGTAGCTAAAGCAATTTTGCGAGTAATTACTTCCATCTGACTTTTCAGACTATCGCTTAAATCAAAGGGCGGCAAAACAGAATTAGAATCTCCGGAATGAATTCCGCAGGGCTCAATATGTTCCATCATTCCAATAATATATACATCTTCCCCATCACAAATTGCATCGATCTCAGCTTCAATTGCCCTTTCTAAATAATGATCTAAAAGAATTCTATTTCCAGGTAAACCTTTTAGTAAATTGACAACATGATGTTGTAAATCTAATTCGTTAATGACAATCTTCATACCCTGGCCTCCCAAAACATATGAGGGTCGAACTAGAATGGGGAAATTTAATTCTCTAGATAATGTCAGTGCTTCTTCTGCGGACTCAACCACTCCAAATTCTGGATAGGGAATATTGTTATCTGCCAGAAGTTCAGAAAAACGGCCTCGATCTTCAGCTAAATCTAATGCCTCGAAGCTGGTTCCAAGTATTTTAATTCCGTATTTCTCTAATTTTTCAGCTAATTTAAGTGCAGTTTGACCTCCGAGTTGAACAATTACTCCAATAGGCTTTTCCATTTTGATTATATCAAAGATATGTTCCCAAAAAACAGGTTCAAAAAATAGCTTGTCTGCTGTGTCAAAATCTGTAGATACTGTCTCAGGGTTGCAATTGATCATAATGGTTTCGTAACCCATTTCTTTGGCAGCAAGAACACCATGGACACAACAATAGTCAAATTCGATTCCCTGTCCAATTCGATTGGGTCCAGATCCTAAAACCAAAACTTTTTTCTTGTCTGAAACAAGCACTTCATTTTCAGTAAAACGCTGTCCTTTTAATTCTATCTCATTTTCAAAGGTAGAATAGTAATATGGAGTTTTTGCCTCAAATTCCGCGGCACAAGTGTCTACAAGTTTGTAAACTCTATTAATGCCCATTTTTGTACGCTTGTTGTGAACTTCAGACTCCCAACATCTTGTTAAATGTGCAATTTGCCGGTCTGCATATCCTTTCATTTTAGCTTCTAACAGCAATTCACGCGATAGATTATTTATGTTAAACTTCTCAATTTCACGTTCTAAAACCACCAATTCTTCAAACTGAGAAAGGAACCAATGATCAATCCCTGTCATTTCATGAATAGTTTTATTTGGAATACCTATACGCATAGCATCATATATTCTAAATACGCGATCCCAACTAGGACTTTTTAAACGATGTAAAATATCATCTTGTTGTGTCCAATATTTGGCATCTGCTCCAAGTCCATTCCGGCCAATCTCAAGAGATTGACATGCTTTTTGAAGTGCTTCTTGAAAAGAGCGGCCAATTGCCATGACTTCTCCTACAGATTTCATCTGTAATCCTAGGGTACTGTCGCATCCCTCAAACTTATCAAAATTCCACCTCGGAAACTTCACAATAACATAATCCAGTGTGGGCTCAAAATAGGCCGAAGAGGTTTTTGTTATCTGGTTAAATAATTCATCAAGAGTATAACCAATCGCTAGCTTAGATGCAATTTTGGCGATTGGATATCCA
>CAZEWZ010000039.1:0-7247 GCA_964516765.1 uncultured Cryomorphaceae bacterium | reverse complement strand
AATACTGAATGAATTTTGAAGGGTTAAAGAAGAATTTGCTATTCTTTTTGAAATAACGAGCGTCTTACTTTCCGAATTCTTAAGGATACTATCATCACGATCAAACTCAGCTTCTAAATGGACATATACCAATCCGATTGAATAACCGCTCTTACTCGTATAATAACAGTGTGAACTCAACCCTGAACCTAAGGCTAGGTAGCTAGCAATTTCTGAAGGTTGAAGTGCTTGAATCAAAGATTCAGTATATAAATTTTCTAATCCTGTCGCCGTCGAAATAGAATACTCAACCAACAGACTAAAACCTTTGTATTTAGTAACCAAGTCAAAGTTTAACTCTCGATAGTCAGGAAGCATTACTTGCCCTAAACTGTTAAATAAATAAAAACCTCCATGACCTTCTCCTACGGATTGACTTGTACCGTCATTATAACTTCCACTAGCACCAAATAATAGTTTTAGCTCATTTTCGTGAAGATAATCATAGAGAGTCTCAAGTTTACCTTCCTTAAAAAGTCCCAATGGATATAGATCTACTCGAGCAGCATATTTTAAGCCACCCAAATCCACATCACGAGAATCATCTCCAAAAGAATTGAGGCCATCTCCTGAAGTCATTTGGATTTTTGGAACTATAGCAAATTCGGATGAGCCAAATTGATAAGACAGGGATAATCCAAACTCTCTCCCTGTCTGATTAAAAGACTGGCTCAACAAACTTCGGTCAAATAAAGACAAATCAGGTTCAGAAATTAACATCTCTCGATTATTAGCGATACTTTTCATCTGTCCCATCGTAAAAACTAGATCTTTGTGGGGGGTGAATGAAACCCAAGCTTCCAGCAAAGGAGTCGATGCTGTGAAATCAGTCAAAAAATAGGCTTTTACACCTTCATCTAGTGCACTAGCTCCAAAATCAAAAAAGGTTCTCTTGGCGCCATAATAAAGCTGCGAATCTTCCCCTTCTAAAAATTCCAATGAAATATGAGGTAACAATACACCGCCCAAATCGAATGAATAGTTTTGATCTTTAGATTCGAAATGTAAGCCACTTCCTAACTGATAATCCGTCAAAGATTGACCAAAAGCATATGGATTGATACTTAGTATTAATAAAAATAAAATCAGTTTTCTCATGTTGTTTATTTTAATGAAACGGTTTCTTTTCATGGCAACGATAAATAGGAAGTTCTTGCTCTGTCCGGGTATCAATTAATCCAAAAGATATAAAACTATTGGCAGCTTCGGGCTCAAGTACTTCTGCAGCTAGGCCTGCATTTTTTTGATTCATATATATTATAAAATCTCCTTTCACAAAGGTTCGGTTTAACGTCTTTGTTATTGTACTTATGTTCTGACGAAAAACACCCTCATATTTAAAAGCCTCTTTTGTAAAAGCATCGACAGTATAGGATTCTACCTCCAAAGTTTTATCGGAAGAAAAAATCTCAATCTCAAGACCTAAAATTTTCAGCTTTTCTAGAATAAGCGATTGTTCTGCTAATAAAATATAGGCTTTGGGGATTTTTCTAGCTAAAACAGAAGTGGAAGACAGAGCATTGCTTGTTATGGCATCAATAGAGATAAGTTCAGTCGTTTGAACATCAATCATCTGAAGTCTTTGTATCATTTTACTTGCCTCACTCTTTATGATCACAGAATCTAGGGTTGTTGAAGAAGAAAGAGAAAAAAGATCAAATAGTGCAGAACGTTTTTCGAAAGCAGACTGGAGATAAGCCAAAGAGACTAAATAGCCGCTATATACTCTTCTCCTAAATGAGGTCTTCCCGATCCCAACTCCCCTAATTTCAATTAACGAAGAGATACAATTACTCAAAGCGTATGAAGTTGCGCTAGATCTTGAGTTCACAGACCCTTGTTTAAATTGGACTTCGCCATGCACCTTGTTAGTTGAAAAATAATCATGCGTAGAATAGCCTCTGGCAACTAGTTTATCTTTTGCATTAGAGACAAAATGTGATCGAGTAAATTCTCGTATTTCAGACGCAACATTAAGATTCCCGGTATAAAGAAACATCACATCGTAAGAATTGGTAATTCCAAACTTACCAAAACCTGTAAAATCTTTTCTAAAAGGTCTGTATTCATGAAGATCAAGAGCAACATGAGGAGCAAAATCGCTAAAGGCCTGCTTGAGAAATATACTTTCTTTTGCCATGAGCTTAGTTTGGTCGCGATTTAGGTCAAGACCATTCGCTGCATATCGATCATGCTTTTCATAGCCATCGATATTGGCCATCGGAACCAATGTAATATCCAATTGATCTAAAAGATTAATCTGACGGGACAACACCTCATCAATAAGATGAAAAATACTCTCTGTACCAGCGGGTTCATTTCCATGAAGTCCCCCTTGAATCCATACACGGACCTTACGATTTCTACTGTTATTTCTTAGTCGGATCAGCGGAACTTGTTTACCTTTTTGACTTTCTCCAATGAATTCTATAGTGAATTCATTAGGATATTCTTTTTCAAATTTTGCCAAATAAGTCATCATCTCCTGGTAGTCTGTAAAACCTTTTTTCTTGAGAAAAGCAGGAGTAGTAAACTCTATATCAGGATCAGGAAAATATTTTTGCGTAATCTTCTTAGATTGGGGTGAACCTTGACCAAAAGAACAAGTAGAAAAAGTAAAGAATAAGCTGATTAAAAAGTTTTTCATATTCATTAAAATGAAAAGGTAGTCATACATCGATACATAAGCTCATGACCACTAATAACAGGTTTAGTATATGGCTCAGAAGCATTTCCAGATATAATATTGGCATTAGCTCCATCCCCCAACTCAATGAGAGTGACTGACGCCTGAATCTTAAAACCATAACGTTTGCTTAAATACTTTGTAATTCCAGCTGTATAATAATTTGGACGATTATAAAAAGTATTATTGTTCAAAAACGAATAAGTATCTGCTTTAAGATGCGTGTATCTAAAATCTAGAGAAACTCGGTTTTGGAATACATAACCCAACTGAATATTGTACCCATACCCAAGAACTAATTTATTATTAGGATAATTTGTGTCTGACTCAGTTACACCAGTTGAAAGTGTTCCATCAGCTCTGACGAAATAGGCTAAATCAGATGGGAGGAAAGAGCGAGATTTAATAAATTCACCCAAGACTGACAATCCTTTGTATTTGAATAAAAAATCGATGCCATATTTTTGATAATCAGGAAGGGACTCTTGTAAATCTGAATTCAAAAAGATAATTTCACCACTACCTCTCCCTCTTCGACTACTCATTCCCTGGTTATGACTAAAATGTCCACCAAAAACGAGTTTTGGTGAATTTTCTCGAACTAAATCAGACTGTCTAAATTGACCGAAATTAGTGAATAAACCAAATGGTAGGATATCTAATCTAGCGCCATATTTTAAACCTCCATGGTCTTCAGAAGAACTGTTCACTCCATCTCCATTAGTTATTGTTAGAGACGGTTTGATATATTTGAGTGGAGCTAACTTTATCGTCGCATCAAGAAAAAATCCAAATTCTCTAATTGAAGCAAAGGCGGAAGTTAACTTGCTTCGTTCAACGAACATTAAAGAATTTGAGCCCATAAGAAGTTCTCTATTATCTGTAGATGTGGCTCTTTGACCAAAGCTTAGCTTGATTTTATTAGTGAAATGATATGCTATCCAGCCATCGAGTAAAAAACCGTTATTTAAACCATCCACCTCTGAATTTCCAGTCAGATCTGTTTGGAATTTATAAGAAAACTTTTTATTGGCAGTGGATCCAGTGATTCTTAGTCTTAGTCTTCTTAGTCTTGCGCGATATGCCGGTTCTATCATCTGATCACTCAAAAATGTATCACCTAAAGTATCAGAGTAAATTTTAAAATCAAAATAAGGCTGAATATATCCTCGTAAGGTGAGACGAGAATCATTCTCGTTGACAAAATTTAATCCTTCTCCAAAAGTATAATAGTCTAATTGAGTATTCTGTGCGTCTAAAGGACTGAAAATCCTTCCAAAAAAGAACAAAAATATCAGAAATAGGTTCTTCACTAGAAATTATTGTTTATAGTTAATAAGCTTTCTTTCATTAATAGTTTCCCAAGTGCAAAGACCTCAGTAAGCTCAAAATCCTGATTCAAAAGACAAAGATCTGCATCCATACCGATTTCAATTCGACCTTTATTAGACAATCCTAAATTCACAGCAGGATTGAGTGTAATCAATGATATAGCTTTATCTAAAGACAGATGCCCTTCTTTCAAAAGATATTTTACTTGCGTAAAACTTTCCGATATCGGTGCTCTACAAAATCCTATGAGTTCACCCTTGTCATTTAATTTATCCAAGCCCGCATTTCCATCGCTACTGAAAGTCATCTTATTTATGGACACTCCTTTTTCAATGGCATACAGTACAGATTTAAATGGGTCTGTATATTGTGATGCACCTGTAGTAATATCAATCATTCCGCCAAGTTTGGCAAAATCAATAGCTTGATCAAATAGTTCTAATGTTCGCCCGACATGGGTAGGCGAAATATGAGCGATGGGAAACTCATGGTCTTTGACTATCCTAAAAAGAGAATCCATCTTTGTTGACAAATTCCCGAGATGAATGTGTAAAATTCCTTTTTTTTGAGAAAGCATACCGCCCACTTTAACTTGCCGAAGCAACCTAAGAATTTCTATATCAGAAGGGTAAGATGAACGAATGTCTGAAATTGCAATTTTACATCCCAAGACAGGATCTATAAAGATAAGATCGTCTTGGACATTCCCGGTTATATGAATAGGTTCAAGACCATAATAACCAGTATGCATATAGGCTGAAACGCCCTCTTCATTAAGAGCCTTTACTTTGGCATACAAAGATTTGATACTTCTTGTAGATCCGTCTGTACCTAGTAATCCTACAACAGTTGTGATTCCATTTTCTACCAAGTCGGTTACATTCATCTCTGGAGTCATGGAAGTAAAACCATGCTTGCCTCCTGCGCCGATAAGGTGCATATGCTGATCGATAAAGCCTGGCACAAGGTATTTATTCTGTGCATCGATGATTTTAGTATCCGCGAAAGCATCAATTTTGTTAGAAATAGCCAGTATTTTACCACCACCTAGTAAAACATCTCTAGTACCCATTTGGCTGGGAGCATAGATATTTGCATTCTTAATTAAGATCATAAGACAAAATGAAGGATTAATAATAAAATCATATTCAATGCAAATGGAATAAGGTTTCTCTTAACTAAATCCATAGAACTTACTCCAGCTAATTGGGAAACAGCAATCAAAACTCCAGAAATAGGTGAAACAGTTCGTCCCATAGAAGCAGATAAATTCATAGGCAACACAAAAGTTGCGCTAGATACATCATAGGAATTGGCAATTTGTGAACTCAAAGGTGCAAAAGCAAAAAAGGAAGCATTCCCACTACCCATTACCATCGAAGCTATAAAAATTAGAATAGTCATAATAACGGCAATTCCAGTAGCCTCCATACCTATATTGTGGGACAAATACACCAAGGCATCAATGGCGCCTAAAGATATAAGTCCCTTCGAAAAAATTTCAGCAGTTATAATCAGAGTAACAACTGTTTTAAAAATGTTCCCCATACCATTCCAAAAAATAGATAAAGAATCAAATACTTTAGAAATACTTTTTGTTCGTAACCATTCAAAAATCATAGCAACAATTAGACTAATCAACATTGCAGTAGTGGTATCTAATAAAATTGGACTTTGGAATAATTGCAACAAATCCGAGAAAATAATTAACAAAAAAAGCGGGAGAACGGGGATAATCGCATAAATTTTTGGTACAAGTAAAACCGGATTAGTTTCTTCTATGGGTGAAGCTATATTTTCCTCGGGATTTTTTGCATCAAAATACTTATTGACAAAATAATAGCTAAAAGCAAGAAAAATTGAAAGTGGCAAAACTAAAGGGATTTGATGTTCTATAAAGTAGGATATTACCACTTGATTACTAATCTCAGAGGCTCTTGCGGTAATGGCCGAAGCTGGGCCAATACCAAAAGCAGTACAAGCGGTAATCACAGATGCTGCTGAAATGCGAGAAACACCTAATTGGGTTAAAACAGGGAAAACAGAAGCCATTAAAAGTAAACCTAGACCTGCTGCAGAAGGGATACAAATAAATAAAATCTGCCCAAGGGGAATAACTAAGACTGCCAATAAGTGTGGCGTGGATTTAAATATCGAGAGTGGTTTGATAGCCATTTGAACTAGAACAGAAGAAGCACCGATGTGATGAATATATGATACAAAACCACCAATAGCCATAATCATCAGCCCCACTCCAGCATTAGTCTTTGCAAAGGATTCCTTGATGAGTCTGAAAAAATCCAAAAACTGCGTACCAGTACTTTTTTTTGGAAGGGGAAGATTCATCTCTAAGCCCCAGGCAATAATCAACATTAACAAACCTGAAAAAAGAAGCACCGCATGCGGGTTAACTTTTTTTAAAATTAGTATGATGGCTAAAATAACAATAGCTAGACCAATTAGTGGGGGGAGAAAATTCATCCTTAAAAGGGGTTTCCATCAGTTTTCATTCCTGGGGAGTATAATAATCCTCCTAAAGAAAGACTATGTTGAATAAATTCGCCGGTTAGATCTGGGCTACGAGTGAAAGATTCATTGGGGTTATTGGATAATGGCTCTATATCAAAAGTGATGAATATATTGCCTTGGTCATCTGTGATGGTTAGAAGATCTCCTGCATTATTGAGGTTCATCGGATCGTTAGAACAAATTTGAACCAAGGCATCACCATAATCTCCTGAAGGGACTCCCCCACCAAAAAGAACAAAAGCTTGGTGAGGTTGCAAAAATGTATTATCCGGAACTATGTGTTTGGGAGACTCGAAACTCCCATCTGCATCAAAAACTCTGAATCCGGATATATCTAAAGAAAGAAAAGAGTTATTATATAACTCTATGAACTCATCTTCATCTTGAACATAAACTCCATCACCGTTTGCATCTCCTAGCAACCCAAAATTTGAGGGATCATATAATACTTCATTTAAAACTATAACAAAATTTCCGGCACAATCAGACCATTCCAAAGGATATTCACAGGAACCATCGTCTACAGTAATAATCGGATTATAGTTGCATGCAATAGAATCAGTACAACCTTCTACTTCATCACAGTCGCCAACTCCATCACCATCTGTATCTATAGGTCCATCACAACCAATGCATTCATTGGCATAAAAACAACTTCCGT
>CAZEWZ010000038.1:0-7882 GCA_964516765.1 uncultured Cryomorphaceae bacterium | reverse complement strand
TCCTGTTATTGTTTTCTGAGCCAATAATAACTGCATACTGAGCATTGTCAGTAAAGACAGATTGAATATTGTTTTCATATTTATAGTAATTAATATACTTCGAAATTATATAAAAAATAAGGAGTGGGAGTTTTTTGACAACATGTTTTTTTAAAAAGTATAGTATAGATTAACAAGGGGTGCTTTTAAAACTTACAAATTCTATTATAAACAAACTCACCTGTAACCACATGCTTTAATGGGAATAGCTGGATAGATCCTATCCACATAAACGATTATTTATTATTTTTGATTTCAACAATCTATTTTGTTTAAAATTAACTAAAAGATAAGAACGCGAATAATATAGATGCTTATCTTTTGATTTACAGGTTTATTACTATTAAAAAAATAGTAGTTAAGACCCATGTTATTTTATAAAATTAGGACTACTTGAACATTTATTTTAAAATTTATCACAAAAAAAAATCACCGTTAGGTGATTTTTTTTGTGCTAAAACAATATTATTTATCCCAAAAAACTTTTGACTTCTGTAAATCACCCCCAATAGCTGAGGAGGCTGCATCATAATTTTTTGAATTTTGAGTTGCCTCTTCCACAGGGTATGTTAATCTCCTTGGAACATCCTTAAAGTCGCCTTCACCTAATTTAGATTGCACTAGTGGAGCACCTCCGTATCGTCTAAATGCAGTCCAACCTTCGAAACCTCTGTTAAACATTGAAATCCAAAGTTGTTTTCCGATTTTTTCATCATCTGAACCAATTGCAGAGGCATAAGCAACTTTTGGCTTAGCTATATAAGTGTTGGCTTGGGTTGCTGTTAAGCCCAAATCCTCAAAACTTGCCTTAATTCCATTTGAATAATGTGTGGAAGCTGTTCCGCCCACAGTCCAGCCCCTTGCAGCAGCGTCAGCGAGATAAAAACAAATTTCAGTATAGTCTATTAATACTCCTCTATATGTTGGATCAAAATATATTGTTCCAAGTTTTGAATGAGTTGACCATCCACTTTTTTGACCAATAACCCCTCCAACATACTTGTTCTCCATTTTGCTTTTAGGATCAAAAAATACGTCTTGTCTTGGATCTTCGTGATCAGTTGAAGTTAACAGATCAACAATTGTTTTTCCTACTACATAATCATTTCTTCCAGATTCTACCAATTCTGGCCATGATGGATGTGTATTAGGTTTAGATGCCTGATAGACCATTGTTATGTTATCAGCTCCGCTTGATAAAGATTTACTAAAAGCAGCTTCTACTTCACTTTTATATTTATCTCCAGGAACTCTTACACCTAATTTGACAATTAATGAATTTGCAAATTTACTCCAAGAAGCTCTGTTTCCATTGCCAATTAGATCAGCACCTATGAATCCGAATCCGTCACTTCCAGCAAGTACTGCACTAGCAGCAACAGCTCGTTTAACTAAATCATCATAAATAGTCGCAGCGTCATCATATTTTGGAGCTATAGATTGATTTTTTCCAACAATATTCAATGCTTCAGAATAAGGTACGTCTCCAAAGTTATCAACTAAATACTGCCAAGCATAGATTGAAAGTACTTCAGCCTGAGCCGCTTTAAAGGGGTCAGCGGTCACTTTTGACTTAGCGTCTGCAAGGTCATACAATACATTCATGTAAATAGTTGAGAATATAGCCTTTGAAATACCTCTGTTTACAATGTCATATTGGGATTCATCAGTATAAGTTGTTTGTTGAGCATATTGAGCTAGCAACATAAAGGGCGCATCTCTGTAGTCTATATCATTGACTTCATCCATCAGATTTTTTAAAGAAGATGTGAAAAGAGATTCAGCGCTAACATCAGCAGGATTATTTGGATCCTTATTAAGACTTTCATAGTCAGCATCTGGAGAACATCCTAATACAACCAGAGTAGTTAGTAAATAAATTAAATTATATTTTTTCATTTTAAAAAAATTAAATGATTAAAGATTAAAATTGAAGATTGAGACTTACACCTATTTCTTTGATACTGGGATATGCTCCTGATTGATTTCCCTGAACATTTCCTGCAGAAATACCTGCTTCCGGATCAGAATAAGGAACATTACTACTGATTATCCAAAGATTTCTTCCTACAAGGGATATGCTTGCTGATTCAAACGGAGTACTATTAATTAAATTGTCATTTAGCTTATACCCCAATTTAATTTCACGTAATTTAACGAATGAAGCATCATATACAAATGCAGCTTCAGGCATGTAAACATAGCCTTCAACCGTTAAATATGAGTTTGCCTCCCCATATACATTATTTACCGATCCATCTTCATTAACTCCGGGCATATTTACTCCACCACCGTCTGCAACAGCTTCTCTTATTAGATTTCCTTTATCATTTAATCTTGCAGATTCTTTTAAGATTCCCGTCAATGAAGCATATCTCTGATCAAGTGAGAAAACATCTCCTCCTTTTTGTATATCAATTAAAAAACTCAAATTAAAATCTTTGTAATTAAACGAATTCTTGATACCACCTGTCCAATCAGGAATTATTGATCCAAGGACCTCAGTATTTGAAGTCGTTCTTTGGTAAGCTCCGTTACTTCTTTTTAGTTTCTGTCCATTTTCATGATATACAAAATCTCTACCTCTGAGGATTCCATACTCTTCTCCTTTTTTTGCGCCAAGGGATACTCCTCCTTGGAAACTTCCTAAAGCTAAATATTCTATATTAGTTCCATTACTATCTTGACCTAGGTCTGTAACCTTTGAAGTGTAAGTGGACCAGTTTGCAGTGATGTCCCAATTGAAATCAGCTGATCTGTATGGATTTAAATTCAAAACCATCTCAAAACCTTTGTTTTCAATTGCCCCTGCATTAACAAATAGAGCTGAACCACCCGTAGCCTTTGATACTTCTAAGGGGGTGATTAGATCTTCAGTAGTTCTATTATAATAAGAGAAATCTAAACCAACACGTCTATTAAACAAGTCTAATTCTAAGCCTATTTCCGTTTCTTTTGTTGATTCAGCTTTTAAATTTGGATTATTAAAAGTTGATGGATTTGTAGCTAGAGGTTGACCTCCAAAACCAGCAACTAAGTTATACGAAGAAAAAACATTGTATGGACTAGTGTCAGCTCCAACTTCTGCATAATTTGCTCTAACTTTCGCAAAATCGATGTTACTGTTGTCAATCAAATTTGAAATTATTACGCTACCTGAGATAGATGAATAGTTAAACCTATTATTGTTAATTGGTAATGACGATGATCTATCAGATCTGAAAGTAGTTTCTAAGTAATATGTTTCATCAAATCCAGCACTAACTCGTGCAAAAACTCCATCAACTTTCTTAGTTGCATCATAATTTGAAACATCTCCTGATGTTATTGGTCCTGATGAATTATTTAATGCAAACAAACCAGGGATATTTAAACCTCCATTAGTTTGAGCTGTCATGTAGTCCCATTGATTAACTCTAAGGTTCCCTCCAATATTTGCATCTATATTTATTCTATCAGTAATACTTTTAGTATATGATACTATTAAATCAAAGTTTCTTTCAGAAACAGTCCTGTGACTTGCATAGTATTCTGCAGGATCGACAGCACCAACATCTATTCTTTCCTCTTTAGTAAAATCAAATTGATCAAACCCAAGACGACCTAACACCTTCAAATCGTCATTTATTTTATAATCTAAAGTCACATTTCCAAAATATCTATTTCTAGTATCTGAGTTAGCCATTTTATCTCTCATCCAATATGGATTATTGAAATAATGGTTTTTTGTATTTGGATCTGCGCCAGACGTATCCATACCAAACATATTCCACGAATAGTTCTTTCCTGTTTGATCATATACATATTTTTCCATTTCTAAATCTACAGTCGTTCCATACCATTGTCTAAAACCTTGGTTTACGTTTCGGCCATCATATCCAGTACCATATCTACCTACAGCATCTGTCTTCGTGTAAGTTATATTTGCAGATGTAGTGAAGTTATCACTTAGTTTTCTAGATCCAGAGAAAGTAATAGCATTTCTATCAATAGATGAATTAGGTAAAATACCCGAAATATTTGTATTAGAGTAATTTAATCTAAAACTACCATTTTCATCAGCATTTTCAATTGAAACAGAATTAGTGGCTATTACCTGAGTGTTAAAAAAACTTAAAGGTGCGCCTGCTGGTTCACCAGGATTATCTGGAGACAATTTACCATAAAGTGCAGTTAACTCAGGAATCATATTATATGATTTATAAACCATCTTACCATTTAGTTTTGGTCCAAATGAAGCATCATCAGTTGTGTTTACAGCACTACTTCCATTCCATTTAGACAACCAGTAACCGTCACCTCCATCAGTTTGACCTCCGTAACCTTGACCATATTCATACTGATATTCTGGATATGTACTTTTATCAACTGATCCAAAAAGTATTTGAGAATTAATTGTTACGCCAAGTCCAGATTTCTTACTTCCTTTTTTTGTTGTAATTAATATAACGCCATTCGCAGCTCTTGATCCGTAAAGTGCAGTTGCTGCAGCACCCTTAAGAACAGAAACTGATGCAACATCCTCAGGATTTATATCCATTGCGGCATTTCCATAATCGAACCCACCTCGGCCAGACTTCATGTCACCAGTATTAGGAGTAGAGTTACTAATTGGTGTTCCGTCGATCACAAAAAGCGCTTGATTCGAGCCTGTAAGTGAAGAATATCCGCGAACAATAACATTAGCTGAACCTCCCATAGTGTTATATGATTGAATGTCAAGACCAGCAATTTCCCCACTCAAGGATTCTATTGGATTTAATGCTTTCACGTCTTGAAAGTCTTCTCCACTAAGCTCTTGAACAGCATAACCAAGTGATTTTTTGTCTCTTGTTATACCTAGAGAAGTTACTACAACTTCGTCAAGACTATTGCCGCTAACAAGCAAAATGGTATAAGAATTTTCTTCTCCAATCTGAATTGTTTGATCTGCATAACCCACATAGCTGATGGTTATACTTTCTCCTACTGAAGATTCAATAGTAAAATTACCATCAAAATCTGAAGATACTCCATTTGAGGTGTTCAGATTTACAACTGTTGCTCCTGGAAGAGGAGCTCCACTTTCATCAGTAATTACTCCAGTTACTGTTTTTAATTGTGCGATCATTACCTGAGTAAAAAGTAATCCAAATACACACAATAATTTTATTTTAGACATGTTGGTTTAAGGTTAAGTTAAACATTAATTTTTTAGTTAAATTAAAGTTAAAAAAACTAGAAATAGAATTTTTTTTATATTTAATATTTGACTAATTTATTAAATTATTATTAATAATATCACTTTTTAATTAAGAATAACATAATAATACGTCTATTTTGCTTTGTGTTTATAATTTATTAAATGTATAAAATTTTCATAATATATTTATTTGCCAATGTTTTGTTAAAAAATATTCAAATCCTATTATCCTTTAGTTTTGAAAAAAGTATCGACTAATAATCATTTTAATTTAAAAAAAATGATTTAAAATACTTTGACCGTTAACTGCATTTATAATATTGGGAAATAATGCACAATTTTTTTGGTTTTCTTTTTTGAATAATTATTTATCATTTTTTTTGCGTTTAATATTTAGAAAAAAACACGATAAATTTCCATCAAAAAATGTAAAATGAATTCTCATAACATAGACATCCATCATTTCTATTTTTTTAATGCTTTATATTTAATCAAACAGTAGTGATTTTACAGATCTATATAAAACAAAAAACCCACAACTTTCTTTGACTGTTGATTACAACTCATTAGTAACAAGCCAGCAACCATAAGAAACCGAAACACACTTGTTGAATTTCAGCTTAATGCCGAGATTTAAAAGCCTAAGCAAGAAAAAATGGTATATACATAGTTCGGTTATAGTGCAAGAACTATATACCCATTTCACCAGCGAATCCCCAAAAAGAAAATAGATTTGTTTTGAAGTGGGGGGGGAGTTGAATTAGAAAGCGGCGAGTACAATCCCTGATTATTGGTGGGGAGGAAAAGTTGCTTATTAAAAATACAAAGGGTAGTTTTAACATAAAAGAGAAAAAATAATTTAAATAATGAAAAACATCAAAATGCAAATTCAAGGCTTACTACTTATTTTAATGATTAGCCTTCCTTTAGTACTAATTGCTCAGAAGAACAAAAAGTCTAAAAAACCGAATGTTATTTATATTTTAACAGACCAATGGAGATCTTCAGCTCTTGGGTACACAGGAAATCCCGATGTAAAAACGCCTCATCTTGACCAATTCTCAAAGGAAGCGGTCAATTTATCAAATGCCGTTTCTGTTTCTCCAGTATGTACTCCGCATCGGGCATCTCTGATGACAGGTCGTTATCCTACAACAACAGGTATGTTCTTGAATGATCTTTATTTACCTTCAGAAGAATTATGTATGGCTGAAATTTTTAAGGCAGATGGATACAATACCGGATATCTTGGTAAATGGCATTTAGATGGCCATGGAAGACTTAACAATGTAGAACCAGAAAGGAGACAGGGTTTTGACTATTGGAAAGCATTAGAATGCTCCCACGATTACGCTAATATGCCTTACTATGATAATGATGATCCGAAAATAAAATATTGGGATGACTTTTCTCCATTTTCTATTGCTGAGGATGCTAATAATTACATTACAGAACATTCAGAAAACGAAAACCCTTTTCTATTATTTGTATCCATAGCAACACCCCATTTTCCTCACGATAATGCTCCAGATGAGTTTAACAATCTATATCCAGAATCCGAATTAACGCTTCCACCTAATCTATCAGAAGAATGGAAAAGTAGAGCGCGAAAGGAATTACGAGGTTATTACGCCCAGTGCACGGCCTCTGACAGGGCTATTGGAAGTATTCTTGATAAAGTCAAAGAGTTAAACTTATGGGACGATACAATTATAGTATTCACAGCAGATCATGGCGAAATGATGGGAGCACACGGCGTTAGGCCTTGGGCAAAACAAAGAGCTTGGGATGAATCAATAAAAGTTCCATTTTTGATTAGCTACCCAGCCATAAGCAAAAATAAAGGAGCAACTATAAATGCGCCAATAAACACACCAGATATCTTGCCTTCTCTCTTAGGTCTTGCAAACCTAGAAATTCCAGCGACTATTGAAGGGGACGATATTTCTAAATTGATAAAGTCTCCAAATCCTGAAAGTGATAGAGCTGCGTTGGTAATGAACGTGTGCCCTTTTGACTTAGAGCACGAGTATGAAGAATACAGAGCCATCCGTACAAAGCAATATACCTATGCTAGGTCTCCAGAAAAAGCTACATTGCTATTTGACAATATCGCAGATCCCTACCAACAGAATAATCTCATAGATAATGCTGATTTCGAAATCCTAAAAATAGAATTAGATACTAAACTAAAAAAGGAATTGGAGCAAATTGGCGAAGAGAATTTTAAGAATCGTGATTATTATTTAGACAAATGGAATTTAAAAATTAGTAATAGAAATCATGCTATTGATTATTTTGGTTTTGATGAAGGAAAAGGCATAGTTCAAACTCCTAAATTTGGGATATTAGATTGATGATTGCAAAAACAGAGAAAAGGCAACTCTACAGGCAACTGAAATATAAAAGCCCTGAAAACACTAGGCTTTTAGGACTCTATCGCGGAGAAAGAGGGAACGCAAATCATGAAACATCACTATCTTCCTAACCTCTTTAAAAACAAGTATAAACCGAATAAATACAATACTTTATAGCTTTATTAGATGTAGTATCATTTCTCATATAATTGCATGTATTTGCTCTAAATTGTATTTCACCGTACAAATGCCGTCTAAACACGAAAAATTACTTGATACTCTTCCAAAAGAATTTAACAGAAAA
>CAZEWZ010000037.1:0-8335 GCA_964516765.1 uncultured Cryomorphaceae bacterium | reverse complement strand
TCACCTTCAGTGATAGTTAGGATTGCTGGGCTATAAGTTAACCCGGGTCCAACAAGTACATCGTAAGTTGTTTGTGCAAATAATGAGCACACACTGGAAATAAATAAGATACTTAGTAAAAAATTTTTCATTAGTGTTTGATTAAGTTTGTAAAAATTAGTTTTTTTAATGCTTTGCAAAAATAATACATTTATTTAACATATATTTTTAATTTTTAGTTAATTACAATTGATTTATTTATCCCTAATTTAAATATAAGCGAATCCTTATCTTTACAATAAATTTATTAGATGACCGAAAGAGAAATTGATCGAATTATTGAAATGGCATGGGAAGATCGCACTCCTTTTGAGGCCATAAAAATACAATTTGGATTGCCTGAATCAGAGGTCATTAAGGTTATGAGAAAAGAATTAAAACTAAATTCTTTTAAGTTATGGAGAAAAAGGGTGCATAGTGCTGTAAGCAAAAAACATCTTTATAAACGTAGTTCAGAAATCTCAAGATTTAAATGTTCCCGCCAATCAAATATTTCTAATAATAAGATTTCAAAAAGATAATCTCCACAATAATTTATTCATTTAATTCATTTTTCCTATGTCAACAATAATAGCCAATGGTGAATACATTCATCAAATTGATTATTTTAAAAACATAGATGCTGAAGATCTTATGTCTGATCTTGAAAATTCTATTATTTGGCGTCAAGAAAAATTAAAGATGTTTGGGAAAGAAATATACTTCCCGAGACTTATGGCTTTTTATGGTGATCAAAATATTTCATATTCTTTTTCTAGAAACACATACAATGCATTGCCTTGGACTGATTCATTAATAAAAATTAAGTCTAAGTTAGAATCAGATTTTAACTTTCCATTTAATTCAGTCTTGCTTAACATGTATAGAAGTGGAAAAGATTCAATGGACTGGCACCAAGACAACGAAAAAGAGCTAGGGGAAAACCCAATTATCGCCTCCGTTAATTTTGGTGCAACACGCAAGTTTCAATTGAGGAATATTAATTCAAGAGAAATGATTAATTTTAATCTAGGACACGGATCTTTACTATTAATGAAGGGGGAAACACAGCATTATTGGCAACACAGAGTTCCAAAAACAAAAAAGGAAGTCAACATTAGGATTAATCTTACTTTTAGAAAAATAAATATTTAAATCATTTCAAAAAAAAAGCCTCATATTTTGGCTGTTTTTTTTAATATCTAAGTACTTATGTGAAAATAATCTATCTGTTATTATTTAATCAATGTTAATTGTTTGGTAATAATATTTTTATTCGACTCCAAAGAGTAGAAATATACACCAGTAGACATCTCATTTGCGCTTAATTCAACTTTATGGGTTCCTTTGCTTAAATATTTGTGAGCTAAAGTGAATATTTCTTGTCCTTGCGTAATAGATATTGTTAGCTTCACTTCACCATCTTCAGGTAGATGAAAACCAATGGTAGATATATCTATAACGGGATTGGGCACATTTTGAAATAATTCCATTTCTTGTGCAATTAAAACATTAGTGGAAATCGATGAAATATCAGTAAGTCCATCTTTAACAAACGAATCAGAACCGCGATCCCAGGAAATAACATTAGTTGTATTTATAGCATCTTCAGACTTGTCAAATAAGACAATATGAAATTTCTCACCATTTAACATCCCCTCTTTTTCTGAAGTTAATTCATCATCCCCCCATATAGCTAAAGCAGAATGTCCTTCTTGTTCTGGCCTCCAAGCTACAGAAGCTACCATATTGTAATCTGAGTCATATACTGCAATTTCGTCACCGATTTCTGGAGATATATCCCAAGCTGATCCTAATATCATTAATGTGTGATTGGAACCTGTATTAACAGGCCTTGCGAATCGTTCTGTATTTAATGTCATTTTTTGATAAGAACTCATCTGAGAGTAAGGGGATGTTTGCGCAGAAAGTAAACTACAAAAAATTACACATAGCGGTAAAAAGAATATATTTTTCATGGGGCTTATTTTCATAAATTTTAAAAAAAAACTTAAAATCTTGCTTAATTGTTAAATTCACACAATTAAATCAACTAAATGCGTCCTAATAATACAACACTTCAAATAGATCTAATTAAATTCTATTAAATCACTTTCTTCAAATTGAAGATTCAATTCATCATTTATTTTATATGATGAATCGCTATAAACAGTCCAAGATTGGTTATTTGAGAAACCCGAAATTTTGTATTCTTTGCCTTCAAAGATACAAGATTTAACGATTAGTTTTATGGAAGAAAATTTTACAATCTTTATATTTTCTGGTCGAATATAGCCATGTTTTAGGGGACTTACACATTTATTTACACCTCCAAGAATGTTAGCACAATAGAGATTTTTTGGGTGAGAATATACATTTTCTGGGGAATCAAATTGTTGAAGTTTCCCTGAATTAAAAACTAAAATTTTATCCGAAATATTTAATGAATCATGAATGTCATGTGTGACTAAAATTGTTGTTGTTTGAAGGATTTTAATTATGTCATATATTTCATCACGAATGGAATTCTTTATCGCTGTATCTAAATTGCTGAATGGCTCGTCTAATAAAAGTAAATCTGGTTCTCTGATTAAAGCCCTTGCTATACATGTTCTTTGTTGTTCTCCACCAGATAATTGATGTGGATATCTATCAACAAGTGCTTCTAATTTCGTAAGAGACAACATATAATCTAATTTAGAGTAAAAATTAATATCTAAATTAAAAAGGATATTCTCCTTTAAAGTCAGATGCGGAAATAAAGGGCAATCTTGAAAAACAAAACCAATATTCCTTTTCTGTGGAGTAACAAAAGTATCAAATGAATTAAGGACTCTATCATTTAATTCAATTGACCCAGAATCAATATTTTCTAATCCCGATAAACATTTCAAAAAAGTAGTCTTACCTACTCCACTTTCTCCGAAAAATGAGGCAATCTCCCCTTTCTCTAGTGAGAATGAAAGAGAGTCAATAAGGCAATCACCATCACGGTAAAATTTACACAAATCTGTGACTTTAAGATGCATTGATTTGTTTGTTTGTTATGTATTTAAGCAGAATCAAAAGACAACTCCCCATTATAATAATTGCAAGAGAATATACACTTGACTTTTGAAGCATTTCTTCAACTGCAAACTCATAGGTTTGAGTAGCTAAGGTATCAAAATTAAAAGGTCTTAAAATAAGAGTGATTGGCAATTCTTTTAATAGGTCAATAAATGTAACAATAAAGGAAATCACCAAAGCCATTCCACTGATTGGTAAATGAATTTTACGAAGAATTCTTAAAGGGCTTAAACCCAAATTTTTTGCAGTATCATCAAAAGATTCAGGCTGCTTTTCGATACTAGATTTTATAGGCGATTTTCCAACTGCTAGAAAACGGAATACATAAGCATAAATTAAAACAAAAAAAGACCCAACTAATGGAATTGATTTAAAATAAGGTGTTTGAGTAAATAAAAGGATTATTCCCAACCCAATTACAGCTCCAGGAATAACATATCCAAGAGAAATTACTTGATTAAGAAATGTACTAATTTTATGTTTAGATATTTTTTCAACAAAAAGTAAAAATAGTGCAATAAGTACAATCATTAATGCAGAAAATGATGCTACTTTAACAGAATTCAAACACAATAAAAATAAATGCCCAAAATCAATTGTAGAAAACTCACGAATACTATTCATAAAAATATGAGAAAATGGAATAACAAAACACAATATTAAAGGAAGAACACAAACCAGATATATAAACACTTGTTTTGACAAACTAGGTATTTGAAGGACTATCTTATTTGTGTTTGCTTCATAAAAATATCTAGCACTTTTCTGACTTTGTTTTTCAATAAACAAGATAAGAAATACAAAGAAAACTAGAAAGAAGGACAATTGAATTGCAGTGCCTTCGTTTCCCATCGAAAACCAAGCTTTAAATATCCCTGTAGTGAATGTATTAACTCCAAAATATTTTACAGCACCATATTCGTTGAGAATTTCCATAACTACAAGAAATAAGCCCGAAAAAATAGCAGGCCTTGAAAGTGGTAGCAATACTTTATAAAATATTTGATTATTGGATAACCCTAAATTTTTAGACATATTAATATATGACGCTCCAACAAATCCAAAAGAAACTCTTGCTGCAGTATAAACATACGGATAAAGTGCAAACCCCAATATACACCCTAGTATCTCAATTTGAAGATAATCTTGATTGACAATATCAGAAGCGAGAGGGAAATGATGACGAATTAATGATTGAAATGAACCTGTATAGCTAAGTAAGTCGCTGTATGTGAATGCCATTATATAAGTTGGTATAGCAAGAGGAAGATATAGTGTCAGGTCAAAGAAATTACGAAATCTAAATTGGTAAGTGCTAACTAACCATGCAGGGAAAATTCCAAAAAATAATGAAATAGAACTAGCAATTAGAATTAGATATAAAGTATTCAAACTGTAATCCAACAATAGAGAATCCCACAGGTAATATAAATCATTATGCGGACTTTCAAAAGCCTTCTGACACAGGGAAACAATAGGAAGCAAAAGAATTAATACAATTCCAATGCAACACATTAGTAACATTTTGTGTTCAGTTTGAAATATTTTTCTAATTATTTCCAACCAGATTTATCAAAAATTTCTATGGCTTGTTTTCTATAAACTCCCAAAAGGTTAAGATCTAAGGTGTCTCTTTTGAATTCGCCCCATGATTTTGAAATTTCAGAACCTTGGACTTTAGAATTTACAGAATATTCATGACTTGTATGTACATAATTATTTTGTGCTTCGACACCTGTCAAATACTCAATTAGCTTAATGGCATTTTCTTTATTCGGTGCATTCTTAACAACACCAATTCCTGAAATATTAATATGAGCACCTGTTTCACCTTCACCTTGATTTGGGAAAAATACTCCAACTGAATTTCCAGCTTTCAATTCTTCCTCATTTTCAGAGGACATTAGAAGGCCAATATAATAAGAATTGACAATAGCTACATCTCCCTGATTCGCTGCAATAGCTTTTACTTGATCTCGATCACTTCCTTTAGGATCACGCGCGAAATTATTTACAACTTTATTAGCCCATTCAGAAGCTTCTTCAATTCCCTTATTAGCAATAATTGAAGATAATAATGCTTGATTGTATGCGTTGGTAGATGATCGAACTAAGATTCGATTTTCCCATTTTGAATCAATTAAATTAGAATAAGTACTAAGTTCATTGGGATTAACTCGGTCCTTGCTGAAAACTAAAATTCTAGCTCTATAAGTAATAGGGATCCAAAAACCATTTATATCCATTAAATCAGGGCTAACATTCGAGTTTACAATTGGGCTATGTATTTGCTGAAGCAATCCTTCACTACTTGCTTTCTGAAGTTTTCCTGCATCTACCGATATAAATAAATCTGCGGGGCTATTCTCTGCTTCGTTCTTAAGCCTCTGTATTAGCTCATCCGCATTCGCCTTTACAACATTTACCTTAATTCCGGTAAGCTCTTGAAAACGATCATATTGAATTTTATCAACTTCATAATGACGTTCACTATAAAGATTTACTTGATTAACTGTAACTGGACTTTGTGAGCAACTATGAAGACAGAGTAATAATGTAAGAATAGTGAATATATATTTCATTTAAATATGTTTTTAAATTAAGTTCTTTGCAAAAATAATTATTGATTTTAATTATTGCTATTAATTTCATTTTTACTTGTCAGAATTATATAAATATTAGGTATACTGTTTAGTTTACAATATAAAGAAAGTCAGAATAAGCAAATAAAAGTTTCAAGTCTTTCATTTTGTTAGAAATAAAATTTAATAAATTTTATAAAATAATGAATGTAATAAAACAATGCGTCACCAATTTCCTCTAAGATATTGTGACTTAATTGAGAAGTATAATTTTCTAAAAGTATGACTCAGTAAACAAATAAAAATGATCGATTGATCATTCTCCCCATATGATTAACACAAAATTTTAGTACATCTACTAAAAAAGGTATATAATTTAGTATAAAAATTTGATAACAAATCGCTAATATCTTTATCGTGAATAATTTTCTAATTCTGAAGATACTATAAAGGAATATCTATGACAAGAATACAAAACGAAAAAAGTATAAATTAAAAACTGTTTTCATCATAAAGTAGAGATAATTGCAAAACATTTCTCTCCAAAAATAGCACCTATCCCCAGTATGATAGGATAAAGAATAAATAACCAGAATAAAGAAATCCATTTAGTATCGGAAAATGTCTGAATTGGATCTGTGAAAAAAGATGAACCAAAGTCATACCAAGTTAAAAGCCCAATATGACTTACAAGAGAATTAGTAATGATTGCAGTAATCAAAATAAATATTCCTATTAAATACACTTGAGTTATATACATTTATTGAATTGAATTGATTTAAATACTTGTGTTTATGGAAGTAAAATTTGAATTTGATCTTTCAAGCGTTTTGAAATCATATCTAAAATTCGCTTGTTAAAATGATTTTTATTTGAAAGATAAATTTTAAATTCATCGGAAGTCATAGCCCCTACCAAAATACCAATATATGTATTTCTCACATTTTGATTTTTGAGTAATAATTGGTTTATATATTGTTTCTTCTCATCAATTTCTAATCTAAAATATAGTGACTTATATAATATACATTGATGAATAAAAAAATCAATAATTAATGGATTCTGAAATTTTAAAATTGGACGTAGTACTTCATTTTGAAAAAGCTCTTCTTTAAGAGGTGTTTTATCAAAGTCTAAATTTTCAATAATTGGTCGCAATGCCATTACTAATTCAGAACGTTTCATTATATATCTCTACAAAATGTAATTACAACTGCTTCTCTAGTCCAGAATAAAAACAATCTATGTTGTTCAATTACTTGAAATGAAACATCCCAACCAGATTGACCATATTCATTCATGATTTTTTCCATTTTTTGGATTGGCATCTTACTTGCTCCTAGTAGTAATGAACTTAAAGCATTTTCCTTAATGACTACCACCTTATATTCTTTTTTCATATTGAAGATTTAGTATTTCATAATTAAATTGAAATGTAAAAATATCGAATTTATAATTGATGTTGAAGGGGGAGATAAATAAACAATATCTTCGCAATAAAGATTTCAAATTTAAATAAATGAAGAAAATTATTCTCATTACAGGAGCAACCTCTGGAATTGGAGAAGCAACAGCAATAAAGCTTGCAGAAAAAGGACACTGGCTTATTTTGTGTGGAAGAAGAAAGGAGAAATTGGCTACCCTCATAGAAAGTCTTTCTTCTCTTACTCATGTTTTGACTTTATGTTTTGATGTTCGTAATTCTGATGATGTATTTCAAAGAATAAATTCTTTACCCGAATCATGGAAAAATATTGATGTCTTGATAAATAATGCAGGAAATGCACATGGATTTTCTCCAATATATGAAGGCTTAACTGAGGATTGGAATGCAATGATTGATGGAAATGTAAAGGGTGTTCTATATTTAAGCAAAGCAATTATTCCTCAAATGATAAGGAGAAAGTCAGGACATATTATTAATATAAGTTCTATTGCAGGTAAAGAAACATATGAAAATGGGGCTGTATATTGCGCGTCAAAAAAAGCAGTAGAAGCCCTTAGCGAAGGTATGAGACTTGATTTATCAAAACACCTTATTAAAGTGAGTAATGTAGCGCCAGGAGCAGTAGAAACAGAGTTTTCTATGGTCAGATTTAAAGGTGATTTAGATAAATCAACAAGGATTTACCAAGGATACGATGCTCTAAAAGCCTACGATATTGCCGATTTAATTGATTACTTGATTCATGCTCCTAAAAGAGTAAATATTTCTGATGTCACTATTCTACCATCTGCTCAGTCATCAGCGAGTATTATTCACAAAAAAAAAGAATATTAATCAAATAACTTTGGTCACAGATCAAAATTTATACAAATATTGTAAGCAAGTTCAGGTATTCTTATTTTCAATTTCAACTTCTTGAGCAAATAAATAATTAACACACACGAAAATTTTAATATCATCTAGATAAATAAGTGCTAATAATGAATATTAATGTTACAAATCAGATAAGAGATTTACACTATAATAGTATTCAAAATATTAAATTAGAGCTATAGATTCTGCTTTCCAAAATAACTATTTGTAACATTTAAGGATTCGAATTTAAAAATAGACTCATTGTCAGACATGTCTAATTTATTTTTTACGGTTAGTGCCCATAAAACTAGCTCCATACAAAATAACTGATCTTCCAAATTTAACTTAGAAGCATATTTTTCAA
>CAZEWZ010000036.1:0-11330 GCA_964516765.1 uncultured Cryomorphaceae bacterium | reverse complement strand
TCTTTTTATTTACATACAAGCCTTTTTAAAAGAATTTTTAATTATTTTTAAAGGCTAACTAGGTTTGGTAAATCTTCTTTAAAAAAGTGAATAAAAATATAACCTTTTGAGTGTTTAATAAAAGTTACTAAATAAAATGTAACAAGCTAAAAAACAATTGTTTAAAGAACTTTTTAAGTAGGTTAAAAAAATAAGTAGATCAATAAATAATAGTTTTAGCTCCAAATAAAAGTAAATTACTAAAATTTAAAAAATATTAAGGGGTAGATCTAGAGACATTCAATATTTTACCTTTGTAGAACTTTGAACCATGAAAAGAAAAGTCAGCAATATAATCCGCCATCTCTTTTGCACTTAACGGCGCTTCATATCCTGGAAAAGCTTCTGCGAGCATTTCCGTCTGCACAGCCCCTAATGCCAAACAGTTGAAAGCCCATGATCGATCTTTGTATTCCTCAGACAAACATTCAGTCAGTGCGACCAATGCGGCCTTTGAAGAGCTATATCCAGACAATCCAGCAAACTTTACAGAACCCTGAAGACCTCCTACACTACTAATATTTACTATATGTGCTTCATTAGAAAAATGAGGAAGTAAGATTTGAATCATTTTGAATACGGAAAAAACATTGACCTGATACATCTGTTCAAGCTCCGAAGTATGTATATCGGAAAAAGGTTTAACCTTAAGGTACCCTGCATTATTAATTAGTATATCTACAGTTGTAAAATACTGAATAATCATTGGAGATAACTGTGCTGTATAATCTCCGTGAGCGAGGTCAAAAGAAAGAGTTTCTACCAAAGCGTCCTTATTTTCAGTCAAACAATCTTGTTTTAAGTTATCCAAACCTTCTTGATTTCTAGAAATAGCAATAACTCGGTGACCATTGCTAGCATAATACTTCACCAACTCATAGCCAATTCCTCTACTTGCACCGGTAACAATAATATTCTTTTTCATCAAAATTCATCAAAGTCAATAATAATTTCATCAGAAGTAGGGTGTGCTTGACAAGTCAATATGTACCCCTCACTTACTTCATCTTCGTCTAAACCATAATTTACATCCATATATGCTGAACCTTTCATCACTTTTGCTTTACATGCACAACACACTCCTCCCTTGCAAGCAAAAGGTACATCTGCATCAACGGCCATAGCAGCATCAAGTATTGTTTCACCGTTAGTAGACAAATCAAACTCGAAAGATTCTCCATCTACTAAAACTTCTACTTTGGAGTTGATGAATTTAGAGGACGCTTTATCATGCAAATCAGAACTCGTCTCTTCCAAAGATTCTGAGCTAGTAAACAATTCAAAATGAATATCTGTCGGCGAGAGACCCAATTCTATTAAACTATCCTTCACAAGAAAAATCATTTCTTCAGGACCGCAAAGGAAAACATGATTTAAGGTGTTAACATCAAATAAGGTTCCATGATAGCTCTTGCATTTTTCAGCAGTGATTCGCCCCTTAAAAAAAGGATCAACAGAATCTTCACGACTCAAAATATGGTGAACCTTTAGTCGGTCTCCATAGTTTGCTTGTAGTTCTTCTAAATCGGATTTAAATATTATTGTTTGAAAAGATTTATTTCCGTAAAAAAGATGAAACACGCTAGATTGTTCAAGCGTTAAGGTAGCTCTAATGATAGACATTATAGGTGTAATTCCAGAACCGGCTGCAAAAGCTGCATAGTTTTTATGCTGTCCAGAAAGAAGAGGTGAATAAAAACTTCCCATCGGGGGCATAACTTGAATTAGATTACCTGCCCTAACCGACTGATTGACGTAGGTGGAAAATTTACCTTGCGGAATTTTTTTCACAGCAACTCGAAGCTCACCACTGTAGGGAGAAGAACATAAAGAGTATGATCTTCGGAGATCTTCTCCATTTACTTCAGCCCGTAAAGTTATATACTGACCTTGAACAAATTTAAATTTCGTTTGTAAATCCGGGGGAACATCGAACAAAAGCGATACACAATCTTCTGTTTCTTGCTTTACTTCTTTTACTTCAAGGGCATAAAAATTGGTCATACGCTTCATTTAATTTAATGCAAAAATATACAATTCAAAACGGATTGTCACATTCGGCAAAAATATTATGCAAAATCTGAATCAGCAGACAAAGGATTTATCCTATATTTATATTTTACCATAAGTTTGAATAATCATAAAGCAAAATGAAATACATAGATTATAAAATTAAATCAAAGGTTTGTATTATTAAGTTTAACCGACCCAAGGTATTTAATAGCATCAATAAAATAATGGCCTTTGAACTTCAAGAAATTCTCGACCGGTGCAAAGAAAACGACAATGTTAGGTCTCTGCTATTAACTGGAGTAGGAAAAGCATTTTGCGCAGGACAAGATCTTCAAGAAATCACAGATCAAAAAGGGCCGCCCTTAACAGATATTGTCCGGGATCACTACAATCCGATCATTGAGCGAATTCGAAATATTGAAAAACCAGTAATTTGCGCAGTGAATGGCATAGCTGCGGGAGCAGGAGCAAATATTGCTCTATGTTGTGACATTACTATCGCTGGAGAATCGTCATCTTTTATTCAAGCTTTTAGTAAGATAGGTTTAATCCCAGACTCTGGAGGAACATTTTTTCTACCAAGGAATATTGGCATGCAAAAAGCAACTGCTTTAATGATGTTAGGGGATAAAATATCAGCTTCAGATGCTGAAAAAATGGGCATGATTTATAAAATTAGCCCAGACAATATTCTCATGGATGAAGCTTTCAAGATTGCAGTAAAGCTTGCAGAAATGCCTACCAAAGGACTAGGCCTCACAAAAAGAGCACTCAATCAATCTCTAACCAATAATCTAAACAATCAACTTGAAGTAGAAGAAAAACTTCAAAAAGCTGCTTCAAAAACATACGATTATACTGAAGGAGTGACTGCATTTTTAGAAAAAAGACCTGCAAAATTTAAAGGGAATTAAATGGAAAGAGTAAGTATAATTGGAGCTGGAGCTATGGGTTCTGGCATCGCACAAGTTGCTGCAAGTTATGGACATGAAGTAGTTCTCTACGATTATTTTCCTGAAGCACTTCAAGGAGCTGAATTGAAATTGGCTAAAATATTTGATCGATTGATTGAAAAAAATCGAATGAGTTCTTTGCAAGCCATTGAGATAAAACAACGCATTATTTATTCGAATAAATTAGAATCGATTGAAAGTTCAGACCTGATTATTGAAGCTGTGGTTGAAAATATAGAAGTCAAAAAAAATCTTTTTTCTTCTATGGAAACTATGGTATCCGAAAATTGTATTTTGGCGAGCAACACATCTTCCCTATCAATCACCTCTATTGCTGGTGCCTGTAAAATTCCTGAACGTGTTATCGGAATTCACTTTTTCAACCCAGCTCCTCTTATGCCTCTTGTAGAAATTATTCCTGCAATTCAATCTTCAGAAATTTTTATAGAAAAAGGAAAAAGCCTTATAGACTCATGGAATAAGATTACAGTCTTGGCAAAAGATACTCCGGGCTTTATCGTAAATCGTGTAGCTCGACCTTTTTACGGAGAAGCAATTCGAATACTCGAAGAGGGGTGGGCCAACATCGCGACAATAGACTGGGCCATGAAAGAATTGGGAGGCTTTCCAATGGGACCATTTGAACTAATGGATTATATTGGACATGATGTGAATTATGTGGTTACAGAGACTGTGTTCAAAGAATTTTTCTTTGATCCAAGATACAAGCCGTCTTTTTCTCAAAAAAGATTAATTGAAGCTAATCGACTGGGAAGAAAATCGGGACATGGTTTCTACAATTATAAGAAAAAAGAACTCAATCCTGCTCCATCAATAGATGAGAAATTAGGCGATAAAATTGTTAATAGAGTAGTCTGTTTGTTGATTAATGAAGCTATTGATGCATTTTTTATGAATATCGCATCAGAAAAAGATATAGACATAGCTATGACAAAAGGAGTAAACTATCCAAAAGGACTTTTGGCCTGGGCAAATGAAAAAGGATTAATAAATGTCTTGGCAGAACTTGAGGAACTATTCAATACTTATGGGGAGGATCGATATAGACCGAGCCCACTATTAAAGAAAATGGTACAAGAAAAAACACAATTTTTCTCATGAAAAATAAGGCAAGCAAAATTATAGCTAAAATGTTTGAAAAAGATGCATTTAGCAAATGGCTAGGGATTGAAATACTTAATCAAGGACCTGGATTCGTGACACTACAAATGAGTGTAAGGAAAGAAATGCTAAATGGTTTTAACATTCTACATGGAGGTATTTCTTACGCACTAGCAGATAGTGCTCTGGCTTTTGCCTCAAATGGGCATGGAAGAAAATCTGTTTCAATAGAAACATCTATTTCTCACATCGAATCTTGTACAGAAAATGATATATTGATTGCTGAAGTAACAGAAATGAGTTTGTCTGAAAAAATTGGTATTTATCAGGTACAAGTAAAAAATCAACATCAAAAGACTTTGGCCCTATTTAAAGGAACGGTCTATAGATCAACTAAAAAATGGGAATTAAATCGTCCATGAAAAAACAAAAAAACATGAAAACTGCATATATTATTGACGCTGTGAGAACACCCTTTGGAAATTTTGGAGGCTCTCTTGCTAGATCTCGGGTAGACGATATAGGAGCATTGGTGATCAAAGAGCTAATAAATAGAAACTTAAAAATCCCAAAAGAAGCTATTGAAGAAGTGATTATGGGTTGTGCAAATCAAGCCGGAGAAGATAATAGAAATGTTGCGAGAATGTCTTCACTACTTGCGGGACTCCCTTATTCAGTTCCGGGAGAAACCATCAATCGACTCTGCGCCTCAGGAATGTCTTCAGTAATTCATGCCAGTCGTATTATTAGATTGGGAGATGCAGAAATAGTTGTAGCTGGTGGAATGGAAAATATGACTCGTGGACCCTGGGTTATCTCTAAGGCTTCAAAGGCATTTGGTAGAGATGTAAAAATGCATGACTCTAGCTTTGGTTGGCGCTTTATAAATCCAAAAATAGATGCCATGTTCGGAACAGATAGCATGGGCTCTACGGCTGAAAATCTCGCTGAAATGTATCGAATATCGAGAAAAGACCAAGATAATTTTGCTCTAAATTCTCAGAAAAAAGCGGCTAGAGCTCAATCTAAAGGTCGTTTTGATATAGAAATTATTTCAGTAGAAATACCCAAAAGAAAAGAAGAATCAATTATATTTTCTAAAGATGAGTTCATCAAAGCTAATAGCTCTATGGAGGTCCTTGGAAAACTAAAACCAGCATTTAAAAAGGACGGGACAGTTACAGCCGGAAATGCTTCTGGATTAAATGATGGAGCGGCGGCAATGCTATTGGCATCAAAAGATGCAATAGATAAATATAAATTAAACCCAATGGCTAAAATTATCTGTTCAGCTGTGGTGGGTGTAGAACCAAGAATTATGGGAATTGGCCCTGTCAAAGCCTCTGAAAAAGCACTAGCAAAAGCCGGATTAAGTATTGATGACATCGATGTCATTGAATTGAATGAAGCATTTTCTGCTCAATCTCTAGCTTGTATTCGCGAGATGGGTCTAGACGATAATGACCCAAGAATTAATCCAAATGGAGGAGCTATTGCCTTAGGACATCCTCTTGGAGTATCTGGAACGCGTATTATTCAAACTGCAGCTTTAGAATTACAAAAAACAAAAAAAAGATATGCACTTTGTACAATGTGCGTAGGCCTAGGTCAAGGATATGCCACAATCA
Organism: uncultured Cryomorphaceae bacterium; assembly: GCA_964516765.1. Lineage (GTDB taxonomy): Bacteria > Bacteroidota > Bacteroidia > Flavobacteriales > UBA7430 > CAZEWZ01. The sequence continues at coordinate 5,575 of CAZEWZ010000036.1, read as the reverse complement.
TTGAGCGAGTTTGAGGATCTTCGAGTTATTGAAAAAGATATATTTTTGTCTCCAAGACTGATTATTATATATTTTAATTTGAAAAAATAAAAATGGGAAGAGCATTTGAATTAAGAAAAGGAAGAAAAATGAAACGTTGGGCTGCGATGTCCAAAACCTTTACGCGTATTGGCAAAGACATAGTTATGGCTATCAAAGATGGTGGACCAGACCCTGAATCTAATTCTAAATTAAGAGCTGTGATTCAGAATGCCAAAACAGCGAATATGCCAAAGGACAATATTGAGCGGGCGATAAAAAAAGCATCTGATAAAGATGTATCCAATTACAAAGAAGTACTATTTGAGGGATATGCAGCACATGGCGTGGCGATATTAATCGAGACAGCAACAGATAATAACAATCGAACAGTAGCAAATGTTAGAAGCTATTTTAATAAATGTGAGGGCTCACTTGGAACTTCGGGTTCAGTCGAATTTATGTTCGAGCACAAATGTAATTTCATGATTGCAAACAAAGGCCAAGACATAGAAGAATTGGAATTTGAATTGATTGATGCTGGTGCTGAGGAGGTTTTTGAAGATGAAGGAGGGATTATGATTTATGGAGACTTCACTAGCTTTGGCAACATTCAAAAAGACTTGGAAGAGAAAGAATATGAAATTTTAAGTTCTGGCTTTGACCGAATACCAACTACATTGAAACAACTATCTACTGAGCAAGGAGAAGATGTGTGCAAATTGTTAGAAAAAATTGAAGAAGATGATGATGTTCAGAATGTCTATCACAATATGAAAGAATAGATAATCCACATAATAATTTATTGGTAGTTTCTTTTTTAATAGATCAATTTAATTAATTTTGCAAAGATTTGCTAACGTAGCTCAGTTGGTAGAGCACATCCTTGGTAGGGATGAGGTCGTCGGTTCGAATCCGATCGTCAGCTCAAAAGCGATGAATCTGAATGATACATCGCTTTTTTTCTTTTATCGCATAATAATTTTATGCTGAGACTTTAGCCCATTATTGAAATATCGCGTCCTAATATAAATACTACCATACTGGGGAAATAAAACTAATCTTCCAAGCAAATCATTGTATACTTCTTTTTGGATTGGATATACAATTTCCTCTATATCAAGACCAGGGATATCAATCACTAAGACAAAATTATCTACCAGAGCCATCAGGCCATTGCTAATAGAAACTGTGACATTGTATGTACCGTTATTAGCATATACATGAAAAGGATTTTCTTCGTTACTATAAAATCCATCACCAAAATCCCAAAGCACTGAGTAGTTTTCAAAACTATAAACAATGATTTCAAATTGGTAAGAAGATGAACCTAAATTGATAGAGTTTGAAATTAACAAATCATAAATACATGAATTGTCATCGGTATTAGCTAGCTCATTATAATTGAATGCTTCTGGATCAAAACAGCCCTCAACTACAGGAATTAAACATGATTCGTCATCTGTATTAGATAGAGGGTTAAATTCTAAAAATCCTGAATCAAGACAACCTTCTATAACAGGAAAACAAGAGCCATCATCAACATTTGCATAGACGCTAAAATTAAAAGCAGTATTGTCTGTACAACCCTCTATAATCACATTTAAACATGAACCATCATTCAAATTTGCTTGTGAATCAAACTCAAAATAGTCCGGATTTGTGCATCCAGAAATAAACGGCAAACATGATGCATCTTCTGTATTGGCCAAAGGATTATAATTGAAAGAAGTTGAATCAGTACAACCTAGATACTCACAAGACTCATCATTTAGATTTGCAAAAGGATCATAATTACCGGCTTCTACATCTGTACAACCAAAATAAACAAGGGTACTACATGACAAATTATCCGTATTAGCTTGCGAATTAAATTCTAGATAATTAATATCCATACATCCTTCAATAATTAATACTAAGCAGGAACCGTCGTCCATATTTGCCGCAGGATTAAAATCCATATAGGCGGGATTTGTACAACCTTCATTAGCAATCTCGTCACAAGAACCATCATCAGTATTTGCAGGTTCATAATACTCTAAATAATAAATATCGGTACATCCTAAAATGAGCAAGACTTGACAGCTGCCATCATCTATGTTAGCCAATAAATCGAATTCTATATAATTATCATCGGTACATCCTTCTAGATTTAGAATACATGAGCCATCGCTGACATTGGCGTTAGGATTAAAGTTTATAGCTAACTCAGCAGTACAACCATATATTGCTGGAGTAATACAAGAACTGGGTTCTGTATCGGTATTGGCTTGAGAATCATATTCAATAAATTCTGAATTATTACAACCCAAAATTTCGCCGACACAGGAATTATCTTCGATATTTGCTAATATATTATAGTTAAAAGCCAGTGAATCAGTACATCCCTCAAGATTAGCTTCACAGTTACCGTCATCCGTATTAGCTAAGTTATCAAAATTAAATGCTGTCGAATCGATACAACCTAAAATAATTTCTATGCAAGATCCATCATCTACATGAGCGAGTTGATTATAATTAAAGGCATCAGAATCGGTACATCCTTCAACAATAATAGTTAAACAATTCGAATCCTCCACAACATTGGCATCAGGATTATACTCAACATATATATCGTAAACACAACCCTCAATAATTAAAACACTACAACTCCCATCGGGAGTATTTACCGCTGCATTAACAGGGGAGTTTATTACATAGTATCCCGTATTCAATTGATTATAGTTCCAATATTCAACATAAGAAGAATCTGTACATCCATAAATTTTTTCAGTAATACACAAACTAGGCTCTGTATCGCTGTTAGCGTTACTATCATACTCTAGGAATGAAGGGTTAGTACATCCAAAGAAGACACATAACAAAGGATTTGATGTATTAACATCCTCAATTTGGCTCCCTATTGGAACTATATAATTATCAGCAGTGGGGTCTTGACAACCAAGAATTATGGGATAGCATGATTCGTCCGATGTATTAGCAGAAATATCAAAATTAAATGCAGCTTCTTGAATACAACCGAATAGTATAGGAATACATGAATCATCATCTAGATTAGCCTCTAGCATATAATTAAAAGATTCAGGATTCATACATCCAAATACTGCAATAGTTTCACAAGACTGATCGTCTTGATTAGCTTGTTCAGAAAACTCGGTATATAGGGAGTCTAAACACCCAAATATCTCATTTGAAGCCATATTACACGAGCCATCATCATCTGTAGAAATAGGATTATAATTAGGAAATAAATCGTTGGTACATCCATAAAAAATACATTGATCTAAATCTGGCGTATTTATATCCTCATTTAAATCTCCAGTGGGAACAATATAATTATCTGCCAATGTATTCATACATCCACTAATTATAGGATAGCAAGTTCCATCATCTGTAGTTATATTTGAATCAAAATTAAAGGCCAAATTATTAGTACAACCCAAAACTATGAGTTGATCACAAGTACCATTTTCCTGAGTTGCAGCGGGGTTATATTCTAAGTATTCGTTATTCGTACATCCAAAAATATCAATCGTTTCGTTGCTACATGATTCATCATCAATTACAGTTTGCTCACCAGTTATTGCATCGGGGAAAAAACCGATGTAATTTGAAAAAGAAGGATCAGTACATCCATAAATCTCGCAGGAATTGTTATCGATATTAGATAGTGGATTATAATTGGATGCAACCGGGTTAGTACAACCTGAGAATAAACAAGAACCGTCATCTTCTGTACTTTCATTATTGTAATTATCTGAACTAGGATCCGTACATCCGAAAATTTCCTCACAATCACAAACTTGATCTCCATCAAGATCTTCCATACACATCCCTTCGCAGTCGTAACTTTCACAAAGGGGATAGAAGCAAGTTTCAGAAATATTTGCAATAGAATTATAGTTACAAGCGTTTACTTCTAAACAGCCTAAAATAGATTCAATACAAGTCCCATCATCTGTATTTGCTTGTGGATCAAAATTAAAAGCTAACGAGTCTAAACATCCATTAACAAAATCCGAACAGGAATCATCACTTGTATTGGCTTGAGAATTATAGTTAAAAGCAAACGGATCTAAACATCCAAAAAGAAAAGGAATACAAGAATCATCGTAAGTATTGGCATTGGGGTCGTAATTGAAAAAACTATCATCCGTACAACCTAGGAAAGAGCAACTACCATTATCAATATTAGCCAATTCATCAAAATTGGAGGCTTCGACATTGAGACAGCCATAAATTGTTTCAATGCAAGATCCATCGTTTTGATTTGCATCCATATTAAAATTAATAGCAGTTACATCGGTACAACCCAAAACCTCAAACGCGCAAGATCCATCATCAGAGTTTGCATTGGGATTGAAGTTAAAGGACGTAGAATCTGTACATCCAAGAATCTCGAACTCACAGGTGCCATTAGATACATTTGCTTGTGAATCAAAATTTAATGCACTAGAGTCAATACACCCGTATACTTCATCAAAATCACAAAGATTATTTTGATTTTGATCAACACAGACTCCGTCACAATCGTAACCATCTATTGGAGCCGGAGTATCACAGCCACATCCCAAATCGTTGTTGTAACATGAATTGTCATTTTCGTTGGCATCTTCATTGTAATTACATGCGTTAATATCAGTACAACCAAACAGTTCGTCAAAATCACAAACATCGTCATTATCTGAGTCGATACAAGATCCGTCACAATTGAATCCTTCTTCGGCAGCTGGAATATCACAACCACATCCTAAATCATTATTATAACAAGAAGCGTCATCTATCTCTGCAGTTTCACTGTAATTACAAGCAAAAGGATCTGTACAACCTGAAATCGGTAGTAAAATTATGAATTGTGAAATGATATTGACTCCATTAATCTGGAAAATACTTGAACCCAAACCTGACGGACCAATTGTATACTCGGTATTAGCATCGTAAGTGACTTCGTTTAATTCATCATAGGCCTTCCATATAATCTGTTCACCAACATCAAAACCATCTTTTTCATCGGTCGTACTATCGTCTCCCCATACCGCGATTGAATTCTGATTTCCTTGCCATGATGTAAAACCGCCACAACTAAGAGTTCCAGCATCATTTGTATAAAAAGCACCTAAAAGGTATCCAGAAGAAATAGATTGTCCTTCTACTGATGCGCTTAGTACTAAATAAGTAGCATCACTTCCTGTTGATAGATCTGCTGAATTAGCAGGCCAAGTAAGATCCTGTGATAAGACACTCTGGGTAATTAGTAATCCTAAAAAGAGGTGAAAATATTTCATTGTTGCGTGATTTATTTGCGAATATACTAAACTTTGAAGCAAAGGATATGCCAAAATCATCAATTACTTAGTCCAGGTATATGTGTGTATTTTATTTTCAATTGTTATCTTCTCAAATAATTAACTAGATTTTAATGGAAAAAAAGATAATCTAATACATATAAAAAAAGCCGAAACAAATGTTTCGGCTTTTTTTAGATTGCAAAATGAGACTGTCTATTTCTTCATCCAAGGATTTGAAATAGCCGTTCCATTTACTATTGTTTTTAAGA
>CAZEWZ010000035.1:0-11506 GCA_964516765.1 uncultured Cryomorphaceae bacterium | reverse complement strand
TACATTGGGTTAGAACTGCGTTTGCCTTGCTAACAGCTGTTTACTCTGTGCTCGGCTTTAAAACAACCATTGAAGCCAAACTCTAAGAATCATTCCTAATATTCCATATTCATTACCATACTTTTTGAACATCTCTCACAATAAACTTTGAGAAATTCTTGTGATTGATTTTAAGTGTTACCATTCACTTTAACTATTCCATTACAAGTAATCCTTTAATTGGTTTAGTTTGTTAATTGAATTAACTCCTTTTGGCACACTAATTTTATGATAATTAAATAAAATTGCATCCATACCTACATTCAAAGCTCCGTGAATATCAGCTTCTAAGTTATCCCCAATCATAATAGATGAATTAAAATCAGTTTGAGCCTTATTAATTGCAAGTTGGAATATCTTTTGATTTGGCTTTTTTACTCCAGCCATCTCTGAATTAGTGATCGTCTTAAAAAAATGGTCAATTCCAGAATTTATTAATTTAAGATTTTGGACTTCTTGGAATCCATTTGTAATTATATGTAGATTATATCTACTATCTAGATATTTTAATATTGGAATAGTTTCATCAATTAAAAAATTGAACGATGATAGATGCTTAATATAATCATCAGAAAGTTTATAAATTATTTTAGTTGAAACATCTCTATCAAGTGCTTTAAAAGTATCACTTAATCTGCCGTATCTAAGCTTATCTTTTGATATATTATTTTCTCTGTAAAGTTTCCAATAATCGGAATTAATTGGAATATAAGTTGTGAGAAAAACACCTATATCAACATTCATTTTATTATCATTAAGTATTTTTTTGAATGTGTATTTTGAGTTTTTATCAAAATCCCACAATGTGTGGTCTAAGTCAAAAAAGATATCTTTATATGCTAAATCTAGCATAACAATTCGGATTTATACAGATTTATTTATAATCGCTACCCATCTTAATTTTAAAACCTAACTGTAAATTATAATTATAGATATTCCAAAACCGCTGATGCTTTCCTTCTAAGTAGATTCCCACATTTTTACTCAATTTAGTTCCAAAGACCAATCCAAGATCCCAATCGAATTGACTTGGTAATATTTTAGAATCTTCCACGGCATCGTAATCAAATGAATAATCTGACAATCCCAAATGAAAAGGTAAAACATCTAGCCAGCCATGAAACCAAAAATCATTCTTATAAGTGTAATAAGAAAGTCCAAATATGGCAGACAATTCTAATTGGTTCCCTTTATACTTTAATTTCGAGTAATTATAATCTGTAACAATTTCTTCAAAATAAACATCAAAAAATTCTGCTACACTCCCCGCGACAAGCTCGCCATTTTCATCAAAAAACTGAAAATCAAAAGAATCTCCTAAATCTAATGCATTGTCTCCGTTAGGATCTATGTATAAATATGAATCAGCCTGATAACCAATTGCGGTTGCAAGCTCGGTAAGATCATTAATGCCACCGAAATCATCTTCAAAAGGATTAATACCATAAGCTGGATGAACTCGGTGAACAACACCAGTAGTGAAGTTTAATTTTTTAAGTTTAAATCGTGCCCTGAAATCAACACCATATAGCTTAAGCTTTACATCTTGATAATCTATATACTCAGCTTTTGTTACAAACCTATTACCTAAGTACCTCATGTTCAATTTTGTTGCGCTATATTCTTTACCCCTATTCCTAATCAAGGAATAACTGGCCGAATATTCTAAACCGTTTTTTGCAGAAATTGGCGCAGATTTGCTTATGCTATTCCCACTATTGTAACGATCATCTTCATTGTATTTAAACTTACTCATTTTTTTAAAGCCGATTGTAAACCTGTAGTTTGCATCATTAATCTCCGTAGCATCCGTAAGGTTATATTGTTGACCTCTTATTGGGTTAAGATAAAATCCAGAATCTGATTGAATCAAGTTATAATCAGTAGATTCTACTAAAGGAGACTCCATGTTCCCAGAAACATAAAAAGAAAGATTTTTAAATAGTTTACTCTTGGCGTATAGCTTACGAATTCGAGAAAAATTACTCTCGTCATTTATTTCAACACCTGACTTGTTGTCTGAAATGTATTTTTGACCCATCACGATAAGCGGAGTTAGAGTCAATAAAACAAGTAGGTACTTTTTCATTATTCAAATTTTTTATTCAAAAATAACAAAAAACAATGTAAGTTCTTGTATTTAGAATTAATTCAGTCCGAATTAATCATTCTAGTAGCCGGATTATCTTTTTAAAAGATCTTAATGGAGTTGGAGGAATCAGGATTATATTAATTATTTTTGTAATTAGAATATGACAACAATTTCTTTTTTTAAATACAAAATAAACAAGTACTGGGCTTTCACGCAAATGGGGCTTGCTTCTAAAGTTATAAAGAAATCACCAGGAATCTTGTTTTTTAAACTCTTAGGAACCGGTGCTGGTGACGGCTTTAGTTTACTGCCAGATTTTTCCACCTACTCGATACTATGTGTTTGGGAAAATGAGTCAGATGCACTACACTTTGTTCATTCAAGTGATCACGCCCAATTAATATCTCAGAAAGCTTGTTCAAGAAAAGATTTTTTTTTGAAAACAATAAAAAGTCATGGGAAATGGGACGGTAAGGCTCCATTTATCTCTAGTAGTGATGATGTGAGTCGGGACTCTAAAATAGGAATTCTTACTAGGGCAAATCTGAACAGTTCAAGACTTCTAGAGTTTTGGAAATCCGTTCCAAAAGCTTCTCGAGCAATAAAGAATGCAAAAGGAGTAGAGTGGTTTAAGGGGATCGGGGAGTGGCCACTGATTCAGCAAGCCACCTTTAGTGTATGGGACAGCATCGAGTCAGTTAAGAAATTTGCTTATGACAAAGGAGCCCATTCGGAAATTGTTCGAAAAACTAAAAAGAGAAATTGGTATAAAGAAGATCTCTTTGCTCGGTTTGAAATTATTCGTACTGAATTAAAGTCTTTTTAGACTACTTTTAATTCTTTGTGAACTTGCCCTTCGAACTTCTTTTCTCAGATATTGAATTATATAGACTGCTTCAGAATCAACTTATTAGTAAGTATTGGCAGAATAAAGATAAAAATAAATCATCCGTATGATTTCCATTTGCATACCTATTTATAACTTTAAGGTTCGAGATCTTGTCCATGAGCTATCCATTCAATCTCGTAATCTTATTGAAGCCTCAGAAATTATATTAATTGATGATGGCTCTTCTGCAGCCTTTAAGGAAGAAAATGAAAGTATTTGTGCCACACATAAATACATTAAATTAGAAAAAAATATAGGCCGTGCCGCAATAAGAAATCAATTTCTACAGTATGCACAATTTAACTATCTACTTTTTTTAGATTGCGATTCCCAAATAATCTCTCCCGATTTTTTAAGTAACTACCTTTCCCAGCTCAAAAATGTAAAAAAGTATGTCGTTTGCGGTGGTAGGAATCAACAGCGTAATCGACCGAGTAGAGATTACTTGCTTAGATGGAAATACGGAAATGCTAAAGAGTCTAAGACTGCACAGCAAAGAGCTAAGAATCCAAACCAGTCTTTTATGACCAATAATTTTTTAATAAATCGGGAACTTTTAAAAGAGGTTTTATTTGATGAGCGCCTCATTGGCTACGGCCATGAAGATACTTTTTTCGGATTTGAACTAAAAAAGAAAAACATTCCCATTTATCATATTCACAATCCTGTTCTCAACGGAGATTTGGAGCAGAACAAAAAGTTTCTTTTCCAATCGGAAAAGGCGGTTTCAAACCTGGTCTATCTTCTTAAAATCACTAATTATGACAATGAACTCATTCAAGAGGTGGCTCTTTTAAGAATGTACTACCGACTCTTTAAGTTAAGATGGTTAAACAAAAACTTATTTATTTTGTTGTCACCTCTTATCAAGTATTTTCTTGTTAAAGGCTTTATAAGTATTCTTCTATTTGATTATTATAAATTAGGCCTACTCACACTACATTTGGAGAAGAGTAAAGACTAATCCGTATTCAATCAAATTAACAAATTCCACTGTTTGTATTTTACTCTTTTTTATTTTGTTAATTTTGTAATTGAATATTTACAATGGATCATCTTATGAAAAAAGTTCTTTTTACCAACCTCTTTCTGATAACATTTGTTGCTTGTCAAACCAATCAAAAAAATTCAATGCACGAGCCAAAAGCAAAAAAATCGCCTACAGTGCTTGAGTACCATTCTGATACTCTTATGGATAATTATTTTTGGATGCGCCTGTCTGACGCACAAAAAGAATCTTCAAACCCAGATTCTCAAACTCAAGAAGTTATTGATTATTTAGTCGATGAGAACGACTATTTAGATGCTAATATGTCAGATACAGAAGAACTTCAGAAGAGCCTGTTTGATGAGTATGTGTCCCGCATAAAGCAAGACGACCAATCCGTCCCCTATAAAGACAATGGGTATACATATTATTCAAAATTTGACGAAGGTCAGGATTACAAGCGTTATTTTAGATATAAAAATAAAGAAGAAAGTAATGAAGAGTTATTGTTGGATTTACCACTTCTTGCCATTGGCCAGAGTTACTTTTCTTTGGGTGATTGGTCCGTAAGCACTGACAATAAACTATTGGCGTTCAGTACGGATTTAATTTCCAGGAGAGAATACACTATTCAAATTAAAAATTTGTCTACGGGAGATATATTACCGGACAAAATAGAAAACACTACTGGAGCAATCACTTGGGCTAATGACAATAAAACCATCTTTTATGTAAAAAAAGATTCTGTAACACTTCGTTCTCATAAAATTTTTAAGCACATTTTGGGAACAGATACCTCACAAGACGAGCTAGTATTTGAGGAGGAAGACGACACTTTTAGTTGTTATGTATACAAGTCAAAGAGCAGTCAATACATTTTTATAGGTTCATTTCAGACATTGTCTAGCGAAATCAGGTTTTTAGACGCAAATCAACCTGATGGGCAATGGACGGTTATCCATCCTAGAGAAATTGGCTTAGAATATTCAGTAAGCCATTATGACGATGAGTTTTTTATTCGAACTAATTGGGATGCAAAAAATTATAAGCTCATGAAAACTCCTGTGTCTAATTCTTCAAAAGAACATTGGGTAGAGCTCATACCTCATCGAGAGAAAGTTTTTTTAAGTGGAATAGAAATTTTTAAAAAGTATCTCGTTCTCAACGAAAGAAAAAATGGTCTTACTCAGATGCGCGTAATTAATTGGGTGAGTAAAGCGGAGCATTATATTACTTTTGAGGATCCCACATATTCTCTTTATTCTAATGTAAACCTTGAATTTGATACCGAATTGTTTCGATTTTCTTATACCTCATTAACTACTCCCAATTCTGTTTATGATTACAATTTATCTACAAGGTCGAGAAGCTTACTCAAACAACAAGAAGTTTTAGGAGGGGAATTTCAAGTAGAAAATTATGAATCAGAACGCTTGTATGCCATGAGTAGGGATGGCAAAACTAGAGTGCCTATTTCTATTGTGTACAAGAAAGGCTATAAGAAAGATGGGGCTAGGCCACTCCTATTATACGGATATGGTTCTTACGGCGCCAATATGGACCCTTATTTTAGTACGAGTAGATTAAGTCTGCTAGATCGAGGGTTTGCTTTTGCAATAGCACATGTTAGAGGTGGGCAGGAAATGGGAAGAGACTGGTATGAGAACGGAAAGCTTTTGAAAAAGAAAAATACTTTCAATGATTTTATTGATTGTGGAAAATTCTTGGTGCAAAATAATTATACGAGCTCTTCCCATCTTTATGCTCAGGGTGGAAGCGCTGGAGGTTTACTTATGGGTGCAGTTATCAATATGGAGCCTAATTTGTGGAATGGAGTTATTGCAGCAGTTCCTTTCGTAGACGTTATCAATACAATGTGGGACGAGTCTATTCCATTGACTACTGGTGAGTTTGATGAGTGGGGAAACCCCAAGGACAAAACTTTTTATGACTATATAAAATCATACTCTCCCTACGATAATATTAAAAAGATGGATTATCCCAATTTATTAATTACCACTGGATATTGGGATAGTCAAGTACAATACTGGGAGCCAGCAAAATGGATTGCAAAACTCAGAGCTAACCGCACTAATCAAGAACTATTATTGATGTCTTGTAACATGGATGTGGGTCACGGAGGTGCTTCGGGAAGATTTGAAAGTCTAAAAGAACTTGCTCTAGAACATTCCTTTTTGCTAAAACTAGAGGGAATTAGAGAATAATAAGTTGCTAGAACTAGGTAGGGGTATTTCATCGAATTTACATCGAGCTCAAGTAAGATAAAGTCGAAGCAATTCAGTCAAAAAAAAGAATCAGTAATTGTGCTTTTTTATTCGCAAAGATTGTAGTTAAATATCTCTTCAGACACCTTGATTAGGTAGCCATAACCCCTCTCAAGGTCACCAATTCCATTAAAGCCAAAGCTCGGGAGGTAAGCATTTCCTTGGGCATCTTTGGCGATAACAATTTTATCTTGTATTGCAGAGAAAGCCAAAATGGCATTTTTATTTTCTTCGCATGAAAAACCAATCATATTCCATCCGTTATTTAGGAGAATAGGAATCCCTAAACATGATGGAGTTTCAGGCATAGAGATACATTCCGCACAGCACTCTCCATCCTCTAATATCCACTCTCCATCACAAGGCATTCCCATCCACTGGGCACAATCTATAATTGCTTCGACAGTAATTCCTTCAAAACAAGAGAATAGTTCGCAAGGTGTGGGAGACCAGTTGGTGCCATTTTCATGGAATCCGTATTGGTCTGTGCAGCCCAAGTCTATTTCTTCACAATCCCAAACTATGCTTGTGCTAACACCTGATTGATTATTGGTGTAGCTTGTTATTCCAGATTGCTCGGCCTCACAAGAGTTTGAATATGTCATTCCGTTACAACCTACAACGGGGTCATACAAAGCAAAACACATACCTTCGCCACTTGGCACAATCCACTCCGGATTAATACAGCAGTCAGAAGTCTGGGCGAATGTTGTCAGGCTGATAAAAAAAGACACGGAGAATAAGATAGTTTTCATATTACAAGGTTTTAAGTAATTCATTTTTTCAGTCACAGATGTTATAATTGGTAATCTCCTCAGACACTTTAATTAAATATCCATACCCTCTTTCAAGGTCCCCAATTCCATTGAAGCCAAAGTCAGGCAAATAAGCGTCCCCTTGAGCATTTTTAGCGATTATAATCTTGTCCTGAATTGCAGAAAATGCTTCTTCCGCATTAGTATTTTCTTCACACGCAAAGCCAATCATATTCCATCCATTAGCAACTGTGATGGAAATGGGTGCGCAGCCACAATCCATTTCTGTACAAGACCAAAATCCGTCTGCGTTGGGGTTAAAACCAGCCTGACAATAGCAGGTATTACAATCTTGGTCGATACTTGACCCAAAATTGTATAAAACCCCCTCATATTCACATCCGTACGATGTTTCTATACATGTAGAGCAACACTCCCCATCAATTGATACCCATTCTCCATCACAAGGAACTCCCATCCACTCTGCACAATCTATAGCAATGCCATAATACTCCCCACTAGGGTCACAATAACCCATATCGCAGGGGTCGTTTGGGTTTACCCAGTCTCCAGATTCATATATTGCTGTGCCGTTAAAAGAGAAACAAAGGCTTGTATTACAATCCCACTCTAGAATATTTGTTGCGCCAGATTGGTTTGTCCAGCTAGTAAGTCCAGCATTCGATGCTTGACAAGAGTTGCCATAGGATATTCCGTCACAACCTATTACCGGGTCATAAATAAATGTACAGATTCCGTTTGGATTTATCCATTCTGGATTGATACAGCAGTCATCAATTTGAGCAAAGGAAGAGAGGCCAACTAATAGAGTAATTGTAATAAACAGAGTTTTCATGATTAGATTTTTTTTTAAAGATATTAAAATTGAAGTTAATACTTACTTCATGTTGATTTTTATGATTTTTTTAGATAATTTTTTCTTGTATATTGGTAATGATTATGATAAAACCTTTTCCATTTCTTATTGCCCCTTTGTCGATGGCTTTTTTTGGCTATTTAAGTTTCACTCAGAAAGGAGTTTTTTGCTATAGCACTTTTATTTATGCTTACGCATGTATTCCTATTATTGAGTTATTTATGAAAAATGATGACAGTTATGCCCTTTCTGCACAGAAGGCTTTAGCGAAAGAAAGCATTTCATATGATGTTGTTCTATATATGTCTGTGGCTACTCAAATAGCTTTATTAGGTCTGTTTCTTTTTTCTCTTCAAGACCCATCTCTAGTTGCTTTTGATATTGTAGGAAGAATCTTATCGATGGGCCTTCTAACCACTTTTGCAATTAATTTAGGGCATGAGCTCGGTCATCACGACAGTCTAAAAGATCAATTTTTAGCTAAGATAATGCTACTCACATCATTAATGATGCATTTTTTTATTGAGCACAACAGGGGGCACCACAAAAATGTCGCCACACTAGAAGATCCTTCCACAGCGAGAAAGAACGAATCAGTTTATGCTTTTTGGATCAGAGCAATATCCAACGAGTATATTTCAGCTTGGCATTTAGAAAAGAAAAAAATGCAGATTCTAGGTTTGCCAAACATCAGTTTTAGGAATGAGATGATTCAATTCCATCTTATCCAAGCAACATTCTTGTGGCTCGTTATTTATTTTTTTGGTTGGCAGATTTGCCTATATTTTTTTGCTACCTCAGTTGTTGCTTATGTAAGCTTCGAGACGGTTCAATATATTGAACATTATGGTCTTTTGAGAAAACAAAACACAAAAGGTCGCTATGAGAGAGTAGAGGTTCACCACTCCTGGAATTCAAACCATGTGTTCGGGAGATTAATGATGTTTAATTTGTCTAGACATTCAGACCACCATTTTCGTCCGGCGAAGAAATATCAAAAACTTAATCATCAATCTAAGGCCCCGCAGCTCCCAACCGGATATCCGGGCATGATGATTTTGAGTCTATTTCCTCCTTTGTGGTTCTGGCTTATGAATAAGAGAATAAAATGCTATGAAGAGCAATTTTCAATTGAGTCCTAAAAGAGCAACTTATTTCCCATTGAATTCGGTCATTGTTTTAGAGACCCCTTGAAGTGCGAAGCTGTGTATCATTTTAATCAGCAGCTCAAGTCGCTCTTTTAGTGTTTTATCTTCTTCGGGAGACCATCTGCCAAGTACATAATCTACTTGTTTTCCTTTTGAAAATTCGTTACCCACACCAAAACGAAGGCGGTTAAATTTTGAATGGTCTAATACCTCAATTATGTGCTTTAGACCATTGTGGCCTCCATCACTTCCTTTTGCCCTCATACGTATTTGTCCAAAAGGCAAAGCAAGATCATCGGTAAGAATTAATAGATTTTCCAATTCTATTTTTTCACTTTGTAGGTAGTAGTTCACGGCTTTTCCACTAAGATTCATGTAAGTGGAGGGTTTTACTAGAATCAGAGTGCGTCCCTTTATTTTCAGGCTTGCTGTTTCTGCGTAACGGTTTGGTTCAAAAAAAACATTGGACGCACTAGCTAGTGCGTCCAATGTTTTAAAACCAATATTGTGTCGAGTATTTTCATACTCCGCACCAGGGTTTCCTAGGCCGATTATTAGGAATTTTTTCATCGTTTATTCAGCAGCTGGAGCATCTCCAGTAGATTCTTCAGCGCCTTCACTTGCAGCGGCGGCAGCTGCTTCTTCTTCCTCTTCTTCTTCAATTACATTACGAGCAGTTTTGACAGCAACAATTACCGCATTTTTAGAGGTTAGGACATCGTATTTTTCTACATCCAAGTCACGGACATAAACTTTGTCTCCAATTTTCATAGATGCAATGTCTATAGTAATCGCATCAGGAAGATTTTCGGGTATTGCGCGAACGCTAAGTTTTCTAAGAGTTTTACTTAGTTTACCTCCATTCATTACTCCAATTGCATTTCCTGTAGTGATTACAGGAATATTTGTATTGACAACTTTTCCTGGAATTAACTCAACAAAGTCTACATGAATAATTCGGTCTGTAACTGGGTGGAATTGAATTTCTTTGATAAGGGCATTAACTATTGTACCCTCAATATCAATCGCCACCGCATAAACATTCGGTGTGTAAACAAGGTTATTAAATGCAATTTCGGTTGCCGAAAAATGCTGATTGGATTCTCCTCCGTAAATCACGCAAGGCACTTTTCCAGCAGATCTTAGAGCTTTTGCACCTTTTTTCCCCAAATCTACACGCTTTTCAGCGCTAATAGATACTGATTTCATTTGCTTTTGTTTTAAGTTTATAAATAATTAACTAATAAAATTTTTACTAATAGACTCGTTAGACACCACATTTGTGATCACATTAGCGAACATCGGAGCAATACTTAATACTTTTATTTTTTTGCTGACCTTACTGGGTAAAGAATCAGTGACAATCAACTCTAGCATGTTTGAATTTTCTATTCTATCATAGGCTTTACCCGAAAGTACGGGGTGTGTACAGACTGCACGGACTGATTTCGCACCTTGCTTCAGCATCATATCCGCTGCAGATGTTAGCGTCCCTGCAGTATCAATCATATCATCGACCAAGACAATGTGCCGGTCTTTTACATCACCGATTACGCGCATATCTCCAATTTCATTTGCTTTTTTTCGATGTTTGTAGCAAATCACCATTTCACACCCTAAATATTTGGAATATGCATGGGCTCTTTTTGAGCCTCCGAGGTCCGGAGAAGCAATAGTTAAATCTGTAAGTCCTAAGCTTTTGATGTGCTCAATAAACACAGACGATGCGTATAGGTGATCTACAGGAACTTCAAAGAAACCCTGGATTTGGTCTGCATGTAGATCACATGTCATTATTCTTGTGGCGCCTGCTGCGGTAAGCATATTAGCGACTAATTTAGCTCCTATTGGGACTCTAGGCTTGTCTTTGCGGTCTTGCCTTGCCATACCAAAGTAGGGCATTACCGCTATGATCTGAGATGCTGAGGCTCTTTTGGCTGCGTCAATCATTAATAAAAGTTCCATCAAATTATCAGAAGGCGGAGGCGTGGACTGTATTATAAAAACTTTTGCACCTCTAACTGTTTCCTCAAAAGAAGGAATAAATTCACCATCACTAAATTCAGAAATAATAATATTTCCTAGTCTAACCCCGAAGTTTGAGGCGATTTGTTCCGCTAATTTACGGGTCGATCTTCCTGAAAATATTTTAACTTTTGACTCCATGCCACTCTTTAAGTTACCCTAGTAATATATGCGATATTATTGGGGCATCAAACTTACAAATATTTATAGACATGCCCCAATAAATCAGCAAAATAACTAAGGTAAAAAAAAGTATTTTTCCTTTGGAGATATTAAACAATTCTTACTTTTGTGGTCTTCTATTCCAAAGATAAAAATGCCTAGGTGGCGGAATTGGTAGACGCGCTGGATTCAAAATCCAGTTTCTTCGGAAGTGCGGGTTCGATTCCCGCCCTAGGTACTAAGCGG
>CAZEWZ010000034.1:9761-12020 GCA_964516765.1 uncultured Cryomorphaceae bacterium | reverse complement strand
GCCACTAGTTTTAATGGAGACCTATCAAGTTGGGATGTTTCTAGTGTTACTGATATGAGTCAATTGTTTTTTGGTGCCACTGGTTTTAATGGCGACCTATCAAGTTGGGATGTTTCTAATGTTACCAATATGGATAATATGTTTAGAGATACCGAAGTTTTTAATGGAGACCTTTCAAGTTGGGACGTTTCAAGCGTTATTAGTATGTATCGTATGTTTGATGCCGCCTCTAATTTTAATGGCGACCTATCAAGTTGGAATGTGTCAAGTGTTATTAATATGACTAATATGTTTGCTTGGACTAGTTTTAATGGCGACCTATCAAGTTGGGATGTGTCAAGTGTTACTAACATGAATAGTATGTTTCGTTATGCATTTAATTTTAATGGAGATCTATCAAGTTGGGATGTTTCTAATGTTACTGATATGGATTATATGTTTGGTGATGCTATTAGTTTAACTGAAGAAAATAAATGTGCTATTCAAGAATCATTTTCTAGTAATCCAAATTGGCCTTATGAATGGGAATGTCCATCTGCTGTTGTTAATGGTTGTATAGATGAAACTGCTTTTAATTATGACATAGAAGCCAATTCAGACGACGGATCTTGTATATATGGGCCTTCTTTAGTATCAGTAGAATTTACTGTAGATATGAACGGCGTAGATCAACCAAGTACTGATTATGACAATGTAGTTGTAAATGGATCTTGGAATGGTTGGAATGGTTGGGGGGTAACTCTAACCGACGAAGATGAAGACGGCATATATACAGGTTATTTAGAGGTCGATTCAGGAACAGAATTTGAATATGTCGTAGCCGTAACTGGTGCTGCAGACGGGTATTCTGGTTGGGGAATTCAGTGGGGTGACGGATGTCAAGGAGCAAATGTCCTTGTAACTGCTGGTGAAGCAGGAAGTGTAACTGCATCTTCATTAACACCAGGCTGTGAAGAAATACTAGGTTGTATGGATACTCTTGCAGCTAACTATGATGCTGGAGCAACAGCTCAAGTTTACGATCAATATGGAAATTTAGGATGTATTTATGCAACTTGTGGAGATATTCCAGAGTATGGATGTATTTACGCAGATGGCTTTGGACCCTTCAATGACGAGTTCGGAGCAGAATTATGTATTACTTACGGAGGAACTCCATGTCAACCTTCACCAGAGTGTGATTTTGAAACTAGTTCTTTAACGATGTATGGAGGCTCCTATGACATTGAATTAGGGATTGCTATTGTTTCAAGTTCTGGTGATGTAATGTTTGGTATTTCCAATGGAGATCCAGGATATGAAGGTTTTGGAAGTACGTCTTCTCTCGAAGATTATCCAGGATATTCACCTGGAACTTTTGAGGTTTGTTTGGATCCCAATGAATGTTATAATCTTAACTTAACTGATTTATATGGTGATGGATGGAATGGTGCATATTTCACTATTAATGATGAATCTTTTACTTTACATAGTGGCGGCGAGATAAATCTTAAGTTCGGAGAGATGTGTCCAGAGGAGGTATGTGACTATGAACTTGTTAATTATGAAGTTTCACAAGACACTACTTTTGGGGTTTCTGTGCTTGATTTTAATTCAAATCAAACACTCTACAGCGTCCCATCTGGAAGTTCAGGTGAATTTTGTTTAAATCCTGAAGGCTGTTATATTCTGCAATTATCTGTAGGAGATGGGAATGTTGACCAAGAATCTCAAGCGAATACTGAGGTTACTGAGTTTATTATTCTTGGTGATGAGCAGTATTTATTTGAACAAGGAGAGATACTAGCTGGAGGTGCTTACAATTCTGTTGATAATTGGACCACAACTTTCTCAGATATTTATGATGTAGGATGTATAGTTTTTGGCTGTACTGATTCCTTTTCGAATAATTATAATGAGATGGCTATTGTTAATGATGGATCTTGTGAGCAATATCCAATTGGTTGTACTGATCCTGAAGCTTTTAATTTTTACTCTTTAGCCCTTGTTAATGATGGGACTTGTGTATATGATTATCAAGATCTTTTATTTGGTACATGGAACTTAGATTCGTGGATTCAAGAAGGAATGGAACTCTCTAACCAGGGCAACAATGAGTATATTAATTTTTATCAGGAAACGAACACATTTACAGTATCCATATCAGATCCTTCTGGTAACTTTCAATTTCTATATGGGTTTTATCAGGTGAATAACAATTCACTTACTCTCTACCCTTTTAATACTGGAAGTGATTCGGATAATGATACTAATTATTAT
>CAZEWZ010000034.1:0-9661 GCA_964516765.1 uncultured Cryomorphaceae bacterium | reverse complement strand
ATACTAATTATTATCAAGGTCATTATGGTTTAGACGAAGATACTATAATGTGGGACCCAAATATGTTATGGTCTTGCTCAGGTTGTAATGGTCTTGAGATTCTTGATGCAGATACCATTATGGGCATGTCACTTCAAGATATTTCTGCTTCAGGTATGGGTTTATGCTTTTTTAATTCTACCACATCTATGTCCTTTGAAACTCAGGAGTTTTGTAATAGTTCGCTTGAACAGACTACATGGATAGATTTAGAATTATTTGGTGGTGATCTCACTATATTGGAGATGACTGTTTTGAATAATCAATTGTTATTGACTAATGAAGAAGATAACCTTACGTTGTCATTAATTGAGTCCAACGAAGGCTGTCTAGACCCAAATGCATTAAATTTTAATGAGCAATCTAATCAACAATCATTTGATGATTTTGGTAATTTAAATTGTAATTACGCTTCGTGTGATGATACTCCTTTTGAGGGTTGTGTTTATCCAGATGGATTTGGTCCTTTTAATGAGTACTTCGGACCCGAATCATGTATAGAATATGGTGGAAACCCTTGCCTTAACTCATTCAATGAAGATGCATATACCTACGGCTGTACAGATTCTACAGCATTTAATTTTAATCCTCTAGCAGATACCGATGATGAATCATGTATTTATGATTGTAATGCTGTTGAAATATTTGAAGATTTCGAAAATTTTAACGCAGGTGAATATCTAGTTAGTCAGTCACAAGAATTATGGACAACTTGGACAAATTCCCCGGGCACAGAAGAAGATGCTTATGTTGAAGATTCTTTGAGCTATAATGGTTCTAACTCTTTAGTTCTTCAAGGGGGCGGGGCAACAGACATAGTATTGCAACTCGGAGATCATCAAAATGGAATATGGAATCTGTCTTTTATGATGTATATCCCTGAAGGTTATGGTGGTTATTTTAATTTACTTCATCATTATAATATTGATCAAAACAATAACTGGGCTGTAGAATTTATGTTTGGTGTTAACGGTCAAGGGTATTCTGATTTAGGTCATCAATTTGATTTCAGTCATGATAAATGGTTTGAGGTAAAATTTAATATTGATACCGAGAATGATCTAGCTACTTGTTCGATAGATGGTAATTTACATAATTGGCCTTGGACACATGGATCAGTCTTTACAGATAATTCATTAGGTGCATTGAATTTTTATGCAACGGCACCTGACGGAGATGCGTTATATTACATTGATGAAGTTAAGCTTTTGAGTTCTTATTGTAATAATTTTGGTTGTACTCAGTCATGGGCTGATAATTATGATGAGCTTGCTGTTGTAGATGATTTGTCTTGTTTCACTTGGGTAGATATTGTTAACTCTCTTCAATCTGAAGTAGACTTTTTGCAAGACGAATTACAGAATGTATTGAATGACAATGAAACGCTATTAGTTGAATTAGACGAAGCATTGTCCAATCAAGTAACTTGTGAAATGGAAACGGAGGATATTCCGTTGTATTTACCACTTGGATGGGGAATGTTTGGATACAATTGTCTTAGCCCTATGGAACTACCTGAGGCATTTAGTAGTATTGAGTATCAAGTGGTTCTCGTGAAAGATGCATTAGGGAATGCATATTTCCCAGAATATTTTTTTAACGGTATAGGTAGTCTGGAATACTCTAGAGGTTATCAGATCAAAACTAGCGAAGAGATTTTAGATTTTAGTTTTTGCCCGACAATGACTGGTCTTATTCAAGGAAATACCAATTCGATGTATCAAGTAGGAGATTTAGTTGAAGGTGGGATTGTCTTTTATGTCGATGAAGCAGCAGGGCAAGTCTTAGTTGCAGCTTATGAAGATGTATCTCAAGTGGATTCTGCAACTGGAAATATAATCAGTACTTATGAATGGGGTTGTGTTGACGAATACCTTTACGCTGATGGAACAGGGTTTGATAATACCAATGCTATAGTAAATCAATCATGCGCTACTCAAGGTGGAGGTATAACTGCAGCCCAAGCAGCATCAGATTATGAATCTGATGGATATACGGACTGGTATTTGCCCTCACACATGGAGCTCCTAGAAATGTACAATACAATTGGAAATGGCGCGGTGCTTTTAGAAAACACAAACTCAGGTAATTTTTATAATGATTGGTATTGGTCTTCCTCGGAGGGTGATTTTACGAATTCATACTTTGTCGATTTTAGTAATGGTACAAACTATGGCTTCTATAAGGGTTATGCCTATCGTGTTAGAGCCATTCGTTCTTTTTATTATTAATAGGCGCCAAACTAGAAGAGTTTTAATTATTATAAAAAGCCCACTTAGTAGTGGGCTTTTTTGTGGCTTGTTTTTTAATATTATTCGAAACACAACTACATATGAAGGGAGCAATATTAAAAAAGATATCATTTGTTGGTTATTCTATTTTTTATAGAAGTAAAGTTTGTCAATCATAACGCCTTTTGTTTTTAGTATATTTGCAAACCTTATTATTTAAAATTATGAAAAAGACACTTTACATTCTGTTATTTTTTCCAATAATTCTTCAATCTCAGGAAAATACCAATACAAGTAAGTTTAAACAACTTTACGAGGAACTACCCACTCCAAATGTATACAGAACTGCAAGTGGAGCTCCTGGGCATGAGTATTATCAGCAAAAAGCTGATTATGTTATTAGTGTTCAATTAGATGAAGAGAATCATACTATTAATGGTGATGAAACGGTTACTTACACAAATAATTCTCCTGACGAATTGAGTTATTTATGGATTCAGTTAGATCAAAATGTACGTGCTAAAAATTCCGATAGCCAACTCACTTCTTCCAGTAGTATGGATAACGAAATGAGCTTCGGAAGGATCAAAAGAATTCATGATCGAAAGAATTTTGATGGAGGATTTAAATTAGATTTAGTCACAGATTTAAATGGAAAAAACTTACTATATACGGTTAATAAGACCATGATGAGAATAGAGCTACCCAAGCCACTCAGAAAAGGGCAATCTTTTTCATTTAAAATAAAATACTCTTACAACATAAATGATCGTATGAAAATTGGCGGTCGAAGTGGGTATGAGCTTTTTGAAGACGAAGGCAACGCTATTTATACGATTGCTCAATTCTTCCCAAGAATGGCTGTATATAATGAGGTTGAAGGTTGGCAAAATAAACAATTTTTAGGCAGCGGAGAATTCACACTTCCCTTTGGAGATTATAAAGTGAGCATTACGGTTCCTTCTGATCATATTGTAGCTGCTACAGGAGAGCTGAAAAATGCCTCTTCCGTTCTAAGTAAAGCCCAAATTAAGCGATGGGAAAAAGCGAAAAAAAGTTTTACTGAGCCTGTTATTATCGTAACCCAAGATGAAGCTGTAGAAAGCGAAAAAGAGAAAAGTTCTTCAACAAAAACATGGACTTTTGAAGCTACTAATGTTCGTGATTTTGGATGGGCAAGCTCTAGAAAATTCATCTGGGATGCCATGGCTGTTAATATCTCCAATGAAACTGTGATGGCTTACAGTTTTTATCCCAAAGAAGGAAATCCACTTTGGGAGCAATATTCCACCAGAGCTGTTGCTCATACACTTAAAACCTATTCCAAATTCACTACCGACTACACCTACCCGCAGGCTACATCAGTGCATGCGAAATCAATAGGAATGGAATACCCTATGATTTGCTTTAATTTTGGAAGACCAGAAGAAGACGGTACCTATTCAAAAAGAACAAAGTATGGCATGATCGGTGTTATCATTCACGAAGTGGGCCATAATTTTTTTCCTATGATTATCAATTCTGATGAACGTCAGTGGACATGGATGGATGAGGGTTTGAATACTTTTGTCCAATACTTAACCGAACAAGAATTCGAAAGGAATTATCCCTCTAGAAGAGGTCCTGCACAAAATATTGTAGACTATATGAAAGCTGACAAAAGTGGTATTGTCCCTATTATGACTAATTCAGAGTCGATACTTCAATTTGGTAACAACGCATATGGAAAGCCAGCAACAGCCCTTAATATTTTGCGAGAAACGATTATGGGTAGAGAACTATTTGATTACTCTTTTAAAACTTATAGTGAAAGGTGGGCTTTCAAACATCCTACTCCAGCAGATTTCTTTCGAACAATGGAAGATGCCAGTGCTGTAGATCTTGATTGGTTTTGGCGCGGGTGGTTCTATACAAATGACCATGTAGATATTTCTCTTGATCAGGTAAATTGGTTTAAAGTAAGTACCGCAGACCCCGAAATAGAAAATCCTTTAGCAAAATTGAAACAAGAGAAAAACAATACGTTTATTGGGGATACTAAAAATAGGACTCTAATTTCAGAGACAGTAGACGAAACTGATCAACAATCCGTCGACTTTTATACAACGTATGATCCCTTTCTCACTAATATTTTAGACAAGGAAGAATATATTGAGTACATGAATAATTTAGATGATCAAGAAAAAGAACTCCTAGCAGGGGATGAAAATTATTATGAACTTCATTTTTCAAATCTAGGAGGTTTAGTAATGCCTGTTATTTTAGAATTTGAATTTATTGACGGAACAAAAGAGGTTGTAAGAATCCCTTCAGAAATATGGAAAAGAAACGATGAAAAGGTGAAGAAAGTATTCATCTTAGATCAAGAATTAAGTCGCGTGACTTTAGATCCATTTCTAGAAACAGCCGATGTAGATCGGGATAATAACTATTGGCCTGCTCGAATAGAGCCCACCAGATTCGAACTCTATAAGCAAAATAGAAGTAAGGGAGAAAACTTGATGCAACGAGCCAATCGAGCAAATGAAAAAAGTGGATCACTCACTAAGGATAAATAAAATTATTATATGTTCCAGCCCTTAATGGTTTTCATCTTATCGATCTTTCTATCGTTCCATAATTTTCATGTTACGCATACCACTTTACATTATGATCATATTAAAGAGTCAATTGAAATAACTATTAAAGTTGCGGTGGATGATTTGGAACAAGCTTTGGAAGATCAAGGAATAAATAGATTGCATATTGCTTCTGATAATGAAGTGAAAATTGCAGATGAATTAATTAAACAGTATTTCAATCAGAAGTTAAAAATTTCTCCTAATAATTATCCTGCTGATCTTGATTGGGTTGGAAAGGAGTTAAGTGAAAATTTACATGATCTGTATCTTTACTTTGAAATAATTAAGTGCAATCAAAACGGTGAGATTACATCCTTGTTTGTTGAGAATACAATCTTCACTGAATTACAGCCAGATCAGGCAAACATTGTTTTGATTGAATTTGGAGTAATGAATCATAATCTGATATTTTCAAGTTCTAAAAATAGTCAGCACCTCAAGCTTGAAAATTAGAGAAGATATTATTCATTTTATAGTTACAGATTTTTATATTTACAATAAAAAAACTATGAAAAACTACCTTCTTTTATTGACTATATCCCTTAGTCTCTCATCATGTCTAGACCAAAGTCATACACATGAAATTCAATCTAATGGAATGACTTCTCAAGGTCAAACAATTTCTATGGGTTCACAGTCATCTGTTGATGTTGTTATGCAAATGGATCAAGCATGGTTAAATAAAGACTGGGCCAAATTAGCTTCTTTCTTTGCCGATTCTGCAAATATAAGTATGGCAGAGGGCCAGGCTGTTACTCCTCAAGATTTTATTACTATGGTTAGTGATTCTACTGATGAAACCACCTGGGTTATGGACTATGCTTATAGCGTTAAACCTTCTCTAATTGAGGGTAAAGACATGCCTAATACCAGAGGTGATTGGGTAAATGCGGGTTTTACTTCTAGTGACAGTACCTCGTATGTAGAGTGGTATCAAGTAGAAAATGGTAAGATCATTACTTTTGACTCCTTTAAAAAGAAAGTAAAATAAGCACTAGATATGCAAAGAATAACCAAAAAAAACCTAATCTTTAAATTGGTTTTTTTTGGTTTTATATAACTATAATTAGTAAGATTCGTTGTTTGACAAATACTGAATTACATCTGTATTTATAGTTTTTATCTGGTAACCTTCTCCGGGTTTCATATCTCCAATACCGTTAAATTCAAACATCGGTAGATATGCATTTCCTTCATAATCTTTAGCTATAATAAGATTTCCACCGTCATTTACATCACTTAAAACGGCACTTATGTCTGCAGGCTCAGTTCTTAGATATCCTAGAAGATTCCATCCAGCAATTAAGTTAATTAAATGATTTTGTGGGCTTGCATATTCACCGCATATTTCAATACTAACAGTCTCAGTTGTTTTTATTTGGTAACCTTGACCTAATTGCATTACTCCTATACCATTAAATTGGTAGTCAGGTAAGTAAGCATTTCCTGCATAGTCTTTAACAATAATAATTTTGTCTAAAATAAGAGATAATACGACTTCTAAATCCATGTTTACCGGTAGCATATAAGTAGAAAAAGTGGACCAGCTTAAAGGCAGGTCTATTATCTGACATTCAGGCTCATCTCCTGGGAAATTTGGATTGAAGAAGCCAAAATCAACAGTATTATTTCCGCTTGCATCGTAATTAAAATAGCAATTAAATGGATCACCATCACCAAGGGGCTCTCCATCTGACGAAAGGGTTATTACTCCAGACATTATATCTGAAAAAGGGCTACCATATCCATTGTTGTCCAAATCTTGATCATTGTTAGCATTTGGCTCAAAGCCGTTTGTAGATTGAAATCCTTCCAGAGGCTCTCCAGGACCCCAGTTGTCTACTTGCCAAACAAACACAGAGTAATTACCAGGTTCCAAGCCTGAAAAATTGTAGTAACCCTCTTCATCGGTAACTTCCACACCTCCAAATCCCTGCCAATCAGGGATGTTATCCCCGTCAGAATCTGCCCAGATTAAAACAGATACGCCTGAGATTCCTGGTTCATTTGGGTCGTTATTTCCATCCATATTATAGTCGTTCCAAACTCTATTTCCGATTGAGACAATTCCGGGAGGAATTTGATCCACGCAGTCTGTGTAGCAAAAAGCCATGTCATTTATAGTCAAGATCATTTCTTCTCCCATTGCTTTTCCAATATTTAAATAGGAAAGTGCATTGTTGTTATAATGATAAACAGCATCAGATGGAGATACAGAAGCTTCTAAATAATATTGTTTTGTCTCTACAAAACCTACTTTACCTCCATACAAGAAGTCATCACAGCCAACATTTTCTTGGGCAAGAGAAACGATATTCTGCATATCCTGAACCCATCCATCGCTTGTAAAAGCGAACCCACCATGGCCGGAATTTGCAATTACAACAGGGAGTTCAGGACTATCTAGATCATTTCTTACATCATTTACTAAATGATATAGATTACTTTCATATTCATTAAGAAAGCTTTCAGATGCGCCATCATTCCATCCCTGAAACCAAGTAAATCCTGAAATTTCAAAATCTTCACTTCCGATATTTGGGAATTCTTCAGTTAGATTTTGAGTTACTTCTTGAATTGTTTCAATCATCTTATTGTAGTATTCACCTGTTTCACCTCCAGCTGATGGAGGGCGGAAGTCAACAGCAAGATTTTTACCTCCCCATGCTGTCTTTATAATTAATACGGGATCCTCATAATATTCATCAAGCTGGTAAGCAAACATGAGCTCTGCTCCAATTAAATTAGGATCATTTCCTTGTCCAACAGTTACATTAGTTTTGATTGTGTCACCATTATTTGCAAAATACAAATATGCGTTGTCAAGTGAATTCCAATTCTCTAGTTCTCCAATTTCTGACCAATTTCCTTCTTCGTCGTTTTGTATTACATCTGTTAAGCTTCCCGGATCATTCTCTGAGTCTTCTACAGTACCAAAGCCTTCCATATTTGATTGCCCAGCTAATACAAAAACGCGTATTTTACTTTCTGTTTTTGCTTGCTTTGTTACAATCGGCACATAACCGATTTCGAGGCCCAAAGGAGGCTGGACGATATTTTGTGGGTCTAATGTCGCAAGCTTTCCAATTTGAGGATCTGCTAGGTACTCTTGAGAATGGTTCCAATTAGTATGTATCAGTTCCACTCTAGTTTGCAAGAGCTCTCTAATATTATCAGAAAGATTGGCATGAATAATTGCAGGCTGGTCCACAAAGCGATACCAATAATAGGTGAGTGTTGAGCCGTCCCCCATATCTACTTGAAAGGGGCCTGCAGATGGTCCAGGACTACTCCAAGGGCCGTTTGGATCTTGCCATTGACATTCTGGATCTAAAGGAGTAAGGTAAGCTATCTCACTTCTTGGTGAACTAGGTACATCAGAACTAACAAGATTTGTCGACAGAGGAACCACATCTTCTGTGATGGCTTGCCATTCATTATTTGGGTTTAGTTCAAAGTATTCTGGCAGAATAAAGTTGTTATTTTCCTGGTAAACATTTTCTAGGTTAAATTGGTAACCCATAATGTTTTCATTTTGCTGAATATTGTCGATATAACTCAAATTGATTGGGTGGTCAATCTCACCTGAACCAGTTTCAGAAATCTCTCCCATCATTGATCCCCCATTATTGATAAAGGGGACAATGTTTGTTCCTGCTAGATTTAATTCTGTAGAGACAACATTTCCACCATTAAACCATGCTTCCATGTTATTCCATAGTGCATTTTTAGAATACACAGAAAATTGATTTAAAATCATCGAATTGTCTTGGTTACTGGTCGGGAATTGCAATCTTTCTATTTTTGCATACTTATTTCCTTGACTATCTTCTGATATTAATGCGGGTGACTGAGCGTGTTCCATCCCGAGGCCAACATTCGGATTAGAGGGTCTTGAATCTAAAAATAAACCTTCTAACGATGGGTTTTCAATGACGGGCTTAGTCCAGAATGTGGGTAAGAAGAAAGCAACTGGCCCTTTGAAATTAGTTGAATTCAAAAATAATGTCCAACATTGATTTCCTGTTTCGATCTCATATCCATTGGTTTGAGACATAATCTCGGTGAGAGGAAGAGGAGTCCAGCCGTAACCTAGCATTTCACCATTTAAACTTTGCGCCATATTTAATCCATCAGGAGCCCAAAGTAATGTGTTAGATAACTGTGCGACTCCATATTTTCCGCCAGGCTCGCTCCAGTCTCTTTGGCCATTTGATAGCATCCCAGTTTTCCCAGCACCAGGTCCATTTGCCCATGCATAGAAATTGTAAGAAACACCGCCCATAATAAATTTGGGTATTTCTGTACCGAATCGTGTGTCATGCCACCATCCAAGTCCACCTTCTATTGTGGTGTAAAATTGTTCGGGTTCATTTCCTGTGTGTTGTGTGGTGAGCCAACTACTACCTAGTCCCATTTGAAACTCATTTGGTCCTGGATAGTTCTTAAATATAGGCCAAGCTGCACTGTACATTGAATATCCATATCCGAAAGTTGTGTCGACTATATTTTCTGTTGAGATCCATGTAAAACCTGATCTTTGAGCGTTATTTATTTGTGCGTTTGCATTGAAGTTTGATAAAAAGAGAATGCACATAAGTAAAATGAAACCAAATGGATGATTAGCACTCTTTGAAAGTTTCGAGATCATCTTTTGACTTAATGGAAATACATTGATTTTATTTTTGCTAGTCATATAACTGTAATTTTTCAAATGTATTTATTTTCTATTAAATAAAGAGATTATTTATATGTAATAACAAATTAGTT
>CAZEWZ010000033.1:0-13407 GCA_964516765.1 uncultured Cryomorphaceae bacterium | reverse complement strand
AATATTTGTGATTCCAGATCCAACCCAGGTTCCGAGCCCAGGAAGTCCTTCTAATTGAATTTCTGATTCGTTTGTACACATTGAAGATAGTTCTGTGATAAAAGAACTTAATTCTTGGACAATAGATATGTTTTGGTTGTCTTGGTCGCCGCAAACTCCTTCAATGGAGTAAGTAATCAAATGAATTCCTGGTCCTGCTGTATACGGATTAAATAATCCTGTTTGCTCATTTTCAATACCTGGTCCTGACCAAGTTCCTCCGGGATCTATTGCACTAAGATTAATTGAGTTCTCTGTTTCACAAAGGCTATCAACAGGAAATATTGTTGCATTTGCAATATCTACCTCATTGACTTGAATACTTTCAGTTGATTCACAAAGTGTGGTAAATGTTATATTATCAAGTCCAAAATCATTTCCTCCTCCACCGATATTTTGATTGATGATACAAATTTCGGCTACAGTATTGGTTCCTGAATTCCATGAAGCATTAAATGTATTCCAGTTTCCAATGCTTGAAGGTGCAGAAAAAGTAGTTCCGATTTCAACTCCATTTATTGAGAATTGAAGCAAGGCTTCATTCCCTCCTGCAACAGTAGTTACTCCCGAGGAGAAATTATAACTGGATGCTGATTCAACCTGGACATCTTGGCACCAAACCTCTGTACCTGGGGAGGTGGAACCGTTAACAACCATGAAATTACCAGCTCCGGTTCCTGTGAATCCATTGTGCACAAAATTTGCATTGGTTGTCACAGTATAAACTCCCTCAGGATATAGGTTGCTGGTACTATAATTGTACAAACTATTAAAATCAGTATTTCCAGAATTAAAATCTCCATTTGTGACTAGGTTATTTGTAGTGTAACTCGTAGTTACAGTATAAGTACCTGGAGATGAAATGGAAACCAACTCATTAGAAGAACCTGAACTCCACAAATAATTAGGATACCCCGAAATGGCAGATATAATTAGAGTTTGACCATCACAAAGACTAGTATCATTTACTGTAAGTAAATCCAGTTCTCCACATGGATTTTGGCTATACATACTCATAGAAAAGAGTAAGGCGATATTATATAATATTTTTTTATTCATTTTTTTAATAAATATCACTGCAAATTTAATTTATTAAAAATAATAAATATTTAAATTCTACTTACTTTTGAAGTAATTATTCAAAACTATGTACAAATCAATTATCCGCCCATTTCTTTTTTTGTTTGATCCCGAGCGAATTCACCATTTTATTTTTAAGATGATTAAGTGGTTTCATATAATTCCTTTTGGTGCATGGTTGTGTCGATTTATGTTCAGTATAAAAGATGATCGCTTAAAGAGAACTGTATTCGGCTTAGAATTTCAAAATCCAGTGGGCCTTGCTGCTGGATTTGATAAAGATGCACTTCTTTTTAATGAATTAGCAAATTTTGGTTTTGGTTTTATCGAGATAGGAACTCTAACTCCTGTTGGTCAAGAGGGTAATCCAAAACCTCGTTTATTTCGTCTTCCTAAAGATCAAGGACTTATTAATCGAATGGGTTTTAACAACCAAGGAGTTCATTCGGCAATCCAAAGATTAAAAAAGCGCAAAACTAAGGCTATTATCGGTGGGAATATTGGGAAAAATAAGAAGACAGACAATTCACTTGCTCATAAAGATTATCTCAAAACTTTTCATGATTTGTATGCTTATGTTGACTATTTTGTAGTGAATGTAAGTTCTCCAAACACTCCAAATCTTCGAGCCTTACAGGACAAAAAGCCACTTACTGAACTATTGCAAATGTTGAAGCTTGAAATGGCTTCGATGAATAAATCTAAACCTATTTTATTAAAGATTGCTCCAGATTTAACTACTTCTCAACTTGATGATATCGTTTCTATTATTGAACAGGTTAATATCGACGGTGTAATTGCAACCAACACTACGACAAATCGAGTTAATCTGAATACTTATAATGTTCAATTGGATTCTATTGGTCAGGGAGGTTTAAGCGGTAAACCCTTAAAGAATAAGTCTCTTGAGGTAATCGCATATTTACATAAAAAGTCTAATGGTTCTTTTCCTATTATTGGAGTTGGAGGTATATACAATGCAGATGATGCATTGGATGCCTTGAATGCTGGAGCTACTCTTGTCCAAGTTTATTCTGGATTTATTTACGAAGGTCCTACTCTGGTGAAAAATATTTGCAAAGGAATTTTAAAATAGCTCTATTAACCCGCATACTTTATGTCCTTATATTTTCTTACTTTAGTACTCTAATTTCCAACTAAGAAAATATGTCCCAGAAACCTTCTATACCTAAAGGTACACGCGATTTTTCTCCTACTGTAGTGCTTAAAAGGAATTATATTATGGAACATATTCGTTTGGTCTTTCAACGGTATGGTTTTCTCCCTATAGAAACACCATCTATGGAAAATTTATCTACACTCACAGGTAAGTATGGGGAGGAAGGTGATCGTTTGATATTTAAGATTTTAAATTCAGGTGATTTCTTAAAGAAGGTTGACTCTCCAGAAGGATTAGATGTTAAGCAATGGATTCCAAAGATCTCAGACAAAGCTCTTCGTTATGATTTAACCATTCCTTTCGCTCGTTATGTAGTTCAACATATGAATGAAATTGTTCTTCCATTTAAACGATATCAGATGCAGACCGTTTGGCGTGCAGACCGACCTCAGAAAGGACGTTTTAGAGAGTTTTATCAATGTGATGCCGACGTGGTAGGGTCCTCGTCACTGCTTTGCGAGATTGAGCTTATCCAACTTTATGATGCTGTATTTTCGGCTTTAAAAGTTCCTGCAATTATTAAGTTGAATAATAGAAAAATATTGTCAGGAATAGCTCAGGTATTGGGTGAGGAGGATAGGTTAATTACTATGACTGTCGCTTTAGATAAATTAGATAAAATTGGTCTAGAAAAAGTAAAAGAAGAAATGTTGGTCAATGGTATTTCTGAGGAAGCTATTGAAAAAATCGATCCTATCATCAACATGAAAGGAACGATTTCGGAAAAGTTTACTCATCTTCGGAAAGTTCTTAAGGATTCTTCTATTGGAATGGATGGAATTTCTGAAATTGAAGAGGTTTTTGACAAGATTAAAATGCTCGGACTGGAATCGTCGATTCTAGATTTTGAGATTACCTTGGCTAGAGGTTTAAATTATTATACCGGGACTATATTTGAAGTTGAAGCTCAAAGAGTATCTATGGGAAGTATTGGCGGAGGTGGGAGATATGATAATCTGACTGGAATTTTTGGTTTAAAAGATATGCCAGGTATTGGAATCTCTTTTGGGCTAGACCGTATTTATCTTGTGATGGAGGAACTTGGATTGTTTCCAGATTTAGAAGATAACTTAAGTCAAGTTCTCTTTGTTAATTTTGGCCATTCTGAGGCAGATTTTTGTTTACAATCACTAACTCAAATTCGCCGTGCCGGTATTAATGCTGAGTTATATCCGGATTCCTCTAAGTTGAAAAAGCAAATGAATTATGCCCATAAAAAGAACATTCCATTTGTAGTTCTTGTGGGAGAGGACGAGGTTGCCCTAAATTTACTAACTGTTAAAAATATGAATAATGGTTCTCAATCGCGTTATTCTGTGACTGAATTAATTAGTTTGATACATGCACAATGAAAAATCAAATACATCAAATTAGTCGTTCCCCACTGAGCATTGTGGATATCGAAGAAATCCTTTGGCAAGATAAAAAATTAGAACTTTCTCCAGAGTCATCTGTTTCTATTCAAAAATGTAGAGAATACTTAGATGTTAAAATCTCTCGAAGTTTTGCTCCGATATATGGAGTGAATACTGGCTTTGGTTCTCTTTATAATCATAGTATTTCCAATGAGGATCTTGGACAGTTACAATCTAATCTTGTTATGTCTCATGCTTGTGGAACGGGAGATAAGGTCCCGCCTCGAATTATTAAGTTGATGTTGTTGTTGAAAGTTCAATCCCTTTCTTACGGAAATTCTGGAGTCCAGCTGTGTACTGTACAAAGATTGATAGACATGTTTAATAATGACGTATTACCTGTCATTTTCGAACAAGGTTCTTTGGGTGCTTCAGGAGATCTTGCCCCTCTAGCACATTTGTCATTGCCATTGATTGGTATGGGAGAGGTTTATTATAACGGTGTTATTCAACATTCTAAGAACGTTATGCATACCCTAGGTTGGAAGCCAATCCCTCTTCAATCTAAAGAAGGTTTAGCTCTACTAAATGGTACGCAATTCATGGGTGCTTATGGTGTTTGGGTTTTAATGAAAGCTCACAAATTATCTTATTTAGCCGACTTAATCGGTTGCCTATCCTTAGAAGCATTTGACGGAAGAATTGAGCCTTTTGATGCTTTGATTCATCTTGCTAGACCTCATGAAGGGCAAGTTAAAACTGCTGATCGCTTTCGAGAATTTTTGGAAGGTTCAGAATTAATTACAAAAAAGAAATCTCATGTACAAGACCCTTATTCATTTAGATGTATTCCTCAAGTTCATGGGGCTTCAAAAGCAGCATTGAAGCATGTTTCTCAATTATTTTCAACAGAGATTAATTCAGTTACTGATAATCCAAATATCTTTGTTGAGGAAGATAAAGTGATATCAGCAGGTAATTTTCACGGACAACCCATAGCTATTGCTATGGATTATTTGGCGATTGCTTTGCATGAGCTTGGAAATATCTCTGAGAGAAGAACCTATCAGCTTGTAGGTGGTTTAAGAGAATTGCCTGCATATTTAGTTGCCAACCCAGGATTGAATTCTGGATTCATGATTCCTCAGTACACTGCTGCAAGTATTGTATCTCAATCTAAACAATTATGTACTCCGGCTTCTGCAGACTCTATTGTATCTTCTAATGGACAGGAAGATCATGTAAGTATGGGAGCAAACGCGGCAACAAAACTACTCAAAATAACAGAAAATTTAGAGAAAATATTAGCTATTGAGCTCATGAATGCCGCCCAAGCTTTAGATTTTAGAAAAGAGAAGACATCTGCTTTTCTTCAGAATATTCATGCTTCTTATCGAATGGAGGTCCCTTTTGTTGATCAAGATCGTTATTTGCATGAAGACATTCAGACCTCGATTCAGTTTATTCGTAATCTTCACATAGATTCAGAAATAATCTATTAATTTTACTAAGTTAATTTATTCTAATATTTCAATGGTTAAGACATGTTCACTCACTCTGAATTCAATATTAATATCTTTTAATGGAATGATTTTTGACATAGTTTAGAAAAAAATAATCTATAAATTTAACCTACTAATCAAATGAGATTATTTAATTATTTAATCGGAATGCTTTTTAGTGTTTCTCTTTCAGTAGCAAATACTACTTGTGATCTTGATTTTAATTATATCAACACAGGAAGCAATATGACTTTAGCAATTCAAAATTCTGCTATTTCCTCTATTTCTTCATTGGGTAATGGATCAATTGGTGTCTTTTATTCCCTGAATAATGAAAATTTAATCTGTGCTGGTTCAACCGAATTAATCGGTTTTGAAACTGCTTTCCCAGTTATGGGGGATGATCAAACTACAGAAGATGTCGACGGATTGTTAGATGGACAGGAATTATTCATGTTGTTTGAAACTGAATTTGGAGATCAATACATTTTAACTCCTCATCCAATCCAGAGTTTTATTGGTAACGATATCTATTACGTCAACGAGTTTACTATGAATCTCTTTTGTTCCACAGAGGATATTAACCAAGATGAAATTTACGGTTGTATGGATGAAGATGCAAATAATTTTAATCCAGAAGTGGATATAGATGACTTATCTTGTATCTACAATACTTCTGGTTGTACAAATCTCGAGGCATGTAACTTCAATCAGGATGCTAATCAAGATGATGGATCTTGTATTTATGCCGGTGAAGAAACTTTTTATGAAATCTCTATTTCACCAGCAAATTGGGGAGGAGACACTTATGACTCTGAATATAATTATATTGCTTCTGTAGACGAGTCCAATGATTTGGGTTGTCATGATTATGAATTTGAATTTGATGGAGCTATTGCTCTAATTAAAAGAGGAGATTGTCAATTCAGTTTAAAAGCATTGATAGCTCAAAATGCAGGTGCTTCTGCAGTCATAATATACAATAATAGCAATGGTTCTATGAATATGGGTGCCGGCTCTTATAGTGATGAGGTCCATATACCCGTTTATTCTATGTCTGGATCTGAAGGACATTTATTAGCTTCCTGGACAGAGAATAATTTACCAGCTTATGAAGTTTTTATCGAAGGACATAGTTTGTATATTTTTATCCCTGCAGTCGACTGTAATGGAAATTGCCAAAATGATGAAGACCAAGATGGAGTATGTGATGAAGACGAGATTGAAGGATGTTTGGATAATACAGCTTGTAATTATAACCAAAATGCAACGCAAGATGATGATTGTTTTTATTCGCAAGCTTACTATGATTGCAATGGCAATTGTTTGATGGATGAAGATAATGACGGTATTTGTGACCAAAATGAAATTGCTCAAGGTGACTGTTTCTCTTTGGATTATAATTATACGAATACTGGATCAAATATGACTCTAGCTCTGGCAAATTCATCTATCAACTCAATTGAGTCTTTAGGAGAGGGATACCTGGGCGCTTTTTTTACAAACAGTCAAGGAGAACTAACTTGTGCTGGATCCTCATTCATTAACGGAATGGAAACTGCCTTTCCAATTATGGGTAACGATTTAACTACAGATGAAATAGACGGGATGGAAAACCAATCATTAAATCTTATTTTCACTTCATTAAATGGTACTCAATACCAATTAAACCCTATCCCAAATCAAGATTTTATTGTCAATGGTCTACATTATATAAATTCATTTGATTACCACCTGATTCAGTGTGAAGATATTTTGGGTTGCATGGACCCTGTGGCTAATAATTTCATCGATTTTGCTAATATTGAAGACGGCTCGTGCATCTATGACCAAACCGATTGTGGATGTACAAATGAAACTTACGTTGAATATTTTACTCAAGGTTATCTTGCCAATTGTGATAATGGCTCTTGCCAAACCCCAGTCCAAACAAATGAGATTTCAAGTACTCATTTCAATCAACCTTTGAATACTGCAAATAATATGACTTTAGGTTTGGATTTAAGTTCAATATACTTACCTCAAGGAACCTTAGTTGGCGTATTTTATGATTTGAATGGAGACGGTCAGATAAATGATAATCCCACGATAACTTCTTCCAATGAAGTCTTTTATGAATGTGTAGGTTTAGCAACTTTTGAAGACAATTTCTTCTCTTTAGCAATTTGGGGAGATGATGCTTTTACGCAAGAATTGGATGGGCTTCCAAATGGGGCATCAGAAGTACTGTTTGCTTTTCTATTGCCCAACCAATCAGTTGTGATGTTCGATCTTTCTCCAATTATGTTTAATTATTCTTCAAATGGTCTGATTGCCTTAGATATTATAAATTTTGATGTAACGACATTTGGTTGTACAGACCCTCAATACTGTAATTATAATGCATTTGCTCAAGAAGACGATGGTTCATGTCAGGGATCTTATGGTTGTATGGACGAAATGTATTTGCAATACAATATAGAATCTTCTTGTCATTCAGTAGAATTATGTGAGGATACATGGCAAGACGAGATGCTAGATATGATAGATTCTATAGAGAATATAATGTCTGTAAATTATGATTTGACAGAATCGTTAAATGACCAAACATTGCTTTCTGTTTCTTTAGAGAATGATTTATTGATTGCCAATTCTATTATAGCAAATAATCAAATTCAAATGGCCGATATGACCAATCAATTATGGCTATTGAATATGTCAATTATTGAATCTGATTCAATTATTGAGCAAATGAATACAATAATCTCTTCTATGTCTGAGGATATGACAAGCATGCAACTAGATATAGATACGACAACACAGATTATGATGGTTTCTCAAGCCAATGAGATTATTCTCACGAATATTATTGACGAGATGACCATTCAGATGTCTCTTGCAGATTTAACAATTAATGATATGAACTCGATGGTCGATGAATTATATGCGGAGAACATGGTTTTATCTAATAATTCCTCAAGTCCCATATACATTGATTTGGTGTCAGGATGGAATATTATTGGCTATACACTTCCAAATTCACAAGATGCTGTGATTAGTTTTGAGATTATTTCAGAGATTATAACTGTTGTTAAGGATAATTTAGGACAAGTTTATTGGCCTGAATTTGGTTACAACGGAATTGGAGACTTAACTCCAGGCCACGGTTATCAGGTGCTTGTATCACAACCATATGAAGACTTTTTATTTGAGAGTTCAGATGGACTTAGAATAGATATTAGCCCAATGATTCCTCAGTGGGCAATTGATATGGATGTGGCTGTTCATCCAAATGACATTAAAAAACTGGTTCGTGTAGTAAATAATTTAGGTCAAGAAGTCCAATCAGAAATTGGTTTTAAAGGAAGAGTATTGTATTATCTTTACAATGATGGCTCGGTAGAAAAAAAAATAAAAAACCAATAAAAAATTCACTATTTGATTTTTTATGGACTAAATCTTGGTTCATTTAGAAATTTTTGATCACTTAGGGCTTTTAGAAAATTAACTAGATCTTGTGTTTGTTCATCGCTAATCTTAAAGCCATTAACAAGAGAACTTTGATTCGGGTGATTCTTTCCTCCAGATGCGTAATGGGTAATTACTTCCTCTAAATTCTCCAAAGATCCGTCGTGCATGTAGGGTGAAGTATACTCAATATTTCTCAAACTGGGAACTTTAAACTTACCAATATCACCCTCTAACAGAGAAAATAAGTATCTTCCTTTATCGATAAAATCTATATATAAACCGTTATTTTCGATGCCTTGATTTGTATATAAAAATCCGCCATGGCATGAGCCACAATTTAATTCTTCGCTAAAAAAAAGTTCTTTTCCTTTTTGTTCAGAAAAGTTGAGTTGGTTTAAATCATCTTTAGAATTTCCGCTAATAAGTGTACGCTGAAATGAAGCTAAAGATCGACCAATGACGTAAGGATCTGGATTTCTACCGTAAGCTTGCTGACTTGCAATAACGTAACTACTGTCTAGATTCAGTCTGTTTGCTACTTCTAAAATATTATAATCCATTTCATTATGGTCTTGAATAGGAACTAATACTTGCATTTCTAGAGTCGGTACACCTCCTTCTCGTAGAAAAAAATCTTGATATGCCATATTACTCAGACTCATTGAATTTCTATTTCCTCTTCGACCATATACACCTGGGCTATTGCTCTGATTGTCTGCGAAGGCAAATTCTTGTTTATGGCAGGAACCACATGAAATACTTTTGTCTACTGACAAATTAGGATCGTAGAATAGTTTTTTCCCTAAAGCGATACGCTCATTCGTTAGAATATTTTCTTCGGGAATATAAGGTGTTGGAAAACCCTCAGGAATGTCTAAAACATAAGTATCAACCAAAGGAGAATGATTTTCACATGCACTGAAAAGAAATCCAATAATAAATATGAAAATAATTTTTTTCATGCAAACAAAACTCTAACCAGGTTTTACTTTTTAACTAGTTTTTTTCTTTCTCTCTTATTATTGGATTTCATAGATATGAAATAGAATCCTTTTGGAAGATTTTGGGTATTAATTTGGTTTTTCCCGGGATTTAAATCCATTCTGGATACTAGTTGACCAGTAGCATTAAACAACTCTAATTCGGCCTTATCTTTTATTTCTAAATCAATGAATTCAGAAAAAGGATTTATAAAAGTTTTTATCATAGATTCTTCTTGCAAAAGTAAATCCTCAGGTAATGAGAATACATTGTTCATTGCAAAGTTATTTACCACCTGAAGGTTCTCATTATGTACTCCATGAAAAACTCCTCCAGCGGAACTATTGATATTTTCAAAAATTTTGTCATAATTAACATTTAATGTCACTCGAACGGTGTTTGTTTCACTTTTGCTGACCACTGGAGTGACGATTTCTGTATAATAATCGTCTGATACCGCATGGTACTGCAAAACTGTTTCTAGTACTTGATCTCCATCTTGATCTACCATTCCCTCAGCTGCAATGAATCGATATCCGGCAGCCCAACCCCAGTGCATACTTGGGTTTTGAGGAGCCAATGGATGACCAGTTTCCCACTCGGAAGGATCATTGTGGTTTAGATTTGGAGAAACGCCTAAATGGAAGTTGAGCTGGTTGAGACTTTCTATATCGTAATTACCTAGATTAAATTCATTTGTGCTTGGGTTTACCAATAAGAATAGTTCATCAAATTCTGTAGTACTTCCATCAGTATTGTTGGCACTATTCAGGTGAAGATAATACTCCATCCGATAAAAGGAAAAAGTTTTGTCATTATCTACTTGATAGTTTTGATTCAAATAAAATGGAGAGTTATTGTAGAGGTGGTTTAGTTCAATTACCAATTCTTTGGATTGTGCAGTTAGTAAAGTATTGAACAAAAAAACTGAAAAAAGTAAATAAGTAAGTCTCATGCTGTATCCGTTAGTTATTGTTGATTAATTAATAAAATCTATAATTTTAGTACAAGTTCGTCTTTATTCTTGTAAAACCAGCAAAGACATAAGCTAACAATAATTGCTACCCATCCTCCCATGATTATAAATGCATGGTCAAGTCCCCAAAGGTCCGCTACCCATCCAATAAAAGGGGCGATAATTGCAAAGCTTAAACGAATTATC
Source organism: uncultured Cryomorphaceae bacterium (assembly GCA_964516765.1). Taxonomy (GTDB): domain Bacteria; phylum Bacteroidota; class Bacteroidia; order Flavobacteriales; family UBA7430; genus CAZEWZ01. The sequence goes on along the minus strand of CAZEWZ010000033.1, from coordinate 2,658 downwards.
AAACTTCGAATACTCATAACCGTTGCTCGAACATTAGATGGCGTATGTCTATTTATGTGATTTCTTAAAAGAGGTGTCGCATAACCTCGATTTGCATAGAATATCAGAAGTATTCCAAATCCCATGCCATTAATATTGAAAGACATAAGTAAATAGCCAAATACACATATAAAACCTACTAAAAATAGACTCTGAAGTTCGGAAAATTTATTTTCAATTCGATGGGCTTGGTATGCAACTAATCCAACTATAATATTGAGTAGAGCCCAAAGTAAGCCATAATATTTCATTTCCACACCTAACTCTTTTAAAAAAGGTTGTGCCAACCAAGCCATCATTAAAGTTCCCATTCCTATTCCGGATGAATACATGATATGGGTTCGCAGTACTTTTGATTTTCTTAAGGAGAAGTTCATTACCTCTAATATACTCCTCCATGACCTTTGGATTCGATCTTGCTGCATCTTGGGCTCATGTAATGAAATCGCAAAAGGAAGAATAAAAAAAGAAATAATAACTTGAGCATACGCTGGATACCTAAAAGAGATTGCAGCTAAACTCCCCCCAATAATACCCGCAAATGCTTCTGAAAAATTGCCTATGGAAATACTTCTACCTTCATATTTTAAAAATTTTTTTTCAGCTTTTACTTCTAGTAAACTGTCATACATCAATGCTGTGTCTGCCCCTGAAATAAAACTATTTCCCACTCCCAGAAGTAATTCTGCAGCTAAAAAGCCAAAGAATGTATATGAAATAGAAAAGAGTGAAAATCCTAAAAATGCAAGAACACATCCTAAAATTAAAGTCTTTTTTCTACCTATTAAATCAGCTGCATAACCTGATGGGATTTCGGTAAGAGCCAAAGAGGCAGAATAACAAGCTTGCAAGCTCATTATTTGAGTCATGTTAAGCCCATTGTCTTGAAAGAATAAGACAATAATCGGCATAATAATCATGAACCATAGCCCACCTTTGATAACAAAAAGTTTCCAGATATTTGGGTGTGGAAGTTTCATTTTCGAGGGTGATGTTGAATCATTTCTTCTCGAACAAATTCACGGTCTATATGCATATATATTTCTGTGGTACTAATACTTTCGTGACCCATCATGGTTTGTATAGCTCTGAGATTAGCTCCTCCTTGAAGAAGGTGTGTTGCAAAAGAATGTCGGAAGGTATGAGGACTGATATTTTTTCTAATACCCACATATTCTGTTTGTTTTTTGACAATATTAAAAATCATCATGCGACTAAGCATTTTCCCTCTATTATTAAGAAATAAATAATCTTCGTGCCCTTTGGCTATATTTTGATAAGAACGAACTTGTTGAAGATAATTTTTCAAATATTTACCCAAGGTTGGGTTTAAAGGGATGAGTCTTTCTTTATTTCCTTTCCCATAGACCACTAAGTAGCCTTGATCAAGATAAAGTTTTGAACATTTAAGCTTTATAAGCTCTGACACTCGAAGCCCACAAGAATAAAGTGTTTCTAGCAAAGTTCTGTTTCTTTCTCCGTGCATGGAGGATAAATCTACGCCATTGATTATTGTATCAATTTCTTCTCTACTGAGCGTGTCTGGTAAACGTCTTTCAAATCTAGGTAGGTCAATTTTATCACAGGGATTTATTTCTAATAAGTTTTCTAGACACAAGTAATGAAAGAAAGATTTTATACCAGATAAAATGCGGGATTGAGATTTGGTGCTAATTTTATCCTCATGGAGCTTTTTGAGCATGGCTCGAAGAGTCTCTATGTCTACTTCTAGGCATGAAATAGATTTTGGCATACCAATACAAAAGGTTTGAAGCTTCTTTACATCTCTTAAATAAGCATCAACCGTATGTGGTGAAAAGGCCCTTTCTAAGACCAAATGGTTGCGGTATTCTTCTAAAGCTCTTTTCCAGTTCATTTCTTATATTTACAGCTTAAAGGCAAATATATGAAAGTGATTATCATCAATGGACCCAACCTTAATCTTTTAGGAATTAGAGAACCTTCTATTTACGGAAATGAATCTTTCGATACCTATTTTGTTTCTCTTCAGCAGTCATTTCCTCAGATAGAATTGTCTTTTTATCAAAGTAATATTGAAGGCTTATTAATTGATAAAATTCACGAGTATGGTTTTTCTTGTGATGTAATCCTCCTCAATGCAGGAGGCTACACGCATACTTCTGTTGCTTTGTCAGATGCCATTGCTGCCATTTCTATTCCTTGTATAGAGATTCATATTTCTCAACCGGCCGCTAGAGAAGAATTTAGACACAAATCCTTGATATCTAGTGTCTGCTCTGGAAGTATTAGTGGCTTTGGATTAGATTCATATCGTTTGGCTTTGCATTCTTTGATTAAAGAAGATTAAACGTCACTAAAAAAAAACTTATTTACAGGCAATATTTTGACCGTTGAGGTTGTATGCCTTGAAAAATCACTTATATTTGCTTTCGCTTTAAATAGAAAGTTTTTACAGCAAAAATTGGTCTGGTAGTTCAGTTGGTTAGAATACCTGCCTGTCACGCAGGGGGTCGCGAGTTCGAGTCTCGTCCAGACCGCTTTTTTAACTTCTTTCATATAAGCATGAGTACTTTTTTATTTTGTTGGTCTGGTAGTTCAGTTGGTTAGAATACCTGCCTGTCACGCAGGGGGTCGCGA
>CAZEWZ010000032.1:0-14263 GCA_964516765.1 uncultured Cryomorphaceae bacterium | reverse complement strand
TCGGGACCTTGTGATGAGATTGATCCTAATTGGCAAGACTATTCAGTTTTTTTTAGTCAAAACTCGGGTACTGGAGATGTTCCTTACTCCGGTTTTACGGTTCCATTAATTGCTACTTATTCTGTCATACCTTGTGAGAGTTACCACATAAAATTAGCTATTGCTGATGTTTCAGATGGTATTCTAAATTCCGCTGTTTTTCTTACTGAAAATAGTTTTAGTTCTGTCGGCCTAACAATTGAAGCAGACAGCGATTACGGTGCTTTTTCTGGAGATGATACGACTATTGTTGAGGGATGTTTCGATGGAGCACTTGAATTTGAACTAAGTCAAGAAATTCAAACAGATTATATTATTAATTTTTCTGTTTCAGGTACTGCACTTGATGGAATCGATTATCAAGAGATTGGAAATCAAGTGACTATTCCTGCAGGTGACCTTCAGTCAGAAGTTCCTATAGTGCCATACTATGATGGGATTGTTGAAGGGATGGAAACGCTTATTGTCACTGCTACTACATCTGATGGATGTACAGAAGTTGAATCAGATTACATTTTTAATATTGTAGACCGTGTTGAGTTGTATTTAGAAATGCCCGAAGATATTGCTTTTTGTCCCGGATCAGAATCTATCCAACTAAATCCCTATTTGACTGGAGGTATTTTTCCATTGACTTATCAATGGACTTTTAATGAAGCACTTTTTTCAAATCAGGCTGAAATAACAATTCTTCCTGCAAATATTGGCACTTTTACATTTACAGCTGAAGATTTATGTGATTCTCAAGTCTTTGGAGATGTTGAAACTTATCTTTTAGAGCCAGATGAACCTCTTGCTATTTTCACCACCTTCAATAAAATTCAGGTTTGTACAGAAGATGAATTATCTACAGAAATTGTTTTAAATGGAGGTATTGGAGATTATCAGATTAATTGGTTTATGGATGGAGTCGAGATGGATATGGATTCTCTAAACTTTGAAATATCTACAGATGTTCCTCTGGATTATATTCTTGATTTAGAAGTTGAGGATGATTGTTCTAACATTGTATCTCAAGAGATTTCAATTCAAATCCTAGACTGTTTTGTTCCCAATATATTTACTCCTAATAATGATGGGCAAAATGACTATTGGTTTGTCGAATTTGGTGAAGTGGTCAATAATGTTCGCGTAGATATTTTTAACCGTTGGGGGCAATTAGTGTTTAATTCCATTAATTACGAACGTTGTAACCCAGAAACTGGTCAATATTGTTGGACAGGAATTCACATGAGCGAGCGAGAGGATTGTGAAGATGGAATTTACTACTATAACATTGAAATGCTCGATGGTCGAGCTTTCAAGGGAACCTTTTCACTTTTCAGATAATTATCTAATCCTCTTTAAGTTTTTTCTTTTTTCTTTTTTGCTGCAGGAAAGAGAATATTATTTAAGATAAGCCTGTATCCAGCAGAATTAGGATGAAGTTCTAGTTCCGTTGGAGGGTCTCCAACGCGATGTTGATAATCCTCTGGATCGTGACCTCCATAAAAACTCCACATTCCCTTACCAAATTTTCCATGAATATATTTTGCTTCATTTGCACTATTGTTCTCACCCATTATAAGTACATCAGATTTTATTAAATTCTTTTTGAATGCTGTAGTTTGGCCCATAAATCCTTTGATAATCTGAGTATGATTCTGGCAAAGCATTGTGGGTACTGGATCCCATTTTGCGGAAAATTCAAAAAGGGTAAAGAAATCTTGACCTTTAGTTACTTTTCTTCCTCTAGTTACATCAATATCTGAAAATTCATAAATATTAGGATTTTTAATTAATGTAAAATTCTTAAATGCAATACTTTTTTCATAGTCAATATCTTCCTGATAATTAGTACTCAGACCGTCTCCATCAAACATATATTCACATATATCTGTTTTTTCCGAGGCCAATGCAATATCATAGCTATCCGTAGCAGAGCACATAGCAAATAGAAATCCACCCCCTGCAAGGAATTCTTTAATCTTTAGAGCGACATCAAGTTTTTGTTTTGAAACTTTTTTATACCCTAAGCGATTTGCATCAGCTTCAAAGTTTATTTTTTGCTCAATATACCAAGGAGCATTTTTAAATGAGTTGTAAAATTTACCATACTGTCCAGTAAAATCCTCATGATGAAGATGAAGCCAATCATAAATGGGAAGTATATCAGAGAGAATTTCGGCATCATAAATCACATCGTAAGGAATTTCGGCATAAGTCAACACCATTGTCACTGCATCATCCCATGGAAGATTCCCTTCAGGAGAATAAACTGCAATTTTAGGAGATTTCTCTAGTTTAATAATATCAGTATTACTTTCTGGGTGAGCTAACTCAATTTGAAGTTGATTCTTATAGGTATTTGTAATCAGCTCATAAGAAACTCCTCGAATGATGCATTCTTTTTCAATTTCAGTATTGTAGTCAATTAAAAAGCTTCCTCCCCTATAATTAAGAAGCCAGTCTACGGTTAGATCATTTTCTAAAGTCCAAAATGCAATTCCATAAGCTTTAAGATGATCATTTTGATAATCCTCATCCATCGGAATTAGTAGATAAGATGCTTGAAGTTTTAGAACACTAAAAATAAATAAAATAAATATGCTAGAAAGGCGAGTTTTCATTATTTTCATCATTTAGATCTTCAAAAGCTTCATTGGTATTCATTTTAGAAGTGAATTCAGTTTCAAAATCACCGTAGTTGTCTAGGTTAGAAAACTGAGCTAGATGCCCTGTAAACTTCAATCGGATATTTTCTAGCCCTCCGTTTCTGTGTTTGGCAATAATGAATTCCGCTTGACCTTCACATGGAGTTCCATCTTCGTCATCCCATTCTGTAAGACCATAATATTCCGGGCGGAATATAAAGCTAACGATATCAGCATCTTGTTCAATTGCACCCGATTCTCTTAAATCAGATAGAAGTGGTCTTTTACTTCCTCCCCTAGTTTCTACAGCTCGACTTAATTGCGAGAGTGCAATTACCGGAATATTTAGTTCTTTTGCAATACTCTTAAGAGATCTTGAAATCATAGAGATTTCCTGTTCTCGATTTCCTTTTCCTTCTCCGCCAGCTGTCATAAGTTGCAAATAGTCAATAATAATTACTTTTACATCATTTTGTGCTACTAGTCTTCGACACTTTGCTCTTAAATCAAATACAGAAAGTGCTGGCGTATCATCAATAAATAGAGGGGCTTTTTCTAAGTTTTTAATTTTAGCATGAAGTTGTTGCCATTCGTAGTCTTCAAGTTTTCCTTTTCGAAGTTTCTCTGATGACAAACCTGTCTCCGAGGAAATTAAACGAGTAATTAATTGTACAGAAGACATTTCAAGAGAGAATACTGCTACTGCTGAATTAGAATCTACGGCAATATTTCTAGCCATAGATAAGACAAAAGCAGTTTTGCCCATTCCGGGTCTTGCTGCTAAAATAATTAAGTCTGAAGGTTGCCATCCCGAAGTCACATTATCTAGTTTCAAAAATCCTGAAGCAACACCACTTAACCCCTCTTGGTTAGAAATATATTCAATTCTTTCAATTGCTTCTTTAACTAGGGATTGGGCTGAGTCGTAATTTTTTTTAATGCTCCCATTTGCGATCTCAAACAACTTGGCTTCTGCTTTATCTAGAAGATCAAGTACGTCACTACTTTCGTCGTAAGCATCATGAATTATTTCGCTTGAAACTCTAATTAATGAGCGTTGAATATGTTTTTGAACAATGATTCTTGCATGGTATTCTATATGTGCCGAAGAAGCCACTTTTTGAGTCAGATTGGCAATACCAAAATCTCCTCCACAAATATCTAATTTTCCATTTTTTCTAAGAAGAGCAGAAACTGTTAACATATCGATTGGCTGAGATTCTGCAAAAAGATTTTTTATTGCTCCGTAAATTTCTTTGTGTGAATCTTTGTAAAAGCACTCAGGATTTAGAATATCAATGACTTCATTCAATGCATTTTTATCAATCATTAGTGCCCCTAAAACAGCTTCCTCTAATTCTGTGGCTTGTGGGGGTAGTTTTCCTTGTTCCAAGCCAATAATGGCACCCTTATTATAGGAGTTATTGGATATTCTTTGTTTTGCTTGAGCCATTTCTTTTTTTTATAGTTTGATCTTTAACTGAATCAAATTTAAGGACTTTTAAGATATGATTCATATCTGTTCATAATTTATTGTCTCAAGCTTTTTTTAGAATTATCACTAGAAGTTATATAGTATACTTTGTTATTAGTCTAATAAATTAAAAAAGCCAAATGAAATTTCATACCTTTGATCTTAATCACATTAAAAAAAATTACATGAAAAATATTTTTGCAGTTTTAGGAATTCTTCTCAGTGTATCTATTTTTTCTTGTGAAAAAGATGAAGTAGATAATGTTATAGATCCTCTTGAACCCAGTTTTATTCTAGGTTGTATTGATGAAAATGCTGAGAATTTTAATATAGATGCTACTGACGATAATGGTTCTTGTACTTATTCGGTCTCCTATATGTTAGCAGGAGAATGGAATATACAACTTTTAGAGTACGAGTCTGATGTAGATTTAAGCCAGATAGATCCTTCTATTCTTCCTGAAGAGATTCAAGGTCTATGGCCACTCATAATTGCAGGTTTAGGGAATATCGTAAATATTGAGGGTGAAGCTCAAGATGCAGGTGCCTTTCAAATTATGAACATTGACAATACCTACAACCAAGTTTTAGTTTTTGATACAGAACCTACGGAAATTGAGATTCCTTTAGTAGGTGCTCAAGAGATACCATCTATTCCCATCGACATAAGTTCTTCAGGGGGTTGGATGCTCCAAGATAATGAAGAGATGATTGTTTTCACCGATACAGAGACTGGCTCAGAACAGGCTTTTGAAATTCTGACTTTAAGCTCAGATATAGCTCGATTTAAAGGAAGTTTAAATGTGCCTTTCGATTTGGCAGGGCTTTTCAGTATCGATATTGACTTAGATCTCGATTTACAACTCAATCGAGTAAATTAACATCTATATTTATATTGTTTAAATTCACAAAAAAATCCGCGTATACAAGTTTTTTTTTATTCTTTAAAAACTCCCATAGCACAAAATTTGTCAATTCTTTTTTTGATTCTTTTTTCAGGATCTACCTTTGATAAAGTCTTTATCTCTTTGATAATGACATTACGGATATTTTTATAAACTTCTTCAGGATTGTAATGCGCACCACCCAAAGGTTCTTTTATGACAGAATCAATGAGTTTGTTACCCAGCATATCTCCTGAAGTAAGTTTTAGAGCTTCAGCAGCTTGTTTCTTGAAGTTCCAAGATCTCCATAAGATTGAGGAACAAGATTCTGGTGAAATCACTGAATACCATGTATTTTCTAGCATGTATATTTTGTCACCAATTCCAATTCCAAGCGCTCCTCCAGAAGCACCTTCTCCAATAATAACGCAGATGATAGGTACTTTAAGTTGACACATTTCAATTAAATTTCTGGCAATGGCTTCTCCTTGTCCTCGTTCTTCAGCTTCCAGACCAGGATATGCTCCCGGGGTATCAATAAGTGTAACTATTGGTCTATTGAATTTTTCAGCCATTTTCATTAGGCGAAGTGCCTTTCTATAACCCTCTGGATTTGCCATTCCAAAATTTCTGTATTGTCGAAGTTTTGTATTTTTCCCTTTTTGTTGTCCAATTAGCATTACTGGATTTCCATCCACCTGTCCCCAACCACCAACCATCGCCTTGTCGTCTTTTATATTTCGATCTCCATGAAGTTCTAGGAAATTTCCTTCAGTCAAGGCCTCAATATAATCTAATGTATAAGGTCGGTTAGGATGACGAGAGATTTGAACTTTCTGCCATGCGGATAGGTTGTTATAAATTCCTTTTCGAAGGGTTATTAGCTTCTTTTCAATATCATTGACTGTTTTTCGAACATCAACATCCGTTTCTTTTCCTAATTTTACGGCTTTCTCTAATTGTTCTTCAAGCTCTACAATGGGTAATTCAAAATCTAATCGTTCCATATAATTATATTAGTACTGCAAAGTACAATATTTCGTTTTTTGAGCGATAAAATAAATACAATTATTACTTTTGATTCAACGAATATATTACTATGATTTTATTTCCGCCCGCAAAGCTCAATTTAGGTCTGCAAATTATTGGCAAAAGATCTGATGGGTTTCATGATTTACAAACTGTTTTCTATCAAATTTCACTAAAAGATATTATAGAAATACTTCCCGATCCGGATCTAAATATGGGATGCTGTATGTTTAAATCTACTGGTTTGCCTATTCCACCTGGAGAGAATTTGTGTGAAAGGGCTTATCAGATTTTACATAATCGACACTCTCTTCCAGGCGTTCATATACATCTACATAAAATTATTCCAATGGGAGCTGGGCTTGGAGGTGGTTCTGCTGATGCCACTTATACGCTTAGGATACTGAATGACATGTTTAATTTAAATTTATCTTCTGATGAATTAATGCAACATGCTCTTTTTTTAGGAAGCGATTGCCCCTTATTTGTGGATGGTTCTTCTAAGTACGCAGAAGGTAGAGGTGATATTTTGCAAGATATCGAAGTAAATTTACAGGGTATGAAACTATTGGTTATTAATCCCAAAATTCATATTTCTACAGCAGAATCTTTTTCAAAGATTATTCCTAGAACAGCAGAAAGTTGTGTCAATATAATTCATAAAAATCCTAAAGAATGGAAAGATAATTTAAAAAATGATTTTGAAAAAGTCTTGTTTACAGAATATGAACAACTGAAAAATATTAAAGATTCCTTGTATGAGATGGGAGCAGTATATGCTTCAATGTCTGGAAGCGGATCTTCTATTTATGGTCTTTTTTCAGATATCATTCCAAAGAAAAAATGGCCGTTAGATTATTTTTTGTGGCAAACAATCATTTAGCGTTCTGCTCTTCGAAACAAATAATAGGCAAATACGCCAAAGATTAAATTTGGCAAGAGAATGGCAAGCAAAGGGCTCAAGTCACTATTCGTAGTGAATGTGATGGATATTTTTTGAAATAGGATGAATAAGGTAGTTAGTATAAAGCCATAGACTAGATTTAGCCCGATTCCATCTCTCTTTTTATGAATAGCCAGACTGAAGCCGATAAGAGTTAGAATAAAGGTAGTGAAAGGAGTCATATATCTCTGATATAAATCTAATAGATAATAGTGTATGTTATCTGCCCCTCTAATTTTTTCTTTATCAATAAAATCTGTCAACTCTGTTAGATTCATTAGGTTGGTGCTATTTTTTTGTAATATAAGTTCGAAGGGGTCAAAGCCAAAGTCTTTTTCTGTTTTAGCACCTTTTTCTATGTTTTCTCCAAATTTATTTAATTCTCTCACACTATAGTTTTCAGCTAACCAAGATTCTTTTTGAGGATTCCAAGTAATAAAATCAGACTTAAACTTTGAGATTAAATCACCTTTATCAAAAATTTCATAGGTGAATCTAAATCCTTTTTGTTTTTTAGTATTGTAACTTTCCATATAAATAAAACGCCCAGGTCGTATTTGTCTATGAATATTTTTAAAGCGTTCATTTTTTTTATTTCGAATATATTCCTGCTCGAAATCCAAACGTTTCTCGTTAGTAGAAGGCAGTAACCAATTGTTAAGAAAAAAGGAAAGTGAAGCTATAAGTGTGGCACCAATTAGATAAGGTCGGAGTAATCTTTTTAAACTTAAACCGCAATTGAGTATCGCAATCACTTCTGTGTTTTTGGCAAGTTTTGAGGTGCTAATGATTACTGCAATAAAAGTGAATAATGCACTAAACAGTAATCCGTAGTGAATGATGAAATTCAAGTAATAATCGAAAATAATTCCTTTCAATGGGGCTTCTCGACGATAGAAATCGTCAATTTTTTCCGATACATCAAAGACTACTGATATCAGTAAGATGAGTGTCAGAGAAAAGGCGAATGTTCCCAAGAACTGTGTTAATATGTATCGATCAATCTTTTTCAATTATAATCTAATACTTAGTTTTTTGACCATGATTTCCTTCCAATCATAAAAAGTTCCATCTAAGATACGTCTTCGCGCTTCTTTTACTAACCAGAGATAAAAGCCCAAGTTGTGTATCGTAGCTATTTGTTTTCCTAGTAATTCTTTAGTCGTAAATAAATGTCTCAAGTACGCTTTTGAATAACTACTGTCAACAAAAGATTTTCCATTTGGATCCAAACTTGAAAAGTCTTTTTCCCATTTTTTGTTTTTGATATTGATGGTCCCTTCACTAGTGAACAACATTCCATTACGTGCGTTTCGTGAGGGCATTACACAATCAAACATATCAATTCCAAGTGCAATGTTTTCAAGAATATTTGTGGGCGTTCCCACACCCATCAGATATCTAGGCTTATCTTTAGGTAATACAGATGTAACTACTTCAGTCATTGCATACATTTCGTCTGCAGGTTCTCCTACAGAAAGCCCTCCAATTGCATTTCCTTCTCGATTAAATGAGGCAATGGCTTCAGCTGATTGAAGTCTCAAATCTTTATATGTACTTCCTTGAACGATGGGGAATAAAGTTTGAGCGAATCCGTATTTGTTTGGTGTTTTATCAAAGTGTTCACAACATCTTCTGAGCCACCGATGGGTCATTTTCATTGACCTCTTAGCGTAATGATAGTCACATGGATATGGGGTGCACTCATCAAAAGCCATAATGATGTCTGCTCCAATTTTTCGTTGAACATCCATGGCGAATTCTGGACTAAAGAAGTGATAGGATCCGTCAATGTGAGATTTGAATTTCACCCCTTCTTCTGTGATTTTTCTTCTACCCGAAAGTGAATATACCTGAAATCCTCCACTGTCGGTGAGGATTGGTTTTTTCCAGTTCATGAATTTATGTAGGCCTCCAACTTTCTCTAAAATCTCCATCTTGGGGCGCAAATACAAATGGTAAGTGTTTCCTAAAATGATTTGTGCCTTAATATCATTTTCCAATTCATGCTGGTGAACTCCTTTCACACTAGCGGAGGTTCCAACGGGCATAAATATGGGGGTTTCTATACTCCCATGCTCAGTATCAATTAGTCCAGCTCGGGCTTGGGATTGTGCGTCGGATTTTTCTAGAGTAAACTTCATGCAGATAAATTTCAACAAATATAATTGAAATGTTTCTTCTGCCTATCTAAACTTAATTTTTATAGGGCCAATTATAGATTAGTATTATTTTTGTGTTTCCATTTTCCGGTAATTATATTTATGCTTTTTCACATAGAAAAAGTTTACACCTGAGTATATTAAAATTACTGTTTCAGATATTTTTGACCAAAATAAGTGTTTTAATGTCACATTTTGTCATTTATTTCCTCCGTGTAATTTTCGGTTTTTGATTATTTTTATTCTTCGGTTATATTTACAATATATTGTATATTGGAAGATTATCAGCTAGCTTGTTTTACGACAATTTTAGGATTAGTTTTTTATTTTTTTAATTCGAATTTGTTTCTATATATGGGGATGAAAAAAGTACATCATTGGGATTAAAAACCAACCATAAGGCGCGAGACATACTTCTCGTGCAAAAAGCATTGGGTGGAAGTCAGAAGGCATATACCAAACTTATGTATTTCTATTGGGCATCTATTGAAACCTTTTTCAACTCTAAGTTATCTAGCAAAGAAGATGTGGAAGACCTTTCCATCGCTACTTTTAGTAAAGCCTTTAATAAATTAGCTTCTTTTGATTCTACTTACGCTTTTAGTACTTGGATTCGAGTTATTGCTAATAATACGCTTATTGATTTTTTTCGCAAGAAGGACCAGAAAACTGTCTCGATTGATCAGGAGAACTCATCTGATAATACTTCGGTGATTGATTTAATAGATAGTGCTTTAGATCCAGAGCATGATTTTATTCAAAAACAGAAAAACAAGAATATTGCTCGATTAGTCCATCGACTCAAACCTCATTACAGAGAATTAGTTATACTCAGATACTTAGATGAAATGTCTTATGCTGAAATTTCAGAAAAATTAAAAATGCCCCTTGGTTCAGTAAAAGCCAAACTGTTTCGGGCAAGGGAGCTTTTGTTAAATATATTGAAGAATAACGAAGATGATTACTGACCTAGATATTATTACAAAATATTTTCCTGATCTGACTGATGGTCAATTAGAAAAGTTTGCAAAGCTCAAGCCACTTTACCAATACTGGAATGCGCAAATCAATGTCATCTCTCGAAAGGATATTGATGCTTTGTATGAGCGTCATGTACTGCATTCTCTGTCCTTGTACAAGTTTATTCAATTTAAGCCTGGAGCTAAAATCATGGACCTTGGTTGTGGCGGAGGTTTTCCGGGAATTCCTCTTGCTATTATTTTTCCAGAAGTATCTTTTACACTAATTGATTCCATTGGCAAAAAAATAAAAGTTGTCAACGAAATTTATCTCGCCCTAGATTTAAAAAATGTAGAAGCATTTCACCAAAGAGCCAATGAGGTTCAAGGAGTTTTTGATTTTGTGATTACTCGCGCTGTAGCCCCTATGGTTGATTTGGTGAAATGGACGCGTGAAAAATATAAAACAGAACAAAATCACGGTATTGAAAATGGACTTATTGCTCTTAAAGGCGGAGATTTATCTAGTGAATTAGCTTCTTGGGGAAACCGAAAAAAAACCATTCATCTGTCCAACTTTTTTGAAGAACCTTTTTTTGAAACAAAAAAGATAATTCACGTGCCCATAAGAAAATAATCACCCTCTTATTAGTTTCTTTCTCTCTTATTTTCTTTCAATACCCTGTACAGTTTGAAATTAACTCTTCTATATACGCCCATGAAAACTGGCAAATGTAGTTTAATTTAGCAATCGAATCTTGAACTTTGGCAAAGAAGGCCTTTGAGCAGGCTTTACAAAGACTATCTCTAGGAACATAATTACAAATGGAATTATATTATCAGAACAAACTTATTTAGCCTCCCAAATAGAACTGATTGATTGTTAGTCAATCTGTGTGTTTTATCTTATAAGAAAAAAGCGGATTTGGTAGATAAGTTTTCCACCCCAATACACTACTAAGAATTAAACTGTAAGTTGCTCAGCTTTTTGTACAAACCATTTTTTATTAAATTCAATTCTTCGTGCGTTCCGGATTCAACCAGTTGGCCTTTATCCAAGACAAGAATTTTGTCTGCTTTTCTAACGGTGGACAGTCGGTGTGCAATGATTAAGGATGTTCGTCCAATCATTAATTTTTCTAGTGCTTCTTGGACAAGTTTTTCAGATTCAGAATCGAGCGCGGAAGTAGCTTCGTCTAAGATTAATATTTTTGGATCTTTTAAGACTGCTCTGGCTATAGCAACTCTTTGTCTTTGCCCACCTGAGAGTTGAATTCCCCGATCACCTACAAGGGTGTCGTAACCTTCGGGGAATTCTTCAATGAATCCCGACGCATTAGCCATTTTTGCAGCATGTTTTATTTCTTCTATAGAAGCTGTGGGTTTTCCATAAGCAATATTTTCCAAGACACTTCCACCAAACAACAAGATATCTTGTGGAACAATCGCAATTTGTTTTCTTAAGTCAGTTAGTCGAATGGAAGTAATTTCTTTGTCATCAATGAGCAGCTGACCGGAATAATCTTGATAGAACCGCATCATTAATTGTGTAACAGTCGATTTTCCAGCCCCGGAAGGACCTACTAGTGCAATCTGATCACCCGGATGGGCTTGAAAACTGATTTTGGAAAGCACCTCGGAATCTGCTCGGTTCGGATAGTGAAAAGATAGCTCACAGAATTCTATTTTTCCATTAATAATCTGCTTTATGTTTCCTTCAGAATGATCTTCAGGTTCTTCATCTAAAATCTCCATGAGTTTTTCTGTAGCCCCAATTGCTTTTTGAATTTGCGCATATAGATCAGCGATACTTCCAATGCTGGCTCCAATAAAAATAGTTAGCATCAAAAACGAGGTGAGGTCTCCGATACTCATTTCTCCTTTGAGAATAAGTCGTGCTCCATACCAAATGACAGCAGCGATAGCACCAAAAATACCTAAGATGATAAAAGAGGCAAATATTGCTCGAAGTTTTCCTCCCTTAATCCCATAAAACGCCACATCTTCTGTTTTTTTCTTGTAGCGAAGAGATTCAAATATTTCATTTGCAAAGGCTTTTACATTACTAATCCCCTGGAGAGTTTCTTCAACAATTGTATTGGATTCCGCTATATGTTGCTGAACAGTCTTTGAGTAAGCTCTCAACTTTCTTCCTATAAATACTGCGACCACAATAATTAATGGAAAAATAGAAAGCATAAAAAAGGCTAAATTTATTGATGTGAAACCCAATAAAATAATTCCACCTATCACAATGATTATTTGACGAATAAATTCTGCGCTTGTGGTTGTAAATGTTTCTTGAAGCAAAGAAATGTCCGAAGCTATTCTACTGTTTAATTCTCCAATCCGTCGGCTATTAAAAAATTTCATCGGCAAACGAATGAGATTTTCGTAAGTCGCTTGGCGAAGTTTTGCAAGAAATTTTTCTGTCACATTGACAAAAAGGATAATTCTAAAATAAGAAAAGACAGCCTGCATAGAAAACAATCCAAATAAAAGAAGTGCTATTCTATTTATGCTTTCCAATGAAGTTTTGGAGGCGTCCACCATTTGTCCAATAAATAAAGGGAAAACTAATGAAGCCAAACTAGATAGGACAAGGAAGAGTAAACCTAGTAAATATTCTGACCTGTAGGGTCTGATAAAACTAAAAATACGCAGTGCCTTATTCAATTCTACTTTATTCAATTTTATTTGTTCAGTTTTTTTATTTATACCTTTAAACATGGGTTTAATTGTTTGCTTTGACAAAAGTAAGTTTTTCCTGTTATAAAAAAACCTTTTTGTTGTTTGTGAGTGACGAAAAATGATTTTATATTTGCTGGAATTTATTACAATAAAAAATTAAGACTTAAGATATGAAAAGAACATTCCAACCTTCGAACAGAAAGCGAAAAAATAAGCATGGCTTTATGGATCGTATGGAATCAGTAAACGGTCGAAAGGTTTTGGCTAGAAGAAGAGCGAAAGGTCGTCACAAAATTTCTGTTTCAGACGAGCCACGTCACAAAAGATAATTGTCCAAGTGGATGATAAATAAAGGTGTTATCTATTTTTTATAGTTAACACCTTTTTTTATGCTAGTAACAAATGAAAATACTACTTTAGTATATATAGAATAAAAGATAAAAGATGCCAAAAAATACTTCCCTTCGTCATATTTTAATTATTGGTAGCGGTCCTATTGTTATAGGTCAAGCTTGCGAGTTTGATTATTCTGGCTCTCAAGCTTCTAGGTCTTTAAGGGATGAGGGCATAGAGGTTACTCTTATTAATTCTAATCCAGCCACAATCATGACTGATCCTGTTGTGGCGGATAATATTTATTTGAAGCCACTCACGGTAGAATCTCTGAAGGAGATATTATTATTGCATCCAGATATTGGAGCTGTGTTGCCTACAATGGGCGGGCAAACTGCCCTTAATCTATGTATCGAAGCAGAAGATCAAGGTGTTTGGGAAGACCACCATGTAAAGATCGTAGGTGTTAATATTGATGCGATAAATATTACTGAAGATCGAGAACAATTTAGAAACTTGATGTTATCTATAGATATTCCAATGGCACCTCAGCGAATTGCAAAGTCTTTTTTAGAAGGAAAAGAGGCCGCACAAGAATTTGGCTTTCCTTTATGTATTCGTGCCTCTTTTACTTTGGGAGGAACAGGAGCAACTATTGTTTATGAGAAGGATGACTTTGAAAAAGCGCTTACTCATGGCCTTCATAGTTCTCCCATTCATGAGGTGATAATCGACAAAGCACTATTGGGCTGGAAAGAGTATGAACTAGAGCTTCTTCGAGACAAGAACGACAATGTAATTATAATTTGTTCCATTGAAAATATGGACCCAATGGGAGTTCATACCGGGGACTCCATCACCGTAGCTCCTGCAATGACACTATCTGACACTACTTATCAACGTATGCGAAACATGGCTATCCATATGATGAGAAATATTGGTGATTTTGCCGGAGGTTGTAATGTTCAATTTGCAGTAAGCCCAGATAAGAAAGAAGATATTGTTGCCATTGAAATTAATCCACGAGTATCCAGATCTTCCGCATTGGCATCAAAAGCAACTGGATATCCAATCGCCAAAATTGCATCTAAGCTAGCGATTGGTTATACTCTTGAT
>CAZEWZ010000031.1:0-15089 GCA_964516765.1 uncultured Cryomorphaceae bacterium | reverse complement strand
TTCCATTAAGACACGAATATCTTCAAAATGAAGCCCTGTAGTTGGTTCATCTAAAATATATAGAGTATTACCAGTATCTCTTTTACTCAACTCAGTAGCTAATTTTACACGTTGAGCTTCTCCTCCAGATAGGGTAGTAGATTGTTGTCCTAAAGTTACATATCCTAGACCAACTTCTTGAAGAGTTTTTATTTTTTTAAATATTTTAGGTATGGGTTCAAAAAAATCAACAGCATGTTCAATTGTCATGTTAAGTACATCTGATATAGATTTCCCTTTATATCGGATTTCTAATGTTTCACGATTAAATCTCTTTCCATTGCAAGTTTCACAAAGTACGTGAACATCTGGAAGAAAATTCATTTCAATAATCCGCATCCCACCTCCTTGGCAGGTTTCACATCTTCCACCTTTGACATTAAATGAAAACCTACCAGGTTTATATGCTCTAATTTTCGCTTCTGGAATATCAGAAAACAACTTTCTAATTTCACTCAAAACTCCTGTGTATGTGGCAGGATTAGATCTTGGGGTCCTTCCGATTGGAGATTGGTCTATGTCAATAACTTTATCAATATTATCAATTCCAGAAATTTTATCATAAGGCAATGGGATTTTGAGCGCTCTAAAAAAGTAAGTATTTAAAATAGGATATAAAGTACCATTAATAAGAGTGGATTTCCCACTACCGGAAACTCCCGTAACACAAATTAATTTCCCAAGTGGTAATGATAATGTGACATTTTTTAAATTATTTCCTTTGGCGCCAGAAAGTTCGATATACTTTCCATTTCCCTTTCTTCTTGTGACCGGAACTGAAATCTCTTTTTCACCATTTAAATAAAGTGTGGTTAGAGTTTGTGATGATTTGATTTGTTTTGGTGTTCCTTCAAAGACTATTTCACCTCCATATTTTCCTGCGCCAGGTCCCATGTCAATAACATAGTCTGCGGATTCAATCATTTCTTTATCATGCTCCACAACCAAGACAGAATTACCTATATCTCTGAGTTCTTGAAGAGATTTAATTAGACGAACATTATCTCTCTGATGAAGACCAATACTAGGTTCATCAAGAATATATAATACTCCAATTAACTGAGATCCAATTTGAGTAGCTAGTCTAATTCTTTGGGCTTCTCCTCCAGATAAAGACTTCGAACTTCGATCTAGATTTAAGTATTCTAAACCCACATTGAGCAAGAATTTTAATCTTGTTTTTAATTCTTTAATAATTTCTTGTCCGATAATTTTTTGACGTGAATCTAGATGATTGTCAATTTCTTCAAAAAACATCAATGTTTCTGAGATATCTAATTGTGTCAAGTCAGAAATACTCAAACCATTTATTTTAAAGAATAAGGACTCTTTTTTCAATCTTTTTCCTTTGCATTTACTACAATTAATTTCAAGCATGTAGTTTTTGGCCCACCTTTTTAGACTATTTGAATCCGAATATTTGCTTTGATAAGCAATAAAGTTTGATATTCCTTCGAAGTTAATTCGGTAATCTTGAGTTATTCCCATGGTCTTATTGGATACCGAAAAAGATTCTTCAGATCCATTTAATATAACATCAATAGCATTTTTAGGTAGGTTTTTGATTGGCTCTTTTAAATCAAATTTATATCGTTTTGCAATAATTGCCAATTGTTTATCTATCCAGGTGCTCTTTCTGTCTGCAATTGGTGCGATACCTCCCTTTTCTATTGACAAGGATTTGTCAGGGAAAATTTTTTTTTCGTCAACCTTCATTTCAATTCCTAACCCATTACATGTTTTACAAGCTCCTTTAGGTGAGTTAAATGAAAAAGAATTTGGTTCTGGATCATCATAAGCAATTCCCGAAGTAGGACACATTAAATGTTTGCTGAAATATCTAATTTCTGATGTTTCAGGAACAAACACCTGAATAATGCCTTTCCCGTATTTAAGAGCAATTTCAAGAGATTCTTTGAGTCGTTTCTCAACACCTGATTTAATTTCTATTCGATCGACAACAATTTCTATATCATGACTTTTATAACGGTCTAATTTTAATCCAGAAGTTATATTTTGGATCTCTCCATTGATTCGAACTTTAATAAATCCTTGTCTTAATATCTGCTCAAACAACTCACGATAATTTCCTTTTCTGGCTTTAACTACAGGTGCAAGCAAAAGAATTTTTTGATTACCAAATGATGTTTTAATAATTTTATTGATTTGATCCACAGAATTGCCAATCATTTTTTCATTCGTCTTGTATGAATATGCGACACCAACACGAGCGTATAAAAGTCGCAAAAAGTCATATATTTCAGTAATCGTTCCTACAGTTGATCTAGGGTTCTTGCTTGTGGTTTTTTGTTCAATAGAGATTACTGGGCTTAATCCCTCTATTTTATCAACGTTTGGTCTTTCCATTCCACCAAGAAATTGTCTAGCATATGCTGAAAAAGTTTCTATATAACGTCTTTGTCCTTCAGCATAAAGTGTATCAAAAGCTAAGGATGATTTACCTGACCCACTTAATCCTGTAATTACAACTAGCTGATCTCTAGGTATTAGTACATCAATATTTTTTAAGTTGTGAACCTTTGCTCCTTGAATATCAATATATTCTTGTGATGTGGACATGTTTTTTATTTTTTTGAAAGTAGATCTAATGAAGTTAAAAATCTTATCAACAAATTATATGTTTCTTACACAATTATCAGAATGTAATTACATTGAAAATTTTAATTATTTAATTTAAGACTGTCTGAATTCATTATATTTATTACTCTTTTGGAGTGTCGATCTGTTTTTTTTGGCACTTTTATAATGTATAAGTTTTTATTCATATTTTTCAAGTAAGATTTTCTAAGCCAGGGGTTTAATTCTTTTAGTTCCTTGTAATTTATTTCAAGTTCTGTAGAGTAATCTGCAAAATTAGATACACTGCTGTCAAGCTTAACTTCAATATATTTTTCAGGTTCATAAAGATCAATGTCATTTAAATAAAAGCCATACTTATTTTGATTCTCTAAAATTTCTTTAATGGCTGCAATTCTAAATATATATCGAGCTGTCTCTGTGTTTAAAAGTAAATCGTAATAGTTATTTACTTTTTGCTGTTCCATCTGTTCTTCTAAACCAGACATTCCCATATTGTATGACGCTGCTGCTAGAGTCCACGATTTAAATTTTTCATAAGCCTCTAATAGATAATTGGACGCGGCATTTGTAGATTTCTCTAGGTGGTATCTTTCATCTACTTCAGGGTTGATTTCTAAACCTCTTTCTTTACCTGTTGCTTTCATTATTTGCCAAAAACCTGTCGCTCCAGAGGGTGAAACAATATTTGAAAGCCCACTTTCTGCCAACGCCAAATATTTGAGATCATTCGGAAGTCCATTTGTTTCAAGTATTGGTTCTATGACGCTAAAATATTTATTTGCTTTTTTGATAAATAAAATTGTTTGTGAATGCCAGTATGTGTTAACGAGTATTTCCCTATCTAATCGCTCTTTCAGATTCTTTTGTTTAATTGGTATGATTTCCCCACAAAAGCTAATATCAATTGGAGTAGAAGGTGGGTGAATAGAGAGATTCTGATTTAATTCTAATTCTTTCTTTTTAGATTCTTTATTCTCAATTGTTGAGAAAATAAAGCTACTTGAAATAATAATTAATATTATTATAGTAATAGTTTGTGTAATTTTTCTTCTCATTTTAATTCGGTTTTCTGAAGAATTAAATAGTTTGCTAAATTATGTAATTCCAGAAAAAAGACTGATTAATCTTTTAATTAGCTTATGAACAATCTATGAGTAGTTATCAATAATAAGAGTTAAGTAATATATATCAAAGTTCACCATTGAACTTACACATAAATAAGAAAAATGCATGGCCTTTTATGAATATTTTGTTTCCCTGACAATCTCCATTTGGCTACTGTTTTTGTTTTGATATACTCATTTGCAAGACTTAAATCACAAGCAATACAAAGCATTGTATTCGGATTCAATATTTGAAGAAGAGATTCAAGAAGCTTTATGTTTCTATAAGGAGTTTCAATAAATAATTGTGTCTGATTATTATTTACTGACTGTAATTCCATTTCTTTTATTTTACTTTTTAGTTCTGACTTATCTTTTGGAAGATATCCGTGAAAAGTAAAAGATTGTCCGTTCATTCCACTTCCCATTAAGGCAAGTAAAATTGATGAAGGACCAATCAAGGGAATTACTTGAATGTTTTCTTGGTGCGCAATTCTTGCGATTTCCGCTCCTGGATCAGCTACGCCTGGGCATCCTGCTTCAGACAATACGCCTATATCTATTCCATTTCTACAGTTATCTAGGAAGCCATTTAGTTCTTGAGAATCCGTATGGTTATTTAATACATGTAATTTTAATTCACTTTGGGGTGTTGGAATATTCATTTTTTTTAAGAAAGCACGAGCAGTTTTTGCATTTTCAACGATAAATTCATCTAGTCTGTGAATTGTCTTCTTAAGCGTTAGAGGAAGAACCATGCCAACATCACTATCTCCTAAAGTTGTGGGAATCATAAACAATCTACCTGTTGACATGTTGTTTCCTTTTCAATTTTATTTTTGATTTCTTCACAATGCTATTCTAAAATTAAATAGACCTCTTCAATGACAATCTCTATCTAAAATTCGAGTCTAGAACATCAATATTTTTTAGTATTGAGGTAATTTTCGATTAAATTAATGCTCTTTCTTTGAAGGTCTGATTCTGCTAGTTTGAGAATGTTCTTTAGATTTTCACGATCCTTTGCGTAAATCAGATCAAACCTCTCTAGGTCTGCTTTATTTATTTGACTTGCTCTTTTTTTTCGATTGATATATTGTGAATCAGTGCATTATGTTTCGAACTAGGATAAGGGTTGTGACCTATATAATGTGATAGTATTCCAGCTGAATCAATCTTTACATTTAAGTGTTCACACATTTTTGCAAGAATTTATTCCGCTATCGGGGAACGACAAGTATTACCTTAGCATACCATTAAGACATTCACCTCTTTCATCAAAAATTTTATATTCCAAGAGAGAAATTAAATTTGTTGAAGTTCTAGTTTCTTACTTAATTCATCCACATAGGCCCTAAACTGTTTATCGGTGTCTGCTAGGTTATTTACAGTTTTGCATGCATGTAAAACTGTCGCATGATCCTTTCTTCCGCATTGGGCTCCAATACTAGCTAGTGAAGATTTGGTGAGTTTTTTTGAAAAGAACATTGAGAGTTGTCTGGCTTGCACAATTCGTCTCTTCCTGGTTTTTGAATTTAAAACTTCTAAACTCAAGTCAAAATAATCACAAATTACTTTCTGTATGAAATCAATGGAAACCTCTCTAGTAGTGTTTTTAACAAATCGATCAATCATTTCTTTGGCCAAAGTAAGATTAATTTCTCTTTTATTGAGAGAAGATTGAGCTAAAAGAGATATAAGTGCGCCTTCAAGTTCTCGTATGTTAGAGGTAATACTGTAAGCAAGGTATTCGATTACATCCTCTGGCATTTCGATGCCATCTGTGTATAGTTTTTTTCTTAGGATTGCAATTCTTGTTTGAAGGCTAGGAGTCTGAAGGTCTGCAGATAGTCCCCATTTGAATCTAGACAGTAATCTTTGCTCCATTCCTTGTAAATCAACTGGAGCTCTATCGGATGTAAGAATAAGTTGTTTTCCATGCTGATGAAGGTGGTTGAAGATATGGAAAAACACATCCTGAGTCTTTTCTTTACCTGCAAAGAATTGGACATCATCAATAATTAGAATATCAATCATTTGATAGAAATGAACAAAATCATTTCTAGAATTATTTCTAATAGAATCTATAAATTGTTGAGTAAATTTTTCTGCAGAGACATACAATACCGTCTTGTCTGGGTATGTATCTTTGATTTGAATACCAATTGCATGGGCTAGATGTGTTTTTCCTAAACCAACTCCTCCATATAATAATAAAGGATTAAATGATGTTCCTCCAGGGTTGTTTCCAACGGCATAACTCGCTGATCTGGCTAGTCGGTTACAATCTCCTTCGATAAAATTCTCAAAATTATAATTGGGATTTAATTGGGATTCAACATTGACTTTTTTAAGTCCGGGAATAATAAATGGATTTTTGACGCCTGTTGCAGCTATTTCAATGGGGACAGAAACTCTAGGGTTGTTAATTGGAGGCCTATTATTACTAGGAATTTTTACAGTGTATGGATTTGAATTACCAAAAGTATTTTCCATCACAATAGAATAGAGTAATTTTGCATCCTCTCCAAGTTCTCGACTAATAGCTGTTTTTAAAAGTTTAATGTAATGTTCTTCTATCCATTCATAGAAAAATTTGCTAGGTACTTGAATGTTTAAGGTTTTTCCTTTTAACTTGATTGGAAGAATTGGAAGAAACCAAGTTTTATAACTTTGTTCTGAGATGTTATCTTTAATAAAATCTAAGCAGTTTTTCCAAACCTTTTCGGGGGCGTTTTTCATTTAATTGAGTATGCAAATTGAATGTTAAAAATATATTTTGAATCCAAATCCTGTTTGGACATCACTGACACAAATTTGTGAACAATAAAGTTAAGAAAAAAATAAATTTGCTATTGTAATTAAAGTATTTTTTTCATAACTAAGAAAACATTACTGTTTTTACATTAAAGCATCTTTGTAATTATAGCCTAAACATAGATTTTGAGTTACTATTATCTTCGTAAACATCAATTATACCTAGGTTTATTCCGGCCCACCCTACTTGGTTTATATATGTTTTCCCTGCTATTTTAGAATTAATTTCTATTGGTTTTTCAAGGAATGAATGAGTATGCCCACCTATCACAATATCTATATATGAACAATTCTCAGCAAGGGTTGTATCAGATACTTTTTTAGAATCATATTTTAATCCCAAATGGGATAGACAGATAATTAAATTACAACCTTTTTTTTTCAAAAATTCAGCTTGATATTTTGCTTCTTTGATCGGATCATTATGAATTGTTTTTCCAAACATTTTTGGATCAACAAGTCCATTAAGTTCAATTCCAATTCCAAAAACACCTATTTTAAATTTTCCTTTGTTGAATATATGGTTAGGCTGAGTTAGACCATTCATTGGTGTTTTGTCAAAATTATAATTTGCATTTAAAAGTTTAAAGTTCGCGTTTTTTGCTTGCTGGGCTAGGCTATCAATACCATTATCGAAGTCATGATTTCCGAGTGTAGCCGCATCGTATTTCATTGCATTCATGAGTTTAAATTCTAATTCCCCTCCAAAATAATTAAAGTATGGAGTTCCTTGAAACATATCTCCTGCATCTAATAGAAGTGTATGTTGACATTTAGATCTAATTTCTTGAATTAATTTTGCCCGCTTAGCGACGCCTCCCATCCCTGGATACTTTTTGTGGTTTTCAGGAAAAGGATCAATGTGACTATGTACATCATTTGTGTGCATAATACATAGATGTTCAGGATTTGTATTGGCTAGAATTTTCGTGGGATAAACTAATCCAAGAGCACTAATACTAGCAATTTGTTGTATGAAGTTTCTTCTACTGCTCATAGGAAAATCGTTGGTCTATAGATGTATGAATCGTATCAATTTGTTTGCAATGGCTTAATAATATTTCTCTAATTTTTAAGTTTGTTTTTTCGCATGAAAGCGAGTCCGAAAAAAAAAACATCTGGTCTCCACCGTTGGCCAAATAATCTGATGTAAGAATTCGAACAGAAGAATTTAGGTTTAGCGAATGAAATATTCGCTCACCATAAAAATTTAAGCGAATTCCTGAGATTGGATGTCCACTGCTTTGAGAGAGATAAGTCAATACCTCTTCAAACTTTGAAATAGATAATTCAACGATGACCAACTCATTTTCGAAAGGCATCAGTTCGAAGATATTTTTTGTGGTTATATTACCCTTTGGAAGGGTAGACCTAATTCCGCCATAATTTAACAAACAAAAGTCTACCTGCTTTTCTGGAACAGAAATCAAGCATACATCTGCCATCCAATTAGATAAAGCACTTTCTGGCTTAGTTTTTTCAAGAAATTGAGGTGAGTAGCAAAGTACTACATCCATTAAACTGTCCAGGCTTTTTTTATAGGGCAAATAAATTTGTTGGAGGGAACTGTCATATTCCAAGGATGAAGTTAAAGAGACACTTTCTCCGGAAATAAATATTTTTTCTATAGCCGAATGATGAACACACGAATAAATTGAAACACTAGTTAAAAACAAAAACAACAAATTATTTAACCTAGGTTTCAAAATTTTATAAAGCAAATAATTTGTGTTAGGTAGCATAGTTCTGCGTAAGTTTAAATAATTTAGCCTTACAATTTACGATTATGTTTGAACATCAAATTACATTTAGAGTTTTATATTCTGATACCGATCAGATGGGGTATATGTATTATGGTCAATATGCAAAATACCTAGAGATGGGTCGTGTGGAAGCATTCAGAAGTCTTGGTTTTTCATACAAGTCCATAGAAGATACAGGAGTTATGATGCCCGTACTTGATTTAAATCTCAAGTATATTAAACCATTATATTATGATGATAAAATCACTTTAATTACTCGTGTCATTGAGAAACCTAGTTCAAGAATTTATTTTGAGTACGAATTTCATAATCCACAGGGGCAACTGTCAACTATTGCAAAAACTACTTTAGTTTTTGTTGATGTTAAGTCTGGAAAACCTTGTTCAATGCCCGATGATTTTAAATTAATCCTTGCGCAATATTTTAATTATTAGAATTTATTTCACATGAAAATAATTACACAGTCTTTTTTACCACTTTTAGCTTGTTTCAGCTTGTTTCAGCCAAATGCTCATGCAGAGGAAGGATTATGGATACCCATGCTTCTTAAGCAACTCAATGAGTCTGAAATGCAGTCTCTGGGTATGGAAATCAGTGCTGAAGACATTTATTCTATTAATAATGGAAGTTTAAAAGATGCAATTGTTCATTTTGGGGGAGGTTGTACCGCGGAAGTTATTTCATCTCAAGGACTAATTCTTACCAATCATCATTGCGGATATGGTCAAATTCAAGCTCATTCATCCTTAGAAAATGATTATTTGAGTACTGGTTTTTGGGCTGAAAATAAATCTCAGGAATTAGCGAATAAAGGCTTGACGGCAACCTTTATAAAGTATATAAAGGAAGTGACATTAGAGATTTCGATTCATCTTAGCGAAGGTATGACTGAGTCAGATAGAAAAGAAATGGTTAAAATGAAGGGAGATTCTCTAATTTTACTAGAACTTGACGATGGGCATTTTGAAGCAAGCATCAAACCTTTTTTTAAAGGAAATCGTTATTTTATGTTTGTTACTGAAACGTTTAATGATGTTCGTTTAGTTGGAGCTCCACCTTCATCAATAGGGAAGTTCGGTTCAGATACAGACAACTGGATGTGGCCAAGGCATACAGGGGATTTTTCCTTATTTAGAATATATGCTGACAAGGACAATAATCCTGCAGAGTATTCGGAAGATAATATTCCCTATGAACCGCATCGACACCTGACGATATCCACTGATGGAGTTAAACCTGGAGATTTTAGCATGATATATGGATTCCCAGGAAGAACAGATGAATATTTGCCTGCTGTGGCGGTAAAGCAGATTACTCAAGTGCTAAATCCTGCTAAAATAGCAATTAGAGAAACTGCTCTTGGAATTATGGATGCCCAGATGAGGGCATCAGATGAAGTTCGAATCAAGTATGCATCAAAATATGCCAGTGTAGCCAATTATTATAAAAAATGGATAGGCGAAAATACTGGGATACAAAAGACTCAGGGAATAAAAAGAAAAGAGAAGCTGGAAAATGCCTTCCGCAAAGCGATTATTGAACAAGGCAAATCGTCAGAATATGGCAGTTTATTGTCTACGTATGAAGATTTATACAATCAATTGGAAGGTTTGGCACTCGCTAGGGATTATTTTATTGAGATCGCTTATCGGTCAATTGAGATTATTAAATTCGCACATGCGAGTTCTAGATTTATATCGACTGGCCAAAAAGAAGATTTAGAAGTCTTTAAAAAGTCAATTGCGAGTCATTTTAAAAACTATGATGTGACTACAGACAAATTATTATTTATCGCTCTTATTGAAAAATATGAAAAGGACCAAAGAGGTAGTAAATATGCTCCATCTTATTTTAGTGAAACAGTGTACTCAGCCGATCAATTATTTGAGAAATCATTTTTTGCAGATATTGAAAAGTTAGAGATACTTCTTAAAGATAATCCCAAAAAAATTCAAAGAAAATTAGCAAAAGACCCCGCTTATATAATTGCAAGTTCTTTATATGGACATTATCGAAATACTATCTATAAAGATTATTGGGCATTGGAAGATTCCTTAGATGTATTAGACAGAAATTACCTTAAAGCATTGATGGAAGTTTTGCCGGATTACAGAAAGTATTATCCCGATGCAAATGGTACACTTCGTGTTACCTATGGGCAAGTTAATGGGGTTTCTCCATTGGATGCGATTTCTTATGGACATGTCACTTATTTGGAAGGAATGATAGAGAAGTATATTCCCGGAGATTATGAATTTGATCTTCCTCCAAAACTAATTGATCTTTTTGAAGCCAAGGATTTTGGTCCTTATGCCGATGATAACGGAAAACTACCAATTTGTTTTATTGCCAGTAATCATACTACTGGTGGAAATTCAGGTAGTCCTGCTCTAAATTCAAAGGGAGATTTGGTCGGTTTAAACTTTGATCGGGCTTGGGAAGGAACTATGAGTGATATTAATTACGATCCCTCTCGTTGTAGAAATATTATGGTTGATGCTCGTTACATCCTTTTTATTATAGATAAATTTGCCAATGCAACTTATCTAATTGAAGAAATGACAATAAATTAATATTTAACTTTGCTTGAGCGAAGTTTTTTTTTGTTTGGTAGATTTGCAGGGAATGAAAGTAAAAGGCTCAAATATTAGTGAAGCAGTTCGAAAAGAATTAGAGTTTGATCAAATTTTAGAATTGTTAGTGGGATTTTCAAGGAGTTTTTCAAACAAGGAAAGGATCCAAAATCTTTCTATATTTCATGATCCCAAAGTTTTGAATTACCATCTCGATTGTCTACAAGAGTACCAATGGATCGAGTCAGATACTCAATTCCCTAGTTTCAGGTATATGGATTTGAAAGAACCTTTAAGATTTCTTCAAATTGAAAACGCGGTATTGACGGAAGACCAATTTTTCCAGATTTACGAGGCTTCTATTTGGGTCAATAAATTCCTTCATTTTATTCAGAGTAATGAATATGAAATCCCAACAATACTAGAATTATTGGGAGACATAAAGAAGAGTTCATCGATTAGTAAGCATATTGAAAAAGTATTTACTCCCAGAAGGTTTATTCGATCTAATGCTTCGGACCAACTGGTACGAATTCGTGAAGATATCTCTCGAAAAAGATCTATTGTTGACAAGCGATTTCAGGAGTCAATCAGTCATTTTTTTCAGCTTGGTTTTTTGGATGATATTCGAGAGTCTTTTGCCGAGGGAGTGTCTCTTTTAGCTGTTTCCTCTGAATTTAAAAGAAAAGTGAAAGGACGAATTAGAGCCCAATCTAAAACAAAAAGCATCACTTTTATTGAGCCCGATAATTGCATCTCTCTGAATAGAGAATTATCACATCTCTATGAGGAAGAAAAGCAAGAATTACTACGAATTTACAAAGTACTTACATCAGATTTAGCTGATCATATTGACCGAATTGAATCTTACAGAGTACTAATAGAAGATCTTGATTTTCTTCAAGCAAAACTCCAACTTGCTCAGTTGATGGACGCCAATCGTCCCAAGGTATCAAAATCATTATCCATCAATATCATTAAAGCATTTCATCCTTTATTATTAATAGAAAACAATAAGAAAGGATTGAAGACTATCTCACAAGACATTCATTTTGACAAAGCTCATCGTGTTATCGTAATTTCTGGTCCCAATGCAGGGGGAAAGTCTATTGCTCTCAAAACGATTGGTCTTAATCAATTGATGCTTCAAGCGGGATTGTTTGTTCCTTTACACCCTAATTCATCTATGGGAATTTTCCGTCACTTCTTTACTGATATTGGAGATAATCAGTCTATTGAAAATGAATTAAGTACTTATTCGCATAAATTAATGCGAATGAAGCAGATACTAAAAAATGCAGGCAATTCATCGCTTGTTCTCATAGACGAATTTGGATCGGGATCAGACCCCGCCTTAGGAGGTGCGTTAGCAGGTGTTTTTTTTAAAGAAATTGTAAAAAGTGGGGCTTGTGGTGTATTAACTACCCATTACGGAAATATAAAAGTTTTAGCTGACCAAACTGAGTTTGCTGAAAATGCATGTATGCTTTTTGACGAGAAAAAACTGAATCCCTTGTATAAGCTTAAAGTTGGTCAACCAGGAAGTTCATACACTTTTGAAGTGGCAAAAAATGTTGGTTTACCTATAGAACTTATTGTAAATGCAAAGTCAGGGTTAAAGAAAGGGGCAGTTCGTTTGGAGGATACGATTCATCATTATCAAAAATTGACCAGTGAATTACAGATTATTCAAGAAGATGTTGCTCTTCAGAAGTTTGAATTAGGCAAGCAGAAAAAAAAATATGCATTAAAGTTGGAAAAAGTTGAAGACAAATTAGAGTCCCAAAGAATTGTCATGGAGGTCGAATCTAAACACTTGCAACTTGGTAAACGAGTGAATAAACTAATTGATCAATACAAAAATGGTTCTTCTCTAAAAAGTATTCTTCCTCGCTTGAAAAA
Organism: uncultured Cryomorphaceae bacterium; assembly: GCA_964516765.1. Lineage (GTDB taxonomy): Bacteria > Bacteroidota > Bacteroidia > Flavobacteriales > UBA7430 > CAZEWZ01. Next base: position 2,291 of record CAZEWZ010000031.1, on the reverse strand, counting down.
AATTATTGAGAAAGAGTCCAACAGGAAATTTGAAAATAAAGCTTCAAAGAAACAATCTAAAAAGAGTGATACTAACAAAAAAGAATCTTTTTATGTAAGTCAGCAAGTACAAATCGAAGGTACCAATCAGCAAGGAGAAATTTTAGAGTTAAAATCAAATACTGTTCTTTTACAGATCGGTTTTGCTAAACTCGAAGTTTCTTTTTCCAAGCTCGAAATTATTTCCAAAGAATGAAGAAGAACTATTCTTTTGCTCTAGAATAAATACAACCCCTATATTTGCCTAAATTACAAGACAATGAGAAAACAAATAATCGCGGGAAATTGGAAGATGAATATGACATTGAAAGAAGGAGAATCTCTTTGTACGTCAATTCTAAAAGAAGGACAATACTCCTTTCGAGAGGTTGTTCTTGCTGCTCCATTTATTCACCTAGAATCTTTAGTCCAACAAACTAAAGGCAGTCAAATTAAAGTTGCTGCCCAAAACTGTCACGAACAATTATCAGGTGCCTATACTGGTGAAATATCCGCTTTAATGTTGTCTGACATGGGTTTGGATTATGTACTACTAGGACATTCCGAAAGAAGAGCTTATTTCAATGAAAGTAATACCCTACTTGCCTCCAAAGTTAATACCGCATTGAGCCAAGGTTTAAAAGTTATTTTCTGTTGTGGAGAGACCTTAGAACAAAGAAATTCCGGAAAGTTTTTAGATGTTGTTTCCTTACAGATTAGCGAATCCTTATTTCATTTAAATCCCTTAGATTTTAAAAATATAGTACTGGCTTATGAGCCAGTATGGGCTATTGGAACTGGTGAAACTGCAAGTACTATGCAAGCTCAAGAAATGCACCATTATCTAAGAAATTTCTTGGCTAAAAAGTTTGGAAATGACCTAGCGGATAATGTCTCCATTTTATATGGAGGATCATGCAAGCCATCCAATGCCTCTGAATTGTTTTCCCAACCCGATGTTGATGGAGGATTAATTGGTGGTGCTTCACTTTTTTCTGATGATTTTATATCTATCATTAAATCTTAAATCATGAATTATATTGAGGTTAGTTTTCAGATAGAAAGGCTTGACTCTGCGGGGATTTCAACTGATATGGTTCGAGACATATTAGTAGCTGAACTCGGGGCTATTTTTTTTGAAAGTTTTGTTCATACTGACGAAGGTCTCCAAGCCTATATTCAAGAGTCTGATTTTAATTTATCTACAGTACAAGACTTATATATATTTGACAATATCGATTTTGAGATATCTATGCAGGTGAAAGTAATTGCCCAACAGAATTGGAATGCAGAATGGGAAAAAAGCTTTTCACCCATAAATATTATGGGGAAATGTATGGTTCGCGCACCATTTCACGATAAGGAGGATATTGATTATGATATTCTGATTGAACCTAAAATGTCTTTTGGTACAGGACATCATGAAACTACTTTTCAGATGATTTCTCATCTTCTGGATATTAATGTACATGAAATGCGTGTTTTGGATATGGGTTGTGGGACTGGAGTATTAGCAATCCTTGCTTGTATGAAAGGGGCGAAGTCAATCACGGCTATTGATATTGATGAATGGGCTTTTAAAAATACTCTTGAAAACGTTCGAAAAAATAAGTGTTCCCAAATTATTGTTAAGCAGGGAGGAACTGAGCAAATGGGATATCTTTATTACGACTTAATCTTAGCTAATATTAACCGAAATATATTAATTCACGACATGGAAGCTTATGTTCAAAGCATGTCCTCAGGTTCTAGGATTATTTTTAGTGGTTTTTATACTTCTGATATTCGTTTTATTAATGAAAAAGCTCGTGAATCTGGTTTGCGTTTATTGAGGCAATCAGAAAAAAATTTATGGGCCTCTTTGGTCTATCAGAAAAATTAATAATCTGATATATTCAATAATTTTAGCCAATTTTTTTGTTGACAATTGAGTGGTTGATTAGGTATGAATGATGTTAATCTTTACAAGATACTAAGATCCAAATTTTGATGATTTATCGAATTTCTTTTATTCTCACTTTTTTTTATTCGATGGTTTGCTTCGGCCAGGGAGAGTCAATTTCAGATGCTTTTGTTGATGATATCAAGCAGGATATAAAAGACCACATGAGTTTCGAAACTAAGCGGGCAGGGAATCGATTTTTGGGACATTTTAGAAGAGGAGCTTTTGACGATACTCAAGAAGAATTAATCTTTCAACTTGTTAACCAACTAAGAAGAAAACGATTTAATGATGCAGAAGATTTCTATCATCTTTTTCAAATTTTCAACAA
>CAZEWZ010000030.1:0-15875 GCA_964516765.1 uncultured Cryomorphaceae bacterium | reverse complement strand
CGAAATGGGATATATGGATGGACAGATGGAATCTGAATTCTGGATGATGGAATCAATGTTTTGGGAAGCTCAAGCCATAAGTAACATGATGAATTGTGAATCTTCAAACTCAGTTACCTATGCTGATTCTTATTTAGATTTCCCTCAAGGATGGAGTTTGTTTGGTTATACGTGTTATGAAGGGACAGATGTTATAGGTTCTTTATCTGGAATATCTTCAGACATTGTAATTGTAAAAGATGAAAGAGGGATGTCATATCTTCCAGAATTTGGCTTTGATGGTATAGGTGAATTCTCTTACGGAGAAGGATATCAAATTAAGCTTTACAATGAAGTAGTTAATTTCCAGTTCTGTCCTCAAATTACTTCTGAATAACAGGCTAAGCAATCTAATATTTATAAAAGTCCACTCATTGGAGTGGGCTTTTATTCAAATTTTTAGAAATATTCTTCACCACTTTTAATAGAAATGTAATAATCTTATTTTTATATAGTTATTACTTATAATAATTTAAATAAATTTTCGTTCAAATATAAATTGTAAACAAATCATAATTAATATGAAAAATCTTTTAATACTAGTCCTAACTGTTCTATTCTCGATAAATGTGAGTGCTCAAAATAGAAATGAGCAAAATAAAGAATCAATGAAAATTAAGAAAACAGCCTTTATTTCTGATGCCTTAAATATATCTAATAAGAAATCCGATGCTTTCTGGCCTATTTACAATAAGTATCATGATGAAAAGGAGGCCACTATGACTAGTATACGTAAAACTAAATATGAGATTAAAAAAACTTACGAAACCTCATCTGAGGAAGACCTCGATTCAAAATTAAGTAATTTACAAAGATTTGAAGAGAATGCTCTCAATTCAAAAATAGCCTATAATGCTTCTCTGAGTAAGATTTTAACTGCAAAAGAAAGAGCTATTCTTTTCATGTCTGATTTTAACTTTAAAAGAGAACAAAAGAAGAAATCACTCAAATCAAAAGAAAAGAGTCCAGAGGAAGATAAGTAGATTAAGATTAACTTATGACACTATAAATTATACATCTAATTTATCTATTCAATCATACTACTTATATTTTAGTTTGAAATAAGATTTAAATAAATTTGCATGAAAAAGGCCACCTTAATCGGGTGGCTTTTTCATTCTCTAAACTTCTTAATATCATTCAAAAATTGTTTATACCAAGAATCTAGAACGATATCTTATGGGTAATTTATTTTATGTACATAAATGGTTCTTTTTTTGGAACAGTTTTTGTTTTTGTATAATAAAAAATGTTTTTTACCTATTAATTATTATACATTATAGAATATTAATATTGAATTCAATAAAAATGAGAAAATCACTTATTATTCTAGTTATATTTCAATTTAGCTTTTCTTTTGCACAGGTTCCGACAACACCTTGTCAACAAGCACAACTTAATGCAACAGGTTTACTAGGAGAATTTATTCCTAATTGTGAAGATGATGGTTCTTATGTTTCAACACAATGTTGGTTTAGCACAGGATATTGTTGGTGTGTAGATGAAGATGGTTTGGAAGTACCAGGCACTATTATTCCAAGTTGGGAGGGCATGCCAGACTGTTCTTTAAATATAGATGCTTGTACATTAATCCCAGATCCTGGTATCTGTTTTGCAGCTATACAAAAGTATTATTTCAATCAAGAAACTCAGCAATGTGAAGATTTCACATGGGGTGGATGTGGAGGTGTCGTCCCTTTTGAATCACTAGCAGACTGTGAGGCAGCTGTATGCTCTGAGCCCACCAATGATTGTTGTATCAATCCAGAATGGGTAAACCCAAAGTCTATGTGTTCTCTTCTTTGGGATCCAGTGATAGGTTGCGATGGTATTGAATATACTAATGCTTGTGTTGCTGAAGCGACAGGTATTTCCTCTTGGATTAATCAATTTGGCGCTGAAACAGTATTAAATTGGGACTGCTTACCTCAATCAGATTCTCTTTGTGAGGCTTATTTTATATGTGACGGTGGAAATCCATATGTTGTTTGTCAAGATCTTTCACTAACTAGTGAAATAGAATCGTCTAATTTTACAACAAATCTACTTTGGGATTTTGGAGATGGCTCGACTTCATCTCAGAACAATCCTGTTTATACTTATGATGAAATAGGGTCCTATGAAATTTGTATGACTTTATCTGTAACAGATTCACTTAACAATCAAATTTGCGTATCATCTCATTGTGATTCTGTTTCTTATATGGTCCCTGGCACTACATGGGAGTGTAGTGGATTTGGATGTTTTAATCCCGGAACAGGAATGGGTCAGTATACCACAATTGAGTCATGCGAGTCTAGTTGCTTTCTTTTTCCTGTTTTATGTGTTTCAACCTCAGGAGAAGAAATTACAAGTGCAGGGTTATGGGAAAACCCTAATGATCCGTGTGATATAGGAGAATGTACTTCAGATGGTCAGTTTTATGAAATCGTTATTGATTGTTTAGAAGAAACGGGTTTGCCTTGTAATGGAGAATGGATTGAAGTAGAAGGACAATGTTGCTCTGAATGTTTTGAAAATGTAAATTTAAATGAAATCACAAATGAAGAGTCTACCCTGATAAAAATTATTGACATTCTTGGTCGGGAACAAACAGAACATCAAGATGGAATGATCTTGTTCTATATCTATGAAAATGGAAAAGTTATTAAACGAATGAAGTAGTTTATATTTTATAGCCTTCTTAAGATCTATCTAAAAGCGGGTCGAACAATAACCTGTAAGGGGAGCCTTTCAGGTCAAGTTATTTTTAAAAACAACCTGACCTTTCTATTATTATATAAGGCTTGATGAAATGACACTTTTATGTATTGGAACAATATTTGATAAATAATCGAAAAAAATAATCATGAAAAAACTCATTTTACTTATTGCATTAATTCCTCTTTGTTGTATTTCTCAAACAATAAATAAATCTATCTTTTTTGATGGCATAGAACGTGAATATATCGTGTACATACCTGCAAGTTATGATGGATCTAACAATGTACCAATAATGTTTAATTTTCACGGTGGTAGTGGGTTTGCAAGTGATCATATGTTACTTAATGATATGAGACCGATTGCTGACACTGCTGAATTTATTGCAGTTTATCCTCAGGGAGCAGTTGATTATGAAGGAGCTGATGATGGGAACCCGCCATCCACATCATGGCTTCACAAAGCTCCAACTACTCATAACGATGTCAATTTCATTGCTGCCATTATTGATACATTAAGTGCTGAATATTTAATTGATGAGGATAGAGTGTATGCATGTGGGTATTCAGAAGGTGCTATTTTTTCTTATGAGTTGGGTTGTCGATTGAATGATCGAATCGCTTCTTTTGTTTCTGTTTCTGGAAGTATGATTGTTGATTCATTTAGAGAAGAATACTACGGTTTGGGATTGTGTAATCCCATTCATCCTACCGCTGTTATGTTAATCCCAGGAACTCAAGATGATAGCTTTCACTCAACATATGATGGATTTCAACCCTACTATATGTCTGTTGATGAAATTACAAGTTATTGGTCAATTCATAACGCTACCGATGTAAACCCTTCGATAGAAAGTGTTGAAAATACTAATCCTAATGACGGGAGCACTGTTGAAAGAAAAACATGGTCTAATGGTGCAAATTGTGTCTCTATTGTTGAACTTAAAGTAAATGGAGGTGGTCACGATTGGCCTGGATCTTTTGGAAATATGGATATTAGTGCAACTGAAGAGATATGGAACTTTGTGTCAAAATACAATAGGCAAGGTCTTATTGATTGTGAAACAGTTTCGTTGAATGAAACAATATCTGATTCCAATAGAAAGCTTATAAAAGTGATAGATATATTTGGAAGAACAGTCAATTTCAATTCATACAATAATCAGCTTTTATTTTATATTTATGACGATGGAACTATTCAAAAGAAAATAAATTTTTAAACGGAAGCCACTCTAATTGAGTGGCTTTTTTATTCTCTAAACTTTTTTAAATTTTTCCAAAATCGGCTTGAACGAAAACCAACAAGAGAAGCCTTTTAGACCAAGTTATTTTATGTATTTGAGTATTGAATCCTAAAATCAAATAAACCTTCTAGTAATAGGGTTTATTTTAATTCGTAGAGTATCACTAATTTTGCCAAAAGGGGGTCAACAGATCAAGATACTACAAATGAGGGTACTTTTATTTCATAAGACATTTTTTCTCAACAGAACCATCATCATAGATGTAAAAGAGTGGTTGATTAGTGTGTTTGGCTTCCCTGCCTAATAGGTCTATTATTTTAATGGGCTTTTTGTTGGTAGAATGTTCTTGTATTTCGGTTGTATGCTCTTTAGTAATAGTTACACCCGCAAATCCCCAACCATTTCCGCTTTCCCCAACAACACTAAAAGAACTAACGTTTAACTCGTTTATGGTTACGTTTTGATATGAATAATTACCAATAGAATTACTATTTCCACCAACTAATAACCCTGATGAAAAGATTACTCCTTCAGTTCCTGGAGAGCCTGGACTTGGATAGCCAAAAATAGAATCGCAAATCACCTTATCATCATAAGATGCAGAGGTTAATGAAAGAAAATATGTTGATGAATTTACAAATACTTTAGCAGAGTCATCATCATTCATTCCCCAAACTCTAAAAGAAGGGTTAGTCTGAGGATTTACAAAGTTTACAGTAAATGAATTGCCATTTCCTGACAACCAATATGTAGGGTCTAAGTTGGTACAACCATAACTTTGAAACGAACCTCCTGAAAAAGTGTAGGTGAGGATATTTGGTGCTATTGAATCTGATGGCACATAAGTTTGTTGACCAAAGCTTAAAAATGGAGTAATAAGAATGAATAATAATTTTTTCATATTTCAAATATATTGGTTTTGTATTGAAAAGGAAGTCTATGAAAGTAGTTACTGTTGTATTACCTAAACTTTTTGATATCCTTCCAAAAGTGCTTCGAACGAGAACCTACTCGGGAAGGCTTATAGGACAAATTAATATTTTTGTTAAGTTGTCCTTTTTTACAAACTATTTAAGACAAGACATCCAATCAGTTTTTTAAATTTTTGGTGTTAAATAATGTTAATTTTTTTAATATTTCTAAATCATTAAATATTTTTGTAAAAATTATTAAATAATGGATATTCAAATTTCAAACCTTACTAAAACTTTCGACACACAGAAAGCAGTAAATGACATTAGTTTTTCAGTTAAAAAAGGAGAAATTGTTGGTTTCTTGGGACCAAACGGTGCTGGTAAATCAACGACCATGAAATTAATTACAGGTTTTCTTAAGCTTGAGTCTGGAGATATTTCTATTAATGGAAGTAGTATTCAAAAAACCTCTGATGTAATTAAGAAAAATATTGGTTATTTACCTGAGCATAACCCTCTCTACCTCGATATGACAATTCTTGATTATCTCGACTACTGCGGATCACTGCAGAAGATGAGTCCCCAGAAAATAAAAAGCCGATCAAGAGAAATGATAAAAGTATGTGGCTTAAATAAGGAAAAACACAAGTTTATAAGTGAGTTGTCAAAAGGTTATCGTCAAAGAGTCGGAATAGCACAAGCTATGATACATGACCCTGAAATATTGATTTTAGATGAGCCAACGACTGGTTTAGACCCAAATCAAATTATTGAAATCAGAAAATTAATCAAAAGTTTAGGTAAGGAAAAAACAGTCATCTTAAGCACACATATTTTACCTGAAGTAGAGGCTACTTGTGATAGGATATTAATTATTAATAATGGACAAATTGTAGCAGATGGTACTGCTGAGGATTTGAAGTCTGGATCAACAGGACAAGACACCATTAAATTAAGAATTGATTCGCAAAATATTGATGATGTTAAGGAGCAGATAACCACAATTCCAACTGTACTATCTTTAGAGATTACAAACAAAGAACTTGGTACCATTATGGTAAAGTCATCTTCTAACGCAAATATCACAAAATTAATTTTTGAATTGTGTGTAAAAAACAAATGGATTTTACATGAAATGACTCCAGAGCAAACAAAACTTGAAGATATATTTAGAAATTTAACTTTAAACTAAAATGAATTTAATTTTAACAGTCGCAAAGCGAGAATTAAAGGTGTTTTTTGACTCCTTAATTGCCTATGTAATGCTATTCGTGTTCTTGGGTTTTAGCGGATTTTTCACATGGCTATACGGAAATGATATTTTTTTAGTTGGACAAGCAAATCTTAAAACATTTTTTGCTGTTGCTTCTTGGACACTATTTTTCTTCATACCAGCAATTACTATGAAAATGCTTGCAGAGGAAAAAAAGTCTGGTACGCTAGAGTTAATTTTAACAAAGTCCATTTCTGATAGACAATTTATACTGGGGAAATTCTTTGGTGCTGTAGGGCTTGTTCTAGTAGCACTTATTGCAACTCTTCCTTATGTAATAACTCTCTCTTACATTGGAGATTTAGATGATGGAGGAACAATATGTGGCTATTTTGGACTTTTTTTAATGACAATTGCCTACACTGCAATAGGTATTTTTTCTAGTAGTTTGACTAATAATCAGATAGTAGCTTTTATGCTTTCACTAGTGATTTGCTTATTTTTTCACATCATTTTTGATGTCCTATCTGCTAATTTTTCTGGATTTTTAAGTCAGTTATTCGAAACTTTAAGTCTACAGACTCATTTTGATTCTATTTCAAGAGGTGTCATAGATTCTAAAGATTTAGTCTACTTCTTATCACTTACTGTTCTTGGTTTATTTTTAGCTGAACTCTCTTTAACAAAAAGTCATTCTTAAAAATTTTGATATGCGTAAAATAAGTTTTTCAACAATTCTTGTTATAGCCATACTATTAATGGTTAATCTTTTAAGTGATCAATTCTTTTTTAGAATTGACCTGACAGAAGATAAACAATATACTTTGAGTAAAGCCACAAAAGATATTCTCAGAAATTTAGAGGATCCTATAACAGTTAAGGCTTATTTTTCAGAAAATCTACCTTCAAATGTTTCCCAAGCAAAAAATGATGTTTTGGACTATTTAACTGAGTATTCAAGAATCTCAAATCATAACCTTGTCTATAAATTTATCGATCCGAGTTCAGATGATAAGCTTGAGGCTGAGGCTATGCAAAATGGGATACGTCCTGTTATGATTAACGTTCGTGAGAAAGATCAAGTAAAACAGCAAAAAGCATATCTAGGTCTTGTAATTGAAATGCAGGATCAAAAAGAAATTATACCTTTTGTTCAGCCAGGGGCCGCATTAGAATATGCTCTTTCATCTTCAATAAAAAAAGTTAGTTTACAAGACAAACCTGTTATAGGTATTGTTCAATCAAATGGAGAAGCTGAAATTGAAGAAATTCAACAGGTCAATGCAGGGCTTAGTGTTTTGTATGATGTTCAGAGTATAGATTTATTGAATGATATAAATAACCAATCTTATTCTACAGTTGCTTTAATAAACACAAAAGACTCACTTAATTCAGATGATTTAAAAGTACTAGATAATTATCTTGAAACAGGTGGAAATATTCTCATTGCAATGAATTCTGTCTTGGGTGATTTTACCAATGCTACAGGATCTGTTAATAATATTGGATTATTTGAATGGTTAAAGTCTAAGGGTGTTACTGTGGGAGAAAATTTTGTAATTGATTCTAATTGTAGCAAAATATCAGTTCAACAGCAGCAAGGTTTTTTCCGCTATCAGTCTAGTATATCATTTCCTTATTTACCTATAATTAGCAATTTTGCCGATCATCCCATCACCAAAGGTATAGAAGCCGTTGTAATGGAGTTTGCAAGTTCCATAGAATATAATCAAATAGACACTTCAAGTACATTTACTCCTATAGCCTTCACATCATCAAAATCGAATAAATATGATGCGCCACTAAACTTCGAAATTGAAAAACAGTGGAAAACATCCGATTTTACAGATGAAAGTATCGTGGTTGGGGGTATCTTAGAAAATAAAAATGAAAACGGAACGACCTCTAGAATCTGTCTATTCTCAGATGGGGATTTTTCGATAGGCGGAAAAGGACAAGATCAAAAAAGAGTACCTGAAGATAATGTGAATTTATTAATCAATTCAATTGATTGGATGACAGATGACACAGGACTTATTGATCTAAGAACAAAGGGAATCAAATACAGACCAATTGATGAACTTGAGGATTCTGAAAAAACGTTTTTAAAGTATTTAAATTTTTTACTACCCATCATTCTAGTTCTATTATACGGTCTTCTTAGGCTACAATCAAATAAATTGAAAAGAGTAAACATAATGTCAGAAAATTATGAATAATAATAATAAAATATTGGCGCTACTTTTAGTTGCCCTGGTTACTGTATATTTTGCGAATAACTATTTTGAAAAATATAATTCAAAATCAATTCTTAAATCGAAAGTGTTGGATGTTGATTCGGATAATCTTAATAAGATTTTTGTCAATTACAAAAATCAAGTTGACACATTGATTAAAGAGAACAATGAATGGTTCATTATTAAAGATGGCGAAAATATCAGTGCAAGAACCTCAGATTTAAGTACAATTATTGATCAATTATCAAACTTAAAAATAGACCGCTTAGTAAGTAATTCAAGTGAAAATTGGGAAAAATACGAACTTACTGATTCATTATCTACTTTGGTTGAAATGTTTGAATCAAATAATTCTTCCACAAAAATTCATTTTGGTAAAACTGATCTCGATAATGTAAATAATTCACAAAATTATAATCCTGGGTCTCAAAATCAGCTTCCGAAATCATTTATTAGAATGAATGAAGACAGTCGTATTTATCAAATCACGGGATATTATGGATTGATGTTTTCCATGGGTGTAAATTCATTTAGAGAAAATAAACTAATTAATATGGATTCAATTGTAAGTGTAGAGATAAATCATAATGATTCGGTTAGTAAATCTTTTATTTTTCAGGACTCTCTTTGGGTTTCTAGTAGTAATCAGCCCTTAGATTCATTGAAATTTGATACTTATCTCAATTACATATCTAAATTGAGTCTTCCAAATTTTTATGATGACTCAAATTTAAACAAGGAGTATACATCAAAACTCACAATAGTTGATGAGCAAAATATGGAAGTTTCACTTTATGCTTATCAAGACAGTATTTCTTTAGATTTCGTGGTTACTTCAAGTGAAAACTTCAACAACTATTTTAGGTTAAATGACAATCAAGAATACTCAAAGATTTTCTTTGCAAACTAAATCTTATACCTTCAAGTTTTTGAAATAGGAACTAATATCTATATAACTTATTCCAGTCCTTCCTAGAGTGATTCGAATAATAACCTCTTAAGGTGAAACATACAGGTCAGGTTATTTTTAAATAACTTGACCTTTTTTATTGTGTACTTTTGGAAGTATAAGACAAGTTCATCATATCATAGATAACCTCTCAGTCCTAAGTTCGAACTTATTAGAAAGTTATGAAGCCATTTAGGTTCTACTTATATTTAAGATATAAATAGAAACTGTATCAAAAAAGCCAACATCGTTATTCCTTTATAAATTATTAGTCTTTTAGATTTTCTGCTAAAAATCCCATCATAGCACTATATAACTCCATTCTATTCTCTTCTTTTTGAAATCCATGTCCTTCATCGTATTTTACCATGTATGGAACATTAACACCTTTTGCTCTTAGCCCACTAACAATTTGATCACTTTCATCAATATTTACTCTTGGGTCGTTAGCACCTTGAACTACAAAAAGAGGTTTGGTGATTTTATCAATATGAAAAGCGGGAGATACTTCATCCATTATTTTCTTTTCCTCTTCTATATCTTTGTCATACCAAATTGCCTTTATAATATCTATATAAGGCTTCCAATATGAAGGCATACTTTCCATAAACGTATAAAGATTTGAAACTCCAACATAATCAATACCACAAGAGTATAGATCCGGAGTTTTGGTTAGCCCTCTCAAAACAGCGTATCCTCCATGACTACCTCCATATATAGCTACTTTTTCAGGTTCTACCCATCCTTGTTTAATTATATATTTCAAGCCATCTTCAACATCATCCATAGCTTTTCTTCCAATTTCTTTAAGCCCTTTTCGTAAAAATTCTTTTCCGTATCCTCCACTTATTCTAAAATTAACATGAAGTGTAGCATATCCTCTACTGGCAAATAATTGCGCTTCTGGATTGAACCCCCAGGAATCTCTTATTCCTTGTGGACCTCCATGAGGATTAACCACAACAGGTACTTTCTGTCCTTCTTTTACTGATTTAGGTAAAGTTATGTATCCCTCGATAGTCAGGCCATCTCTACTCTTAAATTGAATGGGTTTCATACTAGACATATCATTTTCATCTAATTGAGGCATTAGGTCAAACAGGAGAGATATTTTATCTTTTTTTACATCATAAGAGTAGTATTTCCCGTATAGTTTATCACTTGTAACATATATCAAATACTGATCCTCATTATCTGTTTTGTCTGATATATAAAAATCATAGTTTCCGAATTCTTCGGATAATCTCGAATATAATTTCTTAAAGTAATCACTAATTGGGATTATGTGATATTTGTCTCCTTCATAACCAAAATAATCTAATTCCCAATTTCTATTCCTTGAAATTCCGAGAGTAGATACGTCATATTTTTCATGACTAAATAAATTTTCGATTGATTTTTTTTTAGCTAGATCGTATCTAAATATTTCTGTTTTATCAGTTTCTAAATTGGATATAACATAGGCTTCATGCTTATTTTTTGATGCATAATTGAAATTTTGAATATAAAAGGTTTCATCCCAATTGGTTTCATGAATTAGCTGAAACTTATTGTTATCCATTTTATAGAAAAATTGATTTTTTACACCGTCTTTTAGTTTGCTATATGCTCTTAGATTACCTTCCTTATCAAAAACATATTCTGATATTGGATTTTGAATATCTTTATTTTCATATAACAGTTCAATGTCTCCAGAAAAAATGTTGATTTTATAAGGTTCAAATACTTGAGGATTATTTTTATTCATGCTAATAATCATGTGATCTTCATCTTCTTTTAATCCTTCAATAATGTCAACTTTTACTCCATCATAAGGTGTAAGTTCTTTTTGATCACTTCCGTCAACGTTAACAGCAAATAAATGATAATTTTCATTTCCCCCTTTATCCATTATGTAAATTAATCTATCATCATTTCCCCAGCCATAATCTCTGATTAATTCTTCCGCTTCAACTACTATTCTTTTCTCTTCACCATTGGCAATATTTTTCACATATACATGATTCTTTAGGTTTTCATCTTTTTTACGGAAACTCATGTATCTTCCATTTGGTGATAACTGAAATGAAGATGAAGTTGGTTTGGCAAAATAATCTTTAACTCCATATTTATAGTCTCCTGTTTCTTTTGTTGCTAATGCTTCTAATTCCTTATTTGAGCTGGGCAGGCTTACATTTCCTGGCTTTTGCATTTCTCCTTTATTTAAATTTAAAGTAAATTCTTTTCCATTTTGCTTGAATATCCCTTTTATTAATTCAGCTTTTAATTTTCCTTCATAGAATGATCCATTCATCAATGATAATGATAATGCATTTTTCTTTAAAGTAATGTCTTCAATTGGTATTCCTGTAGCTCCTTGATTTGGAAAATCCATTGTCCCAATATATTCATTATTTTCTTTTGTAAAGTGAAAAACTAAGGGCATTTCCTGTCCTTGAATATTTAGTTTCCCATTCCAATCTCCCTCAATATCTTGTGCGTTTATACTATTGATTAAAACGATAGTAATTAAAAACGCTAAAGTTCTTATTTTCATTTTTTTTTTACAATTATACAAAAACCTAATTAAGTGGCTTATCTTATTTGTTAACGTTTTGTTATTAGCAAAAAATAAATAATAATTGGCAAGGTAATAGCTTCAAGAGTATATGCTTTCATAATCCTGGAGGGGGTTATTTTAAAAAGCCACTCAATATTGATTTGAGTGGCTTTTTTCATTCTCTAAACTTCTTAATATCTTTCTAAATCGGTTTGAAAGAGTCCCTAATAACAGCTTTACAGATTAGGTTATTTTTAAAAATAACTTGTCTTTTTTATTTTGTAAATTTATTGAATGGGAAACCTTAGATGCTTTATTTTTTCTTTTCTTTTGTCAACAAACTATATTTTCTGTCAAGATTGTGAAAACTATATTTTACACTTAAATACTGGAGATTGGGCAGAAGAATACTCCTGGTCAATCACCAATAATCAAGGTTTTTTAATTGATACTTCATCTATTAGTTACTCAAATTACACAGAATATATCGATACAATTTGCTTACAGCAGGGGTGTTATTATTTTAATATGTATGATAGTTATGGTGATGGATGGCAAGGAGGTAACTTCACAATTCAAACAGCACAATCAAATATAATAGCTTTTGGAGATTTACCTTTTGGGTCTTATGGCAATCTTTATTTTTCTGTTAATGGAGATTGTAATTTTGATGTCTGTACAGATGTAAATGCTGACAATTACAACGAAGTTTCTACTTTTGGTTATGAGTGTATTTATCATTCACATAATACAAGCTTATTTGGGCAATGGTCAGATGAGAGTTTACCTATTAATGGTTTAGATGGCAGTTATACAGATGTATATGGGTATGAAAAAGAAGGTAGGGAATATGCTATTATTGGTTCTACAAACGGGACCCACATCATCGATATAAATGATGCGGATAACATAAATGAGATTAGTTTTATTCAAGGAGCTTGGAATGGAGATGGTGTTACACATAGAGATTATCACATTTTTGAGAATCTTCTTTATGCAGTTTGTGATCAAGGAGAAAGTACACTTCAAATTATAGACTTATCTAATCTTCCAGAATCCGTAGATATAGTTTATGACTCTGACGAGCTTTTTAGTCGATCTCATAATATATTTATTGATAGTATTTCTCAAAAATTATATTCTTGCTCAACAAAAGGATATGATGAGCTTGGCACCTATTGGGCTTCTACTTTATGTGTTTATGATATATCTAGTCCCTTACAACCTAGTTTATTATATAATATGAATGAATTTATACCAAACACACATGACATATGGGTAGAAAATGATACAGCTTTTATAAATTGTCCTGGAAACGGAACACTTGTTTGGGAGTTTATAGGTCAGCCCACTCAAATTTCAAGTTTCACTTCTTATCCAGATTTTGGAACGAATCATTCAGGTTGGAAATATGGCGACATATATGTATTTGCAGAAGAGAATAACGGTTATGATTTAAAGATAGTCGATGCTTCCAATGTATCAGATTTAGAGCTTCTATCAACATTTAATTCAAATGTTAATGAATTTTCAATAGCTCATAACTTAATGATAAAAGACAATTTGGTATATCTTTCATATTACCAAGATGGCCTTCAAGTATTTGATATTTCTGATCCAAGTAACCCAGTTCAAATTGCTTACTATGACACATATACACCAGTAAACACAGGGGGTTATGCAGGTGCATGGGGCGTATATGCATTTTTACCTTCAGGAAAAATATTAATCTCAGATGTTCAGTCTGGACTATTTGTGCTTAATATGGAGCATGTAGAATCTCAAGAAATACCTCTTAATAGCGGGTGGAATCTTATTTCAACTTACTTAAAAAATGATACGCTAACTGCAACCAATTTTATTGGTGAAAATGAAAATAACATCATAATAATCAAGGATAATATTGGACAAGCTTTTATTACTTCATATAATTTTGATGGTATTGGCGATCTTAATTACGGTGAAGCCTATCAGATTAAAGCCGATAATTCTATTATTCTTAATGTTTCAGGACATTACTTACCCAATTTTTCAATAAGTCTAGATGAAGGATGGAATATGATAGCTGTTTTAAATAAAGTAGAGTTATCTATTAATGAAGCTTTGATAAACTGTCAACAGGATATAATTATAGTAAAGAACTATCTAGGGGATGCGTACCTTCCTGAGTGGCAATTTAATGCAATTGGGAATATGATTCCCGGTCAAGGGTATCAGATAAAAATGAATACGCCATCAGAAATTATTTTTACTGATGAGTAATATCATTTTTAAATCTTTCCAAGTCCGATTCGAACGATAACTTACTTGGGGAGACTTATTAATTTTTGTATATTTAATTATAGAAATTCTTCAATTATAAAAAGATATTATGCTCATTGGTTTAATTAACTCTATTTGTAATGAAAATATTTAAAACCAACCAAAATACTCCAGATAGAGTACTAAGATTTATTCTTGCTATTTTTTTAATTTCAGCACCTTTCGTTTTGGAACAAACCAATTACACATACTTAATTTGTGCTTTGGGTGGTACTCTTTTAATCAATGCACTTATTGGAACTTGTTATATATACAGAATATTAGGAATTGATACTTATAAGCTGCAACATTAAATTCAATTATTTAATCTTTATTATCAACTGATTTCCCATGGGCAATAAACTTTATAGATTCCCTGATCAAGGAAAAATAGCTGGTATTTGTCAGGGTTTTGCTGTATATTTTAATACTGACCCAAATCTACTTCGCTTAATCATGGTCTTGCTTTTACTTTTTGGACCCGGACTATTATTTTACCTCATTGCTTGGATGATTATTCCCACTAATTATTAAAGTATAAGAAAAAGTTCTGTCGCATTAATCTATTCATCTCATAAAAATTCTGTTTGATTAAAGATTTATTCGAACAAGAATCTTAGGAGCTAATCTCTTATTCAGCGATTACGTCACATTATGTTTAATTTAGTTCTACCTTTGTTAAAAATAATTAAACTCCTCACAATGAAAAAGTTACTAACTGTTCTAGCATTTGTTCCTTTTGCTCTACTTGGACAAGAAGAATCTCCTTGTTATTCAGTCTTAGATTTGTTTCAAGAAATTAATTATTCTTCCAGTCAGTCAAGAGACTTTCAGCAGGGTTGGAGTATTTTTGGTTATTCTTGTCAATATGAACAAGATTTTCAAGATGTTTTTGCGTTTGTTCTCGAAGATATAATTATTATTAAAGATTTTCTAGGGTCCGCATATATTCCTCAATACAGTTTCAATAGTCTTGGTAGTTTAAAATTAATGGAAGGGTATCAAATAAAAACATCGGCTCTCATATCTAATTTTGAGTTATGTCAGCTAGTCTCATATCCTATAATTTATGGCTGTATCGATTGTGAATCTAATAACTTTAATCCTTTTGCTACTTCAGATGATGGAAGTTGTGATTATGAATATTGTTTAGATGAAAATGCCTTCAATTACAATGAGATAATTCCTTGCCAATATTTAGGTTGTACAATTCCCTCTGCATTTAACTATAATAGCCAAGCTACAATAGATGACGGTAATTGTGATACTGATGGTGATGGAGTTATTGATTCTCTTGAAATTATAGGATGTCAAGACCAGAGTGCATGTAATTACAACAGTATAGCTACAGATGATGATGGTAATTGTGAATTCCCAGTAGCTAGTTATGACTGTGAGGGGAACTTTCTATTAACTTCTTGTCCATATCCAAACTTTTTTGAGTACAATGAATATGCCTTAAACACAGATCCATCAATGTGTATAAGCCTTATAATTAATGGTTGTACGGACTTAATTGCTGAAAATTATAATCTAGAAGCAACATTAGATGACGGAACATGTGAATATATCTATGGTTGTACCCTTGATTTATTCCCAAATTATAATTCTCTAGCAACTTTTGATGATGGGTCATGTGATTTTAATTCGCAGGATGTTTATGCCTGTATGGAATCTATTGCATGCAACTATAACTCTGAAGCTAATTTTTCAGATGAGAGTTGTGAGTATAGTCAAGTA
>CAZEWZ010000029.1:0-16563 GCA_964516765.1 uncultured Cryomorphaceae bacterium | reverse complement strand
TCAGTTTAGCTGAAAATGCTAACGTTTGGGACTGGAAAAGTAGAGCCAATCTAAAAGAGGCCTTAGTTGCATCAGAAATCAAGGGTGATTTGCACCAGTTTGAAATCCAAATTCCCTTAAGTTCCTTAAATATAGATTCTTTTGAGAAGGGACGTACCTATGGTATTGAATTTGCATTGGACAGATCATCCGATACAGAAATACGGAAAGATCAATTTAGATGGAATTCCTTGGATAGGGAAGGTTTTCATGAAAACCCGTCCTTGTGGGGAGAATTGGTGATTAATAAGTAAAAACTATAAATTTAGCTCATGAAAAGAATCATATCCGGTTTAGTTGTTTTTATATTTATTTTAGTAGTTGGTTGTGAAGTGCCAACTCCTCCTCCAGTTTTGGGTTGTATGGATATAGCAGCCTCAAATTATAACTCAGCTGCCCAAGAAGAAGACGGTAACTGTTTGTACGCAAACAACGAAGGTTTGGTTTGGAGCGACGATTTTAGTGGCAGCGAATTAGATGCCACTAAATGGGTACACGAAACAGGAAATGGCGACTGGGGTTGGGGAAATGGAGAGCTTCAATACTACCAATCAGAAAACGCTTTTTTGAGCGACGGAACCCTAAAAATAGTAGCTCGCCAAGAAAGTAGAGGAGGTTTTAATTATACATCTTCACGCATTAAAACAGATGGTTTGTTTGATTTAAGATACGGAACTATTCAAGCTCGTATGAAAACAATGGATGGTCAAGCATTTTGGCCTGCATTTTGGATGCTTCCATCTGGAGGAGAGTGGCCTTGTGATGGCGAAATAGACATAATGGAGCAATGGGGGAACAACGGAATAACAAATCAAACAACTGGTGCTGCACATATGGGTAATTGTCCCTTTTCTCCAGGACAACACGTGTATAAAAACTTTTATACCAATATTTCTCAGGGTTCATATGCCGATGACTTCCATATATATGAAATTCGTTGGGAAGAGGACAAAATAGAATGGTATGTGGATGATATGAAAAAATACCAAATAATCCCTAGTATGTATCCATCTCAATACCAATGGCCCTTCAATACGGGACAGTGGTATTTAATATTAAACCTAGCAATCACAAGCTCAGGACCAAGTTCAATCACTGAATTTCCCACTCAAATAGAAATTGATTGGGTTCGCGTATACGAGAATTAAATGAAAGCTCATGATTAAAATCAAAGCAAGTAGTATTCTAATTTTTAGTTTTCTGTTCAGTGCCTGCCAACTCTCAAATAGAAAATATCCAGAAAATATCGAGCAAAAAAAGAGGGTGGCGGATTTGATATCACAAATGACTTTGGAGGAAAAAGCGGGCCAAATGACACAATTAGGAATTCCGGCTCTTTGTATTCAAAAAGGATATTGGGATAAAGTAGACACGCTAATTCTAGACACAGTAAAACTTAAAAAGGCACTTTTAGAAGATCATATTGGATCCTTTATAGGCAAAGGTAATTACCCTCCGTCTAGAAATGAATATTATCATCTAATCAAACAAATTCAAGATTTTGCAGTAAATAAAACTCGACTGGGAATTCCAATTGTGTATGCAACTGATGGAGTGCATGGAGCACATTATACAGAGAAATCAACAATTTTTCCTCATCAAATTGCAATGGCTGCGACATGGAATCCAAATTTGATGAAAAAAATGGGAGAAATTACAGCATACGAACTTAGAGCCTCCAATACTGCATGGAATTTTGCGCCTGTCATAGATATTAGTTGGCAAGGGCAATGGGGAAGGATTTATGAAACTTTTGGTGAAGACCCCTATCTAACTTCAATGATGGGGAAGGCATTTATTCAAGGTTCTCAGGGCAAAGATATGTCTGCATGGAATAAAACTGCCATCTGTTTAAAACACCTGATTGGATATGGATCCCCTCTCTATGGCAAAGACCGAAAAAATGCAATGATTCCTGAAAGATACCTGCGTCAATATTATCTTCCTCCTTTCGAGGAGGCACTGCGAGAAGGAGCAATGAGTGTAATGATTAGTTCAGGATTGGTAAATGGAATTCCAAGCCATGTAAACCATTTTTTAATTACCGAACTTTTAAAAGAGGAATTAGGGTTCGAGGGCTTAACAATATCCGATTGGGGCGATATGCAATTCTTATCTGAATTCCATAAAACTGCAGAAAATCATAAACAGGCCGTCAAACAAATGGTGAATGCTGGGATTGATCTTTGTATGGTTCCATATGATGCAAGTTTTGCAAAATACGTAGTTGAGTTGGTACAAGAAGGAGAAATAGCTCCATCGAGAATTGATGATGCAGTTGAGAGAATATTGAGATTTAAAGAGGAATTAGGCTTATTTGAAAAACCTAATACTCACTTTAAAGATTACCCAGATTTTGGCAGCGAGAAATTTTCTATGGAAAGTAGAAAAGCAGCTTCAGAGGCTCTTACATTACTAAAAAATAAGCAAATACTGCCCTTAAAAAAAGGAAAAAAAATATTAGTAACTGGCATGGCTGGGAATTCTCTTAATTATCTAAATGGACCCTGGACAAGAAGCTGGAGTGGACAAGACCCCCAATACAATGACGAAGAAAAAAATACCATTTTTGAAGCTATTCAAAATAAAAATGGACTTCGAAAAACCCAATTTATTGAAGGAAGTAATTTTCACCAAGAACTCAATATAAAAGAGGCTATTCGACAAGCAGAAAGAGTAGATTATATTGTGGTTTGCTTGGGCGAAGAACTAGCAACTGAAAGACCCAGTGATATTAAAGAATTACTGCTACCAGAAGCACAAAGAAATTTGGTAAAAGCAATGCATAAAACCGGAAAGCCCATTATTCTTTTATTACTAGAAGGCCGTTCGCGGATTATTTCCGACATCGAGCCATTAGTGGATGGAATTATCATGGCTTATTATCCAGGTCACGAAGGGGGAGACGCAATCGCGGAAGTACTCTTTGGTGATATAAATCCATCGGGTAAACTTCCATTTACGTACCAAAAACATGCCGCTAGCCCCATGCCCTATATTCATAGTGTGAGTGATAGATCGGATAATTATGGGGGATATTCGGATTATGACCCCCAATGGCCCTTTGGATTTGGCCTAAGTTATGCTGAATTTAAATATGAAAGTTTAGGCATTGAAAAACAAGAAATATCCATAAATGACAGTTTAAATATTCGTATAAAAATATCCAATCAAAGTTCCATACCCGGAAAAGAGGTAGTTCAATTATATATAAGAGATGATTATGCTAGCATAGATCCAGATTTTGAGAGACTTATTCGATTTGAAAAAGTTTATTTTAACCCAGGAGAATCCAAAGAAATTATATTCACAATCTCTTCCGAAGATCTGGGCTTTATCGATGCCAAAAATAAATGGAAAACAGAAGTAGGTTCTTTTACATTAACAACGGGAGACCTTCAGAACCAAATACTTAAACAGAAATTTATCTTACATTAAACTTATGAAAAACGCTTATTTATTCATTTTCCTGGGAATGTCAATTGGTCAAGGATGTGGAACACAAGAAGCTAATAATCAAGTATCAATTATTGAGAAAAAGACAGAAGGAAACTGGGAAGGATGTAAAGTTAGTTCATATATATTCCAGGAAAACGGTAGGTATTACCCTAGCAATGCAAACCAATTAATTCAAGAATTTGAAGAACTCATAGACCACAAATTAACCTCAATCATGTGGTACCCCACTTTTGGTGAAGAATTCCCTTCAGAAGCCTGTAATGAACTAAAAAAACAAGATCGTATCCCGCATTTAACCTGGGAGTTATTTTTTCCAGACTCGGTGGCCTACAACACAATGCCACTAGATAAAAACTATGGACTTATAAATCAAATATTACAAGGAAATCACGACATTTATCTTACTCGTTTTGCTGAAAAAGCTAAAGCCCAGAAAAGCGAAATTTGGATTCGATTTCTTCACGAATTTAATGGAAATTGGTATTTGTGGAGTGGAAATAAAAATGGAGGCAAAATGGGTGGGCCGGAAAAAGTAGTCGCCGTATGGAAATATGTTGTAGATAAATTTAGAGAAATAGGAGCTAACAATGTCAAATGGATATGGAACCCTCACGGACCCAGTATTGATCTACCCGGAGAGGCTTGGAATAATATTGAAAAGTATTGGCCGGGAGAGGAATATGTTGATTGGATTGGGATGGATGCATACAATTGGTATCCCAAAGACCCATGGGGTGGCTCTAGACCTTTCCGAGATTTTGATAATTGTTTTAGAGCCCTTTACGATTCGTGCAGCAGATTAGGACCACAACCGATTATGATAGCCGAATTTGGCTCTCCAGAATTTGATTTTAATAATCAAAATAAAGCCTTGTGGATTAAGGATGCCCTTAATAAGATTAAATTTGAATATCCTCGAATCAAATTGCTCACCTGGTTTCACATTAACAAGGAATTAAATTGGCGAGTGGATTCAAGTCCTGAAGCACTTAAGAAATTCAAAAATGGACTTAAAGACCCTTACTTTAAATAACTGAAATTTAAAATCGATATCAGTAAATAAAAAAGACTAAAAATGAATAAATATTTTTTCACAATATGTCTGGCATTTTTCTGTGCAGTAAATTACCTAGATGCTCAAAACTTATTTATAGGTCAGCAATCCTTAGAGCTTTATGACACAAATAGAGATCGAATGGTTACAGTCGAAATTTATTATCCTGCAGAAAAAGATAATCATATAAATGAGGGAAACTTCCCTGTGCTGATTTTTGGTCATGGTTTTCTAATGGACTGGATGGCTTATGAAAACTTCTGGACCAGTTTGGTACCCGAAGGATATATTCTATGTTTTCCAACAACAGAGATGAGTCTTACGCCTAGCCATGAAAATTTTGGGGAAGATATTAAATTTATTGCCCAAGAAATGCAGTCTATGAATACGAACAGCAATTCATTTTATTTTGGAGCTTTGTCAGAAAAAACTGTACTTATGGGTCATTCTATGGGAGGAGGAGCTTCTTTTTTAGCTGCAAAAAACAACGAAAATATTCATGCGTTAATTAACTTTGCAGCAGCAGAAACGACCCCCTCCGCAGTCAGTGCAGCAGAAAATATTTCTACACCCACACTTGTTTTTTCTGGTTCTGATGATTGTGTGGCTCCATCAAACATCCATCAATCTCCTATCTTTGAGGCATTGGCAAGCCCATGCAAAACACATATTACAATTACTGATGGAAGACACTGTTATTTTGCAGAAGATAATATTAGTTGTAATCTAGGTGAATTATTCTGTGGGGAAGCAGAAATTAATCGAAATGAACAGCACGAAATCACACTGCGTTTAGTCAAAGACTATTTAAATTATGTGTTATACGAATCTCAAGAAACATTACAGGTACTTATAGAATCTTTGTTGAGTAATTCAAAGATTTCATATCAGAGTTCTTGTGGAGAGCTCAATATCGAACAGAACAGAGAAAAAGAAGTCTTCGGATTATTTCCAAACCCTGCAAGCGAGATATTTACATTGACTTTGGCTGAAAAAAATCTTGGGGGAACGCTCAGCATATTCAATTTAATGGGATATAAATTAATGGAAAAAAAGATAACAGAAAATTCATTCATGATTAATACCTCTATACTGCAAAACGGCATTTACAATCTCTCTTATTCTAACAAAGGAAAAATCTTCAACAAAAAAATTGTCATTAATCCAGATATAAAGGAAATAAGATAAAGATAAAAGAGACAACTAGAATCTATTGATAAGGTTTCCTGTCAATCGAAGAACTTCCATTTCTGACAAAACAAGATTATACCGAGCATTGTTAAGATTGTTCTTAACTAAAAGTAAGTTGATTTGAGCACGTCTATATTCATTGCTAGATAAAATACCGGCAACAAAATATTTTTTAGCATATTCCAGATTCTCTTTATTAAGTATAATGTTTTTCTCTTCCATTAATACTATCAGTTGGGCTTTCTCAAATTCAGAAAAAGCCTTCAATAGATTTGCTTCCATGGACAAGGAAGTTTCTCTAAGCTCCCATTCATTATTTAAAAGATCAAGTTTGGCATTTTTCAGGGAGGCGTTTCTAGTTCCTCCAGAATATATGGGCAAACTAACTGAAAATAGAACTCCTAAACCCTTGCTTTGGTTTAAAGTCAAGAAATTCCCTTCAGTCTCTGAGCGGACAAAATTATAAGAACCAGTAAGGTTGAGTTGAGGTAGGTATGAGGACTTAGATATTTTTAATGATAGTATCGAATTTTGGACATTGAGTCTAGCAGTTAAAACCTCTGCATTCTGCTGTAACATAGTCTGTTTTAGCACTGCATAATCCGAAATTTCAGAGAATAGAAATGGAAGATTCTGAAGAGAAACTTCATAAGTTAGATCTCTATTCAATAACTTATTGAACGAAATTTCAGCTGCTTTAAGCGCCTGAAGTGCTTGAACGCTTGCAACACTGTCTTGATTTAAATCTACTTCTGCATTCAAAAGCACTGATCGACCTGCACCACTAAATTCTTTTTGTTTTTTAGCCATACAGACTCTTTCTAGAGAAAGATTCATACTTTCAAACAAAGCTTGATAATTATCTTTAGCTCTTAATACGTTTGAATATGCTGATACTACCGACAGAATAGTGGACTCAATATCTAGTCTATTTTTTAGAGAACTAAGATCAGCGTCCATCCGTAATTTTCTAAATAGATTAATCTTTGCTCCACCGGAAAAAAGAGTGTAAGTGGCAGAAAGGCTGGTAAATAGATTTAAAGATTGTGCACTGGACGCATTAAGGGGGTCTTGATCTCCAGCAAATTCGATTTGAGTACTATTATTTCCATAATCGGAACTTCCTGTGGCACTAACATAGGGTAATAACCCTGCCTGACCAAAAGTGGCAGTATTCTGAACAGCAGACACTTTATTTGTAGAAATTTTAAGCTTAAGATTTTGATCAAGAGCAATTTCTAGAGCATCTTCTAAAGACATTTGTGCATAAAGTGGCGCAAAACTTCCCAAAAAGAACAAAAGTATATGTAAGTACGATTTTTTCATTTGTGTAATGGATTCATTAGGTCCCTTAATTGGATTCAAAATCTTCTGAATTTTCATACTTCAACTCTTTAAATGCAGGTTCTAAATGCTCTGGACAAGGACTTTTGTTATTCCACCACCAATGCGCAAAAGATTTGACTTGATTACTAGTTTGTAGTAATACAGGAAGTAAAATAAGAATTACTAAAGTGGCAAACGCCAAACCATAAGCAATAGATAAAGCCATTGGTATGAGAAACTGAGCTTGAAAACTTTTTTCTAAAATGAGAGGTGCTAAACCGGCTATTGTAGTAATCGAGGTCAATAAAATAGGTCTAAAACGACTCATAGCGGCACCCATGAGAGCTTCATTGTAAGGGATTCTATTCTTAATATTGTGATTAAAAGCACTTACAAACACTAGAGAATCATTAATCAATATACCGATAAGTGCGATGGTGCCTAACATACTAAAAAGACTCACTTGCATCCCATGAAGATAATGCCCCCAAGCTACTCCTATGAAACCAAAAGGAATCAATAAAACAACAATTAAGGTTTGCGAGATAGACCTAAAAGTACAAATTATCACAGCAATCATTAATAAAAGTATAATCGGGAACACTTTTGCAATAGACGCTTGAGATTTTGCTTGTTGACGGCCTTGACCTTCAAAAGAAAATTCAATATTAGGTTTTCCAGCAAGAAGTCTTGGAAGAATTTCTTCTGACAAATTGGCTACAATATCTGAGGTAGATACCTCGGAATTGGATAAATTAGATTCTACTATAATTTCACGTTTTCCATCAGTATGATTAATTCCTAAATTTCCTCTAATTATGGAAAAATATACCAAATCAGAAAGCAAAAATCGATCTCCAGAATTACTCAACATTTCTATATCTTTGAGTTGTTTTATAGAACTGCGTTGATCTAAATCATACCGAACCCAAACTCTAATTTCATCGAGTCCTCTTTGAACACGTTGTACTTCACCCCCATAGAACCCTTGACGAATTTGGGAGATAATTGTTCTTTCTGTAAAACCGAGTAAATAAGCTTTTTCTTTTAATTCTACACGAACTTCTTTGGCACCTTCTAGGTCGCTGTCGGTGATATCACTCAAATCTGATAAGTTTTTCATTTCTATAGTCAGTTCTTGAACTATCTCTCGCAAATCCTCCATATCGTCTCCGCGGAGAGCGACAGAGATAGGCTTCCCAAAAGGACTCCCAGATCCAAATGAAAACTCTTCAGCTCCTGCAATTTCTCCTACCAATTGGCGTATATAATTAGATACTTCTAACTGTTTAACAACCCGTTCCTCACCTCCGAGCAACTCCATCTTAATAGACCCCATATGACCAGCTACAGGCCCAATTCTTTTATCAGCAGAAAGGATTAAGTCTTTGCCATGGTTTTGCCGGGTCTTAAAATACTCGTTAGTCTCCCAAATAGCAATCTCAATTTTGTCTAAATTCTCTTTGGTAATATTCTCACTGGTTCCCGCAGGCATTTTAAGATTGATGACTATGTTGTCTTGTTCTATGGAAGGAAAAAAAGTACTGCTAATTATTCCTCCACTCATAGCCCCTATAGTTATAATAAATAAACCGATGGGAACAGACAAAGCAAAAGCTGCATTTTTCAGACTGAAGGTTAAAATAGGAAGATAAAACTTGTTTTTTATGCCCTCCATAAAATTGGAGAAAAAAACCATCAAACGGTTGGGTTTAATATTTCGATCTAATGCTTTCGAATGAGCAACATGGGCGGGTAGAATTAGAATTCCTTCCACAAGAGAAAAAATAAGAGTGGCAATGACAATGAAGGCCATCTGGCCAAAGAAATCTCCCAAACGGCCCTCAATAAAGAAGAAAGTAGAAAATACAATAATCGTAGTTAAAATTGCAGAAAATACAGCTGGAACTACCTCTAAAGTCCCGTCAATAGCAGAACGAATCCTTCCTTTTCCCATTTCAAAATGACGGTAAATATTCTCACTAACGATGACACCGTCGTCCACTAAAATTCCAATCACGGTAATCATCCCAAAAAGGGAGATTACATTGAGTGTAACATCAAAAAATGTGGCTAGGATGAACATTCCCGCAAATGAAATAGGGATGGACAAAGCCACCCAAAAAGCCAAGCGATAATGAAGAAAAATGGCCAACAAAATCAATACGATAAAAAAACCGAGTATTCCGTTACTTGTGAGCATATCAATACGTTCTTGCACCACTTTAGACTGGTCGTTAATGATTATGATCTCTAAGGATTCATTTTGTTCATTGAAACCTTCTGTATACCGTCTCACATTTTGAACAATACTCAATAAATCTTCATCATTTGTGTATTTAATATCTATAGCGACAGAAGGAGAGCCGTTTAAGTAGTTTCGATCGGGAGCTTCTGCCCATTTATCTTTTACTTCTGCAATTTCTGATAACTTAACGAGACTACCATCTAATGAAGAAATCACATAGATTTCTTTTAAATCTTTTGCGAAATAAGATTTATTTTTTATTCGAATTTTAAGTTCTTCTTGGCTACCTTTAATCGTTCCTCCGGTAGCTTCTATATTCGTTGATTGAATCCGTTTTAGGACTTGTTCTAAGCTGATTCCATAGGCACGCAACTTGTCTTCTTTAAACTCAATTGAAATTTCTTCATCGGGAAATCCAGAAAGAGAGACTTTACTAATCCCTTGCGTACTTAATAAATCCCTTTCGATACGGGTAGCAACAGTTTTCAATTCTCTAAGATCATCTGAACCCTTTATTGCAAAACTGACTGCAGTATTAACTACCTCAAGTTTGTAGACATTTATGGACTCTAATCCCAATGGGAAGGAATTGATTTGATCGACATAATTTTTAACATCCTGAAGTACTTGCTCTATATCTGCATTTTGTCTGATTTCTACATCCAGGGAGCCTAAATTTTCACTAGATATGGAGGTTACGCGTTCAATCCCGGTAACACCCCTGAGTTTATCTTCAATTTTAAGCACAACTGATTCTTCTATCTCTTCAGGCGACGCATTCGGATAAATAACCTGAATACTAATATTTCTAATGGGTGCTTGAGGAAAAAAAGTGCTTCGAATGTTAACCATTCCCATAGTTCCAAAAATAAGAATGAGCAGCATGAGTAAATTCCCAAGAATGGGGTATTTAATAAAATAATTTACTAGACTTTTCATTCCACTAGTTGTTTAAAATAATTGTCCTAACAAATGTACCTTCTTTAAGACCTGATATAGGTTGAGCTAACAAAATTGCGTCAGTAGGGATACCACTTAACCAAACCTGATCTTGATTTTCATGCAAGACCTTTACGACATATTTAGTAAGAATAGAATCTCTCTCTACCCCATAAACAAATTGATTATTTATCAGAAGATGATTCCCAAGTTTAGTACTCTTCGGTATAATAGATCCATTAAATCGTGCGCTCAAATACATACCCTCAACCAAATCCTCCCCAGAAGTTCGAACGAAGACCTTAAAGGTTTGGGTCGCCGAGTCAATAGCCTTTCCTATACGGTCAATTTTACCGGTCCATTGGCCTTGCATATCTTCCGAAAACAAGGAAACAGAATCATTGATATTTATTTTATTTCTATCACTTATGCTTACTCCTACTTCTAACTCATAGTGCATTGTTCCCACGAGTACTCCTACTTTTTGTCCTGATCGAATTACTGATCCAGCAACTGCATTGGCTGAATGAACTATGCCATCAAAGGGAGATATAATAGTATATTTCCTGAGCTTAGACTCTTGACTTCTAATAGAGAAAAATTGATTGTATACCTGGTTGATAACTAAAAAATTTTTTTCTTTTTGATCCGTCACTTCGGGCAATTCCTTCAATTCGTTTAGGGGATCAAAATCGTTCATATATTTTTGCCAAATTGAAAAGTTCTCAGAAAAATCGGTAGCTAAATCTGCTTGGATACTCGTTAATAAACTTTGGAAAGTGGAACGAGAAGCTTGAATACTCATGCGACTGTCCTCATCATTCAAATGCAATAATGTATCACCCTTGACAAAAGATACACCCTCTCTAAACTCTTTCCCGGAAGCTATCAATTGGCCGGTAACTTCAACATATATGTCAATCTTTTCACGCGCGGAAAGTCGGCCAGAAAGATCTATGCAAATTTGCTCATTTTGTTGGACTCTACCAAATACATTTACCAATGGCAATTCTATGGTTGTCCCCAACTTTTTGGGTGCCATCTTTTGAGACTCAAGTTTACTACTTATAATGTAAGAGAAGATAATAAACACAAGTGCAGCAAGCAATGAAATTCTTCTAATCAGGACTTTTTTCATGAGTTTTAACAGTTAAAACCAATTTCTACAATTGATTAAAATTAATTTTTTAAATATTTTGCAAAAATAAGAAATATTACTACAAATTACTCAGAATTATATTGTTAATCTGAATAATAAGAGTGTGAAAAAATTAAGGCTAAATAAAGGCTGACATTCTAATATTCCAATAAAGCAGGACCTGTTGTTTTAATTTGATATCCTTGACCTGGATTCATCAAGCCAATACCATTAAAAGTATATTCTGGAAGATAAGCCGAGCCATTAAAGTCTTTTACAATTAGAAGTAAATTATTGGCTACTAGAGATTCAAAGATTAGATCTACTGGATATGAATCCATTCTTAAGTAACCTAAAATACTCCAGCCTGAAACAATACTTATTGGGTTTTCGTTAGGAAATAAATACTCTCCATAAATAGAGAGTGAATTGGCTGAAGACATTTTGATAGAATATCCTCTACCAATCTCAATATCGCCAATTCCATTGAATTCATAGTATGGAAGATAAGCAGTTCCCAAATAATCTTTAGCAATGATTAATGACTCAACAACCGGACTAAAGATATAATCAATAGAATTATTTTCAGGATTCATAAATGTGGACATAATACTCCATCCAAGTGGTAATAAAATAGATTGAACAACTGGAGGACCTACATTTAAACAAAGCGGGTAAGGACAAGAAGAACTTTCAGTATTATCAGTATTATCCGAACAATTCAATGCAGCATGAATCCAAACTCCACTCTCGGATTTATATACCCAAGAATCTAAATATTCCCATTCTTGTCCAGAGCCATCCTGGTCAATCAATCCGAAAGTCTCAATCACAGTTCCGGACTCAAACAACTCGATGGCATCATCTCCATTTTGGGAAATCCCTGATCCTGCAAGAATAACATGATCAAAATAGGAATAACAGTCAGCAAAATAGGAAGACAAGGCTTCTGGAGATCTAGCAAGAAGAATATGATCTCCTGCTTCTACAGAAATTTCAGGAAAGGTTTCTTCTTGTCCATCTGAACCTCCTCCATTATTAGCCACGCCGACCCCAAAAATACTCAGATTAGAAATATTTTGATTGGACTGAAAATGAATTGCCTTTCCATCCGAACCTCCCGAGGGGACATCGAGATCTAAAATTCCCTTCAAACTAAGAGCATTTGTAATCTCAATAGGATACTCACAAATATTACTATTCTCTGTAGCTGATGAGTTATAATTTAATGCTTCAGGGTCCATACATCCAAATAGTTCAAGTTCATTACATACACCATCTCCATCTGTATCAAAAAGACACTCAGAGTTGCAATCATAATATAAAATTGGAAACTCACATCCCTCATTGTCCAGATCAGCTAACGGGTTAAAATTACAGGCGCCAGTATTCATGCAGCCAATTACTTGATTACAAAAAGGATAAATACAGTTTGTGTACAGATTCTGTGATGCATATAATGCCTCTGCTGCAAAAGGAGCCATCGATTCATAATCGTGTCCAATACTAGGAATTATTTCCAGATTCCAAGCAAAAGGGATATTCATGACTTCGGACATCGCCAAACTATGATTATAAAAGCTTGTTGCTCTTTCGAGCCGATGAGCTCCTTGAAGCTCAGCTTCATCAGTATGCCTAAGACCTGCTGCATTTGGGTCATTATCAAGGGCACCAACCATAACAGTCATTTCTTTATTAAAAAGGCTTTGTAGATTTAAGTCCTCCGCAGGAGATAAAGCCAATCCATAAGGAAAATCAATCTCATTATCTGGAAATGTATACCAACCTGAAGCACATGATATAATTCTATTAATTGGACTTGTAGGCTTATACATTAGCAATCTATGTGCGACTTGTCCGCCTGCCGAATTTCCAAATACGTCATAACTATCAGAAATATTGTTCGTGAGACTCTTAACTTGATTATATAAAGGATCCAATACCGAGAAAGCCCATTCATTCTCAGAATTTAAAGTGCTGACACTCGGATTATCACCATCAATAAAAATATTACCTAGATTATATGAATCTCCACCAGGATAATCATTATCAGAAAATTCTGGAGCAACCACTATAAAACCTAATTCTTCAGATTTTGAAACAAATGCATTTCTATAATCATCGGCATTTCTACTTGCTCCATGCAAAACTAATAAAATGGGAGAAAATTCGTGGGCATTAGATGGAACATGATAGTATACATTCATCGATGAATTTGCAGGGAGAGATTCTGGGTCAAAAGAAAACATTCCAGAACCATTAATCTGCGAGACCAAACCTTCGCAATTGAGACCGAAATTCCACTGTCCATTAATCTTGTAAGCCCAAGAATCAGTATACTCCCAATCTTGATTCGAACCATCTATATCTACATCGCCAAATACTTCGATTACTTGACCTTGCTCATATAATTCAATGGCATCATCTCCATTTTGAGAAATTGAAGAAGTTGCTGTAATAACATGATCAAAATTTAAATAACAATCGCCCAGATAATCTTCAATCGCATCTGGATTTCGGGCCAAAAGAATATGTGCCCCTGCAGATACTGAAATTATGGGAAGAATTTCTTCTTCTCCATCTGAACCACCTCCATTATTAGCTACCCCAATTCCGTATACAGCCAAATTTGGAATATCTTGTTCAGCATATAGATGTAAAGCTTTTCCATTAGTATCAGAAAGTTCAAAATCCATTACTCCTTTTAAACTCAGTGCATGAGACACTGTAATTTCAGTATCCCAAATAATAGAAACATATTCCGGATGGTCAATGAATGGGTTTCGATTATCTTGTATTCCATAAATCACTTCATTTCGATTTATTTCAAATGCGTCCACAGGATCTTGAATATGCCATTGCAAAAGTGTGCTTAGTCTACCAATATTGGGATTGGGGTAAGTATTCACTTCTTCAACAATAGTAAGATTTGGCTCATTTCCGTCACCTTCATAACGAACATCCATATAAAAAAGTATTCTCGCTATATCACCTTTAACATTGTCTGCTGGCTCCCAAGTGAAGTCTGTAAACGAACACTGGGTAGCTTCATTATGTTGCTGACCACCATCATCAAAACTCTTATTTCCTTTTGAGGTGTTAACTGTGTTATCTGCAGGTTTTAAGTGGTGAAGATCTGAATATGCAGGTCCGGATGTAAAGCCCCCTAATGATTTGGCCCATACATGCTCTCGATTCCAAAAATCAACTTCTGAATTTGATGCAAAATCGTCTTGAAATATGCTGTTTTGCTTATAAATCAAAACTACATTATCCGGATTATTTGGATCTTCATCAGTATTTTTTAAATGATTTTTACAAGCATTATAGGAAGCTACATTATGGTTATCAATAAGATTATGAAGACTATTTCGCAAGGAAATACTTGAAGCTGTAGACACATTTTGATAATAATTTTGAGCGATCAAACTACCTCCAAAAAAAGTAAATATTATAGCTAAAGCATATTTCATTCTCCAAGTATATAAAGTTTATAATAATCAAAAAAACTACTTATAAGAAGCATTTTATTATCTAAAAATATTCAGATGCTTTGTCTGTGATTTTCCTTCACACAATAAAGTATAGAAATAGATCCCTGAGGGTAGTGCTGAAGTATTGATATTTATCTGATGAATGCCTTCTAACATTGTTTGATTATTGATTATTGATTTGACAGGCTCCCCTAATATATTAGTTAAAATCAGACTAACTTCAGAAGATTTTACAATTTCGAAGCTCAAATTAGTCTGATCGGAAGAAGGGTTTGGTCTGGCATCAAATAAACCAATAAATCTGAAAGAATTTGCTTCAGAAGCAATCGCACCAATCACCTGAATGTCATTCGAAATATATTCACCCGACCCCTTACTCCAATGGGTCACAGTTAAGCTTTTTGTTTCATAAACATTCCAAAGCTCCAATCGAATATTTTCCTCTTTTGATAATCCTTCTTGAATATTTGTAGTCGGGTCATTACCCCATATAGATAATACAGTTGTAGGGTGATTATAAGCTCCAACACCAACGATATTACCTTTCTGACTATATGCAGCAATCTCTGAACCAATTTCTGGAATCATATCCCAAGCTGAACTAGGAATGACTAAAGTCATATTGTTGTCTGTGGGTAATAAATTATTAAAA
The DNA here is from genome assembly GCA_964516765.1 of uncultured Cryomorphaceae bacterium. Classification (GTDB taxonomy): domain Bacteria; phylum Bacteroidota; class Bacteroidia; order Flavobacteriales; family UBA7430; genus CAZEWZ01. The sequence goes on along the minus strand of CAZEWZ010000029.1, from coordinate 1,023 downwards.
TGTTTAGTGGTATTTATCAATGAATAAATAGTAGAAGTTCTGTAAGACTCGTCATTAGAAAAGTATTGCAACACACCAATAGTCTGAGTTTTTATTTGATATCCTTGGCCTGGCGCAAGATCTCCTATGCCGTTGAAATTAAATTCAGGCAAGTACGCGGATCCTAGGAAATCTTTTGCAATAACAAGGTTATTCTCAAGGACCAAATCTGAAAATACTTGATCTGCAGCTGCGGGATTCAGCCTTAAATATCCAATGGTATTCCATCCTCCCACTAAATCAACAGGATTTTCTTCAGGCAATACATAATCCCCCACAATTGTTAATTCTGCAGAACCAAGTAACTTGATCTGATACCCTTGACCTACTGTTATATCTCCAACTCCGTTAAAACTGTATTCTGGTAAATAAGCAGCTCCCAAATAATCTTTAACAATAATTACTTGATCTACTATGGGAGATAATATATCATTCAATGCAGGATTTTCTGGTATCATATAAGTACTAATTATACTCCATCCTTCTCCTATGGATAATATCTGATCAGAAGGACCAGGAGTTCCAAGAGAGATCGATTCAATGAAATTAATCCCACTAGAAGTATAAGAAGGAGAATCTTGAAGCCAAATTGCAGAAGCAGAATAAATTTCGTTATCAGCACAGTCATGTACCATCCAAATAAAATTTTGCCCTTCAGTCATTCCGTCTAATTCATCAGTTGTACTGTCATCTCCCATCGCAGCGATTTGAGTAATGGTACCGTTCCATTCAGCATATCCAGCACATTGCATTTCACCGTTTAAATTTTGGAAGAACACACCTACAAATACATTGCCTAATGCATTTCCATTCGCATCGGTAAAGATAGCTTCAGAAGGAATCATAATCGTATGATTGGAACTAGTAACAGTCACTTCCCAGTTAGATGGGGCTGAACATGATGTAGTAGAAACACACATTGGGTAAATACAATCAGATGTTTGCGTTGTTTCAGAACCATCTGAACAATTAACTCCTCCATAA
>CAZEWZ010000028.1:0-17047 GCA_964516765.1 uncultured Cryomorphaceae bacterium | reverse complement strand
CACCAGAACCCTCAAAATCTGAAAAATTTCCTAATGGTTCATATGAACCCGGAATCATTGAATTACCTCCTAGGGGTGCTTGAATAGTATTACCTAAGGAATTTGCAAAAGTTCCGAATTCAGGTTCTATAGACCAGCAGTAATTCCAACACTCTCCGGGTGTTTGAGTAGCATCATTATCAAGAGCATTTCCCAACCATGTACTACCTCCAACTTGGGTAAATAAACTTACTGTAGTTCCATTAGGAGAGGTGAGAGACATATCTAAATCTCCTAGATAAGAATGCTCTATTTCTGCGCAAACTTGGACAAAATCGTCATCATCTAAAATTGCTGAGGGATCAAAAGCAGTCACATTAACAAAGGTTTCATAAGACACTCCACTTCCATCTGGTAAATATATTGGATCTCCAAAGTCCTCTCCAACATTGAGGGCATCTTCAACGATAACCCAAGTAATACTCTCAAAAAAAGAAGTTTCACCAGTGCCAGAACCAGGAACAACTGCACTTACTTGGACGAATGTCTCGGGACAAATTTCGCTATCTTCCAATGAAAAAAGGGTAGTAGTTAATCCAGGTGCATCATTAATTACAACAATCAATGCTTCTGCCGAGCAACCATTGACATCAGTAGCAATAACACTTAATTCGAATTCACCCTCTTCTGCATATAAATAACTGATAGATTGCAAATTGGATACTTGGCCATCTCCAAAAACCCAGTCAAATGAGGTAGTATTATCAGATTGATTGTAGTTAGAGTCATTATCTGGAAACGTAGTGAGAGCATTTAAGTCAATATTTGAACAAGCTTCTATTTCACCTTGAGCATTAATCAAATCACTAGACTCTATCTCTACAGTAAATTCTTGACAAGGGTACTGACAATTAATTTCAGCAATCCAACCAGAAGATTCAAAATTATTAGAAGAAAAGACTACTGTAAGGCAGCCAGAAGGATTTGAATCAGATGCAGAAATATTTCCAGGTGATGGATCTCCAGAACTATCATATGAATATAAAACGGGAGAAAAAATAGAATTTCCATCGTAAATAGTCATCTCTGGACTAGAGAAAAATGAACCACTCAAATCAAAAAAAGTGAAGTCAATTGCTGAACTTAATTCAGGATCATCGCTACAGATTGTCATCTCAAAATTTTCACCAGAAGAAAAGTTGCCAGTTGAACCTCCTGAATCATAAAAGTAACCTGTACAAACATTAACATCAATGGGAGACATATAAATACTTGGACCCTGAATTTCAACCATCTGAGTAAACTCACATCCCAAATTATCAATAACTGAAAGGACATATACACCTGGAGGAGCATTATCTAAATTTTGAGTAGTAACTCCATTGGACCACTCAAAAGTAAATGGAGGATTCCCTCCATAGGTTGTTGCTTGAACGGAACCATCTGAGGCAGAAGTAGAGGAGGCACTTGATGGGGATAGACTTAAGGAAAAACAAAAGCAATTATCTGTGACAACAGGTAAATAAAAATCTTGTGAAACACCATCTCCAGAGGGTGCGTTTCCATTATTATTGATAAGCAATGAATTTCCTCCACACATACCAACTTCGTAGAAAGAATTTGAACCCCACCCATTTCCACCAGCATCGTATGCATTAAAGGTATAAGATTCGCCCTCAGGCAAACATACTTCTTCTGACACATATAGAAAATTGGCTGCATAAGCGAAGGGAGCTTGACCTAAGACAACCCCATCACTATCCTGAATATCCCATGACACCTGATTTGGACCAGTCTGAGTATATAAAAGAGTAACGACAACACCGACTTCAGTTTCTTGGCATGAAGTCGTGATTTGAGCTCTAAGATTTTGAGTCAATAAAAATAAACAAACTATAAGCTTTAAAATCTTGATCATTGTAATGTCATATTACTATTTAAGTAGAATATCATATAGTCTAAAATAAGGGAATACTGAAATAAATAATAAAATAAATTCCTATTTTAATAACACAAAACATCCAATCGCAAATATAAGTTTTTTTAGGTGCCAATGCAATTTACTATTTACATCAAATAGTTTAGTTTTGCATTAATGAAACAAGAAAACATACGCAACTTTTGCATTATTGCACATATTGACCATGGAAAGAGCACTTTAGCTGATCGACTTTTGGAACACACCCAAACAGTTTCTGAGCGAGAATCCCAAAATCAAGTTCTTGATAATATGGACCTTGAACGCGAACGTGGAATAACAATCAAGAGTCATGCCATTCAAATGGAATTTCTTTCTAATGAAATTTTGTATCGATTAAATTTAATCGATACACCCGGGCATGTCGATTTCTCCTACGAAGTCTCCCGCTCCATTGCGGCATGTGAGGGAGCTCTGTTGATTGTGGACGCAGCTCAAGGTATCCAAGCCCAAACGATTTCTAATCTTTACTTAGCACTGGAAAACGATTTAGAAATCATTCCTGTACTAAACAAGATTGACCTACCCAGTGCAAATCCAGAAGAGGTGAAAGATCAGATTATTGATTTGATTGGTTGTGACAGAGGTGAAATTATTTCTGCGAGTGCTAAAACTGGAGTTGGAATTTTAGAGATTTTAGAAACGATTATTCAAAGAATCCCTTCACCTGATGGGAATGAAGAAGGTGAATTACAAGCTTTAATTTTTGATTCCGTATTCAATCCTTTTAGAGGGATTGAAGCCTATTTTAAAATCACTAATGGGACGATAAAAAAGGGTGAAAAAGTGAAGTTTTTTGCAACCGGAAAAGAGTACTTTGCTGATGAAATTGGGGCTCTGAAATTAGACCAAGAGCCCAGAAAAGAAATCAAAGCTGGGGATGTAGGCTACATTATTTCAGGAATTAAAGTGGCAAATGAAGTCAAAGTAGGTGATACAATTACCCACACTGATCGACCCTGTGAACAACCCATTGACGGCTTCGAAGATGTAAAGCCGATGGTTTTTGCTGGAATCTATCCAGTGGATACTGAAGATTATGAAGAGCTGAGGACGTCCATGGAAAAGTTACAGCTAAATGATGCTTCTCTTACTTTTGAACCTGAATCCTCCGCAGCCTTGGGTTTTGGTTTTCGATGTGGGTTCTTGGGGATGCTTCACATGGAGATTATTCAAGAACGTTTAGAAAGAGAATTTGACATGACAGTAATTACAACTGTGCCAAATGTATCCTATTTTTCATATTCTAGAAAAGGAGAAAAACTTCTTGTTAATAATCCTTCAGATCTCCCAGATCCATCAACTATTGATAAAGTTGAAGAACCATATATCTCTGCTCAAATCATTACTAAATCTGAATATATTGGATCAATTATCACTCTTTGCATTGAGAAACGAGGAGTTCTCAATAACCAAGTTTACCTATCCGCAGATAGAGTAGAACTTAGCTTTGAACTCCCACTTGCAGAAATTGTTTTTGATTTTTATGATCGTTTAAAAACTATCTCAAGGGGTTATGCCTCATTTGACTATCAGCCCACCGGTTATCAACAATCAAATTTAGTCAAAATGGACATTTTATTAAATGGAGACCAAGTAGATGCCTTATCAGCACTAATACACCGTGATAATGCTCATAATATTGGTAAGAAAATTTGCATTAAACTTCGTCAATTAATCCCTCGACAACAATTTGATATTGCTATTCAAGCTGCTATTGGATCAAAAATTATTTCTAGAGAAACAGTCAAAGCCCTCAGAAAAGATGTGACTGCAAAATGTTATGGGGGAGATATTTCTCGAAAAAGAAAATTACTTGAAAAACAAAAGAAAGGGAAAAAAAGAATGCGTCAAGTAGGGAATGTAGAAATCCCTCAATCTGCGTTTATGGCTGTTCTAAAACTAGACTAAACCTAGACTAAATATTAGATTATGCAAAAAAAAATGAATGCACTTCAAAAAAAAATAGAGCAAGCTCAAAAAGGGGGTGGCGAAAAGAGAATTGAAGCCCAACACAAAAAAGGAAAACTAACTGCTAGGGAAAGGATTCATTTCCTTGTGGACGAAGGGTCTTTTGAAGAGATAGGGATGTTAGTTACCCATCGTTCTTCCAACTTTGGACTAGAAAAACAAAAATTTCTAGGTGATGGTGTAGTTACTGGTTTTGGTCAAGTGAATAATCGACTCACCTATATATTTGCTCAAGACTTTACTGTGCTGGGGGGGTCTCTAGCTGAATATCACGCTCAAAAAATATGCAGAGTAATGGATTTAGCTATGAAGAATGGGGCGCCTATTTTGGGTCTTAATGATTCTGGTGGCGCTCGAATTCAAGAAGGAGTAGTATCCCTGGCGGGATACGCAGATATTTTTTACAAGAATACGATGGCATCAGGTGTAATCCCTCAATTGTCTGCAATTATGGGACCATGTGCAGGAGGTGCCGTTTATTCTCCTGCACTCACAGATTTTATTATGATGGTTGAGCACAGTTCTTACATGTTTGTAACTGGTCCTAATGTTGTTAAAACTGTAACACACGAAGAAGTTACATCTGAAGAGTTGGGAGGTGCATCGACCCACTCGGCAAAATCTGGTGTTGCACACTTCTCTTGTAATAACGAGATTACACTAATTAAAGACTTAAAAACACTCCTAAGTTATATCCCTCAAAACTGCGAGGAAACTCCTCCAAGTATTTTATATAATGCTTCTGATGAAACAAGAGACTCATTAAACCAAATCATTCCAGAAAACTCAAATCATCCTTATGATATGAGAGAAGTTGTGAATGGAATTATTGATAACAATTCTTTCTTCGAAGTTCACAAAAATTTTGCAGAGAACATTCTTGTAGGATTTGCAAGACTTGCTGGAAAATCTATTGGAGTTATTGCAAACCAGCCTTCATTTTTAGCCGGTGTATTAAATATTGAGGCGTCTAAAAAAGGGGCTAGATTTGTACGGTTCTGTGACTGCTTCAATATTCCCTTGTTGGTTTTAGAGGATGTTCCTGGATTTCTTCCAGGAACCGATCAAGAATGGAATGGAATAATAACGAGTGGAGCAAAATTATTATATGCCTTTGCTGAAGCAACTGTCCCTAGAATTACTGTAATTATTAGAAAAGCATACGGAGGAGCCTATGATGTTATGAATTCCAAACATATTGGAGCAGATATGAACTATGCTTGGCCTAGTGCGGAGATTGCAGTAATGGGTGCCAAAGGAGCTGCAGAAATTATCTTCAAAAAAGAAATTAAAGAAGCAAAAAATTCTATGGCTAAATGGGAAGAAAAAGAAAAAGAGTATTCTGATCTTTTTGCACATCCTTATAATGCGGCTGCAAGGGGATATGTAGATGAAGTCATAAGACCTAATATGACCCGAACAAAATTAATCAAGGCCTTTAAAATGCTAGAAAATAAGGTTGACAATTTACCTAAAAAGAAACACGGAAATATTCCACTGTAAAATGAATGTACTTATACTTGGATCGGGAGCCCGCGAACATGCTTTCGCTTGGAAATTATCTCAAAGTCCCTTATTAAATAATTTATTTATTGCTCCAGGAAATGGGGGTACTGGTATATTGGGAGAAAATATACCCATTGATATGAATGACTTTTCCGCCATCAAATCAATATGTCTTGAAAAAGATATCGGTATGCTTGTTGTAGGACCAGAAGACCCACTTGTTTCAGGAATTCATGATTTCTTTTTGGCTGATGAAGCCCTAAAATGTATTCCTGTGATTGGTCCCAAAAAAGCAGCTGCAAAACTTGAAGGATCAAAAGATTTTGCCAAAGAATTTTTATTTAGTCATGGAATACCTACCGCCAAATACAAAACATTCACATCAGAAAACATAGAAGAGGGATATGATTTTCTTGAAATACTAAATTCTCCTTACGTATTAAAAGCAGATGGATTGGCAGCAGGAAAAGGAGTACTCATATTAGACTCTTTAACCGCAGCAAAGTCAGAATTAAAACAAATGCTGACCGAATCAAAATTTGGGATAGCCAGTTCAAAGGTGGTTATTGAAGAATTTTTAGAGGGAATCGAGCTATCTGTTTTTGTCTTGACCGACGGAGTTAATTATAAGATTCTTCCCACGGCAAAAGACTATAAAAAAATTAGAGAGGGGGATTTCGGTCTAAATACAGGTGGAATGGGGGCTATTTCTCCGGTACCATTTGCAGACAAAGTCTTCATGCAAAAAATAGAAAATCAAATTGTTAAGCCAACAATTCAAGGGCTTATAAAAGACAACCTTCCTTATAAGGGATTTATTTTTATTGGATTAATCAAAGTAGATAATGAGCCTTTTGTCATAGAATACAATGTAAGAATGGGTGATCCAGAAACAGAAGTAGTTCTTCCAAGAATAAACTCTGACCTTCTAGAATTATTTATTGCGGTAGGTGAAAATAAATTGAATGAAAAACATATAGAGATAGACCACAGATTTGCTGCCACTGTAATGATGGTTTCTGGAGGATATCCTGAAGATTATACAAAAGGGTATAAAATTACTGGTATGAAGCCGGGAGCAGAAACTATTTTATTTCATGCAGGTACTCAGAAAAAACTAGAGCATCTAGAAACTTCAGGAGGTAGAGTGATGGCAATAACTTCTATTGATGAATCCATGAAAGAAGCTCTTAAAATGAGCTATAGAAATGCGGAAGAAATTTCTTTTAAAGACAAGTATTTTCGAAGTGACATCGGGTTTGATTTGTGAAAATAAAACAAAAAGATATGAAAGTTGGGTAGTGCGGATATTATTCGAGAATATTTTTCTCAGTAGTCACTACTTTCATACAAAATGCAAGACCAATAATTCCTAGAATGATAAGCACGATATTAGGAATCATGCCCAAGCTATTAAGAATTTCGAAGGAAAACTCAAAAAAATCTCCAATGGCATATATAACCTCAGTCATTATAGATTGGTTAGTTTAGGTTTAGGTTTAGGTTTAATTTTAAAATTCAAATTTACGTATTTTTACCTTATGATAGTCAATTTATTTCGCCATAATCAGTGGCCCTCAATCTTTTGCCTACTTATTGCTGTAATTTCCATTTGGTCGTTACTTTCTTTTATCCCTTTTCACTTTATAAAGCACGAGGAGTACACACCTTTTGGACTAATGATGAAATTACTTATTAAACCGATTTTTATCCAACGATTACTCTTGGGGGCTTTCATTTTTGGGCAATGTATTTATGTCAACAAAATAGTGGTCAATCAAAAAATTATTTCTGTAAACTCGTTATTTCCTGCTCTTTTTTACTTTTTACTTTTAACATGCTTTCCACAATCTATTCAGTGGAGTCCAATATTAATTTCTCTTGGTTTTACACTATTTGCACTCAAAAAAATACTAACTCTTTATTTAAATAAAGAAGCATATCCTACTATTTTTAATGCTTCCGTAATGATTGGAATATCTACTATTATACATCCTCCTTTTATCATTTTCGCACCTATTATTTTGATTGGCATGTCTATATTCTCTCAGATAGAATGGAGACATTGGATACTTAGCCTTGTAGGGTTTATGACACCTTGGCTAATTTTTTACACTTTGGTGTCTAGTAATATTTTTGCCAACTTAAATTTGGATTATATCCTTAGCTCATTCCAAACATCAAAAGTATCAACATCGATTGATTCGACCACAATAAACTATGGTAATTATTTAACTCTATGCTTCTTATTAATTATTATATTGTTTGCAATGTTTGAGCTGATCATCGGTTTAAAACACAAAAATATAAAAGCTCGAAAATCCTATATTCTTCTTCTATGGTTTCTCTTACTAGGGATGATTTTTACACAAATTAGTTATTGTCCTATATTTTTGAGCTATGGGTGTCTAGCTATTCCCCTGTCAGCCATTATTTCGAATTACTTTTATTATAACAAAAATTATATTTGGCTAAACTCAATACTAATCATATTCCTCGCCTTGATTTTTTTAAATCATTTCGTGATTTAAAAAAACTTCCCTGTATCTTTTGCTCATTATATTGGATAGTAATTTACACACCCATTTTACTTTGCATATTAAAACTAACTTATCATTAATCTAACGCATTTATTGAACCCGAGAAAATAATCTATTAAATGATTTCGAAAGCATCATTAATTTAAATAAAACCTCTTCATAGTAGATAAAAAATAATTGGAGGAGAATATAATTTTTAAAAATGAGGTTAACAATAAAATCTAAGAGATGAAAATAAGTTGAATAAAAAATTGATTTATTTATCAAACAACGATTTTATTTGCTGGGAAATAACGCGAGTTTATTGTTAATTACAGCAAATTTTAAACTTCATCAATAATTCAAATTTGCAAAAGAAAATACTCTCCAGTATAAAAATTACAAGAGATATCACAAAGAAAAAACTCTAGAAATATTAAAACCAAAATAGATATCGCCTTGTGACCATTTCCCAATAGTTTCTCCTATAAAAGAACGTTCGAACATTCCTTGAGAATTGGTCAAATGAAGCTGGAATACATGGCCTCCAGTTTCAATATCAAAACCTACAGATAGTGAGTTGGTGAAATCTTCAGGACCTCTATCAAATTGATAAAAATATTCTGCATTTAAAGAAACTCGCTTAGATAATTTATAACGTCCTCCGAATCCTAGAGCGACAAAATCGTTTTCCGTAGCCTCTGTGAGAACTAAATTTCTATGAACAAAACTTGGCGTAAGTTGAAGAGATAAGTTTTGATTAAATTTTCTAGCGAACATAAACTGATAAGCATAAGAAAGACGTGACCTAAACATATTGTCCCGTTCATCATCTATCCACCGGACTGAATTTAAAAAAACAGCAGAATAAGCAGTCAAAGAAATGGGAGATCCCCCCGAAACTTTTTGTCTTAGCAACTTCATTTTTGCAGAACTCTCATATGTTTTCTGAAAAGAACTTCTTGCCACAGATATCGAAAAACCATCAGCAAATCCATAATCAAAAGACATTCGCATAGAGGCTTGATCTAAACCCCAAAGTTCGTATGCGCCACTACTAATAGTACCAAATCGATGTTCAATCACAAACAATAAATCACCTTTTGCGACAACCTCGACAGATTGTCCATTGATGACTCTAATTCCTTTAAAAGTAGCTTGAACTGAAGATGATTCTGGCTTTCCCAACAGGGACATCAAATCATCTTGAGCTTCTAAAATTGCTGAAAAAAGAAAGAAAAAGAAAAAGAAACTATGTCTCATGCAATTTATATTTTACTTAATTCGGCATTGACTATAACTTTAATATCATTGGCTAACTTGTCAGAAACAATTTTTGGAATCTCAATTCCAAAATCAGAACATAATAGACTAAATTGAGTAGAACCCTTAAGTATATTATCTTTTATAGAAACTTTTACAGGCAATATCATTTTCTGTTTTAGTCCATGAAAATCCATTTCGCCTTGAACTTGGAGCTCAATTTCTGAAGAGATTGTTTCTGGAAGATCAAGAAAAGCACCCCTGAATGTGGCTGTGGGATAAAGGTCTGATTCTACATAATTTTCATTAAAATGTTCTTCCATCAATGCGATTTTAAAATGAAATGCACGCAATTGAATCTGAAAAGCAATTTCTGATGTTTCCAAATCGATGACAGCACCCACCTGATTGTTTGTTGCTTCAACTACTTCCAAGGCTTCTTTTTCTGACAAGAAGTAAACCTCGGCAGAACGCGTCATATATCTTTGTGCGCAAAGAGAAGAAGAGCAAATCATAAAAATAATAACCAATATGTTTTTCATAACTAATTATTTAGAGCTCCCTGGTCGACCCAGGCAATAATTTTATCAATCTGACATTGTGGAATTCGATAACTTGAGGGCATCATCAAAGGATCTCCTTGCAAACGACTGACACGATTTATCATACCACTAAGACTAAGATCGGTAGCTGCTGATTGAATTTGAGAATAGCTCACCAATAGCAATCCTGCCGATGCTGCCGAAGTAGACGTTCCCCCGTGACATCCCGAGCAGTGATCTACAACAATAGGAGAAATATCTAGAGCGAAAGAAAGAAAAGTAGTGTCGCAGAGTTCTTGCCCATATAAACTCTCCTCACTCTCATAAGTACAGTGGGGCATAAACAAAAGACTTAAAACGTAAAAAAGAGATCTTTTCATCTTACAATGAGGCGGTAGTCAATTTAATTCTTTTTAAAGGTACAATTATAAACTCTTTTTACGCACTTAAAAGTAGATGAATTTATGACTTGCACTAATGGAAAATTAGATTAATGAGGAACATCACATAATAATATTTCAGATGCTTAGCTAGGTATGAATTTTTCAATAAATTTGATGAAATTACATATTTATGAAAATCAGAATAATTATTCTTATCTCCACACTAATACTTATACTCTGTCTTGTTTATACCTACGCCTATCAATCTCATAGAGATATTCGCATAGAAAATCCAAAATTCCACATGAGCAGTGATAGCCTCCACCATAACTTTTCTCACCAACAGAAAAAAGCAAATGAATTATATATAAATCAGGTATTGGCTATAGAGGGTAATGTTTTGTCTTTTTCGCAACAGATGATTTTACTAGAGCCAGGAATTGCTTGCATGAAAGACAGTTCATTTGTATTTCCTGCAATAAATTTAGGAGACCGAGTAACAATAAAAGGTAGATGTATTGGATATGATGATTTGTTTGGAGAAGTCAAAATGGACCAAAGCACACTATATTAACACTATAATTTGTGGCTTATCTATAATTATCCAAAAATATGAATCTTAAAATACTCCTCTTTTTAGTGTTTTCTGTTTATGAGCATAATATTGCTCAGTCCATTCAAGTCCCATTTAAGATGGGAGAGAAACTGAGATATAAAATCCATTACGCCCACTTCGATGCCGGAATAGCTGAACTGGAAGTGAGTTCAATCAATAATCAGCACCAATTTATTGCAAAAGGAAAATCGATAGGAATTTTTAAATTATTCTTCAAAGTCGTGGATATCTATGAAAGTCAGGTAGATCCAATCACATTAAAACCAAACTACTTTTTCAGAGACATCAAAGAGGGCAGCTACGAAAAGAAAGAACAAGTGTTTTTTAATTATGTTAAAAATCAAGCTGAGTCGACTATAGATACGATTCCTCTAGTTCAAAATACACAGGATATTCTATCTATATTTTACTATTTAAGAGCGCAAAACCATAAAGAAATGGACGTAGATAGTGTTATTCCTTTGCAAGTATACTTAGACGATCAGTTTATGAGCTCAAACCTTCGCTACTTAGGAAAAGATACTATCAAAACAAAATTGGGCAAATTGTCTTCCACCAAATGGGCGCCAGAATTGTCCGTGGGAAGAGTCTTTAAAGATCCTGAAGATTTAGTTGTATGGATTAGTGATGATTCAAACAAAATACCTCTGCGCGTAGAAGCTAAAATATGGGTGGGTTCCATTAAAATGGATCTCATTAGTTGTGAGGGGCTCAGTGAGCCTGTAGGATTTATATCAAAATAAAAAATAACCTCTATATTTTGAAATATTCAAATCATATATGTGAAATGAATTTGTAAATTGGCTGCTATGAGTTTTAAACAAGATATATTTAATAAAAGAAGGCTTAGGTCATCTTATATATCGGTAGTGGTCAGTATGAGTCTTCTGCTGTTCCTCATGGGCTTACTTGGATCTGTACTTTATCATTCTAAAACCCTAAGCAAAGAAATTCAAGAAAATATTGCCTTTACGGTTCTTCTCAAGCCAGAAGCTAAACAAATTGCCATAAAGCAGTTTGAGAGAAAACTAAAACTTAATGAAAACGTAAAAAAAACAGAATATATTTCTAGGAATGAAGCAGCCCAAAATTTAAAAGAACAGCTGGGTGAAGACTTTATAAAATTTCTCGGATATAATCCTCTAACTAATGCCATCGATATTTATTTCCGCTCATATTATATACAAAATAAAAACACGAAAGAAATTGAAGAAGAATTACTTACATCGCCTTTAGTAAAGGAAGTAGTATACGACAAATCTTTAATTGATCTTATCAATAAAAATACACAAAAAGCGACTTATTTTTTAGTTTTTTTATGTCTTTTATTCAATCTGATTGCAATCGCTTTAATCAACGCTTCGATTCGACTAAAAATCTATTCTAAGCGTTTTCTAATCAAAACTATGCAGTTGGTTGGAGCCACCAAACGATTTATCCAAAAGCCTTTTATTTTATCTAGTTTAAAACACGGCTTTTTCGCTGCAATTATTGCAATTATTGGTTTGGATTTAATTTTTAGTTTTGGCATTCATTTACTTCCCGAAATTGAAGACTTACATAATCCCTTAACGAAAGTTATTCTATACATAGGAATTCTTATCTTGGGGGTCTTAATCCCCTTGATTTGTACTTATTTTGCTGTACGTAAATACTTAAAATTAACTACTGACGAACTACATTACTAATATGGAAGACAACAAGATTTTATTTAAAAAAAAGAATTACCAACTCATGTTTCTGGGGATTGCATTTATTATTATTGGAATGATCCTTATGTCAGGGGGAGGATCCGCTGATGAAACCAGTTTTAATCCAGAAATTTTTAGTGCTCAACGTATTACTGTTGCCCCAATCTGTATATTGATTGGTTTTGTTATTGAAGTTTTTGCTATCATGCACAAGGCCAAATAAATCATTCCGATGGGAATCTTAGAAGCTTTTATTTTAGGAATAGTACAAGGACTAACTGAGTTCTTACCAGTTAGTAGTAGTGGCCATATAGAAATAGTAAGAACTCTCCTAGACACCTCTATAGAAGAACAAAACTTACTCGTGACCATTGTACTTCACGCAGCTACCGCTCTGAGTACGATATTTATTTTCTGGAAAGATATCAAAAAAATTATTCTGGGATTGTGTGAATTTAGATGGAATGAAGAACTTAAATTTTCATTAAAAATTACTCTATCCATGATTCCCGCGGCCTTGGTAGGATTATTTTTTGAATCAGAAATCGAGTCTCTTTTTAATGGGGAGATAATTTTAGTCGGAAGTTTGCTTATTTTAACTGGCCTGCTTCTTTTCTTGGCAGATAAAGCCAAACAAACCGGGCAAGAAGTAACTAAGATAAATGCCCTTCTAATTGGAGTAGCGCAAGCGATTGCAATTCTACCCGGTATTTCTAGGTCTGGAGCAACCATTGCGACCTCTGTACTTTTGGGCATAGATCGCGAAAAAGCAGCTCGTTTTTCGTTTTTGATGGTAGTACCACTTATTCTAGGGAAAATCGTAAAAGACCTTCTCGATGGAGAAATACAGACAGAATCGAGCTATTTCCTGCCCATAGCTGTTGGATTTATTGCTGCCTTTTTTACCGGATTAATCGCCTGTAAATGGATGATTACACTTGTGAAAAAAAGTCAACTCAAATACTTCTCTTACTATTGTTTTCTAGCGGGAAGTATGAGCTTAATTTTTAGCTTTATCTAAATTGAATTATATTTCTTTGCATTCTATTCTATGAAAAAAATAATTTCGCTATTTGTTTATCTTTCTCTGAATATATCCTTTGCACAAGAAAACATCTATTGGAAACTCAAAGTTAATGCAAACCAAAATGAACTTATCAAACTCCAGCTGTTGGGCATAAATTTAGATCATGGTTCACATAAAGCAGGGGTCTTTATAATTCATTATTTTTCCACCCAAGAAAAAAATATCTTGGACCAAAATGACTTTCACTACGAAATATTGATCGAAGATGTCTCCGGGCAGTATCTAAAAAACCGGCATCTAGTTTCTAAAACACAATCGCCCTGCGAAAGCTTGGTCTCTTCATATGATATGCCTGTAAATTTCAGCTTAGGATCTATGGGAGGATATTTCACCTACGAGGAAATATGGGCTCATGTTGATCAAATGCAAAGCTTGTTCCCCGAACTCATCTCTATCAAAACACCATTGAGTGAAGATTTAACTCATGATGGAAACCCGATTTATTGGATAGAAATAACCAATCCTACTCACTTAGAAACAACAGATAAACCGCAAGTACTATATACCGCACTTCATCATTCACGTGAGCCAGGATCTGTATCTCAGCTCATTTTTTACATGTACTATCTTCTAGAAAATTATGGGACTGACGAACAAATTACCGCCCTAGTAGATCATGCAAGATTGTTCTTTATACCTATAGCAAATCCAGATGGCTATCTATATAATGAATATACACACCCAACTGGAGGAGGTATGTGGCGTAAAAATAGAAGAGAAAATGAAGACCTAAGTATGGGGGTCGATCTTAACAGAAATTACTCCTTTCATTGGGGCGAAGACGATCTAGGCTCTTCTCCCAACCCAGCTTCAGAAATCTATCGGGGACCAGAGCCATGCTCGGAGCCCGAAATACAAATGATTCGAGATTTTTGTCTAGAAAAAGACATTCAATTAGCGATGAATTATCATGCATATGGAAAATTATTTATCTATCCCTGGGGATACATATCCCCTTCCCCAACTCCGGATTCACTTTCCTTTATTTGTGTTGGACAGGAATTGACTCAGCAAAATAATTATCTCTTCGGAACGCCAACAGAAACTGTTGGATACTCGGCTAATGGAGATGCTAACGACTGGATGTATGGGGATCAAATAGAAAAAAATAAAATATTATCTATCACGCCTGAAGTAGGAACTGCTTTTTGGGAAAACACAGATTTGATTGTACCCACATGCAAAGAAAATCTATTTGCTAATATTGGTTTTGTAAGCATGTTGTTTCCCTATGCAGAAACTAGATCTAATCTGTCCATTGCAAGTTCTTATATCCCTGACTCTGTTGTGGTTTATACTAAAAATATAGGACTAGAAGCCGGGGGATTCCTAGTTTCTATTGAAACAGAAAGCCCAATAATCAATATCATAACGGGACCCACTGAAACCTTATGGCTAAATCATCTGGAACAAGACACAATGGTATTCTACCTTGACATAAATGAAAACTATCCTTCATCAGGTATCGTCTCTTTAAAGATTCATTCGCAAAATGGAATGTATTCCAAATCAAAAGAAATAAGTTTTACATACGGAGAAACTTACACTGCATTCATTGAAGAAGGAAACTCGATGAATCAATGGTCTTCTGAAGGTTGGGGAGTAGATTTTACGAATTTCTATTCTCCAGAAGGCTCTATAACCGATTCTCCCACAGGGTACTATGAATCGAACCAGACATCAACCATTGAACTTACTGAATCTGTTAATTTACAAGGTCAAACCAATGCAGCACTTACCTTTTTCACTAAATGGGATATTGAAAGTGGTTGGGATTTTGCTCAAGTGAATATCTCTATAGATGATGGATTTACTTGGACTCCACTGTGCGGAAAACATACAAAGCAAGGAAATCAATATCAGGACTATGGACAACCCATATACGATGGTTCACAAAACGAGTGGATAGCTGAGTATATTGATCTAAACCCTTACCTTGGCGAAGAAATAAAATTACAATTCCGCATAGTAACTGATGGAGCAACCGAGGGAGATGGTTTTTATTTTGATGACCTACAAATATCTAGCACCTTTGCTTTAGAGCTAGTGGAATCTAAAAATTTATTCAACTTGTATCCTAACCCATCTGAAGGAGAGCTCAACTTCAACTTTTCTAATAAGTCCTCAGGACTTATAAACATCTATAGTGTCCTAGGTAAAAAAATCTATCAAGCAGAGGTTGAAAATAAAAAAAATATGCGCATAGATGTTTCTGGGCTTACCAGAGGAGTCTATCTTATAAAATTTAATAATATGAACAAAATTTGGATGAAAAATGACTAAAACAGATATTTTTACACTAAAAATCATATTTTTTATCTCTTTTTCGCTATTTGCTCAAATAGAAAAAACAGCACTCTTTATTGGAAATAGCTACATATACTATAATAATCTACCAGATTTAATTTCTCAAATTTCAGACTCGAAAGGCAATCAATTTTCTTATGAAACTCATACTCCTGGAGGGGCTAGCTTATCAGACCATGCATCAAACCCTAATGTTGACGATTTAATTAATTTACAAGAATGGGATTATGTAGTTCTTCAGGAACAAAGCCAAAAGCCATCGTTTCCTTCGAACCAGGTGGAGATAGATGTATATCCATATGCAAGTATATTATGCGACAAAATAAACGTGAATCAAGATTGTGCTCTTCCGGTATTTTTTATGACCTGGGGAAGAGAAAATGGAGATCAGTCAAACTGTGAAAACTATCCTCCCTTATGCACTTATGAGGGGATGCAGATAAGACTGATTGAAAGTTATACTGAAATGGCTGAAAGCAATCAAGCCTTGCTTTCGCCTGTAGGAATTGCCTGGCAAAACATCCGACAAGATTTTCCTGAAATTAATCTATATACTTCAGACGGAAGCCATCCAAGTATCAGGGGATCTTACTTAGCTGCATGTGTGTTTTACTCAATATTATTCGAAGACGATCTGATAGATGCGTTCTTCCCAGAAGGTTTGTCTCTAGAAGAAGCAAACCAACTCCAAATCGCAGCCATGAATGCTATCACAAATCAAACAACAAGGTTTAATACCAGCGCTCAAGCAATGGCATACTTCGAAATAATCGAAAATGAGCTATTTCTGATTAACAACAGTCTTGATGCAGACTTTATTCAATGGCTAGGTTTACCACTTGGATATGCAACAAATGAACAAGAACTAATAATAAACTTAGACGAGTTTGACGGAAACACTGTTCAAATCGAACTTCTTGCTTTTGACAATTGTTTTCAATCTGAATTTCTGATTGAGATAAATAACCTTGAGCAGCAGAATGATGAAAAAAAATATTCGTTTACCCAAACCCATCGGATGGTATCCTAAAATTGAATTCTAATCCGTTTAGAATTTCATATATATATTTAATAATTTGGGAACTTGTGTTTTTGAAGAAGATAATCTAAAATATAATTCATTCGATTTATCAAACTTACCTTCGGGAACTTACTCCCTTATTTTACAGAATAAAATGGGCTTACGAAGAAAAGCCGTCTGGGTA
>CAZEWZ010000027.1:0-18225 GCA_964516765.1 uncultured Cryomorphaceae bacterium | reverse complement strand
ATCTAATTGGCTTTCTTATATTGCGAAGATAAGTTTCATGTCAAATAATTATTAATAATAAGTATTATGAAAAGTGTTTACTCTATAAGTTTGTTTTTGATTGTTTATGTAAATTGTTTTTCACAACAAAGTTTCAATATGTCTCTGCTTGGGAAATACGACTATGATGTAGGAGTAAATGATGTGTGGGGTTATCAAGACGATCAGAACAATGAATATGCAATTGTTGGCTTAGTAAACGGAACTTCTTTTGTTGATGTTTCAGACCCTACAAATCCCATTGAAAAAGCATTTATTCCTGGACCTACTTCTGTCTGGAGAGATATAAAAACATGGGGTAATTATGCGTACATAGTTCATGATGGTATTAGTTCCGGAGAAGCACAAGGTCTACTAATTGCTGATCTTTCAGACATTGCCGATGGCAATTTAACTTACAACACACTTGTAGATCTCTCTTTTGAGAGATTTCATAACCTATTTATTGATAAAAATGGAATCATATATCTGTTTGGTGGCGATGCTGACAATGGCGGTTGTTTGTTCTATGATGCAAATATTAATCCAACAGCTCCCACTTTTTTAGGATCATACTCAGATACTTACCTTCATGATGGAATGGTTCGAGGTGACACTTTATGGGGTTCTTCAATTTACCAAGGATCCTTATATGCAATTGACGTTAGCGATAAACAAACCCCAATAATTTTAGGAACAGTTGAGACTCCTAGCAATTTTACACATAATGCATGGGTTTCCGAAGACGGAATGAATGTCTTTACTACGGATGAAGTTCCTGGAGCATATATTGCTTCTATTGATGTTTCAGACATTCTTAATATGGAAGTTATAGATACAATTCAGTCATGGAGTACTGAAACTAATGTTATTCCTCACAATACACATGTCCACGGTAAATTATTATACACTTCTTATTACTGCGATGGTTTAACTGTAGTAGACAGTTCTGATCCAACTAATTTACAGGAAATTGCGTATTATGATACTTCCGATTCTACAGGAGGAACTTTCTCAGGCGCCTGGGGAACTTACCCATTTCTTCCTTCAGGAAACATATTGGTTACCGATCGTCAAGAAGGTTTGCACATAATCTCTCTAGACGATCCTGAGGTATCGATTGCCCATATTATGGCTCAGCATGAGGTTGAGATATTTCCAAACCCCAGTGGAGGGAGCTTCTTAATCGATTTAAAAAGTATTTCTTTAAAGCGATTGGTTATATCAGATTTCCAGGGAAAAATAATTGAAGTTCTTGATTCTCCATTCTCCGAAATTCATTTGGGAGATTCATGGTTACCGGGAACTTATTTTCTAGATATAGAAGATGAAAGCGGTCTTCATTTTAATCACAAGCTTATCAAGAATTAGCAAAAAAAAACCTCACTTTTTCAAGCCTAATTCTAGAATTCTTTTCTCTAAATACTCTCCTGCAGTGATGTCTGAATATTCTTTTGGGTTTTCTGAACTCACACAAGAATCTAGGCATTTTAGAGATACTTCAGATCGTGGATGTAAGAAAAATGGAACAGAGTATCTAGATGTACTCCATTTTTCTCTAGGTGGATTGATTACTCGATGCGTGGTCGATTTAAGCTTATTATTAGTGAGTCTTTGTAACATATCTCCCACATTCACGACAATTTGATCAGGTAGTGCTGTGACCGAAATCCAATCTCCACTTTTGTTTAATACTTGTAACCCGTCTGCTGAGGCCCCCATGAGCAGGGTAATTAAATTAATATCTTCATGTTCGGCTGCACGAACGGCGTCTTTGGGTTCGTTGGTGATGGGAGGGTAATGTATTGGTCGAAGAATACTGTTTCCATTGTGAATTTTTTCATCAAAATAGTCTTCTTCTAGATTTAAGTAAAGAGCAATGGCCTGGAGAAGGACTCTTCCCGCATCTTCTAATTTTTGATATACTTCAAGTCCAACCTCGTTGAAATTTGGAAGCTCATTGACCAGTATATTTTCTGGGTATGACTCTTTAATGGGGTCATTATCTTCTACAGTTTGCCCAAAATGCCAAAATTCTTTAAGATCTCCCTCGTTTCTGTTTTTAGCATGTTCTTTACCAAAAGATACATAGCCTCTTTGGCCTGAAAGGCCCATAATTTCATATTGTTTTTTTTGTTTTTTTCCCATTTGGAAGAAGGCTTCTACTTCTTTATAAAGCTTGGCGCAAAGATTTTCATTTAAGCCATGGTTTTTTACAGCAACAAAGCCAATTTTTTCATACGCCAAACCTATCTCTTCGACAAATGCTGCTTTTTTTATGGGGTCTACAGACTTGAAGTCTGCTAGATCGATACTGGGGATATATTTAAAATCACTCATTTAGTCATTATTTTTTTGCTAATTTACAAAATCAAATTTACCTCAATGCAATGTATTAGTTCATTGTATTTGACCTAGTTGAGTATTCGAATGCTTTTTTCTAGAACTTCAAGGTTGAAACTACTGAACTTCTTATTTTCAATTTCTCCGTCTAGATGCATTTTTAATGGAATACTCTGAATGTTTGCTTTCTTACAACTGAAGATATGCATTTTTTTGTATTTGTGTATTTTTTTGGTCATTAGGGAGAATAGTAAATAGGGAACCTGGTAAAATATAAAAGGTTCTAGAATACAGAGTTCCAGGAGCCCGTCATCTTCAAAAGAATTTGGAGAAATAACTGCATTGTTTCCAAACTGAGTTCCATTTGCAAAACTAATCTGCGCCGCTTTTCCATCGAAAACAATCTTGTTATCGATCTCAATTTTATAATTCTCTACACGATACCTCCACCACTCGCTAAGCATGAGTTTCAGATAAGTTTTCATTCCTCTTTTTTTACTCTTCGAAAAACAATTTGCCACATGGGCTTCGTAACCAATTCCGGACACATTTATAAAGAAATAACCATTTACACTACAAGAATCAATTTTTTTATCTCTCAAACGATGAATAATTTTAAGTGCTTTGGAGATATTTTGAGGAATATGTAGATGTCTTGATAAGCCATTTCCAGACCCTGTCGGTACGATACCAAGGATACATTTGCTATACACCATCTCCTGAGCAATCTCATTAATCGTTCCATCCCCCCCAACCGCAATAAGTATATTTTTTGGGTTTTTAGTTAGGGTTTTTGCTATATTTCTGGCATGGCCTTTTTGTTTTGTATAGTGAAGATGAACATCAAACACCTTAGTATCTATTTCAGTATCAATTTGACTGATGATATTTTTTTGTTTTCCAGTTCCACAAATAGGGTTGATAATAAAATGCAGGTTTTTCTTAGTCATCAATCTCCAATTTATTATTTATCAATCGCTCGTGATACTCTTGAAGGTAGGATTTTAGCTTTTTTTCAAGCTCGTTTTTTGTTTCTTTATCTTCTAAGATAAGATTTTTTTCTAGCAAGAGATCATTTTTTAAGTGATATAGCCCCAAACTTTTTTCTCCATTAAACTGAAGTAAATAGTCTCCCTCAAAGAACTGATAGATATTATTAAGATAATTTACGGCAAAGCCTTGCTCAGACCAAATTGAATTCCCAAAGCTTACAATACTAGTGTCTATTCCAAGATAATCAATCAAGCTAGGTATTACATCAGCTTGTTGGGTAACTTTATCGATATTTTTAGTCCATTTTTTTGTCGGTGAGTAAAACACTAAGGGAATGGCATACCTGCCTTTTACATTCTGATATTCAGCTCTAGTAGATTTAAAAGTATGGTCGGCCGTAATCACAAAAATAGTTTGGTCAAACCAAGTACTTTTTTTGGCTGAAGAGAAAAAGGCTCTTAGGGCAAAATCAGTATAACCAATGCATTCATGAATGGGGATCTTTCCTCGAGGAAATTTATTGATATATTTTTCTGGAATTGAATAGGGGTGATGCGAACTTAAACTAAAAATACTAGCGAGAAAGGGAGCTTTCTTTTGATCTAGTTCGGATTTAAAAAACTGAAAGAACGGCTCATCAAAAATACCCCATTTCCCATCGTAGTCTTCC
This sequence comes from uncultured Cryomorphaceae bacterium, assembly GCA_964516765.1. Taxonomy (GTDB): domain Bacteria; phylum Bacteroidota; class Bacteroidia; order Flavobacteriales; family UBA7430; genus CAZEWZ01. The sequence goes on along the minus strand of CAZEWZ010000027.1, from coordinate 14,201 downwards.
TTTTTTTTTGGATATTGGCTTCGATCTACATAATGGTCAAATCCTGACATCTCCGCATAAGCGTCAAATCCCATAGTCCCAGGATTTCCCCCGTGATAAAAAGAACAGTCATAGGACTGAGCGGATAATAATCTTGCAAGGCTATTTGATTTCTGACTTCCGTATTTAGATAAGATAAAAGGCTTGTTTGATAGTGCCGGAATACCAGATAAAACCGCTGGAATGCCCTCAATAGATTTCTTTCCATTTGCATAAGTATTGTTACAGACTAGACTATGTTCCATTAGGCTATCAAGAAAAGGTGTGTATCCTATTCCCTGGTTATAGAATCCAATGTATTCTTTGGCAAAGCTTTCCAGAATAATCACAACTACATTATCTTTTATTACCGAATCGCTTTCAAAACTTTTAATCGCATTAAAATAGGAATGAGATACCTCTGGTTCAAAGTACATTTTTTTTTCTAGCCCCTTTTCTCCAAGAGTACTTAGTATACTAAAAGGTGTGTTTAAAATCAAGGGCACATATCTGCCTTGCCCAAAAGTACTAGCATGAATATTTTTTATTGGCCTTAGTTGAGTCCCTCCTCTCATGGCCAAAATTGTAAGACCAATCATGAACAGAGATGTAAGGATACTTTTTAAGTCACTTTTTGTTGGGGTATTAAAAACTAGTTCTTTTTGCAGTCGACTGTAGCCCAAGTAAAGTCCAGTTATAAGTAGAATGAAAAATAGAAATAGCGACCAATTGTCTCTCGCAAAGTCGATGGCTAAATGCTTTGCATCCTCTCCCTGAGAAATAAACATAAGAATGTCCGAGGTCATTCTCTTTTCAGTGAATAAGACATTGACTATATCTGCCATATTAAGTAACATGACAGATCCATTAAAGAAAATAAACAAGCTCTTTAAAATATTTTGATATGTGGGCTGGCTCCTTGCTTTTAAGGGTAGCAGCAGTAGAATAATAAAAAAGATGTTTAGGTATGCGAAAGTTGACAAATCAAAGCGAATTCCTTGAGCAAAGGGGATCCAGATTTCATCGTAACGAATCATTGGAAAAAGATTTTTTGTGTAAAAAAAGAAAATAAGCCTACTTAGACTATAGAAAAATAAAGCCAATACCGTGGTTTTGCAAAGGAAAAAAAGGTGTTTGTAGTGATTTATCATCAATCCTGTGCTAAATAAAATTTTATGTATAAAATAAGACTAGGTTAGAGCCAAATTACGGATTTATTCAATAATTTGGCTTTTTAAATTACGGATTTAGATGAAAATTCAATATAACAGAAAAGGTTTTTCTAGTCAATTACTTAAAAGCCTATATAAATCAATTCTTAAGCCCCGAATGATAGAGGAAAAGATGTTGATTCTTTTGCGTCAAGGACGAATTTCTAAATGGTTCGGTGGGATTGGACAGGAGGCCATCTCCGTCGGACTTACTCATGCGATGGACCAAGATGAATATATATTGCCTATGCACAGAAATCTTGGAGTCTTTACAAGTAGAGAAATTTCTTTGACTTCATTATTCTCTCAGTTTCAAGGAAAGAAAGGAGGTTTTACAAATGGAAGAGATCGTTCGTTTCACTTTGGTACTCACGCTCATCATATAGTTGGAATGATTTCTCATTTAGGTCCTCAGTTAGCTTTGGCAGATGGAATTGCTTTAGCTAATAAGTTAGATGATAACAAAAAAATATGTGCTGTATTTACCGGCGATGGTGGAACCAGCGAAGGAGATTTTCACGAGGCTTTAAATGTGGCTTCTGTTTGGGATTTGCCTGTAATTTTTGTGATAGAAAATAATGGCTATGGTTTATCTACTCCTGTAAACGAACAGTATCGCTGTGCGCAACTTTCAGATCGTGGCTTAGGTTATGGCATGGACGCCTATACTATTGATGGGAATAATATCTTGGAGGTCTATTCGACCATTTCGAAATTAGCCAAGGAAATAAAAAAGAATCCCAAGCCTATTTTGTTGGAGTGCATGACCTTTAGAATGCGTGGCCACGAAGAAGCCTCTGGAACCAAATATGTTCCTAATGAACTCATGGAAGCTTGGGCAGAAAAAGATCCAGTGACCAATTACGAAAATTATCTTCTTTCTGAGGGCCTGATTGACGAGGATTTTATTTCTGCTTGTCGAAGAGAAATTAGAGCAGAGATTGAGGATTCTCTTCAAGTTGCTGATGCCGAGCCTACCATCCAAGCAGATACCGAAAGAGAATTAAATGATGTGTATGCCCCACATAATTTTACAGAGCATACTCCCGATGGGGATGTAAAGAAAAATATACGAATGGTTGATGCTATTTCAGAAGGTTTACGACAGTCTATGGAACGCCACGATCGCTCTGTAGTTATGGGGCAAGATATTGCAGAATATGGTGGTGTTTTTAAGATCACCGATGGTTTTTTGGAGAAATTTGGAAGAGATCGAGTCAGAAATACCCCTATTTGTGAGTCTTCTATTTTAAGTGCGGCCCTTGGGCTGTCCATCAGAGGATACAAGTCAATTGTAGAAATGCAATTTGGTGATTTTGTGACTTCTGGTTTTAATCCTATTATCAATAATTTGGCAAAGGTATATTACCGATGGAACCAGAATGCCGATGTGGTGGTTCGAATGCCATGTGGAGCTGGGGTTGGAGCTGGGCCATTTCATTCGCAAACTAACGAGGCATGGTTTGCACATACTCCGGGACTAAAAGTTGTCTATCCGGCTTTCCCTAGCGATGCTAAAGGTCTTTTGGCGGCTTCGATAGAAGATCCCAATCCTGTTTTATTTTTTGAGCATAAAGCCCTCTATCGAAGTTTGTACGAAGATGTAAATGAGGATTATTATACCCTACCACTTGGCAAAGCAAACCAGTTGAAGGAAGGGAAAGATCTTACGATTGTGACATACGGAATGGGGGTTCATTGGGCGCTAAAAGCCTTGGAGGAACATCCGCAGATTTCTGCAGATTTGATTGATTTAAGAAGCTTGGTTCCGCTAGACAAAGAAGCCATTTTGACTTCTGTAAATAAAACCAATAGACTGATTATCTTGCATGAAGATACTGTTTTTGGTGGCCTGGGTGGAGAAATTTCTGCCATTGTTACTGAGGAGTGTTTTGAGTCTCTAGATGCGCCGGTGATGCGCTGTGGAAGTTTAGAAACTCCAGTTCCTTTTTCTGGAGCACTTGAAGAAGATTTTCTTGCCAATAAGCGATTTACTGAGAAGCTTCTTAGCCTTCATCAATATTAAATCAATAAAAGTCTCTAATAGAGTGGCCTTTTTTTTGGTATAATAAATTATATTCTCTCATAGGTAATGCGAAGGATTTCTGTTTCTTTTTCCTTGGCTTGAGCCACGAGGACTTCTCCTTTTGCTAAAATATCTGAAACAAATTCAGGTGCATCAAAATCTATACAATTAATTTTTACATTCAAGAAAGCCCCAATAACAGCAGTGCGAGCACATAGTGCACCTACTCCGGCATCTGTTACAGAATTCGGATTGCCTATTTCGGCCATTTTTTGAATCATATTCATGGATTTAAGACAGGTTTCCATGACCCGAAAAGGGGTCAGGATAGCATGTTTTGTCGCTTTATCAATGGCTTCTTTTCTTTCTTTTTTCTCGGTTTCTGTTCCATCGGGCAGGCGTATACTTTCCATAATTTTATTGAATGATTTGGTGTCTTCGTCTACCAAAAATAGCAACTCATCTTTTAGGATTTGTCCCTGGTCGGCCCAGTCAGAAAATTCTTCCCAACGCTCGTCCCAATCTCTTTTGTGTGCCGAAAGGTTTGCGACCATACTGGCTAGAGAAATACCCAAAGTGCCTACATATGCGGAAATAGATCCGCCACCTGGTGCTGAACTTTCAGAGGCTGTTTCGTCTGCAAATTCTTTCAGCGATAGGTCAATGAGTTTTTTGTTCTCATCGTTTTCTAGCATGTATTCAATGATTCTATTTTGGGGGTCAAATTCGCTCAATTCATTTAATCCCATGCTTTTGACGGCAATTTTGATGATTTCACTTTCGTGAATTCCCGTAGAGCGATTCTGTTTTTTTAAGAAGTATTTTCCTGCATCCAGCATGGCACTTTTGGGTACCAATCCTACAAGCTCAGAACCGGTTGCTCTTAGACCTCTTGCATCAGCCGCCTTGGCGGTTTGGTCAAAAGCAATGTGTAATGGTGTTTCTTTGATGTTGGTGATGTTCATGGTGACTTGCGTAACTCCGTATTCTTCAATGAACCAGCCAATGGCTTTTACGTGTTTTAGTTTTCCGGGCGTCCAGAGTGTATTGCCTTGCTCGTCTTTTACTATGTCTCCAGAAAGTAATTCGCCTACTCTTTTTATTCTTCCTTTTTCTCTAATATCGTAAGCCACTGCATTTGCTCTTCGGGTAGATGTGGTGTTGAGATTTACATTATAAGCAATCAGGAAGTCACGTGCAGAAATTGCTGTGGCTCCTGTGTGTTTGGCTTTGTTAAATTCTGCTGGGCCAAAGTCCGGGCGCCATTTCGGATTAGCTAGTTTGACTTTTAGCGCTTCGTACTCGCCCTTGCGCACTAGAGCAAGATTTATTCTTTCTGGACTGGTAGCAGCATATTCATAAAAGTATCCGGGAATACCTAGTTCTTTTCCAACACGTTCGCCTAGTTTGTGAGCGTATTTTACTACTTCGTCCATGTCGATATTTGCAATAGGAACTAGTGGACATACGTCTGTGGCTCCCATGCGGGGGTGTTCACCGCTATGTTTGCTCATATCTATTAGTTCAGAGGCCTTTTTGATGGCCAAGAAGGCCGCATTAATTACTTCTCCTGGGGTTCCTACAAAAGTTACCACGGTTCGGTTGGTGGCTTTTCCTGGGTCAATGTTTAATAGTTTTACGCCCTCTACACTTTCTATTTCATTGGTAATTTGTTTGATGATATTCATATCCAATCCCTCCGAGAAATTGGGAACGCATTCTATTAGCTGTCTCATATATTTAATTTTATGTGGCTAAGATATGAATCGGTATATGTATGTGAAAGGACTTCAAGATAATTTGTGGATGTTATTGAATTTTTTATCTAAGTCTCTATAAATATCATTATTTACATCGATTCATATTGGCCAAATCTTATTGAATTTCTCACAAACTAAAATCATATTCTCATCAAATTTCTCGCAAAAATTTGACACTTCTCTGTTGTAATACGCTTTGTGTACCTTTTTCCAATGTTTCAAAGATTTGTCTCCTTCTCCTTCTGTTAGGGCAAATTCAGTATTTATTTTATTGAGGGGCACTTGTTCTACCATATAGTTTTCTATAATGGCTTTTGCATTTCCTTTCCAATCGGTAACTATATATTGATCGCCCACATTTGGAATTGGTTTATTTTGTCTATTGAACCAAATTAAAGAAGTTGCTGTCGCTCTTTTTATATTCTTCAAAACTAATTCAGCACATTCATTAGCATCAATTTTATTGTCACAGAAATAAATCGAAGCGGGAATTCCCTTATTTTTATCTATATTTTTATATTCAAGAAAATTTTTCCAAATTTCAACAGATTTTATATTTTCTGAATCCATATTTTTTTATTTTAAGATAAAATTTATCGTCATCATTTTGTTATCTTTAATAAGAGCACTTAGTCTTTTTCCTATATAATGCTTATAGATAAATACAGATCGAGTGATGTTAATCAATTTTTTTAAAACTACAGAATAAGAAGTTTTGTTGCGTGTCAAAAGGTGTTTGATGATCTTCAACTATACAAAATATTTTTTTAAAGCTATTATTGAATTTATCGCTAAGACATTCTTCACTATATTGAGAGATCTCAAGTCCACTACATTTTTGAGGGCCATTTTTTGAAAAAGTGGCAAGTATTAAATATTTTTTCACATATTTATTTACGGTACCAATATAAGTTTCAATTTGTTTTTTCTGTGTTAGAAAATGGAAGGCAGCCCTGTCGTGCCATAAATCATATACAACACAGGGAACAAATTTAGTAATATCTGAAACGATCCAAGAAACAATATCAGCCTTCGCACCCAGTCGTTTTTTTGCTTTTTCAAGTGCTTTTTCGGAGATATCTAGTACTGTGACATTCAAATAACCGTTCTCTATCAGATGATCTACCAAATTACTATCGCCACCGCCCACATCGATTATCTTGGCAGATTTGTCCAGACCAAATGATTGAATGAATGCCAAAGATGTTTTAGGGGATTTTTGTGTCCAGCTTACTTGATTTGGTTTTTTGGATTCATATACATTTTCCCAGTGATCTTTTCGATTGCATTCCATGAATCAGTTGTTTTTAATTGTAATAAACAATTCTCTTCCTTTTCGTGATGATATAGAGTCTTTTGCTTTTTCCATATAAAATTGGTTAAAATATTTTGAAAATAACTGCTGATAATCTTTTTTATTACCACCAAACGGAGGTCGATTTGAGAATAGTTTTTCATTAAATAGCAAGCCGATTAATTTGCCTTTTGGAGCTAATAATTTTTTCATTTGTACTATATACTTTTCTCTAAGTACAGGTTGTATGGCACAGAAAAAAGTTTGCTCAAGGATAAGGTTATATTGTCCTTTGTGCTGAAAAAAATCCCCAATGATTAAATGATTTTTGGGGAATTTTGGAACTCTTTTTCCGAAATTATGAATGGCTATTTCTGCCCAATCTATAAGGTAAACATTTTTAAAGCCTAATTTGTTGAGGTATTCGGCTTCATAGGAATTCCCGCATCCAGGAATGAGTATTTTAAGATCTTTGTTTTCAAGTTGGTCAATATATTTTTTGATGGGAGGAGATATTTCTCCCAAATCCCAAGAAGTGTCTTGCTCTTTATATAGATGATTCCAAAGATTTTTGTTGAGTTCCATTGTTTCTTTAGTGTATTGTATAATATTTTGCTATTGTGGACTATATCTTTTTTTGTTCCATCTTTAATTTCATGCTTAAAACTGTATCCAGAGAGTCAATATGAGTTTGTTTTGGTTCTGTTCTTAAAAAAAGAAAAAAGCACCCAATCACTTATTTTTATCAATATTTGAATATTGTAAACTCTATTTGAACATATGAACAAATATTATATCTTTTATTGTTATTCATTTTGTAGTTTGTTTTAATATTTTATTTCCAATTTTTAAGTTTGCTTGTACCTCCAATCCCAGGATTGAAAAAATTAGTGGGATCTAATTTTTTATAAAATTCAGCAAGAACTGGTTTTGCATGATATTCATGACCTGTATTATGTTCAGCAGGATATTCAGCTCCTCGTTCATCATATATTTCTAATAATTTATCTTTTAATTTTTTTGAATCGACTCCTTTTTTTAAAATATAATTGTGGTGAAATACATGACAAAAGAAATGCCCGTAGTAAAATTTTAATTCAATTTTATCATTTATTTCTTTTGGAAGAGTTTCGACCCAGTTTTTTTCATTTCTAGGAAATGCAATATCAAGAGACATCATTTTTCCAATATTTTTTTTGTGCAAAGCCTGATATCTTCCAATTGCACTTGCAGCAACATAACGATGAAGCATTGCTTTTTTTCCTTCATTTGAGTTACATATAAAAAACCCACCTTCGTTGTCTTTAAAAAAATCACTAAAATAAGTCTCAGCTTCATTTATACCTTCATCGGTCATTTCTATTATCCAATGATGCTCATATTGAAGTCTAAAAACCTCCATTCTACTTGGTAAATGATTAGGCCAAAAATTACTTAGAAACTGCATTAATTTATCAGAAAAATTTTCAGGAAGAAATTTAACTTTGTTTGCTACTATATCTACAATTCTTTTAAATTTAAAAAGTGTTGGAAGAAATTTAGTTCCCAATTTTTCAATAACTAAAAAAGTGTCTTTACTGTATTTTTTTGCAGCATCGTATGAACCTATATGCATATAATCTCCCAATCTAGGTAGTACTTTAAATTGTTTAAGAATATCTCTTCTTATTTTCCAAAACACATTTGGATTATTTGAGCCAATATAAAATATCTTACTTTTTTTAGGTGCTGGATATGTGTCTAGACGGACAGCAAATACAGCGATTTTACCTGCACTTCCTGAAGCTGCATACAATAATCTTTTATCTGCATTAAAACGTGATGGAGTACTCTCTTCAATCCCTCTTACTATTTCAGAGTATTTATCATCAGAAGCTAGTTTATCAGATTTTTTAAAATCTGAACTAGTATAATTTTTGCTTTCTAAATTACGTAATATTTCTTCTGGCATAGATCCTAGATCTAAGCCTAATTCATTTACTAATTCTAATTCTCTCTTTGAATTGACTTTACCATATAATGCAAACTGAGTATACGCTGGTCCTCTATGAACCAAAGAGCCCCCGGAATTATTACATACTCCTCCGATAATAGATGCTCCTATTGATGTTGATCCAATGACAGAATGTGGTTCTTTTCCTAAAGGTTTTAATTTATTTTCTAAATCATATAAACTACTCCCTGGAAGACCTATTATCTGATTTCCATTTTTAATTATATGAATAGATTTTATTCTTAGAGTATTTAAAATTACAACTGGACGATCATAGTCGTTTCCGAATGGTGTAGATCCACCAGTTAAACCGGTATTTGCAGCTTGCATTATAACACTTATATCGTTTTTAACACAAACCTTTAAAACATTCCACATTTCAAGTAATGTTCTAGGCTTGATTACTGCAAATGCTTCTCCTTTTCCATATCGCCAACCCATAGTAAATGGTTCTGTTCTCCATTTACTAGTAATTACATATTTGTTACCAACAACAAGTTTAAAACTTTGAATTACATTACTATTAAAAGTCATTTTATTTGTTTTGATACTTCGCTCAATTTTTTCTTTATAAAAGCTAAAATACAATTTTTATCATGTGATAAGTTCTTCCAGATAGAGACTTTTTAGCTTATTTAATTTATAGGTTTTGAATGTTTAATTCATTTTTAAATATGTTGGGCAAATCAATTAACAATTGTATTTTTGCTATATTTAAGAAATACAAAATTAGATAATCAGTACCCATGGAAAAATATGATGTTGCCGTAATTGGTTCGGGACCAGGAGGATATGTTGCAGCTATACGTTGCGCGCAACTAGGAATGAAAACTGTCCTAATAGAAAAATACAATCGCCTTGGGGGAACCTGTCTTAATGTAGGATGTATTCCCTCAAAAGCGTTATTAGATTCTTCCGAACATTATCATCACGCGATGCACAACTTCGCGAATCATGGGATAGAAATAAATACTCCTAAAATTAATGTGGCACAGCTAATGAAGCGCAAAAGCGAGGTCATTGATCAGACCTGTAGTGGTATTGATTTTTTGATGAAGAAAAATAAAATTGATGTACTTCAAGGTTGGGCTTCTTTTGAAGACGCTACCCACATCAATATATCAAAAGATAACGGCTCCCTTAAAATTGAAGCTTCTAAAACAATTATTGCTACCGGATCTAAGCCAACAGAATTGCCGTTTGTTCCTCTTGATAAAGAAAGAATTATTACTTCTACGGAAGCTCTAAATTTAAATGAGGTGCCTAAAAGGCTCATCGTGATCGGTGGAGGTGTAATCGGTCTTGAAATGGGTTCGATTTATGGCCGACTCGGGTCTGATGTGACGGTGATTGAATACGCGGACAGTTTAATCGCGAACATGGATAAATCTCTAGGGAAGGAGATGCGAAAGGTGTTGAAGAAAGATTTAAAGTTTGACATTCATTTAAACACGGGTGTAACCTCTGTAGAACGAAAGGGGGATGAAGTGTATGTGAAAGCAAAAAATAAAAAAGGCGAGGAAGAGTACTTTGTCTCTGATTATTGTCTTTTGGCGGTTGGAAGAACAGCATATACTGACAAACTAGGTTTAGAAAATGTAGATATTCAAGTGGATGATCGAGGTCGTATCATTGTGAATGAGTATCTGCAAAGTTCCGCAATCAATATATTTGCTATTGGTGATGTAGTGAAAGGTGCTATGTTAGCTCATAAAGCTGAAGAAGAAGGTGTTTTTGTTGCCGAATTTATCGCGGGAGAAAAGCCCCATTTGGATTATAATTTGGTCCCTGGAGTTGTTTATACTTGGCCTGAGGTTGCTGCAGTAGGGAAGACCGAGGAGCAACTCAAAGCCGCAGGGCACAAATACAAGTCGGGTTCCTTCCCATTTAAAGCAAGTGGGAGAGCTCGGGCCTCAAACGACACGGATGGCTTCGTGAAAGTTTTGGCCGACTCTAAAACCGATGAGATATTGGGCGTTCACATGATCGGACCTAGAGTCGCGGATCTAATTGCTGAAGCTGTGGTGGCAATGGAGTACAGAGCATCGGCGGAAGACATTGCGCGGATCTGTCATGCACACCCAACCTTTACTGAAGCCTTTAAAGAAGCTGCTTTAGATGCTACAGATAATAGGGCTTTGCATATATGAGATTAATTTTATCAGATTAAAAATTTCCTTTTGGGAGTTTTTTTTGCACTTATTTCTCTATTATATAGTATAATTTATTATTCCCCTTCTCGAAATACTATCTTTGGTTAATGAAGTTTCAAGAAGAAATTGATGTCGAAGACCAGCCCTTTATAAAATATGCTCTTTTGCATTATTTTAAGAGCGAGTCCTCCCTAATACTTCTCGATGGAGATGACATGCCCAACTCTTCCTTTTCCTGGATGCTTGCAGCGGGATCTATTAATGAGATTTGCTCCGGTACAGGTGGCGCTTTTGATAAATTACAAGATTTTCATTCGAAGCACAAGGATTGGATTTTCGGACATTTAAATTACGATTTAAAAAATGATGTCGAACATCTTGAGTCAAATAATTGGGATGGCATACAAGCTCCTGAGATGTCTTTTTTTCTTCCCAAATATATGTTTCGTTGTTATGATAATAAGCTTTCTATCTATCTGCACGATTCTCAGAATTCTTTCAAATATTCTGATTTAAGTTTATATGATGCCCAAGAAAGCTCTCATGTTCAGCTTGAGTGGAAGCAACGAATTAGCTCTGAGGAATATCTGCTTAAGGTTCAAGAAATAAAGAATCTTATTCAAAGAGGAGACCTTTATGAAATGAATTACTGTCAAGAATTTTATGCAAATTTAGTAGAGCTACGACCACTTTCTGTCTACAGAAAGCTCTTCAGTCATTCTGGTGCACCTTTTTCTTGTTATTATAGAATTCAAGATATACATCTTATGTGCTCGAGTCCAGAACGCTTTCTAAAGAAAACAGGAAATAAACTTTTGTCTCAGCCTATCAAAGGAACAAAGAGAAGAGGGGTCTCTTCTCAAGAAGATAATGTCCTTATAAAAGAACTTCAGACGGACCCCAAAGAGCGCTCGGAAAATGTTATGATTGTAGATTTGGTTCGGAATGATTTATCTCGAATCGCACGTCCAAGTTCTGTGAAAGTAGATGAGCTTTTTGGTATCTATACCTTCCCTCAGCTTCATCAAATGATTTCTTCGGTGAGTTGCGAGATTTCTCCTAGGACAGAGTTAAAAGAGATCTTACGTGCTACTTTCCCTATGGGTTCCATGACAGGTGCTCCCAAGATTAGCGCTATGAAACATATAGAAAATTTTGAAAAAACAAAGAGAGGAATCTATTCTGGGTCTGTTGGATATATTGATCCTGACGGAGACTTCGATTTTAATGTGATTATCCGAAGTTTGCAATATAATGCAGTAAATAAGTATCTTTCCTTGATGGTTGGAAGTGCAATCACTATTGGTAGTCAAGCCATAAGTGAATACGAAGAATGTCTTTTGAAGGCCAGAGCACTTTTCGATGTCCTTAATGAAAATAATGAAGAATCAGTTTCTTAAATATTGTTCGAGTATTGGCTTGAAAAAATCTTCAAAAATTCTGCTTGCTGTAAGTGGAGGTTTAGATTCAATGGCTTTATTGCAACTTTTTCATGGCACAGGCTTTTTAATAGAAGTGGCGCACTGCAATTTTAATTTGAGAGGAAATGCTTCTGATAAAGATGCACTTATGGTGCAGTGCTTGAGCAAAGACCTAGGTCTGGTTTGTCATATCAAAGAATTCGCAACAAAAAAATATTCTGAAAACAAAAAAATATCTATTCAAATGGCAGCCAGAGAACTTCGCTATGAATGGTTTGAAGTGTTAAGGTTGGAGCGCCAATTAGACTATATTGCCACGGCACATCACCAAGATGACCAAGTTGAAACGCTATTAATCAACCTTACAAGAGGTACGGGTATTAGGGGTTTAAAAGGTATTCAGCCCATTAGTAATGTGCTAATTCGTCCCTTATTATTTTGTGATAGAGATCAGCTTGAGAAATGGATGCAGCACCATGAATATTCCTTTAGGGAAGATCAGAGTAACCATTCCCTGTTGTATTTGCGCAATAAGATTCGCCATCAAGTACTACCTATTCTTCGTGAGATAAACCCATCGATTTCAAAAACTTTTCAGCAAAATGCAGAACGCATTTCCTGCTCAGAAGAAAATCTATCTTTTTTCTATGAACAATACCGGAAAAAAGTGATTCAAATCCGTGGAGACCAAATCTGCTTAATTTTGTCTGAGCTTCATAAGTTTCCTTCGCCCATAGCGGCAATTTTTTATTTTATTTCAAGTTTTGGCTTTAACGATTGGGCGGCCGTTTCTCAGTTAGTGATTGCCCAGTCCGGGAAAATTATTCATAGCTCTTCTCACCAGCTTCTAAAAGATAGAGATTGTTTGATTATTAGAGAGAATATTAAGCAACACATCCAAAAGTATTTTATTGACCAATCAAGTATTAGCATTTCAAATCCACGAAAGATTCATTTTCAAACCATAGACATAGACCGCTTCGAGATGTCATCTAGCCCCAAACAAGCCGCATTGGATTTCCATAAATTAGTTTTCCCATTGATTCTTAGAAAATGGAATAAAGGAGATGTTTTTAGACCACTAGGGATGAAGGGAGATAAAAAACTAAGTGATTTCTTCATAGACCAAAAGCTTAGTCTTTTTGAGAAAGAGAATGTTCTATTACTCTGTTCTAAAGAGCAGATTGTTTGGGTTTTAGGCCACCGAATAGATGAGCGATTTAAACTTGTGCAAAATACTCAAAAAGTCTATCTTGTAAGCCTAAATTAAAAGGCTGTTTACCTTCTGTTTTTTTCTTAAATTAACCAGTTATTCATAAAAAAACTCAGATTTATTTTTATTTAAAATTGGTTTGTAGTTTTTAACTGGGATAATTAAAATATTTATTTGAATTTATAGCTTGGTGTTTTTAACTTACTAAGGGAATACAAAATAGAGAAGTGATGAGATATATTTTTAGTTTTTTAAGCGCCTTTTTAATTTCATTCTCCACAATCGCTCAGATTGAAGATCCTGTTACTTGGAGCTTTGATGTTATTAGTCTAGAGGACAATCAAGCTGAACTCTTGGTGACAGCCAAAATCGATTCTGGCTGGCATCTTTATTCTCAGTTTGTGGATGGGGGTCCTGTTGCTACATCTTTCACTTTTTTTGATAATCCCAATTTAGAATTGATTGGAGATGTTCAAGAGGGAGAAGCCCATGAAGAATTTGATCCAAATTTTGAAACCATTCTAAAGTTTTTTGACAAAGAGGCTATTTTTCGGCAATCAATTAAACTTCTTTCTAATGATCCCATCGAACTAAAAGGAGAGCTGCAGTTTATGACCTGTAATGATGCCATGTGCTTGCCTCCTGAATGGGTTGATATTTCTGTAGTTCTTCCCGCAGCAAAAGATGTAAATCCATCACCAAATCTCTCAAAAGTGACCAAGACTTCAGTAGACGATTTATGGAGTATTTTTTGGATCGCTTTTCTAAGTGGTTTTGTCGCTTTACTAACTCCTTGTGTCTTTCCAATGATTCCAATGACAGTTAGTTTCTTTACAAAACAAAGTCAAAATAAGACAGCTGGAATTAGAAATGCTATTGTTTATGGACTTTCTATCATCGGGATTTATGTAATCTTGGGAGTGGCAGTTTCAGCAATCTTTGGAGCTGACACTCTTAATAATATGGCGACTAATATCTATTTTAATATTGCATTCTTCTTTTTGTTGATAGTCTTTGCAGCCTCGTTCTTAGGAGCTTTTGAAATTACGATGCCGAATTCATGGATTAATAAAGCCGATTCAGCTTCTGATCGAGGGGGACTCATCGGTATA
>CAZEWZ010000026.1:0-20457 GCA_964516765.1 uncultured Cryomorphaceae bacterium | reverse complement strand
CCAACAGAATGCCCAATAATAGCTTCAATTTCTGGATTCAATTTTTTTATTTTTATAATTAACTCCGAAAACTCAATTATATTTGTTTGAAGACCAGTAGATTGACCATGAGCTGGAGCATCAAAGCCAATGACTTTGTAGCCACCTTTCACAAGCCTTGGCGCTATGTGGGCTACTTGTTTAGCTCTTCCTTCCCATCCATGAACTATTAATACGGCTTTCTCTGAAGATCCCCAGTGATATAATTGAATGGATTTGTTTTTGTAAACGATACGGGAAGAAAATGAAACATCTTTTTCAAGAACAATTTCTTTTTTGGGTGTTTTAAATCTTAGAGGAGTGAAAAATAAAGTTGTTGCAATTCTAGAAGCTACCCAGGGCGACAAAAATTCTAATAATCGAAATGTTCTTTTTATCCAAATTGGTGCATCTAAGGGGTGTAGTTTTTTTCTATTTTTCATAGAAATGTCATAATAATTTTTAACAAAAATGAATTTTGTTTTTGTTAAATGTTGCAATGGGTTTCCCTATTAGAGTTTCATGTATTAGCGCACTATTTTTTGATTTTGAAACAATTTCTTTCTTTTGATATGTCCATTTTTTTGACGGATCGAATAGGGTAATATCTGCCTCAATTCCAACCTCTATAGATGATTGGCTTAGACCTAAAATATTTTGTGGTTGACTAGTGAATTTCTCTATTAGGTCACTAATACTTAAAACCTTACGAAGTGCAGAGTTAGCAGCTGCAAATGATGTCTCAAGATTAATCATTCCAAATGCAGCGAGATCAAATTCACATTGTTTATTTTCTATATTTTGTGGATTATGGTTAGAACTTATAGCATCTATTGTTCCGTCTATTAGAGCCTCTTTAATAGCTTGAATATCATTTAGATTTCTAATTGGAGGTAATATCTTCAAATTACTATTGAAGCTCTCTAGCATAGTGTCATCAAGTAAAATATGAATGGAACTAACATCACAGGTTACATTAAGTCCTTTTTCTTTTGCTTTACGTATCAGATCAAATGACTTTTTGGATGAAAGAGTTGAAAAATGAATTTTTCCTTGAGTATATTCACATAATTGAATATCTCTCGCTAATTGTATTTCTTCAGATAAAGAAGGGATTCCCTTTAAACCTAATTTTGTGCTGGTAATTCCCTCATTCATTTGTCCATTATTTGTAATTTTTTCTTCCGAGGAATAACTCATCATTAGCCCATCAAAGGTTTTTTGATAGAGTAGAGCAGTTTTCATTAATTTGGCATTGGAAATTGATTTTTTGTCATCTCCAAAAGCAATTGCTCCAGCTTGATGCATATCAAACATTTCTGTGATTTGATGCCCCTCTCTATTATTTGTTAGAGCTCCAATTGGATGAAGACTAACTATGTGATCTGAAGTCTCGTTAATCAAAAATTTTATTTCTAATTTACTTTGAATGCATGGATTTGTCGACGGCATTAGAGCAACATGAGTGAATCCTCCTTGAGCAGCAGCATTTAGACCACTATTTAAATCTTCTTTATGTTCTAACCCTGGTTCCCCAAATCGAGCATTTAGATCCGTCCAGCCTTTAGAAATATGGAGATTATTATGGTCAATTATTTTTGCATCTGTAGATTCAATATTTTCTGAAATATTCTCAATTAGTCCGATTTTATTAATAAGAATATCCCTTTTATTTAAATGGTGAGAAGAACAAGAATCAACTATCATTACATTCTTAATAAGAATATTCATGCTATTTTTATTCATTTGATGGGGTGCTTTTTTGTTTTTGTCGCCAATTTTTAATTAGGAAGCTTTCCAGTATTAATAAAACAAGAGAAACCATAATAAGAACATGCCATAATTGAGTACCCTTTTTATTTTCCGATAAAGACCTCTCAAGATCTACTCCTCGTTGTTCCCAAATATTAAAGATATTAGTAGCGGCTCCATATGAATATAAGTCATCTCTATCCCATAGTTTTCCTTTACTCTCTTGTCGGTCATAATTAAAAGTGACTACTTTTTGCTCTTGTCCATTACTAAGCAGATAGTGTCCATCTTCTTGAATCAGATTATTGATTTTAATTTGAATTTGTTGGCTAATGCGTCTAAATTCAGGTTGAAGATCAATGTAATCCTCTTTTAAAATTCTCCATTCCTTAGAATTCGAATAGTCTTTTATTTTTATAAACTGATCTTGTCCCAGTGTGTAATATATTTTTTCTTTAGTCTTATTTTGAAGTGCCATATTATATAATATAGGAAGGAATAAGGCATGTTTTTCTATGCTACTAGCCTTTTTATTTAAAGGTGCAAACATCATATAACAAGTTCCCATTCCGCAAGAATAAGAATTAATAAAAGGCTCATTAGTGTTAAGGGTCATTATGCGCTGCTCGGACTTGAAATATTTATCTTCAATTTCATAGTATAAAGTAACATTAGGAAGTTTATATTCTTTATTTTGCTTTTCAAATACATTATAAAATATAAAATGGTTTTCATTAATACTTGATACTTGAACGTTTTTGCTTTTAGATTTCTTAATCTTTGCAAAATTTAGTGATTCTGATAATAGAGAGTAACTGGGTAAATTAATTTCTTCTCCAGGGATGATGAATGTATTTCCTCCATTTTTAGTAAATTTTGTTAATGCTTCTATTAGTCCAGATGAAAGGTCAGTTAGTCCATCTAAAATAATTAGATTTTGTTTTGAGAATGCAGATAAGTCTAAATTATTAAAGTCTGAGGAAACGAATTTAAATATCTCATCTTGAAACACAGTTTCAAGTGAATTATTTTCTTGGGTATCAAAGATAGATAGTACATTAATAGATTCAACTACAGAATAACTGAAATAAAGTCTGTTATCAAAATCTAAAGTTCCATCATTTATTTCTATGTAAGCATTATTATTTCCCATTGTAGAGTTGGCATAACCTAGTTTGGAAGAAATTTCTGAATTGGCTGCGATAGAAATATTAGTTAGTCCTTTTTGTTCCCCATTGATATATAATCTAACACTTAGATTTTGAATGTATTCATTACCGTGATTAGTAACTTTAAAATTTAACCATTCTTGGCCACCTAAATTGTGATTTGGAGACTCTAAATAGCAAGTGTCAATGGAAATATTAATTTGGGGATATGAATTTAGAGGCAACAAGTGTAGCGTGAAGTTAGAGTCTGCGGTAAATTCTATTTCTGGAAAACTAGCTAGTTGAAAGTCACTGATTAAGTATAAGTCTGCATTGTAATTTCGATTATTTTTTTTAAGTGAATTCCATCTATCAACTATCGATTTTAAGCCTAGTACATTTGCTTTAATTGAGGTCTGATCAATAGCCTTAGAACACTCGTTATAATCTAAAACTCTTTGATGTTTACCGTCTAGTTCATTGCTCAAAAAAATAAATGCCTCACTATCTTTGTGTGTGTTAAGAATATTTCTTGCCTTGTTTTTTGCTTGTTGAATTAATATACCTTTTTCATTTTCCCCATTCATACTAAATGAATTATCTAGGTAAATTCCTACAATATTTTTTTCTGTATTAGTTGAATTATTCTCATTAAAATAAGGTTCAGAGAAAGCCAGTATGATAGCAGATAATAATAATAGCCTTGTAAGGAGTAAAAGAAGCTTTTTAAGGGAGTTTATAGCGCTTTTTTTCTGCTCTAACTGCTTGAGAATTGAAACATTACTAAAGTAAACAGTCTTATGTTTCTGAAGGGAAAATAAATGAATGATAATAGGTATGGCAAGGGCCAAAAAAGCGAAAAGGAAGTATGGTTCCAGTAATTTCATCAAAAGCCAAAGTTAAAGCTTTTTCAAAAACCTGAAAGTATTGAGTCTAAAAGTTCTCATACACCCCCAGACCAAATAATGCAAAATCATATTTAGCTGGGTCTTCAGGGCAAAATAACCTTAAAGTGGCGTCTAATTCTTTGACCGTCTTCCAATCGTTTGCCTTTCGAGTAATAAGGCCTAATTTACGTCCCACATTGGCAGTATGCACATCTAATGGACATGAGAGTTGTTTTGGGTTTAGTGTTTTCCATATCTCAAAATCTATATTTTGATGATTAGAACGAACCATCCATCTTAAAAACATCATTATTCTTTTTGATGCAGAACCATTCATCGGGTCCGAAACATGTTTTTCAGTTCTTCTGGGATGCTCAATTTCGAAAAAAATATTTTTGAAATTAGAAATACTATGGCACATATCTTTTTCTTTAGTTTTAAAACAGGCTTCAAGACCATGGTGATGTTGGTATATATTTCTGAGGCAGTAAATAAATGTTTGAAGGTCTAATCCATTAAAAGTTCTATGGCAGAAGTCAGAACTTTTATTGATTTCATTTTCACTTGCATTAAGAATAAAGTCATGGGGGCAGTTATCTAGAATATCCATAATTCGTTTAGCATTCTTTAGAATCATTGGTCTTCTTCCCCAAGCAATTGTGGCTGACAAGAAGGCAGATATTTCTATATCTTCTTTTTTATTAAATTTATGTGGAATACTTACAGGGTCGTCGTGAATGAATTCAGGGCGGTTATATAGACTTACTTTCTCGTCTAAAAACTCTTTTAATTCAATTTTATTCATTCTAATGTGAAATTTTGTGCTTCAAATAATTTTTCCATCTTTTATTTCGATCATTCTATCGCTCATTTCGGCTAGCGATCTGTTGTGTGTTACAATAACAAAAGTTTGCCCGTAAAGATCTCGAAGTTTGAAGAATAATTCATGAAGGTTTTTCGAGGATTCTGTATCTAAGTTTCCAGAAGGTTCGTCGGCAAAGATAACTGATGGTTTGTTTATTAAAGCTCTAGCTACAGCAACTCTCTGCTGTTCCCCTCCAGAAAGCTCCATGGGTTTGTGGTTTAGTCTTTCTGAAAGTCCTAAATTAGTAAGTATATCAATGGCTCTTTCTTCTGTAATTTTTTTTGAATCTTTTTTTATCCATGCCGGAATACAAACATTTTCTAGAGCGGTAAATTCAGGTAGTAAATGGTGAGATTGAAAGATAAATCCTATTTCTTGGTTTCTAAATTTTGAAAGATTTTCTTCTGATAAAGAGTTGATTTTTTTATCGTTAATCTTTATAGATCCAGTGTCAGCTTTGCTTAGGGTACCCAAAATTTGTAGAAGAGTTGTTTTTCCTGCACCAGAGGTTCCAATAATACTGACTATTTCTCCTTGTTTTATGGAGAGCGACACTCCCCTAAGCACTTCTATAGTTCCGAAGCTTTTGTGGATGTTTTCAGCTCTAATCATTTTTATTTGTCTATCAGTTTTAATCGTTTAAAATATTGATAATCTAAGAAATATACCACTTTCAAAGATAGACTGTTTCCTTGAGATTCGTTAAAAAGAAGCTGATAATTCTCCTGGAGATTTAATTTCGCATTGTTCCCTATGGTATTGATAAAGTTTTTCCATTGAAGATTCATCTCGCTTCCTGGCGCAAAACGCCAGATGCAATTAAGGTCTATATTCCAGGTATTGTAATTAATATTGTATTGAGGGTTTCCCCCAGAGTCATTGACTGAGAAATCGTTGTATGTGATATCTCCATTTTCGAGTCCATAAAAATTTTTATGCTGAAGTGTCGACCAATAGTGCCTGAGTTTTAAATTAAAGGAAATTTTATTGTTGATTACATTGGAAACTCTAAAAACATTGGTAATTGTTCTTCGATCTCTTTTACTAAAGAGGATGTTTTCTTGATCGTCTTCAAGGTTATTGTAGTTTGAATCAAATGCGCGACCGACATTGTTTAATTCGTTTTTGTAAGATATTACATAGGTTATAAAAACATGGTTGTTCACCCGAAATCTTGGAGACCACCTAATTTGATAAGCCTTATAACCAAATTGATTATTGGTTCCATATCCAAATCCTAAATCTCCAGCAAATCTATTCCTATAGTCTGTAGAATTCCACCAATATAAATTAAGCTCAGGGCCAAAAGTAAATACATTTTCCAGGTCATTTGTCCGAGCTTCAAAATAGTCATACGATTTACCAATACTGTGTTCAAGATTGATACCTGAAGAGAAGAAATTAGTGCTGTGTAAACGAAGTTCTGCATTAATTAACCTACTAGTAAGTAAATTAGGTTGATAGAGCATATTATTTGACAGTCCTAATTCAAGTTTAGCTTTACGTAAATTTCCGATAGGAGTGAAGATATTATAGGAGAATACAGCTGAATGATTTAATTCATTGTTATTGTAATTGAAACCTAAGTCATTAATATCATAGGATTTACTTTCGATATTCTGCTCAGCAAAAAATCTAAAATTTCCGCTAGATTTTTCAATGAATAACTGTGAGGCAAAGCCTTCAGATCTAGATTCCATATCATACGTGTGGCTAAATGCTATATCTCCATATAAACGGTACGAGTTTTCTTTGGTTCCGATTTGGATCTGAAGCATTTCTACATTAGCGTCGTTTTTTTCTCCCTCTCTTCTCACATTTGTATTTGTGAATGTGATGTAAGAGTTGTTTTTTAGTACTTGATCTAATACCAATACATTGTAATTACTCAAGGGTTCAATCATTTCATTTCGAGTATTTCCAGTCAGAGTGTCTTCTACAAGTGCGTAGGTATCACTTGTTAAGGCATTAAAAAATCCTATACCTAAACCCTTCGAATTTCGACCAGAAATTTTAGAGGCATTGATTAATTGTACATTGGCTGGCGATTCTCTAAGAGCTTCATTTTCATTTAATTGGGCTTCGCCTCCAGGACGATCACCGATTCTCCTAGAATAAAACAATTCTCCTTTATTGAATAATTCAGTTCCCTCGGTGAAGAAACTTCGATTTTCATTAAACTGAATTTCAAAAGGCCCCACGTTTAATATCTGATCATCAAAAACGGTTTGACCAAAATCTGGAACCAATGTCATGTCTAGCGTAAAACTCTCGTTGATTCCATATTTTAAATCCAAGCCTCCGTTTGTTTGACTAGTTCTATCGGATTCAAAAAAGTCTAAATAACTAGATAAGTATGGCATGATTGATAGTCTTAGCGGGTGGTCAATGTCATTTATTCCTTTTAGAACGCCAGCCTGGGAACTTTCGTTTGAAATGGAAATATCAACAGGATTCCAGGTATATTGTTCTCTTGTTCGGCGAATCTCTCTGGACATATTAATACCCCACACTTGTGTTTCGTTATTTGGGATTCTAATAGCAGAGTAGGGAATTTCTAATTCTACAGACCATCCAAGTTTATTTATCTTAACCTCACTTGTCCATACTGCATCCCAATTGTAGTCAAAATCTTCACCAGTAGATCTTGCATCAAGTTGAACTCCAGCAGCAGTAATGGCGAACATAAAGTTATTTTGAGCATCGTTGTAAGGGGATATCCAAATTCCAAACCAGTCACAGTTTTTGTTCGTTTCATCTCTCAAACTAAATTCGGTTAGGATACTGTCAGGTTTAGAATCATAAAACTGGGCTCCAACGAATAGCGATCTATCATTGAATAAAAATTGCACCTCAGATTTTTGATTATTTCTTTCTGGGTCACCATTAATTGGATTTTTTTGAGTCCAATTAAGAGCTTTTGGAGCTAAAGTCCATATTTCCGGGTCAAGATATCCATCAATTATAGGCTCATAAACCGTTCTAAGGGCATCCACTTGCTTGTGTATAGTTTGGGTAAATCCGATAAAGGAAAAAAGAAGGAATGGCAGAAGAAATATTTTTTTCATAAAATTTATTCGAGCCGCAAATTTAATTTATTTCAATAAATTATATATTCTCTGGAAAGAATTTATTTAGAACATCTCCTTGTACATTTATATTAAGTTCATAATAGTCTTTATAAGACTTTTGTAGACGGAGCAATTGTTCTTTCTCTTCTGATGTGAGATCTCCCTTAAAGGCAATACCTGTTTTGGATGTTTTGCAAACAAAGAAGTCCATATTTTCAATATCTTTGAGTATGCCAAACTCAGTTGTTTTAATTAGAAAATTCTGCCACTCTTGATGAACTACCAATAACATATTCATACTAGTTATGGCTGTGAAGCAGTCCAAATTAAAACATTTAAGAACTTCCTTGAAAAATTGTTCTCCTTTTAATGGCTGTATTTTTTTCATTAAAAATAATTTTACTTATACCGCCTGATATTCATTGATGAGATTTTCGACAACTTTTTTTATTGGAAGAATATTCTTCACTCCCTCAATTGAAGGTCCCGCACACCAAACGGAATCATATGTAGTGTTGAACGCCGCTTTCTCAAGTTTTTTTGTTCCTTTATACCAGGTGAGCATTTTTATAAACTTTTTCAGTTTTTTATTCTTGCTTAAGAGTGTTTCTATGATGTTTCTCTTGGTTCCAACTTTTTGAACATATGGAGTATTTATAACAGTACAGGGAGAACCTGAAAGCTTTTCGGTTAAAACAATATCTTTTGCTCCATAATCTACTATGGCCTGCTTATAAGCAGAAGATACTTTTGATTCATCTGTAGCTATGAATGGACTTCCCATGGAGATGCCACAAGCTCCGAGTTGTATCATTTTTTTCATTTGAACTCCATTAGAAACACCTCCTGCGGAAATCACTGGAATATCACATTCTTTGACCAGTAATGGAATGAGTTCGCTCGCGGGCATTTGACCACAATGACCACCTGCTTCTTTGTTGACCGCAATAAGAGCATCACAACCAAGCGCTTCTACCTTTTTTGCATAGAGTACATCTACCACATCACAGAAGACTTTTATACCTGCGGGCTTACAAGCTTTAATGGTTTTTTCAGGACTACCTAATGAGGTGATAATATAGTCTACCTCAAGCTCTACGCAACTGTTTAATTGCTGTTGAAATTTAATGTTTGATTTATTTACAATCAGATTGACACCAATGGGTCCTTTACTTCTGAATCTAATATTCGAAATAGCCTCTCTAAATTCCATATCCGTACGAAAGTTTAGTGCAGGTATACATCCCGTAATACCTGATTCATTTGCTGAAATAAGCATATCTTGATTAGAAACCAAAAACATGGGGGCCATGATGACGGGGTATTTGATTTCTAATAAATCACAAAGAGTAGCTCGGGTATTGATATTATTTTTCATTTTCTAAAATAGGTGAATTAAAAAAATAGCCTTTTTAAACAAAAGATTGATTGTAAATTTAAGTCTTTTTGTTTTCATTTTTAATGTAAATACAATGTGCTTAAGGTTTTATTTTTTGACATTTAAAGTATATCTTATGTAATTATATAAAATTTATGATATAAATTTTAATATCTAAATAGTATTAATTAAAACTTTACAAAAATGTGTTTAAAGTTCTGAATTACAACTATTTAAACACTCTTTATGACAAGTTGTCAGCACCTATTTTTAGCTCAAAAATAAATTTAAAGAGTGCGAATTTATAGGGATATGAAATTTAAAATACTAAATTAATATGTGTATTTTTGATTTATGAGAATAGATATTGTAACACTTCATCCTGAACTATTGGAAAGTCCTTTTGCCTCCTCTATTTTAAAACGTGCAACTGATAAAAAATTGGTTGAAGTAGTTTTCCATCAATTACGAGAATATTCCAAAGATAAGCACAAGCGAGTAGATGATACCCAATTTGGTGGGGGTGCCGGTATGGTTTTATCTATTCAACCAATTGCAGCAGTTTTTGATCATTTACTAGAACAGCGTTCCTACGATGAAATCATTTATATGACTCCTGATGCTACACAATTTGATCAAACAATTGCTAATAAATTATCTACTTATACTAATATTATTATTCTTTGTGGACATTACAAGGGCATAGATCAAAGAATTCGAGATCATTATATTACCAGAGAATTGTCTATTGGAGATTTTGTTCTTTCTGGGGGAGAGCTCCCAGCCGCAATGATCTGTGATGCTATTATTAGATTGCTTCCTGGGGTTCTGGGAGACGAAACATCTGCGTTAACTGATTCCTTTCAAGATGGAATACTCGCAGCCCCAGTCTTCACTAGGCCTGCAGAGTGGAGAGGCCTTCATGTTCCAGGAGTTTTACTCTCTGGACATTTCAAAAATATCGAAAATTGGCGTCAAGAGCAAGCTTTTAAAATAACTGCCAAGTTGAGACCAGATTTATTCAGAGAAAATGGAGAAAACTAGTTTTTTAACTGACTCAATGCATCAATTATTAATATATAATTTATAATTGACTATTTTGTTATTAATTAATATCGATTGTAAAGTTTTATTTCGTAATATTGCATGCTTAAAATATAACTACTCAACCGCTGACACGAACTGTGAATGTTGATGTTTAAAAAAATAAATAAATGGATTTAGTTAAATTTGTACAAGACGAATTTGTTCCCAAAAATGATTTCCCTAAGTTTGGTGCTGGTGATACAGTAACAGTATTTTATAAAATTAAAGAGGGCGAGAAGGAGCGTACACAATTTTTTAAAGGAGTTGTTATTCAAAGACGTGGATCTGGCATAACAGAGACTTTTACGATACGTAAAATTGGAGCGAACAGCGTTGGAGTAGAGAGAATATTTCCTGTCAATTCTCCTATCCTTGAGAAGATTGAGGTCAACAAGAAAGGTTTGGTTAGAAGAGCGAGAATTTTCTATCTAAGAGAACTTACTGGCAAGAAGGCACGAATCAAAGAAAGACGGGTGTAATTTATTTAACTCATTAATAATATTAGACACCTTTAGGTGTCTTTTTTTTTGCCATCCATTCATCATTTTATATTTTTATTTAAAATGTTTCTTATGATTGAAGTGAAACCATTTAAGGCGATTAGACCCAAAAGAGATAAAGCAAATCTCGTGGCTTCCAGGTCCTATCTTTCTTATTGCGAAAGTACATTGAGGGAAAAGTTGATGAATAATCCATTCACCTTTCTTCATGTGATTAATCCAGAATACTCTCTAAAAATACCTATCGTCTCTGGACCTGAGAAGTATAAAATGGTTCGCGAGAAGTTCCACTCTTTTATGCATCAAGAGATTCTTGTACAAGATGAAAAGCCTGTATTTTATATTTATCAGCAAATTACTTCAGAGAATAAGTATGTGGGAATTATTGCTGCTACTGCAGTTGACGATTACATAAATGAAAAAATTAAAGCCCATGAGCAAACTATTGAAAAAAGGGAAGCCATGTTTTCGGATTACCTCAAGTATTCTGGGTTCAATGCAGAACCCGTATTATTAGCTTATCCTAAAGTACCTCGTATTGACGAAATCATCAAATCTTATACTTCTACTCGTCCCGAATATGAGTTTACCACCACAAACATGGTACTACATAATTTATGGTTGATAGATGATTCCTTAGATATTCAAGAAATCACATACCTATTTGGTTCTTTAGATAGTCTTTACATTGCCGATGGACATCATAGAATCGCCTCTTCTGCTATGTTATGCAAACAAAATAGAATCACTGATGCCGACGCTCATAAAGATTCTCCATTTAATTATTTCATGTCCTTTTTAATAGATGATGATCAAATGCGTATTTATGATTTTAATCGTCTCCTAAAAGATTTGAACGGTTTGTCAGTTGAAGATTTTTTATCCCAGGTTAATTCTGTGTATCATATTTATAAGTTAGCAAAAGCTCAAAAGCCATCTGGAAAAGATGAAATATGTATGTACTTAGATGGTTTTTGGTACCGCCTGAAAGCAAGAAAAAATACTTTTAATTCATTGCACTGTGTAGATAGTTTAGACCCTACTATTTTGACTAAAAACATTCTGGGACCTATACTTGGTATAAAAGATATTAGAAACGACAAAAGGATTGATTTTATGGATGGAAAAAAAGGCTTGATGGGACTCCAAAATGCTGTAGATATTAGAGATTTTCGACTTGCCTTTGCGTTAAAACCCATAGCATTTTCACAGCTAAAAGAAGTCGCTGATCAAAATAAGAACATGCCACCCAAAAGCACTTATATTGAACCCAAGCTTAGGAGTGGATTGACTATTTATAAAATTGATTAGCTAAGGCAAATTATCATCCAATAAAAAAATAGACCGTAAAATGATTATCAAAGACTGTCTTCATTCTATTCTCCAAGAAATACCCCCTGAGGTATCTCTAGTGGCCGTATCAAAGACAAAGCCTAAGTCTATGTTAATTGAAGCTTACGATGCGGGACATCGTATTTTTGGGGAAAACAAAGTGCAAGAAATGTTAGAAAAATTCGATGCACTCCCCAAAGATATTCAATGGCATATGATCGGTCATTTACAAAGAAATAAAGTCAAATATATAGCACATTTTGTCTCTTTAATTCACTCTGTGGATTCTATAAAGTTATTAATTGAAATTAACAAAAGAGCCGCACAAAACAATCGGATAATTAATTGTTTATTGCAAATTGATATCGCGCAAGAAGACACAAAGTTTGGGATAACTAAATCAGATGCATTGCTGATTCTTGCTTTTTCCAAAGAGATGCCGAATGTTAGAATCAAAGGATTGATGGGTATGGCAACAAACAGTCAAGATTTGTCGGTAGTGAAAAAAGAATTTTGTGACTTGTCTAATTTTTACAAGAAATTAACACCTAAATTCAAACATTTTGAGATTCTATCCATGGGAATGAGTGGAGATTTTCAATCAGCTATTGAGCAGGGAAGTACAATGGTACGAGTTGGCTCTGCGATTTTTGGCTCTCGATGATTTTTTATTTTTTGCAAAACTGAGATGGAGCAAATTCTTTTTTACATCCTTCACATATGACCACAGATATTTCATTTGTATAGAAAAAGGCTTTTATCTGACTTAACAAACCCTTCAATTGTTTTTTTTCTTTTTTCTGAATAAGAATGAGATTAGATTTGCAGCATTCTGGACAAGATATAATGTTTCCCTCTTCATCTTTAGGAAACGGTCTTTGCATTTCCGTCATAATCTCATTAGCTTTCGGTAAGTCCTCTTGATTTATTTTGAAGGAAATCGCTCCTATTGCAATCGGAGTAAGAGTAGATGAATTCTCGTGAAAAATATAACAATCTATGCCTTCGCTTTCGAGTTTGGATTTTAACAGGTGAGCGTTTATGGAGTTGTCAAAAGTTCTAAGTGTAATAAATGCCATAGAATGTCCTTATTTTCTTTTTAAAACTTTCTCTACAGCTTGAATAATATTATCTTTTTTGAGTCCATATTTCTCCATCAATAAATCAGGTTTTCCCGATTCTCCAAAACTATCGTTCACAGCGACCATTTCAATTGGTCTAGGAAGTTTTAGAGCTAATAGTTGGGCAATACTGTCCCCAAGTCCACCATTCATTTGGTGCTCTTCTGCGGTGACAACACAGCCTGTTTTTTTTACGGACATCAATACTGCTTCTGAATCCAACGGTTTAATAGTATGAATGTTAATTATCTCTGCATTTATTCCTTTTCCAGCGAGTTGTTCTGATGCCTCTATGGCTTCCCAGACAAGGTGTCCTGTGGCGATTATAGTTACATCTGTTCCTGGATTAAGAAGAACTGCTTCACCAATATTAAAATCTTGATTTTCTTCAGTAAAAACTGGTACCTTTGGTCTTCCAAAGCGCAAGTATACCGGGCCTTTATATTTTGCAATAGCCATAGTTGCTGCTTTTGTTTGGTTATAATCACAAGGATTGATGACCACCATTCCAGGTAACATTTTCATCATACCAATATCCTCAAGTACCTGATGGGTGGCTCCATCTTCTCCTAAAGTCAGTCCAGCATGAGAAGCACAAATTTTAACATTCTTCCCAGAATAAGCGATTGATTGTCTAATTTGGTCATACACTCTTGAGGTAGAAAAATTGGCAAAAGTTCCAGTAAATGGAATTTTACCTCCAATGGTCATTCCTGCAGCCATACTCATCATATTGGCTTCGGAAATTCCTACCTGAAAAAATCTTTCGGGAAATTGGTCCTCAAATGCATTCATTTTCAGTGATCCGGTGAGATCTGCACAGAGTCCAACAATATTCTCATCTTTTTTAGCTGCCTCTAGAAGTCCATCTCCAAAACCAGAACGCGTATCTTTTTTTTCAGTATATGTGAATTTTTTCATGTGTACCTTTTTTAGTAGTCTCCTAGAGTTTCTTTGTTTTGATCAAGCGCATCAATTAGTTGCTCATCATTTGGAGCCACACCATGCCATTTGTGAGAACCCATCATAAAATCAACACCGTTGCCCATCTCGGTATAAAGTAAAATACAGACTGGTTTACCTCTGCCTAATCTTGATTTAGCATTTTTTAGAGTAGTCAGTACTTTTTCCATTGAATTCCCTTCTTTTTCAATAATAACATCAAATCCAAAGGCTAGGAATTTAGCTTCTAAACTTCCCATATGAAGAACTTTGTCAGTACTTCCATCAATTTGTTGTCCATTTAAATCTACCGTACAAATTAGATTATCAATCTGTTTTGCAGAAGCATACATGGCAGCTTCCCAGATTTGTCCTTCCTGTAATTCTCCATCTCCATGAAGGGAGTATACAATTTGTTTGTCACCATTCAACTTTTTTGTCTCCGCAGCACCAATTGCTACAGACATTCCTTGTCCAAGAGAGCCTGAAGCAATTCTAACGCCAGGAAGTCCTTCGTGAGTGGTTGGATGACCTTGAAGTCTAGAATCAATTTTTCTGAAGGTCGCAAGCTCAGAGATATCAAAATATCCTGAACGAGCTAATACACTATATAAAACGGGAGAAATATGTCCATTTGATAAAAAGAAGATATCTTCATTATGTCCGTCCATATCAAAATCCGGATCATGTTTCATAATGTCGAAATATAAGGCAACTAAATATTCAGCACAGCCAAGAGATCCTCCAGGATGACCAGAATTGTTTGCATGAACCATCCTTAAAATGTCTCGTCTTACTTGATTGACCGTCTCTTTTAGTTTTTCGATTTTTGCCATTTCAGAGGGTTATTTTTTCCAAAAGTACAATAAAAATTGCTTTGAATTCCGAGTAAATAGCCTCCATCTTTATCTCCCTTTGAATAATTATTTTTTGATGAATAGTTGATGATGTAATCCATTTATTGTCTGTGATTCGAGGATATAATATCCCGGAGTAAGATGATAAATCAAAATTGAATTAGAATGAACATTTTTGTTTTTTTGTAGCAAAACTCCTTCTTGATTAAATATTCCCCAAGACAAGACATCTTTGGATTGACTTAAGTATAATAATTGGTCTGCAGGGTTTGGAAATAATGTACTGCTCTGACTGTATAAATTACCTTGTCCCAATTCATTGGTATTGAAATTTAGTGGCGTAGCATTGGTTTCCTGAATATTACCCGTACCATTTGGGTACCTACTAATGCTTGTATTGTAAGCTAGATCATTAAAACTAAAGTAGTCAATTGTGCTGGTATCCGGTCTTGAGAGGACTAAATCATCTCTTTCACTGTCTAGTTTAAAAGGTAAATGAAATTCCCCTTGAAGTGAATCCTCATCAGCCCAAAGAAGTTTGAATCCATAGGGTTCAAGAATTAATGTTGGGAATTTGTATTTTGTTCTTTCCGTCACTTTATTTGAGATGAAATATCCCTCTAAATTTATATACTGATTGCTATTGTTGAATAATTCGATCCAATCATTATATTCTCCATATTCGTCGGTATTCTCGCTCTCATTGAATGCCATCCATTCATTAATGACAATAGATCCTATATCATTTCCATTGCTTTCATTAAAGGTTGGACTAAGAACTTCATATGGACCATTTCCATCATTCGATCGCCCGATAGATTCATCTTCTTGCATATCAAAGAAATGAACATAATCTATTAAAAGTGTATCAGGGTTAAATAAATAGACATGCTCTCCACTGGCATTTAGTTTAAAATTTGTGTGAAGACCTTCTTGAAGTGTATCCTTGTCTAACCATATGATTAAATAATCTCCCGAAGAGATACTTTTTTGTGGGAATTTAAATTTTGTCGGTTCGCTTCTTCGGTCAGACAGAAAATAGCCTTCCAAATTTATTTCAGACTCAGATATGTTAAATAATTCAAGCCAATCATTATATTCCCCATCTTGATCAACAGATGTACTTGTATTGTTGGGCATACATTCGTTGATTACAACATTTCTACTTTGGCCAAATACTAGGCTACTACAAAGTAAAATAGAATTTATAATTTTTTTCATTTGAAATTTTCAGTAATCAAATAAAACGAAAAAAAATACAAAAATAGATGGTTTCAATATATTTTAATTGAATTGTGATATCAAATTATTCAGCTTTATTAAATGCCATTAGTTTGTTTATATTAAGGTAATAAGTTTTTTGCTTAAGATTGCCCAAAGTAAGTATCTACTCATTCTTCCAATAAACATGTAAATACCAATCTTAATAACAGAACTTTTCATCATCCCTAAGCCAATCAATATTAATGTTCCTGCAAATGGAATCCAACAAAAGAAAGCCAAAAGTTCTATTTTCCAACTTATTTTTTTTTGAAATTTATACAAGGATTCAGGTCTAATCTTAAAGTATTTTTTGATTAGATCCCAGCGACTAAAATAACCCATGCAGAATGCAGTATATCCTCCAAGCCAGTTTCCCAAGGTAGCAATTGCTACCAGTGTACTTAACGAAAATCCTTGATATAATAAAGTTGAAATAATTGCCTCGGCACTGAAGGGGATTACTGAACCCGCCAGAAACGACGCTAAAAATAATCCCAGATAACCCCATGTTTCTAAATACTCCATAATTTATGCTAAATGTACAAGCTTGATTTTGTTATTGGTAATTATTCACTTGATTTTTCATAATTTTACCTTCACAAAAGTATAATTTGATATATGGAATTACAGAAACCTTATCGGTCCAAAAATAAAGTTCGTATTGTAACTGCAGCCTCTCTTTTTGATGGCCACGACGCAGCAATTAATATTATGCGAAGAATTATCCAATCCACCGGTGTGGAAGTGATTCACCTGGGGCATGACAGATCTGTTCAAGATGTAGTCAATACAGCTATTCAAGAGGACGCTAATGCGATTGCGATAACCTCCTATCAAGGAGGTCATAATGAGTACTTTAAATACATGTATGATTTGCTTAAGGAAAATGGTGCTTCCCATATTAGGATTTTTGGTGGGGGAGGCGGAGTGATTCTTCCAGATGAGATTAAAGAATTGATTGATTATGGAATCCAAAGGATTTATTCCCCAGATGATGGACGAGAATTAGGTTTGCAAGGAATGATTAACAATTTGGTTATGCAATGTGATTACCCTACGGGCGAGTTCTTACCGAATGATGTGATCAAAAAAGTCAAAGCGAAAGATAAAAAAGTAATTGCACAAGTTATTTCTGCCGCAGAAAATTTTCCAGACAAATACGCTCATATATTTAATGAGATTTCAAGATTGTCTTCGTCAAATAAAGTTCCGGTATTAGGAATTACAGGGACAGGTGGCGCTGGAAAGTCTTCATTAGTGGATGAACTTGTGAGACGTTTTTTGGTAGATTTTGAATCCAAACAAATTGCTATTGTTTCTGTAGATCCTTCAAAAAGAAAAACCGGAGGTGCGCTTCTTGGAGACAGAATTCGAATGAATTCTATCAATAATGACCGTGTTTATATGCGCTCCTTAGCCACTCGTCAATCGAATCTTGCATTGTCTAAGCATGTTTCAGAAGCTCTTCAGGTTTTGAAAGCGGCTAATTTTGATTTGATTATTTTAGAGACTTCAGGGATTGGTCAGTCAGACACAGAAATTGAGGAATTTTCAGACGCTAGCCTGTATGTGATGACTCCTGAGTATGGAGCTGCGACCCAATTAGAGAAGATTGATATGCTTGATTTTGCTGATATCATTGCACTCAATAAGTTCGATAAACGCGGTGCTCTAGACGCTATCAGAGATGTTAAAAAGCAATACATTAGGAATCACCAACTATGGGATGCCAAAGATCAGGATATTCCAGTATATGGAACCATGGCTTCTCAGTTCAATGATCCAGGGATGAATACTTTATACCGAGCTATTGTAGATAAAATTAAACATAAGACCGGGGCAAAGCTTATTTCAAATTTTACGCCATCAAAAGAACTTTCAGAGAAAATTTTTATTATTCCCCCAAACAGAGTAAGGTATCTCTCTGAAATATCAGAAAGTAATAGAGCCTATGATAAATGGGTAAATGAGCAAGTTGATATCGCTAGCAAGCTTCATGCTCTTCATATTTCCATAGCGAGTATTAAATCTTCAAATCTTGTCGATAAAATAACTCTTTTAAAAAGGCTAAAATTAGTATATAATGAGCTAGCTCTTGATATCACGGCAAAGAATATGTTAATCATAGATCAATGGGCTGAGAAGGTTTTAAAATATAAAGCACCATTATATTCTTTTAAAGTTAGAGATAAGAAACTTTCCATTACAACTCATTCGGAATCCCTATCACATATTCAAATTCCAAAAGTTTGTTTACCAAAATATCAAGGCTGGGGAGATCTTCTTCGTTGGAGTCTTCAAGAAAATGTTCCTGGGACATTCCCTTTTACCTCGGGATTATTTCCTTTTAAAAGAGAAGGTGAAGATCCTACTCGAATGTTTGCTGGAGAAGGGGGCCCGGAAAGGACAAATCGTCGTTTTCATTATGTAAGTCTTGGTTTGCCAGCAAAGCGACTTTCTACTGCCTTTGATTCAGTTACCCTTTATGGAAATGACCCAGGACTTCGGCCAGATATCTATGGTAAAATAGGCAATGCAGGTGTATCGATTTGTTGTTTGGATGATGCTAAAAAATTATATTCTGGTTTTGATTTGTTAGCTCCAAGCACATCAGTTTCTATGACAATCAACGGACCTGCTCCAATGCTACTTGCTTTTTTCATGAATGTCGCCATTGACCAGCAATGTGAGATTTTCATTAAAGAAAATGCGATGGACGATGAAGTAAATAAGAAAATCAAGGCGATTTTTAAGAAAAGAGGGATCAAACGACCCAGATACCAAGGCTCTCTTCCCGAGGGAAATAACGGTTTGGGTCTAATTCTTTTAGGCCTTACTGGCGATTTGGTTTTGCCTAAGGCTATTTATGATGAAATTAAAATTAAAACTCTTTCTCAAGTTAGAGGTACTGTTCAAGCTGACATCCTAAAAGAAGATCAAGCTCAAAACACTTGTATTTTTTCTACTGAGTTTGCCTTGAGATTGATGGGTGATGTTCAAGAATATTTCATTCAGAAATCTGTACGTAACTTTTATTCGGTATCCATCTCTGGCTATCATATCGCCGAGGCAGGAGCTAATCCTGTAACACAATTGGCTTTCACTTTGAGCAACGGTTTCACTTATGTAGAGTACTATTTAAGTAGAGGTATGGATATCAATGATTTCGGACCTAACCTGTCCTTCTTTTTTTCAAACGGAATTGATCCCGAATATTCTGTGATTGGTCGAGTCGCAAGAAAAATATGGTCCAAAGCCATGAAAACAAAATATGGTGCTGGTGAGCGTGCTCAGAAATTGAAATACCATATCCAAACATCTGGTCGATCTCTTCATGCACAAGAAATTGATTTTAATGATATCAGGACTACACTTCAGGCATTATACGCTATTTATGATAATTGCAACTCTTTACACACCAACGCATATGATGAAGCTATAACTACTCCCACTGAGGATTCTGTAAGAAGGGCAATGGCTATTCAGCTTATAATAAATCGTGAACTTGGTTTGTCTAAAAATGAAAACCCCATTCAAGGATCTTTTATAATTGAAGAGCTTACTGATTTAGTCGAATCGGCAGTTTTAGATGAATTTGACCGAATAAATGAGCGTGGAGGCGTTCTTGGTTCTATGGAAACTATGTATCAAAGAGGTAAAATTCAAGAAGAAAGTTTGTATTACGAAACTTTAAAGCATTCGGGAGATCTCCCTATAGTTGGAGTAAATACTTTCTTAAGTTCTAAGGGTTCTCCAACTGTAGTTCCTTCAGAAGTAATAAGAGCCTCAGAACAAGAAAAATTATTTCAAATCAATATGCTTAAAGATCTCCATAGTTCTCATAAAAAAACTTCTGGTGAAGATTTGATAAAACTTCAATCTGTTGCTCTTAATAATGAAAATATATTTGAACAAATGATGGAGATTGCAAAAACATGCTCTTTGGGTCAGATGACCACTTCCTTATTTGAGGTAGGAGGTCAGTATAGAAGAAACATGTAGTTTGTTGTTTCAAGTAATTCTATTACTTAATTCATCTGATTTACTGAATCTAATTTAAGGTTTTACTATTTCTAATAGTTTTATTACTAAGTCTTTGTTAAGCTATTTTTTTTTATGCTAAACTCCTTTGTATTCGACTCAATAATGTGTTTTCATATTTTAAATAACATCCCATCTACGGCCTTTAAAAATAATTAAAAATTCTTTTAAAAAGGCTTGTATGTAAATAAAAAGA
>CAZEWZ010000025.1:14961-26146 GCA_964516765.1 uncultured Cryomorphaceae bacterium | reverse complement strand
TTTTGTACAAAGTTGAAAAAGTTTGAAGTTCTAGATTAATACCAATTAGCAAAACAATTTATTTATTGCTTAAGTATTGAAATACCATCTGTTTTACAATTAAATATAGGACTTGAAATTCCAAGAAAATCTAATATAGTAGGAGCTAGATCTGTTTGATTACTGTAATGTTGATGTTTAAAACCTATGCTTGGGTGTTGAGCAAAAAACACAGTTTTATTTATATATGTATTACTTGCATCACCATGACTAGTTCCGTCTCCCCCATGATCAGAAACTACCAAAAAAAGCCAATCTTCTCCACTAAGTCGCTTAGCTTCCAATGTATTAAATATACTTTCAACATAGCCATCTAGAATATTTAATGTTTCAACATATTCAGGTGTATCAATACTGAATCCATAAGAATGGCCGGCAGCATCAAGCTCATCAAAATGAATAAATAAAATATCAGCATCTAAAGGATCCGCATTAAGGAGAATACTTTGCGCCTGTTCAAAAACTTCTATATCAGTCATAGATGTTTGTGGAGAAAAATCAATTACAGTAGATAATATATGAGTATTAATAGGAGTCCAATTAACAATAGAAGCTGTATTTATACTAGTATCTACTGCTTCTATGTATTCAAAAAAAGTAGAATACTCTGAATAATTTGAATTTCCAAAACT
Organism: uncultured Cryomorphaceae bacterium; assembly: GCA_964516765.1. Classification (GTDB taxonomy): domain Bacteria; phylum Bacteroidota; class Bacteroidia; order Flavobacteriales; family UBA7430; genus CAZEWZ01. The sequence continues at coordinate 25,475 of CAZEWZ010000025.1, read as the reverse complement.
ATTATCGTCAACCTGATGCTTGTCGTAATGAACTCCCGTTAAAATACTCGACCAATTTGGCCCACTGTAGGTAATTAGTTCAACTTCATGAGATGCTGTAAAGTACACATCATCAGTTACAGAAAGAGAATGTAAAAATGGACTACTATTTTGCTGCATAGCATCACTTCTAACCCCATCAAGCCCAATAACAAGTACTTTCCTATTTAACTTAGTAGAATCCATTTCAAAAGAACTATAAATTAAATTACAATCATCATGGTTTGTATTCTTATCACAAGCAGTGTAAAATAAAAGAGGTGTAATCAGTAAAATTGGGTAAAGTATCTTTTTCACATTAATGGATTTCAATATTCAAATATAAAAAATAAAAAGGTCCAGCTATATTTAAAAATAGCTTGACCTATAGGGCTGTGATTATTAATTATCATTAGAATCGATTTTGGATGGATTTGAATAAGTTTAGGAAATAATATAGTCTGCAAAAGTATTAATTACAACATTCACCTTTAACATAAAAAGTGACTCCAAATCTAGCTGCATAACAATAATTAGGATAAGTAAATCCATCACATCCACATACAGGTTCATAAATTTCGATACAAAAAATAGAATCGTTAATAAGCAGTGAATCGATACAAATACTTTTTTCATTAGTAGGTGTTGAGACGCAATTATTATTTTTGTCACATGACATCAATAAGCAAAAACATCCAAGTAGAATAAAAAGTATCTTGTTCATTATTAAGGTGTTTGTTATTCAAAGATAATATATAAGATCAAGTTATTTTTAAAAATAACCTGACCTGTAAGCATCCTCTTGTTGGTTCTAGTTCGAACCGCTTTTGGAAAGATTTGAAGAAATTAAAATTTAATCACAAATGTTGATATATTATTTTTTGTGTAGTTGTCTTTAATGTGCTTTATTTATGTTCTAAATATAATATTTCTATATAAAGATGAATAAACTTACCACCTTTTTAGCTATCATACCCTATATAGTTATGGCGCAATTTAATTTCTATGGACCCGAACCTTTCAATCAGATTTTGAATAATAGTTTTTCAACATCATGGTCGCCTTCTGCTCTTTCAAATACTGAAAACAGAAAATATGTAGTGATGCTCGATCAACTTACATTGTCTAATTATGTATCTCTTGGGTCATCAAATATTGAGTCTATTGAATACAATCCCATAACAACCATAACTGGACCTTCAGCTACTTATAAGTCTGTTCTAAATGCTATTTTTCAAATAGTTGATCAAAATACACATTTTGAGAATAGTTCAAATGGGGGTAGCGGAACATATACAGAATTAAGTGGTTTGTATAAATTAAAGCCCTTAAATCACAGTTATTATAATATAAACGCAAACGACTCCTTTGAGGTAATTACTTCTGATGGTGGATCTATATATATGTCAGAATCAACAAATAGCGGTTATTTGCTAATTCAGTTTACAGAAAATGCATCTTCAACAACTATTAAAGCGGTAGAAAAATGGACTTATAACTCAAGTTCAGGAGAGGTGGAAGAAGTAACATCATGGATAGATAAATATCTAATGATTAATAATGGAACATTAATATGGACAACAATTAGCGATGATGCAACAAATTTCTTTTTAGCTGATGCAACAGATTTGTTAGATATTGAAATTGATGATGGCTCTGATTTTAACCCTTTAGATATTTCTTATCAAACCAATGCAACTGCTGCCATCCCTTCTAATATTTCACCTATGGAAGACAGTAAAATAATAACAACGCTTCCAAATAATATTGCTCCAGTACTTTCAGGACAATTAGGTAATTCTTCTAGCTCTTCTGGGGTGGCATCAGAAATTATAGATATAATTGAAAGCTCTCTAAATAATAATGGGCAATCATTAAGATATCCTAAAGAATTTTATCTGGCTTTAAGAGAAAACATGCTATCACATACCATCAATAGCTCTGATGTTTATAATGCTAGATTAGGAAATAATACAATCGAACATGTTTATTTTACAAATGAATCTGATGAGGATGGTGATTTTCATCCGTTTATGGTGATTGCATCTCACGCAAGTTCAACAAGGCCTAATCTATTATTAGATATAAATAGACCTCCAGGTGCTGTTCCAGGATTAGGCTATGCTGAATCTACAGTAACTAGAAATGGTAAGTTAGGTGAGTTTTTAATAAAAATTCCTTTGAAAGATTATGGGCTAATTTCTACTTTATTAGAGAATGACTTAAGCCAATATGGGGACTTAGCCTCAGATTATGATAGCTCGCATGAAACTACTACCACAAAAGATGTGTACAATTATACTGGCTTGGCATCTATTGGAGTAGCTGTGGATGGGGTAACTATTTATCCTGCAAAAAATAATAACTTACGTTTTGCGGTAGAAGATGCAGAAGTTACAAGTTCAGGAATTCATGTAGGTGGAGGACTAGAGTTACACTATCACGCAGACGGCCATGCTTTTAATGGAAATGGAATTAACCTATATAATCTTTCTGACTACCATGATAATGACCATCCGCCAGTAATAGGAATATCTTACGATGGTATTGCTTTATTTGGCAAGTACGAAGTTACTTATTCTTCAATGGAAGGAAGCGATAACGAACTTGATGAATTTGGAGGACACGACCATGGTGATGCGTTTGGATATCATTATCATGCTCATAAACAAATTGTTACCTCCTCAATTAATCCAAATCCTACTTTTGATCAACATATTCTTCTTGTGGGAGCTTGGAGAGGAAATATTAATGATATCCCCGGATTTTTAGAAGTAAAAGAAAATCAACTTATGGATAGTGAAATAGGAAAATATGCTGGCAATGAAAGTTCTATTGTTCTTAATATAGATGATTCAAGTTTTCAAAACATTGTTCAATTATTTCCAAATCCAACGGAGTCTTTCATAAAAATTTTTGTTGAAGAAAAATCTGTTATCTATTTGTATAATAATGAAGGAACTAAAATCAAAGAAAGTAAAATAGATGTTGGAATTTCTGAAATCAAACTCAATGAATTTTCAAAAGGAATTTATTACATTAAAATTGTTACTGATAAATCAACAGACACAAAAAAAATAATTTTACAATAGATTCCTTAAAAATTTATGTGCAAAAAAAGGTCAAGTTATTTTTAAAAATAACTTGACCTTTAAGTTTCCTCATTTCGATTCTAGTTCGAACCGCTTTTGGAGGTATTTGAAGAAGTTTAGAGGAATGAATCTATAGACTTAGCGGTATCTATAACAGTCTTTTCAAAACTAATTGGCTTCCAATTAAATATACTCATAGTTGAAGAAATATCTCCATTGTAGGTGTTTCCAATAAATGCTCTCATACTTCTAGCTTCTCTACTGAAATTACCCATAAATTTTAACAAAAAATTAGGGGCCAACTTAGTACTCACTTTTTCGTATCCATTAGATTTTAATATTTGGGCTACTTCTAGAAATTTGTAAGGATTTTTAGTTGTAACAATAAATCTTTTACCATTTGCCTTTGGGTTTTCTAATGCTGAAACATGAATTTTAGCTATATCTCTAACATCAGACATATTAATAGCACATTGGGCAACCATTGGCATTTCTCCAGTCATCATTTGTTTAAACATTCCCATAGAGGCGCCATCTAAATTACCTGAAAGTGTGGGGCCAAAAACAGGCCCTGGGTTAATAACGGTAAGCTCCATTGGAGCATCTGAATTTTGAGATTTAATAAAATCCCAAGCAGATTTTTCTGCTAATGTTTTACTCTTTGCATAAGCAGACACATTTTTAGCATTTACATTTGTCCACGAATTGAAATCAATGTCAATAGATTTATTTGCGTTACCCAACATTGATACTATTGATGAGGTTAGAACTACCCGTTTAACCCCTGCTTTTTTAGCCGCTTTTAGTGCTCTCATTGTCCCTTCGACTGCAGGTTTAATGTATTCATTTTCATCTTTTGGTTCTACATTAATAAAGGGGGAGGCAACATGCAAAACATACTCGCATCCTTTCATTGCTTCATCCCACCCAGAATCGTTAAGGAGATCTAACTCACAGAACTCCAAATTGTTTTTAGGATCAATTTCATTTTTGATAACTTGAGTAACTTGTTTGGACTTGGAAAGACTTCTTACTGAGCCTCGAACAGAATAACCATTCTTTAATAATTCTACTGCACAGTGATTTCCTATATAGCCTGAAATTCCAGTTAATAAAACTTTTTTGTTTTCTTTCATTGGTTTATTTTATTTGCAAAAAATTAAATATTACTTTTGATTAGATAGCAAAAATAGTAAAATTACTATTGTTTTAATAGTAAAAATTGTGTTTTAACAAAATATGTCCTTTTTAAGTAATCTTTTTCGATGTGATTGCCCTGTAACTTCAGCACTTGATATTGTTGGAGATAAATGGACACTAGTAATAGTGAAGCAGATGTTGCTTGAACATAAAAATACATTTAAAGCTTTTTATGAAAGTGATGAAGTTATTGCCCCTAATATTTTATCCGGGAGATTAAAAAAAATGGAAAGAATTGGATTAATTGATAAATTGAAACACCCTACTAATAAGAAAACAAATATCTATATTTTAACCAAAAAAGGTTTAACATTAACTCCAATTATAATTGAATTAGCGTTATGGACTCATTACAATATTAAGCCCATGAATGATGACATTTTAAATGAACTTAATCTTGAGGTAAATGATAAAGATGAATTACAAGAGTTAGTAATAAAAAGATACCAAGCAAAAACTACTAGAACATAGAATTGTAGATTTACATCCATAATCTAAACAGTTGCTTAAAAAAAGGTCAAGTTATTTTAAAAATAACTTGACCTTTAAGTTTCCCCATGTCGATTATAGTGCGAACCGCTATTGGAGATATTTGAAGGATTTTGGAAATAAAAAAAACATCCTACTAGAGTGGCTTGTTATTTATTTCAAATTCAATCGCAATGCCGCTTTAGTTAAATATGTAAAGTATTAAATAATCGAAAAAACTTTTATGTAAAGTATTTCATCTTATTTAATATCTATAAGGTGTTATTTTATTAATGTTAGTTGTTTTGTGATGCTCTTGTTATTTGCCTCTAGCTTGTAGAAGTAGACCCCTGTAGACATTGCATTTGCATCCATTTGGATACTATGCATTCCTTTAGTGTAGTCATCACTTGTTAAAGTCATAATTTCCTGACCTAATGTATTAGATACAGTTAGTCTTACATCCCCATCCTTTGGAAGATAAAAACTTATGCTTGTATTATCCACAACTGGATTTGGTACATTCTGAAATAATTCTAATTCTTGAGGAACTATAATTGATGTTGTGATAGAACTAATTACACTTAGTCCATCTTTTGAAAACACATTATCACCTTTTTCCCATTGATTTACTTTTAACTCAGTAATCATGTCTTCTGACTTATCAAATAAAACAATGCTAAAAGTCTCTCCTGACAACATTCCTTCTTTTTCTTGAGTAAGCTCATCATCTCCCCATATTGCCATTCCTGAATGGCCTTCTTGTTCGGGTCTCCATGCAACTGAAGATACTAGGTTTCTGTCTGAATCGTATACTGCAATCTCATCACCTATCTCTGGAGATATTTCCCAGGCTGATCCTAGAATAAGTAAAGTATGGTTTATTCCTGTATTCACAGGTCGAGCGAAGCGCTCTGTCTTCATTGTTTTCTTTTGATAAGGGCTTAGGTCTGCTGTCTGAGCATAAAGTCCCACGCTTATTAGAAGTGAAGCAATTAAAGTAAACATTTTCATATCAAATTTATTTTAGAGTAAGTTACAAGTATATCCCAAATATAATTACTTTTTTTTTAAAAGAGTTAGTTAAAAGGAATTTTTGGTCTTTTTCAAATTTAATTGTTTGTAAATTATAAACTCTGTTCAGTAAATAATTTTTCTGAGAGAATCAAAAATAAACTATATCTTAATCTATGATACTCTCCTTATTATTTGTCCATTCGAAACGCTCTTGGAAGGACTTGAAAAGTTTAGAGAACGGAAAAGCTAATCTTTCTAAAGATATTTTCTTAATGGTAAATTATTCACAAATGTTATAGTTATTTATTTCATCTGTCACTTTTAATAGATATCCATAGCCCCTCTCTAAATCACCAATTCCATTAAAATTAAAACTTGGTAAATAAGCGTTCCCTGAAGCATCTTTAGCGATGATAATTTTCTCTTGAATGGAATAAAAAGCTTCAATTGCATCTGTATTTTCGCTACAAGAAAAACCAATCATATTCCATCCATTATTAATTGTAATTGAAATACCTCCACATTCAGCATTAGGACCTTCAATACAAGATTCATTGTCAAAATTATAAACCATGCAATTTAAAATTTGATCACACTGACCATTGTAAAAATAAGTATCTATGTCCCAAAGTGTCATGAAATCATCATTACAATCAAAGACACAATCACCTCCATCCCAATCATAAACATCACAATACAAATTGCTATGGCATACACTATCTTCAACAAGATTATTTAATGATGTATAACTTAATTCGCCCTCACAGTCTAACCATTCACATGATCCGTCATCTATATTAGCTTCAATATCATAATTGTTTGCCATAATGTTTGTACATCCAAATACAAAAGGGAAACAAGAACCATCATCGACTGTTGCTGAGGGATCATAATTAAATTGATTGATTGGATTAGTGCAACCATATATAGTCTCAATACATTCCCCACTTGTGTATTCATAAATGCTATGACATGCAGCATCGCCAGAATTTGAATAAGTTTCTCCATCACAGCCACATACAGGATCCCATACTCCAATAGAAGTGCACCCTTCTATTAAATTTGCTTCACAGGATGAGGAATTATTTTGAGGATTATAGTATAATTCACAAGTATAGTCTCCATAGTTTTCTCCTGTCAAATTAGAGTATGTAAAGAAGATGGATAAAGGATAATTAACATTAAATTCTGTCAAGGAATCCATTACAAAACTTGGGCTAAAGTTTGTGTAATAATAAAAAGAAGATGTTCCAGCAAAAGTCATATAATAATTGAGATACCCTTTTTGTATGGTATCTCCATTCGCATCTAAAGTATATGAAACATATGGGTAATGGGTATCCATTGTATCAGAGTTAAGTATTTCAAAAGTGATAGAATCATTTTGAATAATAACATCGGTAACTGACAACAAAGAACAATCAACTTGGCCCTGAGCAAAACCTAGTAATGGCGAAAACAATAGTATGTGAAGTATCTTTTTCATCAACTTGTCTAAATTAGAAAGATTCAAATATAGCGAATAAAAAGGCGATTAATTTTTAAAAATAATCTATCCTATAAGAACCCCCTTGTTGGTTCTGGTTTTAACCGCTATTGGATAGATTTAAATAAATTTAGAAAATTAAAAACTTAATATGTGTATAGGAGAGAGAAATATTATCTAAATTTTAAGACAAAATTCATAGAACTTTTTAATATCTAAAATATGATTAATGTAAATATTAAATATCTCATAATATTTCTTCTTCCAATAAATAGTTTAGCACAAGTTGATTTCTTAATTACAGATATTAATGCAAATAAAAAATTAAATCAAAGTAGTATTATCGAAGAAATTAATACTAATCCTAATTATGTTGAAATCAATAAAAAACATTCACAAATTTTAGGTAGACATAAAGATCCGAAAGAGTTATCAGAAATCTCTAAAACATTATTGGGTTTAAGAAAATTTGGATGGACACTTATGACATTACCTAGCCTTAGATTTTGGACAAAAATAATATATCCTAAATCCACAATTTCTCATTTTAAAGATAAAAATGCAGTTGCGTTCACAATAGATGATGGGTTTTGTGGTGAGGATAATCCAAAAGGATGCATGCTAGACGAAGTTCGAGAACTTTTGAAATCCTATAATGCCCAAGCCACTTTTTTTGTCACTGGAAATCATTGTATTAATACCAATAAATCCGAAGTGGATATATTATTAAAAGAGGGACATGAAATTTCAAACCACAATATGTTTGATTGGAAATACAATCGATACTCAAATAAAGATTTCGAATACGATTTATTAATTACTAAAAAAATCTTATCACATTATCGAAACAAAGCTTCAAAATGGTATCGAGCACCCTTTGGGAAATTAAGTAAAAACATGCAATTAGTGTTAACAAAACATGACATGATTCATGTACTTCCAGATGTATTTGCTCATGACACTTTTATTCCTGACCCAAAATGGATTGCAAAATACATTCTTAAAAGAGTGAAACCAGGTTCAATTATTTTAATACACATGCCTGAACGAGGACTAAGAGAATGGAATTTTGAAGCAATGAAACTAACATTAATAGGGCTAAAAGAAAAGGGATTAAAAGTTCAAAACCTTTCACAAATGAATAATTAGCTTCTATATTTTGAATAATTAATAAGGTGTTACTAATATAGTAAATAAAAAAGGTCTAGTTATTTTAAAAATAACTTGACCTGAATGGTATTCTTAATGGGAGTATTTCTTATTAAACTTATAAAAATGATTTTTGGTTTCACGGTTGGTTTGATATTTTACCTTTCCATCAAGGTTTGTCAGATTATTCGTTTAATTACAGTGCCGTCACAGATTCTAAATTCTTACCAAGTCAATTTGATTGGGACCTTGGTTAGGTCATCGGGACGAAATTAAGTGAAACTGTAGGAGTCTATTTGGAAGGAAAACATCAGAGATTCTGGAATATTTATAACTATAATGTCCAATTAGGCTTTAAAATTAAGATGCCTGGCAGTTATAAATAAATATTTAGTGATCTTAGACTAATCACAAATATTAAAACAGAGATTAGTACCAGTAATTTTCTAGAGAATAAAATAAGTCTAGTAATTTTATTCCATTAGAAACTTGATCGTTTTCAAAAAGATATAAAAGAATACTATTGGAAATAGAAGCTTTTTGGCTAAGTTTTTATACTATCCTTATCACTAATATTCTAGATCATTTGCAAGGTATTGAAGTATACCCGAATCGACTAGTTTGATCTGATATCCTTGACCAGGCTGCATATTGCCTATACCGTTAAAATCATATTCGGGTAAAAAGGCTGCGCCTAAGTAATCTTTAATAATAATTAAATTACCTTCATCAACAAGATCAGAGAATACAGAGTCAGTAGGAGCTGACATAGTTCTTAGGTAACCAATAAGATTCCATCCCGCACTTAATTCTATAATATTATTTTCTGGAAAAGCGTAATCTCCGTCAATTATTAGAGATCTTTCATTTTCCATTTTTAATTGATACCCCCAACCTACTGTCAACTCACCAATACCATTAAAGCTAAATTCGGGTAAAAAAGCTGCTCCTAAATAATCTTTAGCAATTATTACATCATTTTCTATAGAAGATAAAATAGAAGTCATTTGCATATCTAAAGTCTTCATGTATGTTGAGAATATTGTCCATCCAGATAAACAATTAATCTCTTGAGATGTGGGGCCATTAGGTTGCATAATGATGTCAGTTATAAATGTAATCCCATTGGATATATAAATCTCTGGGCCGTTTGAAAATAAAACATTTGCAGGGTACATTTCACAAAGGTTAATATCCCAAACCATAAATAAAAGTGGGGAACCATTTACCAACCCATCCATTTCATCTGTAGCTACATCATCACCCATTACTGAAATCTGCATAATTCCATCTTGTACTTGGGTATAACCAGCACATAAATACATCTCATTAGAATAATAAAATACTCCTATCAGAGAACCATCTGATAGAATATTCCCATCTAAATCATAGGAGACTCCAGAAATAAATATTGAATGATTTTGGTCAGTTACTGTTACTTGCCAACTAGGAAGGCATGCATATTCACATGTTCCATTATCTATAGTAGCATTTATATTGTAATTAGTTGCATTCTCATCCATACATCCATTTAACTCTGATGTAATTCCTTCACATGGAGTTCCACCGTAAGTTGTACAGTCTGACGAAGTAAATTCAGCATTGAAGGGACCAAAGCCATCGGGGTAAATACACCCTGGCTCAGGAATTTCATTACAAGAAGTATATAAACAGTTTATGTTACCATACTGATCTAATTGTTGTTCCGTTGCATCCATATCATAGTTTGATGCATTTAAATCCATACATCCTGAAATATCACTACACCCAGCAAGCAAGCTTGTCTCGGTCACAGAACCAGATGATCCAACAGTTACAGATACATTTGACCCTTGACATCCATCGCCCCACTGTAATCCCCAACCTGAATAAGCATCAGCTGGACCTGTTACAGCTACTACATATTCAAAAGATGTTCCTGGTGCTAATTCTAAAGATCCTGTCCATAACCCGTCTTGATTATCATCAGATAATGTTACTCCCCATCCGTTCCATCCATTCCAAGACCCGTTTACTACTACATTATCATAATCAGCACTTGGCTGATCTACTCCATTCATATCTACTGTGAAATTTACAAATGA
>CAZEWZ010000025.1:0-14861 GCA_964516765.1 uncultured Cryomorphaceae bacterium | reverse complement strand
AATCAGCACTTGGCTGATCTACTCCATTCATATCTACTGTGAAATTTACAAATGATAGGTCTGAGATTACATCATATTCACATGTTCCATTATCTATAGTAGCATTTATATTGTAATTAGTTGCATTCTCATCCATACATCCATTTAACTCTGATGTAATTCCTTCACATGGAGTTCCACCGTAAGTTGTACAGTCTGACGAAGTAAATTCAGCATTGAAGGGACCAAAGCCATCGGGGTAAATACACCCTGGCTCAGGAATTTCATTACAAGAAGTATATAAACAGTTTATGTTACCATACTGATCTAATTGTTGTTCCGTTGCATCCATATCATAGTTTGATGCATTTAAATCCATACATCCTGAAATATCACTACACCCAGCAAGCAAGCTTGTCTCGGTCACAGAACCAGATGATCCAACAGTTACAGATACATTTGACCCTTGACATCCATCGCCCCACTGTAATCCCCAACCTGAATAAGCATCAGCTGGACCTGTTACAGCTACTACATATTCAAAAGATGTTCCTGGTGCTAATTCTAAAGATCCTGTCCATAACCCGTCTTGATTATCATCAGATAATGTTACTCCCCATCCGTTCCATCCATTCCAAGACCCGTTTACTACTACATTATCATAATCAGCACTTGGCTGATCTACTCCATTCATATCTACTGTGAAATTTACAAATGACAGGTCTGAGTTTATTGACTGGTATACTCTCACATAATCAACTTCTAAAGTACTTTGTTGAAAATCTGAAGTGATATTTTGATCAATTGCTATATTCATCAGCAAGTATTGTTCAGCATCAAATGGCCAGGTCTCACTATCTTTTAAAGGGGGATTATAAGTGAAATGCACTTGGTCGTCAACGCTAAATATTAATTGATCTTCAGTCCAAATTAATCCATAGGTATGAAATTCTGATGAGGCGGTTGAAATATTCTGACCCCCATGATTAATAGTTCCCCCAAAACTTGACGGAGTATGTGTGGCACTTTGAATATAATTTTGATTAATCCCCCAGTGTTCCATAATGTCAATTTCCCCACAATTAGGCCAACTTGTCGTTCCATACCCTTGATTAGTCCAATATCCTCCTGGTTCAATCACATTTTTTCCTAAGGTCCATATTGCGGGCCAGGTACCTTGACCAAAAGGGAGCTTTGCTCTAACTTCTACTTTACCATATGTAAAAGAAAATTTAGAATTTAATCTTGCTGACGTGTATTGTTTTGTATGACCCTGATCTGTATAGTTTTCCTTTTTAGCGACAATCTTTAGAGTACCATTAGAAACGTAGGAATTTTCTATTTCGTCCGTATAATGCTGTAATTCATTGTTATACCAACTGTATCCATTTGGTAATTGAGACTGTTGAAACCATCGTTCATCATCTATAGATCCGTCTGTTTCAAACTCATCAGCCCAAACAAGATTCCAATTTTGAGCATTTGTATGAATCGCAGTTACAAAAAATAAAACTGAATAAAGCAGTAGATTATTAGGTTTCATAAATTGTTAGTTTAATAATTTAAGTTAACTATTTTCTCAATAGATCCATCATTAAATATGTAAAATAAAATCTGGTTACTGTTTTCATTATCTTGTTTAGTTACCTCTTGGCCAAGTATATTTATTATTTTAAGTAAACTTCTATCATTGAAATTTGTTCCTGAATTAATAATTTCTGAACTATTTAAAACTTCATTTTTATATAGATAAAGATTATCATACCATGCATTTGATAAGTTTGAGGTAATATGTATTTGAGCAATATCGCTTCTAGTTAAGTTACCACCAACCATTGGACCAAAAGAAGAAATATCTACATCTACAGAAATCCAAGAACCTGATGAAATGTTAGGATTAGTTCCATCATTAAAATTAATTTCAAGTCCAGTTGATCCGGCTTCAGAAGAATTTCCTGCCCAGTCTACCAACTTTATATTAAAAACCCTTCCAATTACATTAGTCTGATCAGTGTAAAAATCAAAATGAATATTGGAAAATGCAGAAGCATTAATTCGATTACTTTCAAAACTTATACCCTGGCAACCCGACCCGGCATATAGCTGCATTCCATTATCATAGATAAATTCCTCAGTTACAGCAAAACTTCCACATAAACCAAAGTCAAAATTACCTATAGTTACGTTTGAATAGGCATCACTGTAAATAGATATCACGTTTTCTGGAGCTCTTGCAGGTGGATTTGGAGCAGGTATCATTGGGGGTCCCACAATACAATCTTCGCAATCACCTCCACAGTCCACCTCTATTTCGTTTTGATTAAGTATTCCATCAGAACAAGTGCCTGGAACAAAAACCTGTTTATAAAGGTATACATTGTCGTACCATGCATTCTCTAAATTAGAGGTAATGTGTATTTCTGCTATATCACTTCTAGTTAAATTTCCGCTAATCATTTGACCAATAGTAGAGATATCTACATCAACAGAAACCCATGATCCGGAGGACATATTTGGATTCGTTCCTCCATTAAAATTAACTTCTAATCCTGAGGAATTAGATGCATCTATGTTACCTCCCCAATCCACTAGTTTTAAATTAAATACTTTGCCTATTAAATCAGTATCATTTGTGTAAAAATCGAAATGAACATTAGTAAATTCAGAGGCATCTACTCGGTTGTTGTTGAATAAAATTCCTTGACATCCGGGGCCAAAATAATGTTGTACTGCATTACCAGTAATCATCTCTTCATTAGCTCCGGAACCAGGGCACAAGCCAAAATCAAAATTATCAATAGCGAAATCCTCATACGACTCGCTGTAAAAAGAAATAACATCTTCTGATTCTCTTTCTGGTGGTATTGGCGCAGCTGTCGAAGGCCCGCCATAATCAATACAAATTCCGTTCTCACATACTTCTCCATTAGAACATAAAACAAGTTCACAAGGATCATTGATTTCTGAACTTGTTAAAGAAATGTTTGTTAGAGTTACGGCAGCATCTGGTGTATTCAAATACAATAAGAAAGAATTATAAGTATTGCTCCCTTGTGCAGGAACAACCAAAGAGTAGGTATCTTCTTCTGAACCACTAATGGTAACGAAACTTGTACTAAAGCTAGGTTCAGTATCTGGGTATGGATTATATTCGAATTTAAAATAGATACTCACATCTGCTCCAGTTGTAGATCCTGTAAAGCTAATTTCTCCAGCATCCGCAAAATTTAAGGGATATATACTTAGGTCTTCATTGGCAAAACCTGCCCAAGATTGAGCTGTAGTTGGATGCGTATATGTATTTCCAACTATAGTTGTTCCATCAAAAGCTTCTGAAAAAAGAATATTTGAAATTGTTTGAGCATTTAAAAAAGTACTACTAACTAGTAATGACAATATACTTAACTTAAGTTTTAAAAGCATGTTATGATTTTATATTTTAACTTAATATTAATTTTCATAAGAAGCTAAGTTAAATAAAAATCTATTTATTTGGTGAGATTAAAATAGACATGTTTTTATTGAAAAAAATTAAGTGATTAGGTCTATAAAAAAGGCCGCTCTACTTAATGCCTCATTTTTTTATTTGAATAACTTTTCGACACTTCCATTATGATAAATTTTGAAAAATATTTCACCATTTTCAATATTTCTGAACCTAACTTCTTGGCTGAATGTTACTGTCGCACTAATAAACTCAAGTACATAAAATAAAAAAGGTCTAGTTATTTTATCACTTTTCTAATCTCTCCGTTTTCAAAAAGGTATAGTAGGAAACTACCCGAAGAATGAACAGTTTGTTCTCTACCAAGCACATCAAACATTTTTACTAATTTAAAATCAATATTTTGGATTTCAGTCAAGCCAACATTGGATGCACAGATGGAGACACCATAAACACTTTCTGGACTTTCATTTACAAAGTTTTGATCTACAAGAGTGTTCCCATCATTATCATAAATTTTATATCCGTATTCTTCGGGATTAAAAAGGCCAGGATTTAAATTAGGATAAAAATCAAAGATATCTCCATAATAGGAATTTAGTGTGGTCAGTTGGGAGTATCCTGTCTGCATTTCGATGGATCTTTCAAATTCTCCATTTCTATATACGTTCATTTCAGCAGCGTACCATCCATAACCATATTCGCTAGTTAATTCTATTTGTAATTCCCCACAAGTTTCTTTAGGATTGTCGCAAGCTGTTATACCTTCAAAACTTGAAGGGCCGTAATTATTTGCATTTCCTGCGGTCTGAACTACTAGGTCATTATTTCCATCGAATAGCTTATATGATGAACTTGAAGCACCAGATTCATAAAAATAAATCAAATCAAGCACATCTCCAATATTCATCCCAAATTCATAAATAGATTCTTGATTGCCTTGAAGAAGAGTAATCGTTTGAGTCAGTACATCATTTATGACAATTCCTAACTGTGATCCCGCCCAACCTTCTGAACTATTACTATTTAATTCAACACTCCAAAGACCACATGTGCCAGGTTCAACCTCAGGAAGTTTAGGCTCAAGAACGGCATCTATTACATGTACAACTCCGTTATATGACAACAAGTCTGTGACAATTACATTTACTGTATTTTGTTGTCCTATTACAGAAAATGTGCTATCTGTTACAATAAATTGCAAAGGCTCATTGTCTAAATTGGTTACAATTGTCCCTGAATTAATATCAGCACTTTCTAATGCTGGAGATGACCCACTAAAACAATCATCATCAATTTCATAAAATAAGTTAAAATCATCAACACATCCGTTTATGATGTGTTGTGTAATAATACTATACAAGAATTGTGAATCTAATAGCTCATTAATAGTCATTCCCATCATATCAGCAAAAACTTGAAAAGCATCATCAGTAGGAGCAAAAACCGTCCATGGACCAGGCCCATCATAACTATCATCAATAGTTGCTTGAAATGACAGCTCGTCATTAAGACCAAGTTCAATAATTGCACTTTCTAAAATTTCATGCTCTGAGCTCTCAGCAATGACTTGCATAACATGAGCTCCGGGTAAATTATCTGGAGCTAAGCATTTATCAATTACGTGAATGACTCCATTATAAGCAGTATAATTTGTGCTAATTATCTGAGCATCTTCCACAAATAGGGCACCATTGTTCTCTGAAATGGTCAGATCTTGACCTTGAGCAGATAAAAGGGCTAAGCCGTCGTATAAATCTTCTTCCATCCATGAACCTGGAGCTATATGATATTCCAAGATTTCCGGGAAATCTGGAATAGCTAGTGCGTCAAATTGACCTAAGCTCATATATGCAAGAATATCGGTTACAGCATCATTGTTTGGGACAAATAATGTCCAGGGGCCTAGATCAGTTAAATAAGGAAAGGGTAAATAATATTGAAATGCGAAAGCAGACTGAAAAACACCTATTGTTTGAATTAAATCAGCTAAATCAAATGCATCAACTGTAATTTGAAGATTCATTTCGGCATTCGCATCAAAGCCTACTGAACTATCAAAATTATAAACCCCAGGAGTTTCAAACTCGATTACTCCCATGCAAACACCCTCAAAATTACCGACTGTATCATTAAGAAAAAAATCAGTAGGATTATTAAATGCCTCACCTGTTATGGAGTTATTAATACCATTTACATTGTGTATTCCTTCCAGATTTATAAAGGCAACCGTTTGTCCTGGGGTAATAACAAGTTCAGAGGGTACAAATTCAAAATTATTCAATATGACAATCGTATCTGCATCGCATTGGGCAAAACAGGTTCCGCTAGTTATAAATATTAAAACAGATAAAAGGTGTGATAATTTTTTCATGTTGTAAAAGTTGTGCTTTAAAAAAAAGCCCCAATTGAGGCTTTTTTCTTTTAGTTTTTGATATAAACTTTTTCCCTTAATACTCCTTGATTTGTATTTTTGATTTTTATCGCAAAACCTGAATCTGAAATTTTATCCACACGTCTACCCAATAAATCAATATAGTAAGTATTGTATATTTCTAAATCCCTATTTGTGTTTTCATTAATCTCTAAAAATTCTAATGAGAATAAATTTGGAAGGGAATTATCGTCTTTGGAAAAAGTACCTTGGGATAAAATTTCATCGCTCATAGGTCTAAAGAAACCCCAAACTAGTTCTAGGTCTCCAATATTCTCAACCAAAAAAGTAAGAATATCGTCCATTGATAGAGGTCCAAAAATTAGATAACCGTCAATCTCTTCAGGGACATAGTTAATACCAAATTCATCAAGTACAGAAATGTCAAAATCCGAAGCTTCGATAATGAAAAATAAGTCTTCATTGGTCATCTCTAAATTAGGAAACATAACGTTAAAATCCATATCTCCTATACCAGGAAAAACTTCTTCAAAACAAGTAAATGCATCTGGATTTTCAACTTCACTTACTTCGCTACAATCTTCAGTAGTATTCAATCCAAAACCAATGGAACTAACAAATCCTGACTCTAGGGTTCCTACTGAAAGTATTCCATCGGGTGAATGTATCGTATAGGCTATACCTTCCCATCCATCTCCCCAAGAGTCGAACATATTAAATTGTAAACATCCATCCTCTAGACATACCGGTGTTAATCCTACTCCTCCTTCATAACCTGACAACTCCCATGAAATTTCATCTTCCCATCCTGAACTTCCTTGAAAACTAACAGTTGCAATTAATGAGTTTTCATCACATGTAATTGGCAATAAATTAAGATTGTTACCCCAAACCCAATTTCCATTGGCAACACCTTCACAAAAATCAGCTAATTGATTAGCAGCTTCAGAGTTTCCAAAAAAAGAATCATTATAGAGTGAATTAGCCTCAGGATAATCTTGAATACAGTTCCAACTAAAATAGTTTGAAGGCTCTGGATTCACAATAGAATCTTCAATATTACCAAAGTCTTCAGTCCATTCCTCACAATTTAATGTACTTAAGAACAGTTCTAATTCTTCTTGTGTTAAATTAGTAATATCAATTGGAATTATTTCTCCATTACAAAGTATAGAAACTTCATCTTCAATATTCGGTTCAGAAACTTGAGTTAATTCACTACAATCTTCAGTAGTATTTAATCCAAAACCAATAGAAGCATATGATCCTGATTCGAGAGTTCCTGTTGAAAGTATCCCATTAGGGGAATGTATTGTATAGGTTACACCTCCCCAGCCATCTCCCCAGGAATCAAACATATTAAATTGTAAACATCCATCATTAAGACATACTGGTGTTAATCCAACTCCTCCTTCATAACCTAACAACTCCCAAGATATTTCATCTTCCGAAGCAAATCCTGCTGTCTCGAAACTAACTGTCGCAATTGATGCGCCTTCTTCACAACTAATAGGCCATGCACTTGGATCATTACCCCACGCCCAATCACCATCAGCAATGCCTTGACAAAAATCAGCTAATTGGTCTGCAGCTTCTGGATTACCCCAATCACCATATAGGGCAGCAGCTTCTGGATAATTATTAATACAATCCCAACTCCAGTAATCAGAATCAAAGTAGTCATCTGTTAAATCATCTTCAGAAAGCCAATCTTCTGCCTCTTCACAATTTAAAGATGCTACATAATTAAAAAAGGATTCTTCATTAAAGTTGGTCGTATCTACATTAATCATTTCACCATTACAAATAAAAAAAACGCCATCTGAAGTCGAAGGATTATCTCCACCTATATTTGGATCTGTCGCATCTACAACATTAGAACAAAACTCATTTAATGCTTGGTTTACATCATCTGTGAAAATGCCACCGCCAGAAAGATAAATTTCATATGCTTCTGGATAAGTATTTAGGCAATCCCAATCACTAAAGCCGTTTTGAGCTTGTAAAGTACATATAGATATTAAGCTGAATAGAAAATATTTTTTCATGATTTGATTTATTTTAATTTATAATTCAAAACTAAGAAAAAACCATGCCAAACATTGATTTTTAATAAAAATTTATTGTTAAACAATAAAAAATAATGTTTCTACTATTATTTTTTATTGTTTAAATCATCCTTTTTTAAATCTATAAACTCTAGGATATCAGAAGGTTGACAATCTAGAGCAATGCAAATAGATTCTAGTGTGGAAAACCTGATTGCTTTTGCTTTTCCTTTCTTTAAAATAGATAAGTTGGCAATCGTAATACCTACTCTAGAAGAAAGTTCAGTTAAACTCATCTTTCGTTTTGCAAGCATTACATCTAAATTAACTACAATCATATAGTCAATTTACTTTCCTCTTTTAAAAGGATACCATTAGAAAAAATATGAGCCAATACCCAAAGAAATAGAGCAAAAACAAGAAGACTAATTGAAGGGAATTTAATCACAACATTAATATGATTTTCAAATATTTGTTTTGAACTACTAGAAAAATTTTGGAGAATATATCTTGATGTATAACTGTCTATCCAAATAAACATTAATCCATATGACATATATTTCAAAGATTTCATAGTTTCCAAAGTGAAATATAGACCATAAGTAATCTTACCCATGAAAAATTTAAACTTATAACCTATAAAAATAATTAAAAGTAGTGTAGTTATTGATGATAGCATTATTAATATCCGATGTTTTAAAGGTAAAGAATGGAGATAAACATTATGCTGAGCTTCTTGATGGCTTAGATCAAAAACTATATTGTTAGTAATTTTACTATTACTAACAATATCATCTATAATTATGAATGTGCTTTCATCGGTAGTGTCAGATTCTGAATTTTTTAATTGTTTAGAATTATTGGGAATTATTATTTTCTTTTCCCAAAAAACATCCGCAGTATGCATATTTACTTTTAAATTAACCTCACGCCCATAAGTCCCATAAATCAAACATGGTATCCACAAAACAGCAAATATAATTGCTAAGACGCAAAATAATTTAGAAAAGTAATGTAATAGCTTAATTATATTAAACTTTTTCATTTAAAATGTGATTTAAAAATACTTACTCTAGATCATCAAATATAAGAAATAAAAAAGGTCAAGTTATTTTAAAAAGTCACTTGATCTACAAGGATTTCAGTAGGTTCTCGTTCGAACCGCTTTTGGAAAGATTTAAAAAAGTCTAGGGAATAAATTTCTTGTCAACCTTGCCATTATCATAAATATAGAATAGAAGAACTCCTTTCTTATGAACATTTTGTTCTACTCCAAATATGTCAATCATTTTAATCAGTTTGAGTGTTTCGTCATACGGACTAAATATTTCTAGCCCCTCATCAAAATTTAACTCATCGCACTCACCATCGTTATCAAAGTCATTGATACAATTTCCGTCACAATCATAATATGTTTGTTGAAAAACACATGACCCATCGTCAATATTTGCTTCAAAATTATAATTACATGCTATCTCATAAGTGCAACCATAAATATTAGTTGTTAAAGAATTTGTATGTTGAATATCATCAAAATAAAATGTTGACTGTTCTGAACCGTCTCCAATAATATTGAAGTCAAACATAAAAGCAATATTGTTAAAAAGGGGTGGAGAGTTAATAAAATCAAATGAAAGTGTTTCCCATTCATTTGATACTGTTGTCCATGTATCAATTTCATAGCAGGGATCACCAATATCTATATAATTGGGATCTTCTATTTTTAAACGGACTTGTGTGCCAACTGGAGCATGCGTATATATCTTTAATGTTATAAGATTATTTGAAGCAAAATTTAAATTATTATTTAATTGAATTTTGCTGCCAGCCCAAATATCTCCTCCATTCCTTACTATTTGCCCTACCCATTTACTTGTATTTACACCTGTTTGAAATGGATTATTAATAACCGAAAAATTACCTCCATTAAAGTCAGAAAAATAATTAGAATCAACTTGAAATAAATTATCATATAACTCAAAATCAATTGGTAAATTAATTTCTTGTTGACTTAACCCAAAAATGGGGATAAATAGAAATATGTGAAATATCTTTTTCATAATGGCAGAAAATTAAGATCTAATATAATAAATAAAATATCCAGTTGTTTTTAAAAATAACCTGACCTATAAGAATCTCCTTTAGATAACAGTTCAAAACGCTTTTGAAAAGATTTAAGGAAGTTTCGGGAATGAAGTTGAGTGAAAAATTATCTGATCTAAAAGTTTAGATTATATACTTTTTCTACTGACCCATCATCATAAATATAAAACAACATTTTGTTCTTCGAAACCATACAATCCCTACCTAACAAATCTACAATTCTCAAAAGTTTTCTATTGGAATCATTATCTGAAAATGAAGTAACACTCAAATCTTTTGAATATATATAAAATTCATACTCAGCTCGCTCCGGAGACAAAGCCATGGCTTGAGTATTTTTTGCACGTATATAAAATTTAAACTCCGCGTCATTACTAATTTCTTCTGGGAGGATTCTAGTATAAATTCCATCTCCTAGCAAATCATCTCCATTAAGACCGTCATCATACATCGAATAAGCTATAAATTTCGAATTAGATTCACTGAAAGTTCCCATTAAATCGACTTCTGAGGCATTGATAATTTCTACTGAAATATAATTTCCATTTATAGATACATTATTAATTGATGGAGGTAACATTGAAATTTCAGGATGTGAAAGTAAATAATTTTTTCTTTCATTCACGCTAGAAATAATACCACCAAAGCCCCAATCAGCCCAAAAAGGGTCTTGAACATTAGAACTATATAGACTCATATCAAACAGCTTATTCTCGTCTTCACTTGCCGCATCATAAACCAGTTGCTGAAGCTGATAAATTTTTTCATATATGGCTTCTGAGTCCAAGGATTCATTAATAACAGTTCGCAAATGTGCAGTATACTGCTTTCTATACAATGCATGATTTAATAAGTAATGAGTTAAGGGTCTTGTGTAAGTATTACCCTCAAATTCAATAGGATTAGATCCAAAATAAGGGTCAAACTCATATACATCAGATGGATTCCAATAACTCCACCCCATAATGGCGCCAACAAAAGATTCACTTAAATCCCACGGGATCATCTGGAACAAACCGTCTTCTGTCTGATACAAATAATAATTGTGAACATAATAACCATTATATGTGTCATAATTAGCAATAACTGTATTTACAGCAAATGCCCAAAGAACTCTATCTATATTGAGAACTTCTCCTAATTGTTCAGTATTAAAATTAAGAGTAGAAATTAATTCTAGAAGTTTATCCCAACCTCCATTATCAGATTTTAGATTGTAACTTGTATAATAATTTGTACTGTCCTGGCCTAAATAGAGCAAATTAGGCTCGCCTTCAACTTCTGCACCGCAAAACATTCCGGCAGGATCGCATTTAAAAAGAACTCCATCTTTCTCACCGAAATGCTTAGTTAAAAATTGTTTGTTAATCGATTCCGTATTAACATACAAACCTAAATAATCATCTTGTATATGAAGTTTAAGTAAATTGACTTCAGGGGTGGGTAGGTAATTTCTATAAATATTAGATGCTGAAAATTCTTTGCTAAAAGTAGGGTCTAGCCATGCGTTAGCTAACTTAATTTTTTTATACCCCATAATCTTTTGCCCAGGGATCCACTCATTAAAATCAAGATTATAGGGTAGTTTAGGGCTCCCTAATTCATAAGGTAAACAGAATGTTGAATTACCTTTGTATCGCACTGCAACACTATCAAAATAAATTCCGTTAAAATTTACTGTTGCGGGCAATCTATAAGAAGGATTATCAAAAAATGAATTTCCCAAGATCGAATGAAAATCCTGATCTTCAAAAGTGACATACATGTCTCTAAGTGAATCTTTTTCAAACAGAGAACCAAAATCATTATATAATAATTGGGGGTTGTTTTGATAATAACCTTGACTCAAACAATTAAAAGTAAAAAACAAATATATATAAAGAATCTTTTTCATTGCTCAGAAAATTAAATCATTCAAATGTATGAAATAAAAAAAACCATTTATTTATAAAAAATTGACGTGTAAAAATCTGGATTTAGATTATCGTTCGAGCCGATTCTGGATAGATTTGAATAAGTTTAGAAAATAAAATCTAACGTTATAGTTTGACCTGCCTCCCTATATAGCCCTTTTCATAAATTAAAAAGTATAATTTATTTTTAGATGGTTCAATGACATAAAAAACTAATATGTTTTAATTAATTTAAGATTCTTATTTGCTATTCTAAAAAAATAAACATTTGGAGGTAAAGATGAAACGTCTAGAGTTTCGATTTGGCTGTTTAACGTTCCTGCTAAAACAATTTCTCCTATAAAATTGACTATTTGATAATCAAAAGATTCACGGATTTCACTTTCAACAATAAAATAATTAGTAGTAGGATTTGGATAGATAACAAAATTTGTTTCATCCGTATCAGTATACCCTATTTCATTAGGTTGATATTCCTGTTTAAATACCCAAGCCATATTAGTTGATATGTAGCCATTAGGATCAAAACCACCAAAATATAATGCACTTTCATTTTCAAATGGTGATGATATATAACACCTACTTGCAATCAAGGCAGTGTCATCTAATCCAATATTGTCGTTTATTTCTTCAATCGAATATTGACCATTAGAATCTCTTTTGGCAAAAAAAGCACCTTTATAGTAACTGTTCCATGTTGGGTGACCACCTCCAGATATATTTGCTTCGAACCCAACCAAATGAAAGGTTTCATTACTAATTGGGTCTAAATACTGATAAAACTCATTATACGCTCCAAGTACATAACTTGCATTTGAGTCGATTAAAAAACTCTCAATCAACAACGACAATTTAGTCTCATAAATCCGATTAAAACCACCGTTACCATCTGATTCAAGGCGGTAAATAATCCCTTGAGACTGACCATTAGGACACCACATCAAGAGAAAGTCTTCATCAAGCCCAACTTGGTTAAAGATTGTTGTTAAGCCTCTAATTCCGCCTACAGCAGAATTAATTGTAGCTCCAAGGTCACTAAAATCATGGTCTATTTGATAACTTGGCGAAACTCCATCTATACGCCTATACAGTTTACTTCCTGATGAAAAATATAGAGATCCATTTGCTACTTCAATCCCTAAAGGTCTAATAACTAATGGACCAAATTCTGCTGTGGGTATCCAATCTATTTTTCCTGGTTTTGCAGGATTGTATTTACCCTTATAAATCCCTTGAGTTCCGATAGTAGCAAATACATATTCAAACCCTGTCTCTTTATCTATGTAAATTTCAATATCTCGTATTGAATAGTTCTCTCCGGCAGGAAAACTACCTTGAACTATTAAACTTTCCCCCCAAATTCCATTTAAATCATTTCGCACAAAACTTGATACCGTTACATTAGTTGTTATATAATTTGGGGAGTAACCTGCACAAATCAAAAGTGTATCTGGAGATATGAGTGGATTTCCAAATTGATCTTTTGTGAAAATTATTTGTTTAAGAATTTCAGGTCGAAGAAAGCTTGAGCCAAGAAACAAATCTTCTTGCCAATTATCATTAGGGTTATCCAGGCGATTTATCTGACCCCAACCAATATTAGTATTTGAGCCGCCATACCATATATTATTTTCATCTTGCCAGTAACCTATTGATGCATATAATTTACTTTTGTGATTAACAAGGTGTAATACCTCAGATCCTCCTAAAAACTTATTATTTGAATCATATACTCCGGCTGTGAAAGATTTAGTCCACATCTGAGCATTAAGGTTAATATGTGAAAAAAATAAAAAAAATAATATGAATATTTTCGCCCTTAAGTTTATTTGCATTTTCTGGGTTCAAGAGATTTTAATATTTCAAATATAACAAATAAAAAAGGGTAAGAGAGTCAAAGGTAAATTCTAAATATCATCGGCTCATAAAGCGATTAACCTAACTAATTTTAATCTAAATAGTGCTTATTTGGTCTTCATTGAATTAGAAGATTTAAAATAATTCATTCGGATACAAAGGGTAATCCTTGAGCATTGATATCTACCACAAACAAAAGGAGGGCCAAAAATGGTGTTTCAGAGCCTATATTTACTGATCATTCATATTCAGTTCCAGGGTGAGAGTTTTATCCTCACATTTTATGAGAATTTAACTACCTAGATAATTGTTATATTTACAATATTAAATAACTCCTTATGAAAAATTTACTTTATACCCTTCTATTTGTTTCAATTCTTGGTTTTGCTCAAGAACAAGACCCTTGTTATTCTGTGAATGATATTTTCATTCAGATATATAATGAAAACCCTACTATTACTAAAGACTTTTTGGAAGGATGGAATATGTTCGGTTATCCTTGTTCTCAATCTTCAGATTTAGATGATGCCTTTAGTTCGATAGTAGAGAATGTAATTATTGTTAAAGACAATAACGGATTTGTTTATATCCCTGAATATGGATTTAGGAGTATCGCTTTTTTAGTAGGTGGAGAGGGTTATCAAATCAAAATGCATAATAATGAATTTGGTTTCTCTTTTTGTCAACCTATAACTTTGCCTAATCTTGAAGGATGTACTGATTGTGAGGCTCTAAACTTTAATCAATGGGCAAATACTGATGATGGCTCTTGTGATTTCCCTTGTGAGGAAGGTTTCATAGCAGATTGTAATGGTAATTGCGCTAGTGAAAATTGGTTAGGTGATGGGTATTGTGATGAAGGTGTTTATGTGGTAGGAGGATTTGGTATTTATTTTAATTGTGACCAATTTAATAATGATAACGGAGATTGTAATGTAAGGGGGTGTTTGGATGAAACTGCTTGTAATTTTAACTCTGTAGCTAATATAGATGATGGATTGTGTACTTATGATGGCGATAATAACGGGAATTGTGATAACAACTTTATTGAGCATTTAAGTGAGGGTTTTTATATACCCGATGGTAGTGGAGTAACTTATTCATCTAACATAGATATTATT
>CAZEWZ010000024.1:0-26702 GCA_964516765.1 uncultured Cryomorphaceae bacterium | reverse complement strand
ACCTCCTCGTCCCAAACGAGGCGCGATAACCGGGCTACGCTACACCCCGAACAATAAGATTGCAAATATATACATTAGGCACTATTAAACAAGTATCGAGTAGAATATTATATAATTAGTCAATGCGACCAAAATTTTGAGTGCATCTTATAAGAATGGGGATCTTAGATTCGTCAATAGCACAAGCACATCCAAGAAGGTTGTATGAAGTATTTAAAATATTTTTTCGATGTGGCGGAGAATTCATCCATTGGATAAGTAGTCGTTCTGCTAGTTGGTAATAAGTCATATATGGAATAATTTGACTATTTACATCCAAATATACTAAAGATTCATCATCATTATATTTGGTACGGTATTTAAGTGACTTTCCTTTATAATTTAAAAGATTATTCTCAACAATATTTTCAGCTAGAGCTATATACGAAGAATCAAAATGAAATATCCGATCTGATGGAGTCCGCCATCTTTTTTCAGTTTTATTAATATGATCAAAAAACTCATATTCAATCATTTTCTCAGAATGAAGAATTGAAGACTTGTATAAATTATCAGAAAACTTAAAACCTTCAAGATTTAATTTAAATCGTTCGATATTGGTCAAATGAAAAATTGCCGCATCTAAATATTGAATATCAAAATCTTCAATCAAAATTTCTGTATTCGCTTCATTTTCAGACAAAAATATACTGCTTCGATTATAATCATAAAAAGAGAGATAAGTACTTTGAGCAGAAAGATGTTCTATTCCTGTGGAAAGGAAAATAATAATTAGAAATAATGCATTGTATATGTAGTTCATTGTTTAATTTTATACAGCTAAATTACAACAAAATGTCAGAAGAAATAGAAAGAATTAGTTGCCTCATTATTGGTTCTGGGCCTGCTGGTTACACCGCAGCTATTTATGCTGCTAGAGCCGATTTAAAACCAATAGTTTACACAGGTCTAAAGCCTGGTGGACAGCTTACGGATACGACTGAGGTTGATAACTACCCGGGATACCCGGAGGGAACTGTTGGACCAGATATGATGGTTGATTTTCAAAAACAAGCCGAAAGATTCGGAACTGATGTTAGATTTGGATACGCTACTAAATGTGAGTTTTCTTCAAATGGTGGGCCTCATAAAGTCGAAATTGATAGTTCAAAATGGGTCTTAGCTGATACAATTATCATATCTACTGGAGCTACTGCAAAGTGGTTGGGCCTTGAATCTGAAGAAAGACTAAATGGATTTGGTGTGTCTGCCTGTGCAGTTTGTGACGGGTTCTTCTATAAAGGCCAAGAAGTAGTTGTTGTTGGAGCTGGAGATACTGCCGCTGAAGAGGCCACATATTTAGCGAAATTGTGTACAAAAGTAACAGTTTTAGTAAGGAAAGACTATATGCGAGCATCAAAGGCTATGCAGCATCGTGTAGAAAATACTGAAAATATTACTGTTTTATATAATTCTGAAACAGATGAGATACTAGGTGAAAAAGCAGTTGAAGGGGTTAGAGTTAAAGACAACAAAACTGGAGGTTTTACAGAGATCCCTTGTACTGGGTTCTTTGTCGCGATCGGCCACAAACCAAATTCTGATTTATTTATCGGGCAATTAGATATGGATGAGACGGGATATTTAATAACCAACGCAGATTCCACAAAAACTAGAATTAAAGGAGTATTTGCGGCTGGAGATATTCAAGATAAAATATACCGTCAAGCAGTAACTGCAGCAGGAAGTGGTTGTATGGCTGCTCTCGAGGCAGAAAGATATCTTGCTGAACTAGAAAATTAGTTTCCATTAATTTAGTCAAGTTCCAAAAGGTTATTTTTAGTAGAGAAGCAAAATAAATTTAAAAATATCTACCAAATTTCAATATTACATATCGTTATCATTGACATTATATATGAATACCAATACAAAAATTACGTTAGGAGCAGGATGCTTTTGGTGTGTTGAAGCTATTTATCTTCGTTTAGACGGTGTTCTAGATGTAAAGTCTGGCTTTTCTGGAGGGCATATCAAATGCCCCACTTATACAGACATTTGTCATGGAAGAACAGGTCATGCAGAAGTTTGTGAAATTGAATTTGACTCAAACATTGTCACCCTAGAAGTAATCTTAGAAATATTTTGGCAAATTCATGATCCAACTACCCTTAACAGACAAGGGTATGACGTTGGGACTCACTATAGATCAGTAATTTTCTATCATGACATGGAACAAAAAGAAATTGCAAAGCATTCTATGAGATTAGCCGACTCGTCAGGAGAATTTGATAATAAGATTGTTACTGAAATTAGTGCGTGGACAAACTTCTACCCTGCTGATAAAGAGCACGATAAATATTATGACAAAAATAAAGAACAACCCTATTGTAAACTTGTAGTACTTCCAAAAATTATCACCTTCGAAAAGAGCCGAAAATAAATAGAGACTAAGCATTCAAATGAATCTTTTGTAAACTATTTACCGTTAAATGCTTTTTGGTTGCCTGTCCATAATTTGAAACCTTTTCCACGAATTGTAACCAATTCAATATCAGGGTCTTGCTTTAAGTACTTTCGGATTTTTGTGATATATACATCTAGACTTCTTGAATTAAAAAAGGTGTCGTCTCCCCAAATTTTAATGAGCAAAGATTTTCTATGTGTAATTTTGTTTTTATTTTTACACAATTCAGTTAAAATATCCGATTCTTTGTCGGTTAGTTTAATTTCATCCGACCCTGAACGAAGAAGGTGAAAATCACTATCAAATGATAAGTCTCCCAACTGAAATAGTACTTGATTTTTTTCTTGAATAATAGGCGGCATAATTCTTCTTAACACGGCCTCTACCCTAGCAATTAATTCTTCCACACTAAAGGGCTTTTTGATATAATCATCTGCTCCTAATTGAAATCCCTTTATTACATCTTCTTTCAAAGATTTTGCTGTTAAAAATAAAATTGGAACAAGGGGAGATAACAAACGTATTTCAGAAGCAAGTGTAAAACCGTCTTTTAAGGGCATCATCACATCCAGAATACATACATCAGGAC
This sequence comes from uncultured Cryomorphaceae bacterium, assembly GCA_964516765.1. Taxonomy (GTDB): domain Bacteria; phylum Bacteroidota; class Bacteroidia; order Flavobacteriales; family UBA7430; genus CAZEWZ01. The sequence continues at coordinate 23,670 of CAZEWZ010000024.1, read as the reverse complement.
ATTCATTTAAAAATATCTTATAAGCTGATTGACCATCTTCACAGAGGTAAACCTGATACCCTTTTGATTCGAAACATTCTTTAGTAATCATTCCAATAAAAGGATCGTCCTCTGCAATTAAAACTTTATTTTTTTTTATCATAAGGCAATTGAATAATAAATTTAGTGCCAACGGAAATTTTACTTTCCACCGATATAGATCCCCCATGCATTTCTACAATATCTTTTACATAGCTTAGTCCAAGTCCATAACCTTTTACATTATGAATATTACCAGTAGGGACACGGTAAAATCTTTCAAAAATACGAACCAAATGACCTCTTGAAATTCCAATGCCATTGTCAGAAATAATTACTTCAAAAAATTTTTTATCCACACATTTGGAAAGAATATGAATCTCTGGAATACTCTGAAAATATTTATTTGAATTATCTATTAGATTATAAAATAGATTATTAATATGAATGACATCAACAAATAATTGGTCCCTGTCCGTTGTAGATTCGAAAACTAGGCTTCCACCTTTTTTCTGAATTTGAACAGTCATGCTATCAACCACGTTTTCAATAAGTGTATTCATCGAATGAGACTCTAAGTTTAAGTCCATACCAGCTTTCTCATATTGAGCTATATTTAAAACTTTTTCCACCATAGAGTTTAATCTCCCGACTTCTTTCCTTGAAATATTCAAATATTTTAAATTGCGGTCCTCATCTTTTCTAACATCAAAATTAACCAATGCCTCCAGGGCCAAAGAGATTGTAGATAAGGGAGTTTTTAACTCATGTGTCATATTGTTCACAAAATCGTTTTTAATCTCGGATATTTTCTTTTGATTAAAAATGATATATAGTGAATAGGCAAAACAGAATAGCACTATCAATATTAACATTAAAGAACATAAAAATATAATCCAAGTCTTCTCAAAAACTAGTTTTTTTTGATTGTGAACCAGTAAATGGATAAAATATGGATGGGAAATATCACTTAATATGATAGGGTTTTTGAAACCATCAATAATAGTAGCTTGAAGTTTTTCTGGGTTTTTAAAATAAATAACTTTACTCTCAATGTTAGAAACTGCAACATTGTAGTCATTAAATATTGAGGAACTAATAAGCTCTTGATCAAGAATATCAATCAATCGGTCAAAATCGATTACTTTAGGCTGATTTAAATTTAAAAGAAGTTCATTAATCATGTTTTCAATCTGTCCAATGTAATCTGAACCTAATGATTCTATGTTGTTGAAATTTATTTCTTGAATAGAATCTAATGAAGAGGCAGAAGAATTTCTGAATAAATTAAAGTGATTATTGGAAAAATTAGACATGGTATCTGAATACCAGTTTAAATCATTGTATTTTTGAATATTATCTTTCAAATATCGATCGGAGGTCCTTACTAATACTCTTTTTATTTCGAGCTCAATCTCCTGCTTATGTGCATATAAGTAATTGCTAATCCAATACCTCTGGAAAGTGATTAGTCCCGACAGGGAGAAAATCATAAGTATAGCTACAAGATATAAATTCCTTTTCTTCACATTTAAAAATACAATTAAAACAGATGTAAATCCCTAAACTTAACATTCTTTAACCAATATAAAATACTAGTCTATGGTGAAAGACTATTCTTCAAAAAAAGAAAAAATCGAATCCAACCTAGGATAAGGAAAGAACCTCCAATGGGAGTAATCACGCCAAAAAATGAAAGGTTTGTGAGGCAAAGAAGGTATAATGAACCGGAAAAAAAAAGTATTCCAGAAATAAAAAAAATCGAAGTCCAAAACAAATGATTATTTTTTTTGTTGGTCATCATAAACCCAACAAAAATAAGAGCTAAACCATGATTGAATTGGTATGTAACAGCCATATTAAAAACATCAATTTTATCATATTCATCCAATAGACCTTCTAATACATGAGCGCCAAAAGCGCCAAAAACAACAGACAAACCACAAAATAAAACAGCGCATTTAAGAAAAATATTTTTCGTCATAAATCAAATAGAATTGATCTCAAATTTAATATAAATTAGTTAAACTCAAATCAATTTTAACTATTGTAAGAGCAATTATAATGATGAGTAAAATAGAATCCTTTCTGGGATTGCAAAAATTATAAAAAATCTAGTATATTCGCCGATTAAATACCACATTATGATTACTGCTACCAATGTTTCCATTCAGTTTGGAAAAAGAGTATTGTTCGACGATGTAAATGTTAAATTCCATGGAGAAAGATGTTATGGAATGATTGGTGCAAACGGGGCTGGAAAGTCTACGTTTCTCAAAGTTCTTTCCAAAGAAATAGAAGCCAATACAGGGCATGTAAGTTTAGGGATTGGAAAAAGAATGGCAGTATTAGGACAAGATCATTTTAAGTATGACCTAGATACTGTTCTGAATACAGTAATAATGGGTCACCAAAATTTGTGGAGCTTGATGCAGGAGAAAGATGCTCTATACGCAAAACCAGACTTCAATGAAGAAGATGGACTATTAGCCGCCGATTTAGAAGTGAAATTTGAAGAAATGAATGGTTGGAATGCGGAATCTGATGCATCCAACCTACTCTGTGGATTGGGCATTGCAGCTGATGAGCATCACAAATTAATGAAAAACCTTGAGGGAAGTATAAAAGTTCGCGCTTTACTCGCCCAAGCATTATTTGGAAATCCCGACGTATTAATCCTTGATGAACCAACCAATCATCTTGATTTAAAAACCATTGAATGGTTGGAGGACTTTTTGTTAAACTTTAAGAATACGGTTATTGTGGTTTCTCACGACAGGCATTTCCTTGATACCGTATGCACTAATATTGCTGACATTGATTTTGGTAAAATAAAATTATTTACCGGAAATTATACTTTCTGGTATGAATCTAGTCAACTTGCTCTAAGACAAAGATCTTCAGCAAACAAGAAAGCCGAAGACAAAAGAAAAGAATTACAAGAATTTATCTCAAGATTTAGTGCTAACGCATCCAAGAGTAAGCAAGCAACTAGTCGCAAAAAACTTCTTGAAAAAATTAATCTAGATGAAATTCAAGCATCCAGTAGAAAATACCCAGCTATTATATTCAATCAAGAGAGACAAGCTGGAGATCAAATTTTAGAAATTGAAAACATGAGCGCTCATTCTGATGATGGAGATCTTTTATTTGAAAATATGAACATAAAGGTCAATCGAGGAGACAAAATCGCTATTTTATCTGATAACAAGTTGGCTGTTGAAGCCCTGTACGAAATCCTTAGTGGAAACAAAACACCAAGCTCAGGAATGTTTAGTTATGGACAAACAGTCACGGAATCCTACTTACCTAATGACAATGCTCATTTCTTTGATACCGATGATAATCTAATGGATTGGCTACGACAATACTCCACCATCAAAGACGAAGTCTATGTAAGAGGCTTTTTGGGGAAAATGCTTTTTAGTGGAGAGGAAACATTCAAGTCTGCAAGAGTACTATCCGGAGGAGAAAAAGTCAGGTGTATGCTTTCTAGAATGATGCTTGCACAAGCTAATCTATTAATGTTTAATGAGCCTACATCTCACTTGGACTTGGAGTCAATACAAGCCTTAAATAATGCATTAACAGATTTCAAAGGCACTCTTTTACTGTCATGCCATGATCATACAATTATGCAGTCAGTGGCTAATAGAATTATTGAAATAAATCCAGGAGAACAGCACGACAAACTGATGGATTATGATGAATTTATTGCTTTTAAGAAAAGTTTATCAGCGAAGACTTAATTTCTTATACATCAAATAATGAGTTCCTATAATTGGAATTTCATAAGATTCTCCTAAAATACTAAATCCGGACTTTTGATAAAATTGACTAGCAATAATTCTCGCATCACACCATAATAGTTCTTGACCTTCCCGCAGTAATTTATCACAAGCAAAATGAATTAAAGCCTTAGCAATTCCCCTCTTTTGGGCCTTTGGAAGTGTTGCCATCGCACGGAGACGATATTGATTTGAAAATGAGAACCTTTCATTGTACTGCTTAAAGAAACTACCTATGCAAACTAGTTCATTATCTAAAAATACACCTAAATGAAATGCACCTTCTGAATGGTCAATATCGATTTGACAATCATTAGACTGTTTGTGTGGCCACAATATTAAATTGCGAATCGAGTAACATAATTCAGAGGCAATTTCCTGGACCTTAAACATTATTTTAATTTCTTAGATTCTTGTTGGTCTTTCATCATTTTTTCGAGCCGGCCTTGAAATTTAGACTTACCTTTCTTTGGGGTATTTTGCTTCTTTTCCTCCATTTTGGCAAGTAAAAGCTTGTCATCAATCATAGCAGCTATCATTTTCTGTTGACCAAATGTGATTAAGTTAGCCAAAAAGTAATAGTAGCTTAAGGCAGCTGCATAGTTATTCATTACACCTAAAAAAATCACTGGCATGAAATACATCATATACTTCATCTGTGGCATTTGAGTATTGGAACCACTCATACCATTACTCATTTTCATCTGTAACACAGTAGTACCCGTCATTAAAAGTGTAAATAAACTTACATGGTCACCATAAAATGGAATACTAAAACCTAAATCAAAGATAGAATCATAAGTAGACAAGTCATTTGCCCAAAGAAAACTTTGTTGACGTAATTCAATGGAGGATGGGAAAAAACGGAAAAGAGCAAATAAAATGGGCATTTGAAAAAGCATTGGGATACATCCACCTAAAGGACTAACACCAGTTTGACGATATAGATTCATTGTTTCCTGTTGGCGCTTCATTGGGTCCTCAAACTTCTCATTGAATGCATCAATTTGAGGTTTTAATACGCGCATCTTAGCCATAGAGGTATAAGACTTGTATGTAAAAGGAAATAAAACAATTTTAATTAATAAGGCCATTAGTAAAATAATGATTCCATAACTAAAACCCCAATCTTCAAAAGCATTAAAGATAGAAATTACCACATACTTATTAATCCATCCAATAATACTCCAGCCTAAAGGAACTAGACCATCTAGCCCCATTCCATAAGATTTAAGCGTGTTTACATGGTTTGGAACATAAAACCAATTCATTTCATAAGAAGTGTCTGACCCCTTGTATAAGATTTCAGTTGAAGCATGTAAATATTTTATAAATTCTGTAGAACCTTTCTGCGTAACAACATTCAACTTTATTTGATTTGTCAAATCAGAGGTGGAAAGAACTGTAGAAAAATATTGTGATTTAAAGGCAATCCAATCAGCATTAATTATAATTTCACTGTCATCAGAAGTTGATGAAAGATTATCAACCTCACCTTCCTTAAAAAAGTAAGCTGATGTATTCATTGCTTCATTATCTGAACTTAGTTCTTGTCGAGGGATATTAACACCCCAATCCATTACAATCGGATTTTGTTTTTGAATAAGCCCATCTAATCCGATAAAATTAATGGTGAAATTTACTTTGTAACTTTCTGGTTCAAGAGAATATAGGTATTCTAAGTATCTATCTTCATCTACAGTCATTCGAAGAGATAAAAACTGCTTTTTACCTTCTTGATATGGGTAGGCATCAAATACAAAATCAGAAGTTTCAAGTCGACGATTCTGAGACCAGAATGATAAATTAAATACAGAGGAATCTTCCCGAAGTAAATTCAAGGCAAGAGAGTCATGTGTAAAATAATTGTTAAGTATGACACTGGTTACGCGACCAGCTTTTGGAGAAATCTCCACATCAATTAATTCATTTTTAAGATGGTATTTATCTAAAGAAGTTACTCTACTAGCTGCTAAAGCAAAAGCTCCATAGCTTTCTTTAAAATCATCTAAACGATTGGAATCAGATTGATTACTAAATGTCTTGGGGAAATCCAAGGAAGTAGTTTCAATTTTTCTTTTGGCAACATTTGAAGTTGGTACCATAAGTTCTTGCTTGTCCTTGAGAACCTCCTCAACTTTTGCTTGTTCGTTGGTATACCAAAACAGTACTAGCCCAATTAATGCAAATCCAATAACGGAACTAAAATCAGTTTTTTTCTTTTGTTCTAACATTTGTTATGATTTATTCTTTAGTGCGGCCTTTACAAAACTTACAAACAAAGGATGAGGATTGGTAACAGTACTTTTATATTCTGGGTGGAATTGGACACCGATATACCATGGATGACTTGGGATCTCAATAATTTCTACTAAACCTGAATCAGGATTAATTCCTGTAGCATTCATTCCTTCGGCCTCTATGACATCTAAGAATTCGTTATTAAACTCATATCGATGACGATGTCTTTCATTAATCTGTTCAGTAGCATATATTGAATGAGCAATAGAACCTTTTTTAAGATTGCAAGAGCATGCTCCCAATCGCATAGTACCTCCCTTATTTGTTAGTTTTTTTTGCTCCTCCATAAGATCAATAACCGGATAATTTGTTTTTGGATTCATCTCGGTAGAATGTGCATCTTGGTAATGAAGAACATTTCTTGAAAACTCAATAACTGAAGCTTGCATTCCGAGACAGATACCAAAAAAAGGAATATTACTTTCTCTAGCGAAACGTACAGCTGATAATTTACCATTAATACCTCGAGATCCAAATCCGGGCGCAACTAATATGCCATCAATATTTGATAAGGTATCAATTATAGAAACATCATCTAATTTCTCAGATTGAATCCAATGAATGTTAACCTTGCATTTAGTAACCGAACTCGCATGAATAAGAGCTTCTGAAATAGATTTATATGAGTCTTTCAACTCTACATATTTCCCAACCAATGCAATCTCTATCGAGTTTTTTGGGTTTTTAAGATTAAAAACAAATTCTTCCCAATGAGTAATATTTGATTCTCCTGTCGCATCTAATCCCAATTTATTGAGAACTACTTTATCCAATTTTTCTTCCTTCATTAAGGACGGAACTTCGTAAATAGTTTCTGCGTCAATAGACTGAATAACAGATTCTGCTTGAACATTACAAAACAAAGCTAATTTCCTACGTATAGAGTCATTAATTTCATGTTCTGTTCTGCAAACTAATATATCAGGAAAAACTCCGGACTCTTGAAGTGATTTAACAGAATGTTGAGTTGGCTTCGTCTTTAATTCACCTGCAGCTGATAAATAAGGGATTAAGGTTAAATGGACAACAGCACAATCATTAGGGCGCTCCCAGCAGAGTTGTCGGACTGTCTCAACATAAGGTAGCGATTCAATATCACCAACTGTTCCACCCAATTCTGTAATAATCACATCATAATCTCCAGAATTTCCTAAAATCTGCATTCTAGACTTAATTTCATTGGTAATATGAGGAATCACTTGAACAGTCTTTCCCAAAAAATCTCCTCTTCTTTCTTTATCAATAACAGACTGATATACTCTTCCAGTAGTAACATTATTTGCTTGAGAGGTAGGATGATTCATAAAACGCTCGTAATGACCAAGGTCAAGATCTGTTTCAGCGCCATCATTGGTAACAAAACATTCTCCATGTTCGTATGGATTTAATGTCCCTGGGTCAATATTTATGTAAGGGTCAAATTTTTGAATGGAAACTCTATAGCCTCTACTTTGAAGAAGAGTGGCAAGGGAAGCTGAAATGATTCCTTTTCCTAGAGAGGATGTAACACCTCCGGTCACAAATACGTATTTAGCAGATAACATTTAACATGAGATTAACTTTGTTTAAATAATTACAAGATGAAGCAAAAGTAAAAATAATCATCAAGCAATAAGAGGTTTTTACATTTTTTTAAAATTGCCAATTTGCACCAATACTTGGTAAAAAAGGCAACTGGTCAATTCGAGAATCTGTAATCTGGTCATAATAAAAAATATTCGCTCGATCATACAAGTTACTTATACTAAAAGAAGTTTCTAAAATACTAGTTTTAGAAAACTTGATTTGCTTTTTTATAGCGACATCTAATCGATGGTAAGAAGGCATTTGGCCTAAATTATAATCGGCATACAAAACTCCAAGATCTTCATTAGTCTGAGAGACATCAGTCGAAATACCATCTTCGAAAGAAAGATTTTCATAATAACCTTGAGTCATTGTAAATGGGAATCCAGAGCCTAAATTCCACCTTGCGTCAAATGTCCATGAATTATCCTTTCCAAAGTTGAAAGAACCAACAAAATTTAGATTATGTCTTCTGTCATAAAGAGGGGCGTATGATCCAAAAGCATCTTCTCTACTAACCTTACTAAGGGAGTATACCATCCATAAACTAGTTCGAACATCATTGAACTTCAATAAGAAATCAACACCCTTAGCCAAGCCACTTTCAACTATAAAATCTTTTTTTAGCTCGTCCGGGATGGATAAGTTATAGGAGTCATCTTCGTATAATTTATTTCTATTAAGATTGATTAATTGATTAAAATCTTTAACATACCCTTCTAAATTGACTGACCACTTTTCGTTAATATCGTACTCCAAACCAATGATGGCATGTTTTGCTTTTTGGAGATAACTAGTTCTAACTTCACCATTAAGCAGTTCAGGAAGATTTGTTGTACTGGAGATGAAACCTTGGAATAAGTTAACAACTTCTCTACCAGTCGAAACTGCAATTAGATTCTGTGAAAATAACCCTGCAGAAGATTTAAAACGAAGGTTTTCTGTTAAATTATATTTCAAGCCTAATCGAGGCTCTAATGAAGATTCCCCGAGAGAGGTATATGAATGGTAACGGAAACTAGGTTCTAATAAAAGTCGAGAGCCTACATGTTTATATTTGACAAATCCAGCAAATTCTGTAGTATTATCATTGTGAGATATATTGATGTTAGAGGGAGAGTAAAAGCTTAATTTATTACCAAAACCAAGAACTTCTATTCCGTATTTAATCTGATTTTCTCCCTTGAGAAAGTACGTAAAATCTAAACCGGTGTTAAAGCCTCCAATAGAACTTATTTTTGGCTTCCCACCTGGATTAAGTTGTTCAGTTTCATAATTAGAATAAGCGAAATTCCCTTCAACAAGCATAGAGGAGCCTGAGGGGATTAAAACAAAATTACTCCCGAAACCATTCGAGTTCCATGAATAATTTGTAGCTGTGAAGCGCACATCATCTCCATAGTTAAATCCAAATAAGTTGAACTTACTACCGTTTGAGCTTGTAAAAGTTACTTTACCATATAAATCTATAAAACTGTATGGTAAACCATCCTCACCGACATAAGGATAAAGAGTGGGTGAGGTCTGATCTATATATGAAGTTTTGGAGGACATAATAAAAGAACTGCTTGTTCCGTTATCTTTTGACTTAAACAAAGGACCTTCTAATAATAATTTAGCTCCGAAAGTGCTCCCTGAAACTTTCCCGGAAAGGCGATTTTTGTTACCATCTCTTGTTGTAATATCAACTACCGAAGAAATCCTTCCTCCATACTCAGCACTAAATCCACCTGTATAAACATCGGCAGTTTTTATAATATCCGTATCAAAAACCGAAAATAATCCAATAGAATGAAAAGCGTTGTATAAAATCATTCCATCTAATAAAACCACATTGTGAATAGGAGCACCTCCTCTTATATATAATTGGCCCCCTTGATCTCCAGTAAAAACTACCCCTGGTATAACTTGCAAAAATTGTGCAATATCTGGATCTCCCCCAATAGAGGGTAATTTCTTTAATGATTTGGCAGTGAGTTTTACTACTGATGTGTTAACGCTTGTTTTGGCTTCCTGACGTTCTGCGGAAAGCTGAACAGTATTTAATTGAATACTTGACTCATTTAAGTAAAAACTTTTATCAATAATTTTATTTGATTGAACAATAACTGAAGAATATGCGGGGTCAAAACCAATGTAAGATACTATTAAATTATAAGTCCCATTTGGAACTTGAGAAAGAGTAAAGAACCCATTTACATCTGTAACACCTCCGATTTTTGTTCCCTCAAGTATAATATTTGAAAACATAGCGGGCTCACCAGAATCCTGTTCATATACAAATCCTCTAACTGTTCCAGATTGGGAGAATACCTGAAAGGACGAAAGAAGCAATAGAAAAATACTAATGCATTTTTTCATAATAAAAATTTGACGCAAATATAACAATTAGCAATCAAGTATGAGCAAAAATTAAGAAGCAAGAATTCATTAAAATAAAAACTGAATAAGTCGAAATAAAAATTAGAATACAAGACTTTACATATTATAAAACAAAATCTTGAATCTATTTTATATAATTATGGGTATAGTTAAATTTCTATAATTACTATATTGCTTTAAATTTAAATCATGAATTATTCTGAAATACTAAAAGAATTAAAAGTAGGGAAATTCAAGAACATCTACTTTTTGGCTGGAGAAGAAACCTATTACATAGATTTAATTTCCGACTACATTGAGAATAATGTTCTGAAAGAATCTGAAAAAAGTTTCAATCAAACTATTATTTATGGTAGGGATGCAGAAATAAATTCGTTAATATCTGCAGCCAAGCAATTCCCGATGATGTCTACCAAAACAGTTATTATAATAAAAGAAGCACAAGACCTAAAAAAAATAGACGATTTAAAAAGTTACATAAACCAACCTTTAGAGAGTACTATCTTAGTCATATGTTATCGAGGAAAAAAGCTAGACAAAAGAAAAGCTATCTACAAAAGTGTTTCAAAGAATGGAATTTACTTTGAAAGCAATAAACTTTATGAAAATAAAATACCTGTATGGATTTCGGCTTATCTAAAAGATAGAAATCGAACCATAAGTAATAAATCCGCTGCTATGCTTACAGAGTTTCTAGGTAATGACCTTTCTAAAATATCTGGAGAACTCGATAAATTGTGCTTACTAATTCCTATATCCAATGAAATCACAGAAAAAGATGTAGACGAAAATATTGGAATAAGCAAAGATTATAATAATTTCGAATTACAAAATGCATTAATGAAGAAAGACGCGTTTAAAGCAAATAGAATCATTAACTATTTTAAAGAAAATCCAAAAAACAACCCTGCTGTTGTCACTTTTTCTATTCTATATAATTTGTATAGTAAGGTGCTAATATATCATAGTTTATACGACAAAAGCCCCAAAAAAGTTGCGGAAAAACTTGGAGTAAATCCTTATTTTGTAAAAGATTACCAAAAAGCTGCAGAACTATATAGCCTTAAAAGTGCAGTATATGCATTAAGTATGCTACGTGAGGCAGATATAAAATCCAAGGGATATAAAAATCAATCTATTCCTGATAGTGATATTTTAAAGGAGCTAGTTTATAAATTATGCTATTAGTCAAACCTTAAATGTTTTACTGTCATACCATGATTTTTTAACTCCATAAGTGCATCTACAGCAATCTTCACATGATTTTCAACATAATTCCGCGTCACTACCTGATCACTTTCTGATGTTTTAACACCTTCTGGAACCATTGGCTGGTCAGAAACAAGCAATAATGCACCACAAGAAAGTTGATTAGAAAACCCAACGGTAAATATAGTTGCTGTTTCCATATCAATAGCCATGCACCTACACTCTCGAAGATAAGCCTTAAAGATTTCATCGTGCTCCCAAACTCTTCTATTAGTTGTATATACGGTTCCTGTCCAATAGTCAAGCTCATAATTACGAATTGTAGTAGAAATTGATTTTTGTAATGCAAAAGATGGTAACGCAGGGATTTCTGCTGGAAGATAATCGTCAGAAGTCCCTTCGCCTCGTATTGCTGCAATTGGCAAAATTAAATCACCTAATTTATTTTTCTTTTTCAACCCCCCACACTTGCCGATAAACAAGACAGCTTTAGGATGGGTTGCACTTAATAAATCCATAATTGTAGCAGCGTTAGCACTACCCATTCCAAAATTAATCATTGTGATTCCCCTTGCAGTTACATTCGGCATAGCTTTATTCATGCCATTAATTTGGCATGAGAATAAATCCGAAAAAACAGTCAGATAATAATGGAAATTAGTGAGAAGAATATAATCTCCCATCTGAGATAATTCAATTCCTGTATATCTTGGAAGCCAATTCTCAACTATCTCTGTTTTATTTTTCATTTAATAAGGTTTATAATTTAAAGGCTTTAGTCGTATCTTAGTTTATTAAATATAAGCATGATAAATTTAAATTTACCCAAATATTCTATTAAAGTTAAAAATGAAAAAGGGAAAATATTCATTTTTGATTGTATTAGGAAAAAATATCTAAAACTTACTCCAGAGGAATGGGTTCGTCAGAATTTTGTTATGTACCTAATTAAAGAAAAAGGATACCCTCCCTCTCTAATCGCAATCGAAATGGGAATAGATCTCTTAAATACCAAAAAAAGGTGTGATATCGTCTTGTTTAACAAAAATGGAGAACCAAATATAATTGTTGAGTGTAAGTCTCCAAAGGTTAAAATATCCCAAAGCACATTTGATCAAATTGCTCGCTACAACATGAGACTAAAAACAGACATACTGATTGTTACAAATGGATTAGAGCACTATTTTTGTAATATGGATCATAAAAATAAATGTTACCACTTCCAAGATACAATACCAAAATATTAAGTGTCTACATGCTTTTGAATAAGGCTTTATTATAATTGTCAATAGCAACAAAATAGTTTGGATCTTCAAGGATGTTGACAACACAAATTTTTTCTGCTTTCTTAATTAACTTCACACAGTCTTTACTAAGGTGTCTTAAATGAATAGTCTTTCCATAAGACAGATAGCGTTCAGTTAGTTTATTTATTGCTTCAATAGCAGATTGATCCATGATTTTAGATTCTTTAAAATCAATAATCACTTCTTTGGGATCTTCAGAAATAATAAATTTCTCATTAAATAATTCAATTGAACCGAAAAATAGAGGCCCATAAATTTGATAATGCTTAACTCCCTTGTCGTCTGTGTGCTTTCTTGCCCTTATTCTTAATGCATTCTCCCAAGCGAAAACAAGAGAAGAAACAATTACTCCAACAATTACAGCAATTGCCAAGTCAAAAATCACTGTAAGAGCCGTTACTAAAACTATAACTAGTATGTCGGGCAGGGGAATTTTATTCCAAACCTTAAATGTATTCCATGCAAATGTTCCAATGACAACCATAAACATTACTCCTACAAGAGCTGCAATAGGAATCATTTCTATGTAGTTTGATGCAAAAAGAATGAAACACAATAATGACAAAGAAGCAACTATACCTGATAATCTTCCTCTACCACCAGATTTAATATTAATAATACTCTGACCAATCATAGCACAACCTCCCATTCCACCAAAGAAACCATTTATGATATTAGCAGCGCCTTGAGCAACACATTCTTTGTTTCCATTTCCGTGAGTTTCTGTTAGCTCGTCAATCAGATTTAAAGTCATTAAAGATTCAATTAATCCAATAGCTGCAAGAATTAAAGAATAAGGGAGAATAAACATGAAGTTTTGAAAAGAAGGGGATATAAGAGGAATATTAAATTTAGGAAGACCTGCTTTTATTCCATCACCTCCACCAGCAATAATAAATGATTTTACTGTCTCAGTATCAATATCTCCAAATATAACTAACATAGACACGGATAATATAGCTACTAAAGCAGCAGGAATCTTCTTAGTTAACATGGGTAAAAAAATCATAATTGCCATAGTTAAGCAAACTAGTCCAATCATAGTATAAAGTAAAACACCACTTAACCATTCACCCTCATATTTAAACATTTCTAATTGTGAACTAAAAATGACAATAGCTAAGCCATTCACAAATCCCATCATTACAGAATGAGGAATCATTCTTACAAATTTACCCAAGCGAAAAACTCCAGCCAAACCTTGTAATATTCCTGTGAGAATCAAACTTGCAAATAAGTACTGAATCCCAATCATTGAGCTACCTCCCAATGCATTACCTTCACTAACCAAATGAACCATAACTACTGCTAGAGCACCTGTGGCTCCTGAAATCATTCCTGGACGACCTCCAAATATAGAAGTAATCAAACCCATCATAAAAGCACCATATAAACCGACTACAGGAGAAATTCCAGCTACAAATGCAAAGGCAACTGCTTCAGGGACTAATGCAAGAGCAACAGTAAATCCAGATAAAAAATCATCTTTAATACTACCTTTTTTAAAATCTACAAATTTAAATGTGAATTTCATATGTACTTACTGATATAGTTAAGAAGCGGGCGAAGATAGACACTTTAAAAATACTGGCATTATAAATTAAGATTAAATTAACCTAGTGGTAATTCAATTTGCTATTTTTGATAATAATAATATGAGAGGATAATAAGTCATTAGATATGAAAAGAACACAGATATTGAATAAAAAACAGATTCACCAAAAGCTCAATAGAATAGCTTGGCAAGTATTCGAATCTAATTATAAAGAAAAGCAAATTATTATTGTTGGTATAAGTGGAAATGGATATGAACTTGCAAAGAGGCTTTCTAAAATAATCAAAGACATATCAGAAATTAACGTACTGCTAGCAGAAATTAGCATCAATAAAAAAGAACCTTTTTACTCAGTCACTGAAAGTAATCTAAATGATACTGATTATATTAATAATGTAGTAGTACTAATTGATGATGTATTGAATTCTGGAAAAACAATGATTTATGCAGTAAAACATTTTTTAAATGTTCCATTGAAGAAGATTATTTCTATCTCACTAATTGATCGAAAACATCCAAGATTCCCTATTAGTTCAGATTATTCAGGATTGGTTTTATCTACATCAATAAAGGATCATGTAGCAGTTGAATTAGGAACTAATGATGGCGTCTATTTGCAATAAAATCTTTTGTGTAATTGCAGTAACTATGGAGATTATAGATGTTCCTCAGTATTTTTAACTACATGAAAATAAAACTTCAAAGAAGAAAAAATAATTTCAAAAATCATGATATCATATTGTATAATAATTGAATAAATGCTATTAGAGGTAATAATAAAAGTGAGCTGCTAACAAATTAAAGTCGATTAAATATTGTTGAATTTCTTTATAATCATTAAAGCTCCTGAAGCCTAAATTAAAACTCAAAGAGATAAAAACAAAGTCTTTAATGATTAAGAAATATTATTCAAATTCTTATCATGTAAATTTAAATACAAACCCTAAGTAATATATTCAAACTTTATAAAAATTTATTACCTCTAGTAATAAGAATAATTAATATCGGAAAAAAAAATCTTTATATAATTTATAAATATATTTAATATCATAAAAACTATTGATTCAATAATATAGTTAAAAATACACTCCTTAACTAACGTCTTCTTTCTCTTCGGGTTTTTGATCCACTACTCCGATCTCTTGACCTACTTCTTTTACGCTCATTAGACCAGGATTTACCGGAAGAGCTTCCTCTACTAGATTTACCTCCTCGACGATCAGGAGATTTAGATTTTTTAGTTATTTCCAAACTAACTTCTCTATCACCAATTGTAAAACCTTCAAAGGCTTCAAAAACATTAGGTAGTTTTGTCTTAGAAACATTAAAAAAGGAGAAAGACCCCTTCACATCAACACCCCCAAAATCTTCGTTAGTCAAAGAAGTTTTATCACGTAATAGATCTTTCAATGTCGCCCAATCAAAACCATCTTTTTCACCGATATTAATAAAAACTCTTTCTGAATCGGTTGATTTATCATTTCTTCTGCCTGAAGAATTTAAATCTTGTGAATCACTGTAAAAACTTAAAATTTTTGAAGAGGAAAGAGAAATAAATTTTTCTAATAGTTCAGTAGTTGTTATTTTTTGAGAAATATCATGAATTGACTCAGTAAATGGCTTTAATGCCTGAGTATGAATTTTTGTATTCAGTAAATCATTCATAGATTTCATAACCATTGAATTCATTACTTCCTCACCTGAGGGAACCATTTTTCGATCGATACGACGATTAATAGTTCGCTCAATCTGTCCCAGCTTATATTTATCTTTCCCACCAACGATAGCTAATGAAGTCCCTTCTTTTCCTGCTCGTCCTGTTCGACCACTTCGATGTGTATAGACTTCTAAATCATCTGGAAGTTGATAATGAATTACATGACTAATATCGTCAACATCAATTCCCCTAGAAGCTACATCTGTAGCTACAAGAATACTAATATTTTTTGTTTTGAATTGTTTCATTACACTATCTCTCTGGTCCTGAGACATGTCTCCGTGAAGGCCTCCTGTATTATAACCATCTGATTGAAGGCGTTCTGCAACACTTTGAGTCTCCGCTCGAGTTCGGCAGAATATAATTGCATATATTGACGGATGAGAATCCACAATTCTTCTTAATACTTTATAACGATCTCTATGATCTATTAAGTAATATCCATGGTCAACAGTAGATGCAGCTTGATTTTTAGTACCGCAAGTGACCTCAACAGGATTATTCATATAATTAGAAGCAATTTTAGAGACAGATATAGGCATGGTAGCGGAATACAACCAAGTGTTTCTATCTTTAGAGGCAGTCTCAAGAATTTCATCTATAGCTTCTTGAAATCCCATATTAAGCATTTCATCTGCCTCATCCAAAACCAAGAAATCAATATGAGATAGATTTACTAATCTTCTATTAATCATGTCTTGAAGACGACCGGGAGTAGCAACTATAATTTGGGCTCCCCTTTTAAGAGTTCGTGCTTGTTCAGTAATACTAGCACCACCATATACAGCTACAACATTGGTTTTTTTAAATTTAGCAAAATTCTTTAAATCCCCTGTAATTTGAATACACAATTCACGTGTTGGTGCCAGAACTAATGCTTGTGTATTTTTGTTGTCATTGTTTATTTTTTGAATCAAAGGAAGCCCAAAGGAGGCAGTCTTTCCAGTACCTGTTTGGGCAAGAGCTACAAGATCGGTATCATCATTTAAGACAATGGGAATACATTTTTCTTGAACGGGTGTTGGCTTTTCAAAACCTAAGTGGTCGACAGCTTGAACTATTACTTCTTCGAGTCCAAGTGCAATAAAATCCTGATTCATATCTTTAGATTATGTAGTTAATAAATAACTAACACTCAACCTTTTCGACAGCGTCATAGAGACAGATAAACAAGAGTATTAGCAGGCGGCGAAACTACAATAATAAATCGAAGTAGAATAATTTAACTCCACAATAAAAAAAATGCCTAACCTAAAGCATTTAGCTGTTGTGTGATTGTTTTAATCTTGGCAGAGGCATCTGCCTGTTTCTTTCGTTCATTTTGAATCACTTGATCTGGAGCATTATTCACAAAACTTTCATTACTTAATTTCTTTGTTACAGAATTCAGAAAACCCTCAAAATATGTAAGTTCCCGCGAAAGAGTCTTTCGTTCAGCCTCAATATTTACTGCTCCAGAAACAGGGATATAATACTCGTTAGATTTGACTCTGAAGGAAATAGCACCTTCAACTTTTGATTCGACATAGTTCAAAGTAGATAAATTACCTAGTTTGGAAATAATAGAATCGAATGCTTCATTAATTTCTTCATTACGTTTCACAAATAATTTTAAGGAATCTTTGTTCGCTATATTATTTTCCTTTCTAATAGATCGAATACTTGTAATAACTTGATTTGCAACTTCTTGATCTAAAATAATCTTATCATTTATCAGGTTGAGCTCAGGCCATGGGGCAATAATTATTCGATTTTCAGAAGTCTTCCGATCACTTATTAACGACCAAATTTCTTCGGAGATAAATGGCATAAAGGGATGTAATATTTTTAATAAAGATTCAAACAATTCTAAAGTGGAAGCTAATGTAAAAGAATCGATAGGTTTTTGATACCTGGGCTTAATCATTTCTAGATAAGAAGAGCAGAAATCATCCCAAATTAGTTTGTACACTGTCATCAAGACCTCGGAAATTCTAAACTTATCGTAATTTTCATTAATAGAAGAAAGGTTTTGGTTGAGTTTTGCATCGAACCATTCAATTGCAATCTTGCATGAATCGGGTTGCTCCATGTCTGAAATCTCCCAACCTTTTACCAATCGGAATGCATTCCATATTTTATTAGAAAAGTTTCTACCTTGCTCACATAGAGATTCATCAAAGGGTAAATCATTTCCCGCAGGGGAACAAAATAGCATCCCCACACGTACTCCATCTGCTCCATATTTTTTCATCAATTCGATAGGATCTGGAGAATTCCCTAGAGACTTAGACATTTTCCGACCTTGTTTGTCGCGAACAATTCCAGTCAGGTATACATTATTAAATGGTTTGGATCCTCTATATTCATATCCCATTAAGGTCATCCTAGCAACCCAGAAAAATAGAATCTCAGGTGCGGTAACAAGATCATTGGTGGGGTAATAATAATTAATTTCATTATTGTCAGGTTCCATAATCCCATTAAATACAGAAATAGGCCATAATGAGGAAGAGAACCACGTATCTAATACATCCTCATCTTGCTTGAGGTCCCCAATTTTTAAATGAGAATTACCAGGAATCTCTTTGGCTATAAAAAATGCCTCATCGATAGATTTAGCTACCACAAAATCATTCAAGCCTTCTCCATAAAAAAAGGCAGGAATTTGATGACCCCACCAAAGTTGGCGAGAAATGCACCAATCATGAACATTCTCCATCCAATGTCGATAGGTATTTTTAAATTTAGCTGGAACCAATTGCACATCATCATTCATAACTGCATCTAATGCAGGACTAGCTAAATTATCCATTTTCATAAACCATTGAATGGATACTTTTGGTTCAATGACAGCATCAGTTCGCTCAGAGTATCCCACTTTTGTTAAGTAATGTTCTGTTTTAATTAATAAGCCTAAAGAATCCAATTCTTTGGCAATTTCATTGCGAACTAGAAAACGATCTTTACCTTTATAGTGAAGTCCATATTCATTTAGGCTTGCATCATCATTTAAAAGATCAATTACAGGCAATCCGTGTCTCTCTCCAATGACTTTGTCATTTTGATCGTGAGCAGGTGTAATCTTAAGACAACCTGTTCCAAATTCAATATCTACATATTCGTCTTCAATTATAGGAATGACTCGTCCAGAAATAGGAACAATTGCTTTTCGACCTTTTAAATGACTATATCGAGTGTCATTGGGATGGACACATATAGCTGTATCACCAAGTATGGTTTCAGGTCTGGTTGTTGCAATAACAACTTTTTCATCAGAGTTAAGTATATTATAAGAAACATAATACAACTTGGAATTTAATTCTTTGTGAATAACTTCTTCATCAGAAACAGTGGTTTTTGCAACGGGATCCCAATTAACCATTCGAAAGCCTCTATAGATATGTCCTTTTTTATACATATCAACAAACACCTCTAGAACAGAAGCAGAAAGTGAATCATCCATGGTAAAAGAAGTTCGGTCCCAATCGCAAGATGCACCTAGTTTTTTTAGTTGATTTAAAATAATCACTCCATGCTTCTCCTTCCATTCCCATGCATGGTATAGAAACTCTTCCCGAGTCAAATCATCTTTGGATATACCTTCACTGTTTAATTTTTGAACAACTTTAGCTTCTGTAGCAATTGAAGCATGATCAGTACCAGGGACCCAACACGCGTTTTTCCCCAACATTCTTGCACGACGAATTAAAACATCCTGCAATGTATTGTTTAACATATGTCCCATGTGAAGAACTCCAGTAACATTGGGAGGAGGAATAACAATAGTATATGATTCTCTGTGATCAGGTTTAGAAGAAAAGTACCCATTGTCAATCCAATACTGATACCATTTATCTTCGACTAATTGAGGATCGTATTTTTTAGGAATTCCCATCGATAATTAACTTTAAAAATTTACGCAATTTAATAATTTAGGTTTTAGATTACATTACAAATAGTACGAATATAGATATTAATACCTAATTTTTATTGATTTCTAAGATCCTAATAAACTACTTGTTTAGGAATGCAAAAAATAAAAACAAATTCATAACTTTACTCACAGTCAATTCAACTAAACACATTAAAATATGAATTTTGATTTAATAGTAGTAGGTAGTGGCCCAGGAGGATATGTAACAGCCATTCGCGCTTCTCAACTTGGATTAAAAACCGCTATTGTTGAGAAGGAAAGTCTTGGAGGAGTTTGCTTAAACTGGGGATGTATTCCAACAAAGGCGCTTTTAAAAAGTGCTCAAGTTTTTGAATATATTAACCACGCAGCAGATTATGGAATAAAGGTTTCTAAGGCTGAAGCTGACTTTAGCTCAGTCATTAAAAGAAGTCGAGATATAGCTGGAGAAATGAGTAAAGGAATCGAGTTCTTAATGAAAAAAAATAAGATTGAAGTTTTGATGGGTACCGGTAAAGTTAATACTGGAAAAAAAGTAACGGTCACCAACCAAAAAGGAAATAGTACAGTGCATTCCGCAAAAAATATTATTATTGCTACCGGTGCTAGATCTCGCCATTTACCAAACCTTCCTCAAGATGGAAAAAAAATAATTGGCTACAGAGACGCTATGACTTTAAAAGAAATACCCAAAAAGATGATCGTTGTTGGTTCCGGAGCTATAGGAGTCGAATTTGCGTACTTTTATAATACAATGGGTACAAATGTTACATTGGTTGAATACTTACCAAACATAGTCCCTCTAGAGGATAAGGATATTTCAAAACAATTAGAAAGATCATTTAAAAAGTCCGGTATAAATGTTATGACGAGTTCTTCTGTAGAAAAAGTAGATCTAAACGGCAAACTATGTAAAGCCACTATAAAAACAAAAAAAGGCGAAGAAACTCTTGAAGCAGATATTATTTTATCTGCAGTGGGAATTGAAGCCAATATAAAAAATATCGGTCTAGAAGATGTTGGGATTGCTACAGACAAAGGAAAAATATTGGTGAATGACTATTATCAAACAAATATCCCAGGTTATTTTGCAATTGGAGATGTGATACCTGGTCCTTCCTTGGCGCATGTTGCTTCTGCGGAAGGTATCAATTGTGTTGAAAGAATTTCAGGAATAAATGTAGACCCCATGAATATGAACAATATTCCAGGATGTACATATGCATCTCCAGAAATTTCGTCAGTAGGCTACTCAGAACAAGCGGCTATTGATGCTGGATATGAAATAAAAGTAGGGAAGTTTCCCTTTTCTGCTTCGGGTAAAGCAAGTGCTGCAGGCCATAAAGACGGATTTGTGAAAGTGATATTTGACGCCAAATACGGTGAGTGGTTAGGTTGTCATATGATTGGAAGTAATGTAACTGAAATGATTGCTGAGGCAGTTGTAGCCCGTAAACTTGAGACTACAGGACATGAAATACTCAAATCAGTTCACCCTCACCCCACTATGAGTGAGGCAGTTATGGAAGCGGTAGCAGATGCATATGACGAAGTAATTCACATGTAATACTTTTTATTTTCATTAAAAAACCCAATATTCATATTGGGCTTTTTGGTTATCTAATAATCGTAACAGGACCAGATTCTTGGTAAATAGTATCATCAAAATATTTCTTAATGTTTATTAAATATGCATAACTGTCCATTTGCAATTCAATAGAGTTATAGTTCCCACGCCACTTATTAGCTATATCATCTGTATAAAAAACCTGTTTACCCCAACGGTCGAATATATACATTTCAAAAGTCTCAAAACCTACAACTGATGGTCCAAAAGTATCATTAATTAGGTCATTATTTGGAGTAAAAGAATTAGCAGTATAAAAATAGTATAAGGGTGCTAGTTGGACAACTTGAGAGGATTCATTGAAGCAATTATTGATTTCGGTAGTTACTGATAATGTTATACTATACTCTCCTGATTCCTGATAAAAATGAGTTTCTGGATCACTTAATTCCGTCTCAACACCATCTCCGAAGTCCCACAAATATGAAAGATCATCTAAAGGACCAGTGAAATTATTGATTTGAACTCCAAAGTTTTCATCAGGCATTTGATAAACATCAAATATAACCTCAGGCGCCGCATCTAAATAAATTTCTGCTGAAGAAATCTCTTCTATTCCACATTCGTCTATGACCAAAATAGAATATACACCTGGTAGATCTTCAATACAGATCTCATCTGACCCGTTTGACCACAAGAACGAAAATGGAGCATTACCGCCTTCTGTGTTAAGACACAATTCTTCGATTTCATTATAACAAGTATAAACAATATCTGAACTAATAATCAAATCTTCATAAGTTTCTACATCCACAAAAATACAATCTGAAACTGTCTGACCACAAACATCAGTAGCTTGAATGCAATAATTAGATGGAATATCTGGAGAAGCAACCAAATTTGGACCCTGAGATAATTCAATCCATTGGTACAGATATGGAGGAACAGAAAAAGGTTCTTCCATCAAGCCTCCTACACCTCCTGTTGCCAAAGAATTGAGGATAGCTTCATCACCCGGGCAATCTAACAATACATCCTGCGATACGGATAAAAACAATTCTGGTTGATCGAAAAGTTCAAATTCAATGGTATCAGGATTTGATTCATAACATCCATAATCAACAGGTAAAATTTCAATAATTATTTCTTCAACAGGTTCAGCCGTTAAATCTTCAATAGTAAGAACATCTAAAGAAATATTTGGCTGGCCATTTAACATAGTAATTTGATTAAACCCTGCATTTGTAATAATATAGTCTGTGTTTTGAATTGCTGACCCAGTAACTTGATAATCAAAAACAATATCACCGTCAATTCCTTCTGGACGCTCAAATATGATAGAAGCAGATCCACATCCCTCATATAAATTATCGATGTAAGTTGAGTTGGGGTTTAATACGGATACCAAATTAGATTCAATTATATATTCGATTGGTGGTGGTGAATTAAAAGAATTTTCCTGTAAAAAAACAGCAGAATTCAAAGCACCGTCAGCACAATCGGCTACAGCTAGTTTAATGTGATAAGTCTCACAAGCGATAACATTTGCTGTTGCAATTAATGGTACAGTAAAACCTGGGTAAGAGACTGTTGTAGCTGCTGAATTGTCAGTAAAAAAAATAGAGTAATCAGTCCAATTTGGATCAATATTGTCACATGGAGAGGAATCGCCAGAGGACGAAACACCAGAGTTTATGGTATTTATTATAACGGGAGTATCAGTATATTCATCGAGATTGTTGGGATCTGGAACCAAAGCAATATTTATTGCATTATTTGAAAAACCCCCTATGATTCCGGGACCTGAAAGAAAAAATCCAAAAATATCATTAAATTGTGAGCAGGTATATCCAGGATACTCATTAGATGCAAAAACATATTCAAATGTAACTACATCAGAGGTAGGGATAAAATCAAACTCAATTACAATCAAATTATTCACATTTGTAGCTGTTGCTCCTACCATTTGAAGTTGAAGAGTTAAATCAGCATCTACTCCTGGAATAGTTCCAAACCCACCACCAACTCCTGGACCAATACTTTCTAAACCGTCAGTGGCCATTACCAAACCAGATTCAAAACCAATATTTGATGTTCCATTAAAAAGACCAGCAGAACAATCAAATCCAGAAAATACTGCATTTGAAAACTCAACTCCCTCTCCAACTAAAATATTCACTAAACCGTCTGCGTTATTGTATGGGGCATTGCAATTACCAATAATCTGAGAAAATGACAAATAATGAAAAAATAAAAATACAAAAGCAAAAAACTTGAACATCATAATTAAATTATAAAATAATCAAATGGTTAATAATTATTTGACATGAAACTTATCTTCGCAATATAAGAAAGCCAATTAGAT
>CAZEWZ010000023.1:13013-29234 GCA_964516765.1 uncultured Cryomorphaceae bacterium | reverse complement strand
GAATATGAACTTCAAATTACAGATGAAAATAATTGTGTACAAGAAATTAATTTTAGCGTCTATCCGAGAGAAAATTGTGAAAATATTGTTATGCCCAATGTTTTTTCTCCCAACCAAGATTATATAAACGACTTATTTACTCCAATCGAATACGAATATATTACTGCCGCTGATATTCGCATTTTTAATCGCTGGGGGGCTGAAATATATTATAGTAACGATGTTGAAAAAGGTTGGAATGGAAATCATTTTTCAAAACCATGTCCAAGTGGAGTTTACTTTTGGATAATTAATTTACAGACAAATACTGGAAGTTACCAATCTATAAATGGAGCGATTCAACTTGTACGCTAATCTTCAATGGTAATCTCCCTTATTGAGGTGCTACGCACCTGAAATATCCCTAAAGCATTATCAAAATTATCATTCATTGAACTAAGATTCCCTTGAAGTGGATATGGAGATGCTGCACCAACTCCAGAAGTCTCCGTAAGAAGTGTATAAAGGTTGAAGTAATAATCATAAGCATATTTTGATAGGGAAGACATCGTAAATTTAAGACGATCTCCTGTCTCTAACGGAATATCATTTACAGGGAAAAGAAGATCTTGTCCGTTAAATAATTCATCCTTAAGAATAGAAGACCTCTTGGTGCCTGGTGTTAATTCAAAACTTAAAGAATCGTTTATTTCGACTGAAAAGTGATAAAAATTTACTTCATCTATCGGATCTGTAAACATTACATTAACAAAGTATCCTGGATCCTGAAATATACTCTGAGAGTTATTATAAAAATAATAAAAATCATCAATAGGTGGAAGATAACTGTATTTATCAGTGGCAGCCCAATGCCCATCAATTCCATCTAATTCTGCATGAATATCCAAAACAAAAGCAGTTTCGCCTAGGTAAGGAATTGGGTATTGAGAAACATAAAAACCTAAAGAGTCAGGGTCTTCTGTAAGGATATAAGACTCATTGATTATTACTTGGGCCCCAGATACAGGAACGGGCTCACTAACTCCATAAAATGGACTAGTTTCAGTTAAATAAACCCGAGCAGCTCCTTCTCCTGTTATTTCTGAAAACTCTAAATAGGATTCGCAAACAAGTCTTTTAGGACCATCTTGAAGATCTACCTGAACAACTGTTTCACAAGAAGCAAATACAATAAGTATGAATAGACAACTGATAATTTCTCTCATTAGAACTTAAAATTATATGATACACTTGGTAAAATAGGGAAAATTGATAGTTGTACTGCTTCTGTTTCCCCATCATTATCTTGAGATTCTCTAAAATATACAGAAGAAGCATTTTTTCGGTTATATACATTGTAAATACTAAATACCCACTCTCTAGAATCATTCCCTTTGGGCTGGAATGTTGCAGCTAAATCTAATCGATGATAGTTTGGAAGACGATCTTGGTTTCGTGCTCTAGAATACTCGGGGATAATAATTCCTTCATATTGATATTTAGCAACTGGATAATTTGTAGGAATGCCAGTGGCAAAAACAAAATTTGTAGAAAATGACCATTTGTCGTTGAAATCATAAAAAGCAACAAGAGAAAAATCGTGAGTCTTATCCTGGGGATTTGGATACCATTCACTGTTGTTAATACCAGGTCCCAAATCACTATCTCCAGAAATTAAACTTTCTGTTCTAGCAAAAGTATATGCAAACCAACCCCTAAGGCGACCTACATTTTTTTCCAACATCAATTCTAAACCATAGGAGCGACCCTTTCCATAAAGAATTTCTGTCTCTAAATGATTATTAAATTCTAGATCTGCTGCATCCACATAGTCAATAACATTATCAAGGCTTTTGTAATATACTTCAGATGTAAAATCCCATTTTTTATCAGAGGAACTTAAAAAGTATCCCAAAGCAAACTGTTGAGCAGCAAGGGGTTTAATAAAAGGACCTGATGGAGCCCAAATATCAAGTGGGGTTGGAGAACTTGCATTAGTAATCAAGTGCATATATTGGTTTATTTTCTGGTAGCTTGCTTTTACAGAATTGAACTCATCTAACTGATAACGAACAGAAAAGCGTGGTTCTAAGTTCGAATAAGATTTAATCAATTCGTTTGCACCATAAAATGTAGAATCAACTACCGTTCCATCTAAATATTGCCCTAAAAAGGGATCGTAAGTCATAGGTCCATCATCATAAGTTAGAATCGTATCTACACCAACTCTATAGAAAGAACTCCATCTCAATCCGGCTTTAACTAATAATCTCTCCGAAATTTTCCATTCGTCCTGAATAAACAATGCTGATTCGTAAGCAAATTTATTTCGTATTTCGAATGAAGTAATCGCCGAGGTATCTGAGGCGGGTTTTATAAGCCCTGGAATAAAGTGATAACTGTTTAATGAAACCCCTCCTTTAATCTGATGTGAATTGTTTAAATAATATGAAACATCGTATTTCAATTGATGATTTTTAATTTGAGATTCCCAATCAAACTCAAAACCTTCTGGAAGAATAGAAATTAAATAATCATAATCATTATAATTATACGAAAGGTTAGCAACTGTTCTATCAGAAAAAAGATGTAACCAACGCAGGTTAATAGTCTCATTACCCCATGAGGAAGCAAATCGACCTCCAAACTTAAATGCATCCCGACCTATGTAGGAAGAAAGAAAGATTCTATCTTTTTGACCCACCCAAGTATTAAACTTCATATTTAAATCATAAAAGTAAAGTTTATTACTGTTCAGAGTTGAATCACTTGACAGGGCTAAAAATAGGTCTCCATAAGATCGCCTACCTGCAACCATAAAAGAACTTCTATCCCACATCGGACCTTCAACCATAAAACGGCTTGATATAAGACCTATTCCACCAGATGCTTCTCTAAAATTAGCATTCCCCTCCTTCTGGCGAACATCCAAAACGGAGGAAACGCGGGAGCCATACTCAGCGGGAATACCACCTTTATAAAGTTTCATATCTTTAATTGCATCAGCATTAAAAACAGAGAAGAAACCAAATAAATGAGAAGAATTATAAAGAGTCATTTCATCTAAAAGAACCAAGTTTTGGTCAGAAGCACCACCACGAACGTTAAATCCGTTTGCTCCCTCCCCAACACTCGTAACGCCCGGAAGCAATTGGATACTCTTTATAATATCTACCTCTCCTGCTACAGCAGCTAGTTTTTTAACCGCCTTAGTTTCCAACTTATTTACACTCATTTCTATTGAACGAACATTTTGAAGGGCTTCATCCTCAAGAACTATTTCAAGAAGTTCTTCGGAATAGGTTTCCAAAGCAACATCCAATCGATTATTCTTAGCTGTGGTAAATGATAAAATTTTGTCATTGTATCCAATAAATGAAAAACGTAAAAAATGTGTTCCTGATGGTATAGTTAGGGAATAAAAGCCATAAGCATTGGTTGTAACTCCAATTCCTAAAGAATCACAAGAAATATTGGCTCCAATAAGTTCTTCTGAATTAGATAAATCACTAACAAAACCACTCAGTGAATAGTCAGATTGTGCCCATGAAAGACCATAAAACATAACTACAAATAAAAATACACTTTTCTTCATTTTAGAAGTTTTCAAAAAAATAATTCGTTAATCAATTAAAATAAAATGGGAAATTAAAAAATTAAAAATTAATAAAATCCTCCACCCATATCCTCGGCATCCGTGCCACCATAATTTCCGCGTCGAGTATTTCTTCGCTTACTTTGTTCTCCAAACTTGTAACTAAGTGTAAGGCTCAAGTATCTACTTAATCGCTTACTATAAAATGATTGGTCAAAAGACGGTCCATAAGACTCAATACCAAAAGCTCGTGTATTAAACACATCACTTACCTTCAAAGTCATTTTTCCCATTTCAGAAAAAATAGGTCGGCTATATGCTAAATCTGAACTAAACATTGTGAGCATTTTTCCTTGGCCAACATTTCTTCCGGGCATCCCCCAACCAGAGTACTGAATTTTATGCCCATTTTTCTGCCAACTAAAATTAAAATTACCACTCATTCCTAGGACCGTAGGATCAAAATCAGTTGTGAGATTGGTTGCATCTGTCTTACTATAGTAAACATTACTACTAAGCATGAAATTAAATTCCTTACTCACTTTTTTAGACCACATAAATTCTAAACCTATATCCAAGGATCCTTCAAAGTTTAGATACGTGACAGTAGATACACTATTAGAATCAACTCTTATGAATCTTCTTTGTAAATCGTTAACATCTTTAGCATATATGGAAGCACTTAATGTATTTCCTCTATCAAACTTTTGGTAGCCGAATTCAAAAGAGTTGACAAATTCGGGACGTAAATATGGATTCCCCATTCTCAAGTTAAAAGGATCGGAATATTCAGGGAAAGGATTTAATGAATAAAATCCGGGACGGTTAACTCTTCGAGAATAACTTGCTTGAAGAGAGGTGTTTTCATCTAAAGAATAATTCAAGTAAACACTTGGGTATAACTTAAAGTAATCTAAAACATAAGTAGAGTCAGTGTTCTCTAAATAAGATTCTGAAGCAAACTGTTCTGCACGAAGTCCAGTTTGAAAAGACCATAAGCCAAATGACTTAGCAAAATTAAAATAAGCTGCAAATACTTCATCTTCAAAAATAAAGTGATTTTCTAGAGCAGAGTTATCGATAAAGGTAGAATCTCCGTTATTAAATTGGTTTTGATCAAATGAACGAGTTCTTGCACTTAACCCCCATTCCCACTTACCATTTTCATTGTTACCAAATTCAAAATCAAGCTTAGATTGAAATTGGCTATCTTCTCTATATGTAGACAGTTGTTCAAATGTGGGGTAATTAGATGATATAAGTTCTAAGCTGTCAGCCATTAAAATTGTCTGAACAAATAAATTATCTCTTTCTCTTGTGTTAAAAGACTGATTGATGTTTAAATCAGCATGTAGTCCAGAATCCCAATCTCTGTCAGCATTAAAATCTATATTCAAATTAGATTGGTCAGTATTTGACTGAGTCAATCTATCATACTCATCTATTTCTAAAAGAGTGGTTTCTTTATAGTGGACAGTATCATAATTTAATCGGGTAGATGGGACATATTTTGCATTCAAACTAAAAGATGACTTCTTAGTTGGAGTATAATCAATTCCAGCTTTAAAAGTTTGAGACTTTCTACTATCCTCAGACCATTTATCTTGGTATAAATGAAAAGTGTCTTCAGAAAAATAAGTATGTTTTTCACTTTCGGAGGTTCTAGCTCCATATCGATCCATCAAGCTGTAAGATGCAGATAAGTTTAGTTTCTTAGTTCTTCGATTTAGTACTGTGGTAAAGGTGTTCTTGTTTGGCTCACTGACTGTTAGAGCTAAGTTCCCATTAAAACCGGCATCTTTATTTTTCTTAAGAACCAAATTAATTATTCCGGCCATTCCTTCTGGGCTAAACTTCGCTGAGGGGTTTGTTATAAGCTCAACAGATTCAATCATAGAAGAAGGTAACGTTTCTAATAAGTCGGAAGCACTCAACATAGATGGTTTACCATCTACGTATAGGCGGACCTGATTAGAACCCCTCAGACTTAGATTTCCATCTACATCAACTTGAACAGAAGGAAGTTTCTCCATCAATTCAATAGCAGACTCACCCGTGTTAGTCATATCTTGGTCAACATTAAATATTTTTCGATCAATTCCTTGGACAATCATAGCTTTTTCTTCGACCAATTCAACCTCTAGGAGTTCTTCCATAGATTTATTTAGAAAGAAAACACCCAAATCAACTGAAAAATTTTCTCTATTAGAAGGGTTCTTACCATCTGGAAACACTCTAACCTGGGTTACAATTTTTGGAGAATAGCCAATATATTCAACTAATAGTTTGTGGCTACCTAATGGTACTTTGTCAATAGAAAATAATCCATTTTCATCACATATTCCTCCTGTGAGAATTTTATTTGATTCAGAGTCAATAAAACTAATTGTAGCGAAAGACATTCCTTCACCTGTCAAGGAATCCAAAACAGAACCAAAAACTAAGGCCTCAGCCTTTACTTCGTTTGAATTGCGTTGAGCTAAAACAGAAAAGGAAGCCAACATTATAACGGCTATTAAAAGTCTCATTAAATAATTTTATGCAAAATTACAATTAATGCATTTGCAATTAGCAATACTTAACAATATTTAACTGTGAAATAGAAAATAAATTATTTATATGCTAGAGCTTAGAATTCAAGCTTATCACTATATTTGTAACATGCTTAATTTAGTGAAAGAACTAGTTATTAAAGACATTCGTTTGAATGGACGTGAACGTTATGCTTTTTATAGTATGATTCTATATTTACTTTGTACTAGCTATATTTCATTTTTATGCTTTGAGGGTAGAATTGACGATCGTTCTTGGATTGCACTTTTTTGGATTATTGTATTATTTACGGCTATAAATGCTAGTTTACATAGCTTCAAAAGAGAACTAAATCAACAGGCCCTTTTTTATTTTACCATAGTCAATCCTAGAGCGATAATCCTTTCAAAAATAATTTACAATAGCGGTTTATTAGTTATTTTGACACTGGGTAGTTTTTTAATTTATAGCACATTTTTAGGGAGCCCAGTTCTTGCTTACTTTCCCTTCTTGGGCTGTCTTATTTTGGGAAGTACAGCACTTGCTTCTATACTTACACTAGTTGCCGCTATTGCATCAAAAACTAATAATAGTTCAGGTCTAATGGCTGTGCTAAGTATGCCTTTACTTTTCCCATTGCTTTTAAACTTAATTAAAACTTCTCAGATTTGCTTGGTGGAAACTCAATTTATTTCAGTGGGTAATCAAATCTTGTTTTTGGCACTTTTAAATATTGTAAGTGTATTACTCTCATACCTATTATTTCCTTACCTTTGGAGGGATTAAAAATTCAGTTTTATATGCGATTAAATTGGTGGAAAATCCTTGGTGTTTTACTTGTTTTATACAGCATAATTGGCGGTTTCTTGATGCCGGTTCCACACATGGAAATTCTCAATGAAACTATCCGTAATTTGTACTTTCATGTAACAATGTGGTTTGCCATGATTGTACTCATGCTATTGTCTTTGGTTCAAAGTATTCGTTTTCTAAATCACTTTGATGCAAAAAGAGATTTAAAAGCTGAAGTATATGCATCCACAGGAATGTTTATAGGTTTTCTAGGCTTGACCACTG
This sequence comes from uncultured Cryomorphaceae bacterium, assembly GCA_964516765.1. Classification (GTDB taxonomy): domain Bacteria; phylum Bacteroidota; class Bacteroidia; order Flavobacteriales; family UBA7430; genus CAZEWZ01. Next base: position 22,051 of record CAZEWZ010000023.1, on the reverse strand, counting down.
GTATGATTTGGGCACAATTTACCTGGGGTACGTTTTGGGTTAATGACCCCAAATTGAATGGTACCGCTGTTACTATGTTAATTTACCTAGCCTACTTCCTCCTTCGAAATAGTATTGAAAATGAAGATACCAAAGCGAGAGTATCAGCCATTTATAACATATTAGCATTTGTTATGATGATTGTATTTATTGGAATCCTCCCAAGGATGACCGACAGTCTTCACCCCGGAAACGGGGGAAATCCCGCTTTTGGAAATTATGACCTAGATAGCAACATGCGCCTAGTATTCTATCCAGCAGTAATTGGATGGATTCTGATTGGAATTTGGATTTCTCAATTGCGATTCCGAATCAAATCTCTTGAAATCATTAATGAAAATGAATAAATTATGAAGTTATTTTTGCAAATAATACTTATTGGATGTTTCATTCATACCCCTTTATTCTCTCAAGAAGTAGAGATGGCTGACCTAATGCGTTCAAGTGGAAAAATATATGTAGTAGTAGCAGTTTTATCAACCATCTTTATTGGCTTAATGGTTTATTTATTTCGTATGGATCAAAGAATTAAAAATTTAGAGAAATAAATGAAAAAGACTGAAATTATTTTAATTCTTTTGGTCGCAGTCATTATTGGAATAATTCTTTCACTAACCTTTAATGCTAGCACCTATATAACTTTCGTAGAAGCTGAGAAATTCATGGGCGAGGAATTTACCGTTATTGGTGAGTTAAATAAAGAGAAAGAAATTGTTTATGACCCATACATAAATGAATTAACATTTTACGCGATGGATTCTTTATCAAATGAGAGAAAAGTATTCTATTACGATGCAAAACCGCAAGATTTTGAACGTTCAGAAAAAATTACAATGACAGGATATTCTTCTGAAGAAGGGTTTATTGCTCAAACGATTTTAATGAAGTGCCCATCAAAATACAATGAAGACCAACATCTAGTAGAGGACGAAACTATCTACCCAACATATGATTGAATACATAGGAGAACATCAACTTGTAGGACATGTAGGACAGGCTTTTATAAGCCTATCATTTGCAGCTGCATTATTGGCTGCTGTTTCGTTTTTTATAGCCTCAAAGAATAAAGTTCTTGAAATCCAATGGCTAAGCCTTGCTCGGAGCTCTTTTATCATCCATGGACTATCAGTATTAGGCATTATCGGTTGTATGTTTTTCATGATTTACAATCATTATTTTGAATACCAATATGTCTGGGAACATTCATCACTAAGTCTACCCATACAATATATGGTCTCCTGCTTCTGGGAGGGTCAAGAAGGAAGCTTTTTATTATGGATATTCTGGAATATTATCCTGGGAGCTATATTAATAAAAATATCTAAATCCTGGGAGAGACCTATGATGGCAATTATTTCTGCTATCCAAGTCTTCCTTAGTTCTATGATCATAGGGCTTGAAATCTTCAATGTAAAGATTGGAACTAGTCCATTTATTTTGGTTAGGCAGTTAGAAGAAAATCTTGGTTTACCATGGACATTAATGCCAAATTATTTAGATATTGTCCCGCAATTCCTTGATGGTAGGGGACTAAACCCACTTCTTCAAAACTATTGGATGGTTATTCATCCACCCGTACTCTTTCTTGGATTTTCACTCACAATGATTCCATTTTGCTATGCGCTTTCCGGATTATGGAAAAAAAAATATGGCACTTGGGTTAGGGAAGCTTTACCATGGGCCTACGCTGGAATCATGGTTTTAGGAACAGGTATTCTCATGGGGGGAGCTTGGGCATATGAATCCCTTTCATTTGGTGGGTTTTGGGCATGGGATCCGGTAGAAAATTCATCCTTGGTTCCATGGATTATTTTGGTTTCTGCAGCGCACCTTATGCTCATCTATCGAGCAAAAAAAACTTCTCTTCGCTCAACATTTGTAGCCACATTACTTGCATTTATTTTAATAGTCTACTCAACATACCTTACCCGAAGTGGGGTCTTAGGAGATACTTCGGTCCATGCATTTGCTGGTGGTCTTGATTACCAACTACTTGTCTTCTTAATGTGTTTTGTAATCTTACCTTGGGTTTTATTTTTTATAAGATTAAAAGAAATTCCGAATTCTAAGAAAGAAGAAGATATTTCTTCCAGAGAATTCTGGATGTTTATCGCTTCAATAGTACTGTTTTTATCGGCTTTTCAAATTACATGGTTTACTTCATTACCGGTAATCAATAAAGTTTTTGGCACTCAAATGGCCCCTCCCCTTGATGCTATTAATTTATATAATTCATGGCAAACTCCACTGGCTATTTTAATTATCTTTCTAATGGGGGGGGTACAATACCTTCGATATGGAAAAACAGATCTTAAGAAATTTTTCACACAAATCTCTTTGAGCTTGGTTGGTGCAGCTGCAATTACCTTTATTATTTCCTATACAGTAAAAATGAAGGAGCCACTTTATCTAATATTATTATGGGCAACCTTGTTTTCGGCTATATCAAATGTGGAATATATTAGAACCATCTTAAAAGGAAAATTAAAAATTTCTGGAGCCTCTGTAGCACATTTAGGATTTGCATTAGTTATTATGGGAGCGCTACTTAGTAATGCAAATAAAAATGTTATTTCGCAAAACAAAGGATTTATAGCACAAGACTTCCCAAGTAATGAGAATATTTTATTGGAAAAGGGAGATACTACTGCAATGGGGAACTATTTTGTTTGCTATAGCTCCGATACACTAATTGGTATTAATAAAACTTATGAAGTCCAATATTTTAAATTGCAAGATAATGGAGAATTTAATTACCAATTCACTCTACATCCTTTTATACAACTAAATGAAATTATGGGAAATGTGGCTGAACCCTCTACAGAGCATTTCGCACTATTTGATGTCTATACACACCTAACTTATGCAGATGTTGATGAACACAATGAGAATGACCCCTATCATCACGAAAGTATTATCAATCTAAAACAAGGGGATTCAGTAGTATATAGCAAACACTTCTTTTTTCTAGATAGCCTTATGGTCAATGCAAATACAGACATCAATAGTGATAAAGCACTTGATGTAATGCTTATAGCCAAAATAAAAATGCAAAATATGCAAGGAAAATTCACATCAGGGCAAGCAATATATGCTGTCAAAAATAATATTGCACAATCATTCCCCGCCTTTTTAAATGATGGAGAATTAAAATATAAATTTCTTTTCAGCGAAGTAAATCCAGATGCGGGGAGTATTCAGATTAAGGCCTATGAGCATATTGATAATGACAAGCCCTTTATAGTTATGAAAGCGATTATTTTCCCATACATTAATTTACTTTGGATAGGAATGATAATTATGGCATTAGGAACTGGAATGGCTATGATTCAATTATTCAAACAAAAAAAAACGCCCCTAGCCCTTGACTAAAATTAAATTAAATATCGTCATTCTGGGTGCAGGAAATCTTGCTTGGCACTTATCTCAAGAACTTAAAAAAAGAGGACAAAATATTATTCAAGTTTATAATCGAACTGTAAATAAAGCAGAAGAATTATCTAAATTAATTCAATGTGAGTTCACTTCTAAAATTGAAAAAATAAATAATAATGCAGACTTATATATCCTGTGCATAAACGACAAAGCATTAATTGAACTAAGCAATTCCTTACCAATTAAAAATAAACTAGTTGTGCATACTTCTGGAGCAGCCTCTATAGATTTTATTTCACAACCCCAAAGGGGAGTCTTTTATCCATTACAAACTTTTTCTAAGGAAAAAGAAATTAATTTTAAAGAAATTCCAATTTGCATTGAGGCAAAAGATGATAATAATAAGAGAACCCTTATAAAATTAGGCAATCTTCTTAGTGATTGTGTCTATGAAATCGATTCTGATCAAAGAAAAACTCTTCATCTAGCTGCAGTTTTCGCAAATAACTTTAGTAATTATATGTATTCTATATCTGAAGAAATTTTAAGTAACAAGAATATTCCATTTGATATACTTAAACCACTAATTATGGAGACTGCCAGTAAAGTTCTCATGCATTCACCAAAGGAATCTCAAACTGGCCCAGCTATTCGAAATGATCAAACAAGTATTAAGACTCATCTAGATGATTTGAAACATGGAAATTATTACGATATTTATAAATTGCTTACTGAAAAATTAAGAGCAGAAAACAACTAATGAATTACAAAGTAAAACTAAATCAAATCAAAGCCTTCGTTTTTGATTGCGATGGGGTATTAACAGATGGAAGCATAACCCTGCTTCCCGATGGCGAACAAGTTAGAAAAATGAGTACTCGAGATGGGTATGCGTTGCAGTTAGCTGTTAAGAAATCTTACATTGTAGCCCTAATTACTGGCGGGAATTCATCCGCAGTGAAAGCTAGAATGAATCGACTGGGTGTACACGATGTATATATGGCATGTGCTGACAAAGTTATAGCATTACAGGAGCTTAGGGATATATACAGCCTAGATCCAAAACAAATTCTGTACATGGGAGATGACCTACCTGATTATGATGTCATGCAAAAAGTAGGACTACCTACCTGTCCTGATGATGCTGTACAGGAAATAAAGAACATCTCTGAATATATCTCATACAAAAAAGGAGGTCAAGGATGTGTAAGAGATGTTATTGAGCAAACTCTTAAAATTCAGGGGCATTGGATTAAGGAAAATAATATTAAGTCAATCTAACCTAGTCGGCAAGTAATAAAATGAAATACCTAAAACTTATTCGAATAGAAAATCTACTAATCATGGCACTGATTCAGTATATGATTCGATACAGTTTATTAATTCCAATCTATGGAAAAATAAATGTTCTAGGAGACCTTCACTTTGCACTGCTATTAAGTAGTATACTTATGATTTCTGCTGGAGGATATGTAATTAACGACTACTTCGACATTCAGGTAGATACTGAAAATGAAAAAGCATTGGTGGGCAGAAGTATCTTAAGAAGAATTGCACTATTACTTCATCTATTTCTTACTACCTCTGGCATCATAATGGGTTTTATTGTTGCTTCAAAAGTAGGATTCATAGGATTGGGTATTATTATGATTTTTTCAGCATACTTGCTTTGGGAGTATAATTTAAGACTTAAAAAAAAGGGATTCATAAGAAATCTCCTTGTTGGTTTGTTATCTGCAATATTTGTTGCATCAATTCCCGCTTTTGAAATAATACCCAAATACAAAATTGAAGAAAGTAAGCATACCCTAATTCTCATCTGTATTTACTCCTTATTCGCTTTTATCTGCAGTTTAATGCACGAAATAATTAAGGACTTCATAACCTTGGAAGGGGATGAAAAATTTAAAAAAACTTCTTTACCCAGTCAATGGGGTATCGAAAAAACAAAAGAATTTGTTAAATGGCTATCTATTTGCTCAGTTTGTGCAATAATATCGATTGTCTTTTATGAATTTAATACACAGATACATATTTTAATGTATGCATTTTTTTCCCTTATACTCCCACTATTTATTCTAAATATTTGGATCTACAAAGCAAAAAATGTGGAAGATTACATTAGAATATCAAAGCTAAATAAATTTATTATCGGTGCTGGAATATCCAGTATGTGCTTCTTCATTTAAGGCGAAGAATCAGATCATGAAAAGAATTTTACTCGCATCAAAATCACCTCGAAGAAAAGAACTTTTATCGCTATTAGATCTTTCTTTTTCCATCGAAGTTCGTGAGGTAGATGAAGTATTTCCACAAAACATTAAACTCGAAAAGGTTGCTGAATATTTAGCAAAACTAAAGGCAGATGCATTTGATTCAATACCTAAAGATCAGGTAATAATTACAGCAGATACAGTCGTATTGTCCAAAGGTGAAATTCTAGGAAAGCCTAAAGATTACAAAGAAGCTCATAAAATGTTAAGTTCTCTTTCTGATTCTAGCCACCAAGTGATTACAGGAGTGTGTCTTACATCGACTGATAAGAGGATTTCTTTCTCGAGTACAACTACAGTATGTTTTAAAAAATTAAGTGAAGACGAAATCAATTACTACATTAAAAATTACAAGCCCTTTGATAAAGCTGGTAGTTATGGGATTCAAGAATGGATTGGTGCAATAGGAATTACGAAAATCGAAGGTTCTTATTTCAATGTAGTCGGTCTGCCTGTTCAGGAACTTCACAAACAACTTTTAGAACACTTTTTATAATCGATTCAATAGACCACTACTTATGACATTTAAATCTCTTGGCTTGTCCCAATCTATTACAAAAGTTTTACTGGATCAAAACTTCACCAAAACCTACCCTATTCAAGAAAAAGTCATTCCAGAGATATTAAGAGGAAAGGATGTAATGGGAATTGCGAAAACTGGGGCTGGAAAAACAGCTAGCTATGCATTTCCAATTATCCATCAGCAACAAAAAAATAAAGAGATTTTAGAGAATCGACACCTCCCGGTTTTAGTGTTGGTTCCAACCCGAGAATTAGCCGAACAAATCAAGGATGTATTTCAAAAATTAACTTCTCATCTTTTAGAGAAGATAAAAGTTCAAGCTGTGTATGGAGGAGTTTCGATTAACCCTCAGATGAAATCGATGAACCAGACCTCAATACTAGTAGCAACTCCAGGAAGACTGTTAGATTTAATGCAATCCAAAGCATTATATTTGAGTTCTCTTCAGACTTTAGTCATAGATGAAGCAGATAAAATGTTGAGTATGGGGTTTAAAGAGGAAATGGATCGGATAATAGAAAAAGTGCCGAAAAAATGCCAACACCTTTTATTTTCTGCAACATTAAGTACAGACATAAAATCAATTAGCTTATTTCAGCTCAGAGATCCAATATGTATTGAGATTAAAGAAGATGAAAAGTCTCCACATTTAATAAGACAGGTAGGATATTTGATTTCTGAGAAAAAGAAAGGACCGATGCTAAGGTTTATACTAAAAAAAGAAGGAGCAAAAAAGGTTCTTATTTTTACTTCGTCTACCTATAAAGCAGACAATGTAGCCGATAAGCTACGTAAAAATGGTATAGATGCTTCAGCAATTCACAGCAAAAAAAGTCAATCGTCCAGACTTGAATCTTTAGCAAGGTTTAAATCGGGTAGTCTAAGAGTTATTGTAGCGACGGATCTACTCTCCAGAGGTATCGATGTTGATAAGCTTCCTTTAGTCATCAATTATGAGCTCCCCCGATCTCCTAAAGATTATGTTCATAGAATAGGAAGAACAGGAAGAGCAGAATCTAAAGGAAAGGCAATTTCATTAATCAGTCCTGAAGAAAAACATCATTTTAAAATTATCCAGAAAAAAATGGGCAAATGGGTAGACATGGTTGATGGAGAAAACTTAGAATTGTAAATATTACATTCAAAAAAACTCAACCACACTCAATTAAAAAAAATTAAACATTAAAATGTTAGGTTGATTTTTTTAATAGATTTAAAATAAATAATCTATCGCTGAAATTAAAAAACCTTTTTTATTTTTAATAATAACTATATTTCAATTTGTATATTTCCAAAAAAAGTAACTGATCAATTATTAAAATACTTATGAGCATAAAGGTTGTTGGATTTCAAAGTATTGGCGTCACCTATGAAGAGGAGTACAATGAAATGGAAGATTGGATCATTATTTATCATCAAAACTTTAAGTTAAGTAATGGGGCATTTATCACCATGAAAATCACAGAGAATAATTATGGAGATGAAATGAATGGAGATGAATTTAAATACTATTATTTAAAAGAAAGTTTACTAAATCAAAAATCAAATAAATCCTCTTCTTGGAAAGAAGATTTGGTCAGTGGAGAAGAAATTGATGTACTTGAGGATTTCTGGCCTTCATTTTTTGATCAATACTGTGATGAACTTCAATTGAAAGACCAGGGAATGAGAGAGGAATTAATTGAAGAAGATTTAGATGATATGTTAAAAGAAAATTAAAATCAGCAACTTTCATTTAAAATTACCCAAAATATATTGGTTTGTTTGTAATCCTCACTTACCTAATTTAGGTAATCTTTAATTAGCCATATTATGAATATGAAAGGATTAAAAATTGACATAACAAATTTGAAAAAAAAATGTTTCTCCTTCATTGCAATGGGAGTCATTCTAATATTCGTTCAATCTTGCAATAAAACCAAAACAATCATTTTATCTAAAGCATCTCAAAACTATATAGATTGGATTTCAGATGACAATACAATTATTCTAGATGCATATACAATTTCAAATACCGACAGTATTTTAGCTATTGCGGATGGTATTATAATAACTGGAGGAGAAGACATTAATCCCTTGTTATATAATGACACGCTAAACCTAAAAGTATGCGGTGAAATTGATCATATGAGAGATACTCTAGAAAAAAAACTATTTGATTATGCATTTGAAAATAAAACACCCTTAATAGGTGTTTGTCGAGGAATGCAAATGATTAATGTAGCTAGTGGCGGAAGTCTATACGGAGATATTCCATCTGAGATAGGTTCCCAAGTAGTTCACAGAAATAATGGTGAAGTAATGCATGAAATCGTATTAACTGAACCCTGTCCACTTATTTTCCCAGAAGGGCAAGACACTTTTATGGTAAACTCTTGGCACCATCAAGGTTTGAAAAATATACCGCAAGAAATTCATGTTGTCGCACGAGCCTTTGATGGACTTCCTGAAGCTATTTATATGGATAGTGACATTCATCCATTCTTAATTGCTGTTCAATTTCACCCCGAAAGACTTGGTAGTCAAAATCCAATTCATAAGAGAATGCGAAACAGTTTCTACAAAGCAATTAATAGAGTAAACAAGTAACACGTTTACATTTTAAGATAGCCCTAGTGTTCAAAAAGTAATGATTTATAAAACATAGGATATAAACTACTGCAAGGTAATGTAGTTATAAAGGTATACCCATCCACTCTTAATGAGAACTACTGGAATAATTTGTTTTTTTTTCATTGTAATTCCTTTTAGTTAAAATCTAATTTTCTTGCATTTGCCTTGATTCTCAAACTTTTTAAAGTCGATTTTGTCTTCAAGTAAGGCAAATC
>CAZEWZ010000023.1:0-13003 GCA_964516765.1 uncultured Cryomorphaceae bacterium | reverse complement strand
AATAAAATTTATAAATCGCTATTTTTTCATTAAAAATGACTTAAAAAAGCAAAAAAATTTAGAAACACTTATATTTTACTCATTTTGAACTCAAGTTAGAAGTAAAGTTCTAGAGGGGGGGTAGATTCGGGATTAGGAATAAGTAGTAAATTAATTCTAGGGAATAAAAATAGACCTAGATTGATTGTAGGCTGATTCAAAAGCTAAAGAATTTAATCCTACTTTTTCCTTGTGTTCATGCAAAAAAGAAAGCAGCTTTTCTGTGGGCATATTCCCTGTAAGTTCATCCTTTGCCATTGGGCACCCTCCAAAACCTTGAATTGCAGTATCAAAACGAATACACCCAGAATCGTATGCTGCTAAAACCTTTTCATTCCAAGTATCTGGGGTAGTATGAAGATGGGCTCCAAAAGTGATATTTTCGAACTCAGGAATTAATGTAGAAAATAATGGAGAAATAGTTTTTTTGGTGGAGACACCAATAGTATCAGAAAGAGCAATAATTTTCACCCCCATCTGTAATAATATTTCAGTCTGCTTGGCAACAATACTAGGGTCCCAGTTTTCTCCATATGGATTACCAAAGGCCATTGATAAATACACAACCAACTCTTTATTTTTCTGCACACAAAGCTCCTGAATTTGATCAACCAAGATCAAAGATTGATCAATAGATTGATTAGTATTTCTCTTTTGAAAAACATCTGATACAGATAATGGGTAACCTAGATATTTAATTTCTTCAAAACTGAGGGCATCATTAGCTCCTCTTCTATTGGCAACAATTGCTAGTAGATTTGTGTCGCTCTGATCTAAATTTAGTCCGGCCAGAACTTCAGCAGTATCTCGCATTTGAGGGATAGCTGAGGGAGATACAAAAGAACCAAAATCTAAGGTGTCAAAACCAACTTTTAAAAGCGAATTAATGTAATTCACTTTCTTTTTGGTGGGAATAAATTCTTCAATGCCTTGCATTGCATCTCGGGGACATTCTACAATTTGTATCATTCTATAGAAATAATAGTTAATTCAGTTCTTCTATTTACTGACCTTTTCTCTTGAGATTTATTATCGTTCTTAGGAACTGACATCCCATAACCTTTTGTTAAAATTCGATCTGAAGCCATACCTCTTTCTACAAGAGCTTTTTTAACTTCCTGAGCTCTTTGATCTGACAAATTTACATTATAATCGAAGGAGCCAATATTATCTGTGTGCCCACCAATTTCAATAATCATAAAAGGATTTGACTCCATAAAATAAATGATCTTATTCAATTCAGAGGAAGAAGCATCTTTAAGAACATATGCATCATTCTCAAAAAAAATATTATCTAACCTGAGCTGCTCCCCTACTTTTATAGGCTGAAGTTCAAAATCTTTAATTAAAATAGAACCATGCTGATTGAATAAAATATTTTCTGAATAAAACAAATAATTTTCCTTACTTACCGTCAAAGCATATTGGGCATTTGAGGGTAAGCAGAACATATAATCCCCATTAATATCACTCTGAGAGGACTTATAGTTTCTCCCAGATTCTAGATCAACTAGTTCAATCAAAGCCTGTAAACATTTCTTACTATCTGAATCAATAATATTCCCCTGGACATATGCAACCTCTATAGCTCTACTTTCATCTGGAAGGTCAAAAGTGTATAAATCTAAATCTGATCTTCCATTATTGAAGTAAGAAGAAGCAAAATAAGCGGTTCTTCCGTCTTTAGCTACAATTAGGGAATTTTCATCAGATGGAGAATTTATGGGATAACCAATATTTTTTACTTTGCTCCAAACTCCCTGAAGATTTAATCTGGACATGTAAATATCAAAACCACCCATTCCTACATATCCTTTTGAGGAGAAATAAAGGGTTTGATTGTCCCAATGTAAAAAAGGAGAAATATCATCTTTGGGAGTATTAATTTCCTTGCCTAAATTTTGAGCTTGCGTCCATTTTCCTTTAGCATTTTTATAGGAAACCCAAATATCTTTTTTACCAAAGCCACCAGTTCGGTTGGATACGAAAAATAATTGCCTTCCATCAGATGAAATAGCCGGTTGAGACTCCCAACTTTCTGAATTTACTTGTGGACCTAAATTTACTGGTTTAGTCCATTTTTCATTTATAAATTGAGACTCATATATATCGCAGCGTCCATAAGTATCTATTCGAGAGCAGGCGGTGAAATAAATCGTTTTTCCATCTGCAGTAATACACTGAGCACCTTCATTTTGCTCGGTATTGATTGGCTCTCCTAAATTCTTACTAGGTTCCCAGCTATCTGTATTATGGTAGGAAAGGTAAAAGTCTTCATTTCTGTATCCATGCTCTATTTTACTACGAGTAAAAATTAATGTACTGCCATCGACAGTTAGAGCGGGCAAATATTCATCTGCATCTGAATTAATGTTTTCGCCCAAGTTAATTGGATCAAAAGCTACAGGATTATTCATTGCTGAAATAGAAAACTCACATGATTTTCTAAGAGTTGCAGCTTTTTCTCTGTACTTGGCTGAGATCGATTTAGAGCTCATATACTTTTTAATATGCTTTAAAGCATCAGAGTATTCACCAATAGAATGTTCCGCAAGAGCCAAACGATAATACATGGGGAATGAAAACTTAGGAGCTAAAGCAATTGATTTTGTGTAGGCTATAATACCCTGTTCTTTCTCATCTATTGCAATACAAACATCGCCCAATAAAATCAATGCTTCAACAAATCTTGGATCTTTTTCTAGGGCATCTATCAAATAGGAATATGCCTGATTGTATGATTGATTTGATACTGAAGATTTTGCTTCTATAAAAGCTTTTATGGCACGACGAGAATGACTTGTTTCTTGAGCAGAAAGTTGAAAAGTAAAAAAGAAAAGAAAAAGAAAAATGCGCATGTTAGGGAATATTCATGTATTTGTGCGTTTGCAGAGATATATTCCACTGAGGGTTCTGCTTAACATACTCTATAATGTGTTTCAATACATCTGATTCTTTTGACCACTCAGGTTGCAAATACAATTTACATTCTGATGAGACTTTTTCTGCTTCTTGCTCGGCAAATAGAAAATCATTGGCTCTAGAAATTATAACTTTTAGCTCGTCGGCCTTTGCGTAATTTTCTTCTAAAGGAAGCTTTCTCTTTTTAGGAGATAAGGTAAACCAATCCCAACTGCCACTATAAGAATGTGCACCGGAGGTTTCAATATGACAATCAATATTATGAGAATGAAATAAAGCACATAATAGATCCAGTTGGTGCATCAATGGCTCCCCACCTGTTACCACAACTTTTGTTGCTTTGGTTGTGGATACCCAATCTACTATTTCCTGAATCGGATACAACGGGTGATTCTCTTTTTCCCAACTTTCTTTTACATCACAAAAAGTACAACCCACATCGCATCCTGCAAGGCGAACAAAATAACAGGGAACACCAGAATGAAAGCCTTCCCCTTGAATGGTGTAAAAATATTCCATGACCGGCAAAACCGTCCCATCTTGAACAGAAGCAATCGAATCTTTGGAATAGTTAGGTGAGATATCCATAAAGCAAAGGTATTTAAAAGATCAATCATCTACATGAACAAACTTAATAACTTCTCTAGAATCACTTGAACTTATATGAAGATATAGCATTCCAAATGGGAAGTTTCCAATATCTATAGATAGATTATTTTCTGTTGTAATTTGATTTCTTTTTAAAAGGGTTTGACCTAAGGAATTCATAATTAGAATTTGATAGGGTTGACTTGGAATTTTCTGAAATTGAATATTTAATACATCTGAGCTTGGGTTTGGATAAATAACAGCTTTATGGTCAGGTTCAATTTCTGAAGATATTAAATCCGAGTTGGGAACTAATGTCATGTTAAAATCATCCAAAAAATAATGAATTAGTGGTAAAGTGTCTACTTGTCCATTAAATACAATTTCAGCAAGTTTAGCAAAACCTGATGGGCCGTCAATAGTTGATGAAAATGTCCAATCTGCAACCTTTTGATTTGCTACAAACAACTCCAAAATATTTCGATCTAAATCAATCAATTGTGACATACGAAACCATTGGCCTTGAGGATAGCTGAAAGAGATCATCTCTCCCTCTGTTAGAATATGTCCATTCCCTGCTCCATCATAAGTTACTTGATAGGCAATCTCCCCACCCATACATGAACTATCATGATATAGCGAATAGGATGCAGAACGAGACTGTGGGACATATATTAAAAAAGATAATTCATAGGCATTGGAGCCTAGATTACCAAGGTTTCTAGAAACCTCATTAAGCCCGTCATTCCCATTAATTTCCAGGTATTGACTTCCCTGAAAAGGTGCAATAATATCGATATTCGCAGCAAAAGTATCTTGACAAAAAGCCATCCAATTACTAGTTTGAAGAAATAATAAGGAATCAGTTGTATAGGATTCAAAGTTATCGGAATCTATCAAGTTTCCATAGTATGAAATTGTGAAATCAATTGACATTTGCTGACCTATAGAGTCAGTTATTATTACTGAATAATTTCCTGGAGACATCCCCGATAAAGTTTCAACATCTTGAGCAATAGTATCTCCATCGAAAAAATATAGAGTATTAAAAGGACCTATTCCGGAAGTAATTTGAAGATTAATTTCCCCATCACTGGCATCGAATTCACTGGCATGGAAAATTTCATATTCTGAAATTAATGAGGGAATCCCACAACCGTTAGATTCCATAATGGAAGAACGATAGTAAGTCAAAGCAAAGTGCATACGATCTACTTGGCCTTGGCTAAACATAACCATTGATGAATCATTCACATAATCCATATAATTCATGAACATATCAACTGTTTCACAAGATATAATAGGATGTGTAGGATTTCCAAAGTAAGCCGATTCACTGATTGGCGTATCAGACACAAAATCATTATTACTATCACATCCACCAATTCCCCATGGATGTTTAAGGTTTAAATAATGCCCAATCTCATGGATAGCAGTTTTTCCCATGTTATAAATAGCATGATCAGAATATCCAAAATAAGAATCGCCTACAACCAAGCCTTGCTCATGATCAGGAATATTTGATGTGGGTGTATTTGAATAACCCAAAACTCCTGTGGTAATTTTCCCAACCCAGATATTTAAATAAGAGTCAGTATCCCATGCATCTATTCCCCCTTGATCTGTATACTTAATATTGTCTAAACCAGTAGAAAAGGAAGTTACAGAAGTATTCGTACGAGTAATTCCGTTGGTCGAATATCCATTTGGATCTACGCTTGCCAAGCAAAACTCAATTTCAGGATTACCCACCAAAGTATCAAATTCGTTGGGGGTTAGACTAATGTCATTATTTAATGCATTGTAACTATTATTAAGAATCTCAATCTGCTCAAATATTTGAAGGTCGGAAATTCCAATATCTGTATTTTCTTCATTTTGAACAATATGAACAACAACTGGAATGGTATAGTTTGATTGAAAGTCTTTATGCTTACTTTTTAAGTATTTCTCAAAAGCAATTTCCTCATATTCAATTAATTTAATAAAATCATTGGATTTTAAAGATTCTATATAAATGGAATCAAAATTACATCTAGGAATGTATTGCTGAGCATGCACAATAGAGATAGATAGAAAGAATAGGTTAATTAATATGTAGCGCATTTTCATAAACTAAAAAATTAATGAAAGTAAAAATACAATTAATTTATATAAACTTGTGACCTGTACTCATATTTCAAATGTGAATATCGTGGTGAATAAAAGGTCAATGAGCAATGCTATTGGCTTCTCTTTTTAATTACTTTTGAAACAATAGATTTAATTATGGTAAAAAGAAAAAAAAGTAAGTATCCTCAGTTCAAAATTGACTCTAAAAACAAAACAGCCCAGGTAATTATTGGATTTGTTTTTCTATGTCTTGCTACAATTCTATTTCTCTCTTTCTTCTCTTTTCTTCTTAATTGGAAGCAAGACTTTGATTTGATGCAACTGAACACTATTTCCTTACTTTTTGATCAAGAAATTTTAGTCAACAATTTGCTGGGTAAAATTGGTGCAAGTTTGGGACAATTTTTTATCTATCAACAATTTGGGGTAGCCTCTTTTCTTTTACCTTTTTTTTTACTCATTGCCGGACTTCAAATTTTCACACAACAGTATGTTTTAAAATTAAACCGATTATTTAGAAACTCTCTATTCTTAAATTTATGGGTAGCTACTTTCCTTGGACTTTACCTTAGTTCATCTCCTATTCTAGGTGGGCACAACGGGTTGCAAATTTCAATCTGGCTTAATGCACTTTTGGGCTATACTGGAACTAGTATTATTCTAAGCTTTTCTATGCTTATTTTCTTAGGAGTCTACTACCGATGGACTCCTGAAAATATTAAAAAATTCTTTACACGAAAAGAATCAAAAATCGGCTCCATTAATCCAGATACTGATGATTCATTGGGAGAGATACCCCAAGTATCCACTATAGAAAATGAAGAGCAAGAAGTGGACTTTGGGGTTCAAGAATCCTCCGAATTAATTATAGAGGAAAGTCCTTCCTCAAATAGTAGTTTAAAAACGACTCCTTTACCATTGGAATCTATTAATAATAATGAAGTTCAGATGGATGTAGAAGTCAAGGAAGAAGAAGTTTTGACAGATAAAGAAGTCAATAAAGCACTTGAAGAGTTTGGAGAGTACGACCCGACTCTAGATCTAGGACGATACCAGCATCCCACCATTGATTTGATGATTGAGTATCCAAACTCTCAAGTAACAGTTGACAAAGAAGAGTTAGAAGCAAATAAAAATCAAATTGTTGAAACACTAAATAACTACAAAATTGAAATATCAAAAATTAAAGCTACGGTTGGTCCTACCGTTACCCTTTATGAAATTATCCCCGCTCCTGGTGTTCGAATTTCAAAAATAAAGGGGTTAGAAAACGATATCGCATTAAGTTTAGCTGCTCTTGGAATTCGAATTATCGCTCCGCTTCCTGGAAAAGGCACCATTGGTATTGAAGTACCAAACAGTAAACCTAGCATCGTTTCAATGAAGTCTATTTTAGCATCTGAAAAATTTCAGAATGCAGATTACGAATTACCGATTGGATTAGGGAAAACAATTTCAAACGAAACCTATGTGGCTGATTTAGCAAAAATGCCTCACTTATTAATGGCTGGAGCTACAGGTCAAGGTAAATCTGTAGGTCTGAATGCCATATTAGCCTCACTACTCTACAAAAAACACCCCTCACAATTAAAATTTGTATTAGTAGATCCAAAGAAAGTAGAATTAACCTTGTACAATAAAATTGAAAGACATTTTTTAGCGAAACTTCCAGACTCTGAAGAATCTATTATCACCGATACAACAAAGGTGGTTAATACAGTAAATTCCTTGTGTATTGAAATGGATAACCGCTATGATTTACTCAAAAAAGCTCAAGTCAGAAACATAAAAGAATATAACCACAAATTCGTTAACCGAGAATTAAATCCAGATAATGGCCATAGATACTTGCCTTATATTGTTTTAGTTATTGATGAATTTGCTGACTTAATTATGACCGCAGGAAAAGAAATCGAAACCCCCATTGCTCGACTTGCTCAATTAGCAAGAGCCATAGGGATTCATTTAATTGTAGCAACGCAAAGGCCCACAACTAATATTATTACAGGAACAATAAAGGCAAACTTCCCTGCACGAATAGCCTTTAGAGTAACTTCAGTCATTGATTCTAGAACCATCATGGATGCTGCTGGAGCGAACCAATTGATTGGACGAGGAGACATGTTGATTTCTGATGGAAATGAAATGACCAGACTACAGTGTGCATTCATTGATACACCAGAAGTAGAGAAACTTACTGAATTTATTGGAAATCAGCAGGGATATCCAATTGCATTTGAATTGCCAGAATTTGTAGGTGAAGAAGCTAAAGCAATTGGATCAATTGATTTAAACGATAGAGATTCTCTATTTAGAGAAGCAGCATCTGTCATCGTTATGCATCAACAAGGATCAGCCTCTTTGCTCCAACGAAAGTTAAAATTAGGTTATAATAGAGCGGGGAGAATTATAGATCAATTGGAAGCCGCCGGGATTATTGGTCCATTTGAAGGAAGCAAAGCCCGGCAAGTATTAATTCCGGATGAACATTCTCTAGAACAACTTTTAAGCACTGAAGGAAAAAACGATTAACGCAATTAATCCATTTATTGCTTAAAAAATTTGTTAGTTTTGCAAATCAGAAATAAACAAAGTTAAATGATTCGTTTACTCTTTTTAATTTTCTTCCTGCAGGTTTCCTTTTATTCCTTAGCTCAGATTTCGTCTGATCCTTTGGCCAAAAAAATGTTAGATCAAGTAAGTGAAGCTACGGATAAACTTGATGCGATTGAAATCATCTTTGAATATTCACTCATTAGCACAGAGGAAAATATCAGGGATAGCTCAATCGGAGACCTTATTCTTAAAAAAGACCAGTATATTTTATCTTTTATGGATATTAAACAAATCAGTGATGGAGAAAATGTTTGGACTATTCTCGAGGATGATCAGGAAATACAAATTTCTGAAATTGATTTAGAAGATGAGGATGCTCTTACTCCATCAAACTTTCTAAAAATGTATGAGAGTGGTTTTATTTATCAAATGGGAGAAAAGGTTGGAAGCTTGCAAATCATTGAATTACTCCCTGATAGCCCTGATGAAGTAGATTATATAAAAATAAATCTACTAATTGATACTCAATTAATGCAAATAAAAAACTTAAAACAATTTGGTAAGAATGCAACGGAATCAGAATATATAATCTCTAAATTTGTTCCCAGTTTAGTGGATGATTCTGCATTTATCTTCAAAGAAACTGATTATCTAGAATATGAAATCATCGATTTAAGATGACAATCCTAGGGTATTACTTGAGACAACATGAACAAAATACCCATTAAAATTGACATCCCCTCAACTCCAAGTGTAACATATCTTTCAGACATTTGTTCTTTACTGAAGTAAACCAATACCGTAGAAACTTCATAAGTAATATATATAGCCAAACAACCGATTAGATTTATTTCCCCGGCAATAAAAGTTCTATATGCCAAAATAATTTCCGCAGCTACCAAGCAAATAATCCCGAAAACTTTTGCCCATTTTACACCAAAATATTGAGGTATCGTAAGGATTTCATTACGGTCAAATTTAAGATCTCTAATATCAAAAGGAATTGTAATCGCTACAACAAATAAAAACCGTTCCAAAAGCGCTAATAAACTCCAGTCTTGATTAGCTAATAAGTTTGGAAAGCCTTCAGTTACAATAGCCCAAACAAAAGCAATGAGAAAA
Organism: uncultured Cryomorphaceae bacterium; assembly: GCA_964516765.1. Classification (GTDB taxonomy): domain Bacteria; phylum Bacteroidota; class Bacteroidia; order Flavobacteriales; family UBA7430; genus CAZEWZ01. The sequence goes on along the minus strand of CAZEWZ010000023.1, from coordinate 3,664 downwards.
ATTTTTAATCCAGGAACTTCCCTCATTCTATTCCAAGAGGATTTAAATCTCAATATTGGCAAACCATAAGCTAAAGATATTACTGCAGAAATTATCAAAGGCCACAAAATAAATCGAAAAATGGGTAGAACAAAATAAATCGAAAAAAGACCTGAAAAAATCACCAAGGCCCAAAGATAAATATTGTGGTCATAAATAAATTTATGACGATTTGACTTAACAGATTTAAAAATAGAATCGCCAGGAACCAGACGAATAAAATTATACAGAAATAGCGTCGAAAAGAAAACAAACCCTTGTAGATGATAGTTTTCAATCCGATAAACATGCATACTTATTGCTGTAAGACATGATACTCCAAGCGAAACATAAAAGTTGCTTGCTACAAAAAAATCAATCAAATTGAAGCGTGTTATCACATTTCAAAATTAGTTTTTTTTTTATGAATTGAATCCCTTCTATTTTGAATAATTCGTAAATTTGCAATGTATAAAAACACTGAATTTAAAAATAAAATGAATACAAACTTGTTCTTGCTTCGCCACATCGGACCCAGAGAGGAAGATGTGAATAATATGTTATCTAAGATTGGAGTTTTATCTATGGATGAGCTCATTTCTGAAACTATTCCTAAATCTATACGATTGAAAAATGAGATGGATTTAAAACCCGCCATGAGCGAACAGGAATTTTTAGGTCATATTAAAGAACTTGCAGCAAGAAACAAACAATTTAAGACCTATATTGGATTGGGTTATCACCATACTGTCCTGCCAAGTGTAATCCAAAGAAATATTCTTGAAAATCCAGGATGGTATTCTGCATATAGCCCATATCAGGCTGAAATTGCTCAAGGAAGGCTCGAAGCCCTCTTAAATTTTCAAACAATGGTTACTGACTTGACCGGGATGGAAATTGCCAATGCTTCCCTTTTAGATGAATCTACAGCTGCTGCTGAGGCCATGCTAATGCTCTTTAATGGACGAAGTCGCTCCAAGAAAAAAATCAATGCAAAACAATTTTTTGTTTCCAGAGACTGTCTTCCCCAAACAATTGCATTAATGGAGACTCGATCTCGACCATTGGATATTGAATTAATTATAGGTGATCATCTTAATTTTAAATTTACACCCGAAATATTTGGATGTTTACTTCAATACCCTTCTGCTACTGGAGAAGTATACGATTATAAAAAATTTACTAATCAAGCTCATTATAATGAAGCAAATGTATGCGTAGCCGCCGATCTTCTTTCATTAGCACTGCTTGAACCACCCGGATCTTGGGGGGCAGATGTTGTAGTTGGAACCTCCCAAAGATTTGGAATACCTATGGGCTATGGGGGACCTCATGCCGCATACTTTGCTACTAAGGATTCTTTCAAAAGAAATATTCCAGGCCGTATTATTGGTATGTCTAAAGACCAAGACGGAAATCCAGCGATGCGAATGGCACTTCAGACTAGGGAGCAACACATAAAAAGAGAAAAAGCAACATCCAACATATGCACAGCACAAGTTTTACTTGCGGTTATGGCGGGAATGTATGGAGTATACCATGGTCCAAAAGGAATCAAGCACATTGCAAGCCGAATTCACAATCATTCATATACCCTGAGTTCATCTCTCAAAGAATTGGGATATGAACAAAAAAATAAACAGTTCTTTGACACATTGCTCATTGATTTAAAAAATGTTTCAGCAGATATCGTAAACAAAATTGCTTTAGAAGCTCAAATCAATTTTCTCTATCTGGACAAAAAAACATTGTGCATAAGTTTAAATGAAACAACAACAATTTCGGATCTTAACGATATTGTTGCAGTATTAGCAGCAGCCAAAGGTATAGAATACAATCAAATTCTAGAAATCTCCGATTCATCTATTCTATCAGAATCATTAAGACGGAAAACCGACTTTATGAGTCATAAAGTATTTAACTCGTATCATTCCGAAACAGAAATGATGCGTTATATTAAAAAACTTGAAAGAAAAGATTTATCATTAAACCAATCGATGATAGCCCTTGGGTCTTGTACAATGAAGCTAAATGCAGCTAGTGAAATGCTTCCCCTTAATGAAAGCAACTTTAGCGCATTACACCCATTTATTCCTGAAGATCAAGCACTGGGATATCTTGAAATATTCAAAGAACTAGAGAGTGATCTATGTGAGATTACTGGATTTGCCGGAATGTCACTTCAACCAAATTCTGGTGCTCAAGGAGAGTATGCTGGACTAATGGTTATTAGAGCATATCATCATTCTAGAGGAGATTACAATAGAAATATCACACTAGTCCCTTCTTCGGCTCATGGAACAAATCCTGCTTCGGCTGTCATGGCTGGAACAAAAGTAGTGGTAGTTAAATGTGATGAGCAGGGAAATATTGATCTGTTAGATCTTAAAGAAAAATCAGAAAAACATTCCAATGAACTTTCAGCTTTAATGATTACATACCCATCAACCCATGGTGTTTTTGAGTCGGCTATTAAGGAAATAACTTCACTTATCCATAAACATGGAGGCCAAGTTTATATGGATGGGGCAAATATGAATGCCCAAGTTGGACTGACATCACCGGGAGAAATTGGCGCCGATGTATGTCACTTAAATCTTCACAAAACATTTGCCATTCCTCATGGTGGTGGAGGACCAGGAATGGGACCAATAGGTGTTGCCAAACAATTAGTAGAATTTCTTCCAGGCCATCCAATTATAAAATGTGGTGGAGAAAAAAGTATTTCTCCAATATCTGCAGCACCCTGGGGATCCTCATTGGTATTATTAATTTCTTATGCATACATCAAAATGCTAGGGGCTAAAGGGCTAAAAGAATCAACTAAGTATGCCATTCTTAATGCAAACTACATAAAAGTTATGCTAGAGAATCATTACAAAATTCTTTATGCAGGTACAAATGGTCGAATCGCCCATGAAATGATTATTGAATGTCGAGACATTAAAGCCGAAAGTGGAATTGATGTTACTGATATTGCCAAAAGACTCATGGATTATGGATATCATGCTCCTACAGTTTCTTTCCCTGTAGCGGGAACAATGATGGTTGAACCTACAGAAAGTGAGGGCAAAGAAGAAATTGACCGATTTTGCGAAGCAATGATTGAAATTAAAAAAGAAATTGAGACAGTAGTTAGAGAAAATATTCAAGATTCAGACAATATATTAAAAAATGCTCCGCATACATTAGATCAATGCACCAGAGACCTTTGGGTTTATGCCTATCCCAGATCAAAGGCTGCATTCCCTCTTAATTGGGTGAAAGAGAATAAGTTCTGGCCAGCTGTACGTCGGGTAGATCAGGCTTATGGAGATAGAAATTTAATCTGTTCATGCCCTGATATTGAAAACTACAGTGATAGTAATTTGCAATAGTAATATGGAAAAGTTAAATTTGGACTGCACAAACAAACACGAAAACATGAAAAAAATTTATTCTCTTTCTCTATCCATAATGATAGCAGGCATTTCAATGGCTCAAACAGCTTCAACATCTAAAGCCTTTTCAAAGGATAAGATGGCTAAACCGACTAAAATAATTTATCAAGAAAAAGGTGATCCTATCTGGTCTGACGATTTTTCTGATCCAACAAAATGGACAGTCGATCACGATGAAACAGCTTGTTCTTTAGATTGGGAAATAG
>CAZEWZ010000022.1:17938-32109 GCA_964516765.1 uncultured Cryomorphaceae bacterium | reverse complement strand
ACCCTCCAATAATCCTTCAGGAAAATTAGTCCAATCAAAAGATACTGTATTATAGATTCCAGATGTAGTTAGGTTTACATTTTCATATGAAATATTCTCTTGAGCATAAGTATGTATTTTTTGGCCATTACTTCCTGTGTAATATCGAGTTTCAGAGTTATATTGAGTACCAGTACATTCACACCACCAGCAATTCCAAGCTGAACAATCGTATGTATAACTAGAAGTCCAATTATACGTATAAGGCTGACTATAACTATCTGTGGCATCAACTGTTTCAATAAGATTCCAGCCGCTTGTAACTGTAGGAGAAGTTTGAGTAATCCATCTCCAAGTACCATTGGGATCTTTATACTTTAAGTGATGTTTAAAATAAGAATTATCAGAAGGACAATTTCCATATGTACAAGGAATATCAATCTTAGTCATTACAGAAACTCTAATCCGATCGGCTGCAGAAGCTCCATATCCAGAATCTAACATCACTTTACCAATTTTAAAAACCAATCAATAGACTCCGATGAACTTTCCAAAGCAGTGTATGGGACTAATCCTTGAGAGTATGAAATTGAGTTAAAGTAAATGGTAAATAAAAATACAAATCCGAATTTCTTTAGTAGTGATTTAGTCATGTTTGAGAGAATTAATTGATAAAATATTGTGTTAAATTTTTCACTTAAATATGTTAGACTAGCATAGCAATATTAGAAAAACATGTTGTCTAATAATTAATTTTTATACAAAACAAATAATAATTACAAATGTGATACAATAAGTTAATAATTAAATATTTAATTGAGTTTTACTGGTTTCTATGTTCAATAAATAAAAATCAGATATAAAATTACATGCCTCTTGGATAATTGATTTGCTAACAATTAAAATATAATTATAAAATAAAAATATCACTTTGTAATCAATAGAATTTGAAATTGCAGATTTTACATTTCCAAATATTGGAATATAAAGTCCAAACTTTGAAATGAATATTAATGGGTACTTGAAGAGTTTTAATGTAAATTCTAAAACACTCATGATGAATTTCATAAATCCATATGAAGAAATAACGAAACTATTCAATAAAACAGTGCTCTTTTTAAAAATAAAGGATTGATTAAAATGGCAAAAGAATAAAATACAAAGAAGTATTGCTGTAATCATTTTTTTGGGGGCCTATGCATTATAATCGAATTATAAAGTACTGTGAGAATAAAAATAAATCTTCACTTTACATTTAATTAATATATGCTCAAATCTATATAAAATAACTTTTGAATCAAAATTATAAATTTTAATACAACACTCTGCATAATAATAAGTTAAATAATTCCTATCATAATCAGTTTTAGAAATCTAAAAAAAAAGATACTTATTATAAATTAAAGAATTGAAAAGTGAAATGATATTCTTGATTATTGTTTTAGAAATCTGAGAATTGACAAAGAGTATAAAATTTTCACTCGAGGGGTTAAAAAAAAGGACTTATTGAGATTAGAAAGAAAATCCCTTACCAATATATAAACTCTCTGATATATTTAACCCCAACATAGAAGAAGTAGATTTAAGGTATTCCTAGCGTTTTAATATCTTCTCTACCCTACCGTTATCGTAAAGTAAAAGAGGAGAATTCTATTATAAATCATTTGTAAAATATTTTTCATGATTAAGGATGTTAATTTCTAAAATATAAGAAAAATAAAATCAAATTAGTCTCTTTTTTACATCTTCTAATCTATGAATGAGCTTGTTTTCTGAATCCGATAAAGCACGAGTTAAAATATAATGTTCAGAGGGGTAATACATTTTTAAATGACCGTCCCACTCTTTTCTTAAGTATTTAAACTCAGAGTAATTAAGATTATTTCCTTGGTAAACATTAAATCCTAAATCGTAGTCATTTGGTATGATAAATGAATAATTTTTTATTAATAATTTTAATTCATCATCATTCTTATTTTTGAGTTGTTTGTTTAAATCATTTACTGTTTTGTTATACAGATCATTAAAAAAAAAGGAGATAAATTTCAAATAAAAAAGTTCCAGTGAAATAAAATATCCGTGTTTCTGAAGTAGATAAATTAATGCTACTATCATTCCACTTATGATAATTCCAAGTTCTAACGTAAGACAAAATATGCCTAGTATAGTTAACAGTAAAACAAATATCCACACAGGTAAAATTAATAGATATGACTTAATAATTTTTATATGTTTCATTCACTATTTTAATGTTTTTTGAAATCGTTTTTCATAACCTTTAGTTTTTATGATAATCAAATATAGAAATTATGAAACATTTTTATCTTTTTCTTGAATAATATCAGATAGCTTAACCTTCCAACAATATATGGTATAAGTTTACTCACTACCTCTAATGTCTGTTCCTGTTTGTTCTATTAAAAGTTCCATATTGTGTTCCGTTTAGTTCCGTTTTCAACAGATTTACAAAACTTTCCAATAGATTTACCTTAAAGACATCATCTGTAATACCTTTTTGATGCTTTTATTTTTTTATCAAGCTCTGCCACTAAATCTGATGAGTTTGTCATTTCTGGAGTTTTGCTTAGTTCTCTAATTTCTTTTTTTAACCTTGAATAATAGTCAAGTAACAGCAAAACAAGTGAAAATAAAAGTGTATTATTACTGTGTTAAACCCAATATAAATAGGGTTTAGATGATCAAAAGAAAACAGCTTTACTTTCCGATACAGAAATCCTTAAATATAACATCCAACAAATCGTCTGTGGTAATTTCACCAGTAATTTCACCAAGGTGAAAAAGAGCTTGCCGAAGGTCCATAGACAAGAGGTCTCCTGAAAGATGATTTTTCATTCCATCTTGAACACGAACTACATACTGTAAAGAAAGGCTTAAGGCCTCATAGTGCCTTGAGTTTGAAACCATCACATCGGCATTGCTAAGTAAACCATTCTTAACCTTCTCAGTGAGTAATGATTTAAGGACTTCCACTTGGTCATTATTTTTAGCAGAAATGAAAATAATTTGTGGTAAAAAACTAAAATCAGCTTTTATCTGAGACAGATCTCCAGCATCAACTTTATTAGCTATTACTATTAATTGTTTGCCATTAGTAAGACTTTCCAACTTTACAATTTCCTGCTTCACTTGATCTGGACTTGAACTTAACGCATCAAATAAATACAACACTACTTTGGATTGATCAATTTTCTCAAAAGTCTTCTTGATACCAATGCGTTCAATTTTTTCTTTTGTATCGCGAATACCTGCTGTATCTATAAATCGAAAACTAATTCCTTCAATAACTAATTCATCCTCCACAGTATCTCTTGTGGTTCCGGCAATCTCGGAAACAATAGCTCGTTCTTCATTTAAAAGGGAATTCAACAAGGTAGATTTACCAACATTAGGCTCGCCAACAATAGCAACAGGTATTCCATTCTTTAAAACATTTCCGAGAGCAAAAGAGTCAATAAGTTTTCTTAAGACACGCTTTAACTCATTTAATAAGATCTCTAAATCACTCCGATTTGCAAATTCCACATCTTCAGTACTAAAATCTAATTCTAATTCAATGAGGGAAGCAAACTTAATAAGTTGTTTGCGTAATGTATTAATCTCGGAAGAAAAACCTCCTCGCATTTGAGAAAGTGCCAGTTGATGAGATTTTTCATTCGAAGAAGAAATTAGGTCGGCTACTGCTTCCGCTTGAGAGAGATCCATCTTACCATTCATGAAAGCTCGAAAAGTAAACTCACCTGGCCTGGCAGTTCGACAGCCTTTATGAATTAAAAGCCTAAGTATTTGCTGCTGAATAAATGTTGAACCATGACAAGAAATCTCAACCACATTATCTCCTGTGTATGAATTTGGACCTTTGAATAAAGAAACTAATACTTCATCAATCATCTGATTTTCGTTTACAATAGAACCTAAATGAATTGTATGACTTTTTTGACTACCTAATAACTTTCCTGGTCGCTTAGATTCGAAAATAGATTCACAAATATCGATGGCGTCAGGGCCAGAGATTCTTAATACTGCAATAGCTCCCATTCCAGAGGCAGTAGCTAAAGCGCAAATATTGTCTTGATTCATAAGCCAAAAATACTAAATACTCTATAGATTTGATAACACAGTACAGGATTCCTTTGTTTATAGTATATAATCGCTGAAATTGTAATTAATCATTTAATAAAGTACCTTCTTTAAAAAGTAAAAACAAAAAGTCAATCAAATCACCTGTAATTTTCTTGATTCTTCACATAGATTAAACTAATTTCGCAAGCGATATTACAATTAAACAAAACACGACAGATGAGCGTATTAGTAAATAAAAATTCGAAAGTAATTATTCAGGGGTTCACAGGCAAAGAAGGAACTTTTCACGCCTCCCAAATGATTGAGTATGGCACAAATATAGTAGGTGGAGTTACTCCCGGAAAAGGTGGTCAAATGCATTTAGATCGTCCCGTTTTCAATACTGTTTCAGATGCGGTATCAAAAGCCCAAGCTGATACAAGTATTATTTTTGTACCACCGGCATTTGCAGCAGATGCAATAATGGAAGCGGCAGAAGCAGGTATCAAAGTAATTATCTGTATCACAGAAGGAGTTCCTACCAATGATATGATTAAAGTAAAAAGTTACTTGACCGACAAAGAGTGTCGTTTGGTAGGTCCAAATTGTCCTGGTGTGATAACTCCGGATGGTGCAAAATGTGGCATTATGCCAGGGTTTGTATTTAAATCTGGTAAAATTGGGATCGTTTCAAAATCTGGAACTTTGACATATGAAGCAGCAGACCAAGTAGTTAAAGCAGGGTTGGGAATAACGACTGCTATTGGGATTGGTGGAGATCCTATTATAGGCACCACGACCAAAGAGGCTGTTGAAATGCTTATGAACGACCCTGAAACTGAAGGAATCATTATGATTGGTGAAATTGGAGGAACTATGGAAGCAGATGCCGCAAGATGGATCAAAAAAAATAGCCACAAACCAGTTGTCGGATTTATTGCAGGACAGACAGCTCCTAAGGGTAGAACTATGGGGCATGCTGGAGCAATTGTTGGTGGAGATGAAGATACAGCAGAGGCCAAAATGAAAATCATGACAGAATGTGGAATCCACGTGGTTGCTTCTCCTGCTAATTTGGGATCAAAAATGAAAGAAGTACTTTTATAAATATTAGTTACTTTATATGAATTAATAATTTCTATGCTATGCTTAAAAAATTACTTTTTATCTGTTTCACTGTCCTGAGCATTTCATGCCAAACATTTTCCTCGAACCCTGAGATAGAAATTGTCAAAGAGAACGAAAACCTTTGGCTAACAAAGGTAGAACAAGCCATTACACTCTCCGAAGAAACTGGAAAACCCATTTTCGCTTTTTTCACAGGAAAAGTTTGGTGTCATTGGTGCAAAAAATTAGAAAGTGAAATTCTCAGTAAAGAAGCCTTTCTTTCTTACGCCAAAGAAAATTTAATTTTATTAGAGCTTGATTTCCCCCGCGGAAGTAGAAATCTTCCAAAAAACCAAATTGCTCTAGCCAGTAAATTTAAAATAAGAGGCTACCCCACAGTAATATTAATGGATGCAAAAGCAAATATCTTAGGTAAAACTGGCTATGAGCGAACTAGTCCTGCAGGATATGTGGCACAAATTCAATCAATGATTAATCACTAATCTTTAAGATTCAATTTCATGCAATTACTCAAAGGAAAAACAGCAATAATTACAGGAGCTACTCGAGGAATTGGTAAAGGTATTGCTCTAAAAATGGCTGAACAGGGAGCAAATATTGCTTTTACTTATATTAATTCTGAGGAAAAAGCACTGGCTCTAGAAAATGAACTTCTAAACATTGGAATTCATGCTAAAGGATATAGATCAGATGCCTCAAAATTAAATGAGTCAGAAGAACTCGTTAAGAATGTCTTAGAAAACTTTAAAAGCATTGACATTCTTGTTAATAATGCAGGCATTACCAAAGACAACTTACTAATGAGAATGTGTGAAGAGGATTTTGACAGAGTAATAGAAGTTAATCTGAAATCTATCTTTAATATGACAAAATCGGTTCAAAGAACGATGCTAAAGCAGCGCTCTGGATCCATTATTAATCTAACTTCTGTGGTAGGTGTAAAAGGAAATGCAGGACAAGCTAACTATGCAGCTTCCAAAGCTGGAGCTATTGGATTTACAAAATCTATTGCATTAGAATTAGGTTCCAGGAATATTCGATGCAATGCTATTGCACCTGGCTTTATTGAGACAGAAATGACAGAAAAACTTGATGAAGAAGTTATTTCTAATTGGAGAAATAGTATCCCACTAAAAAGAGGCGGAAGTCCAACAGATGTTGCAAATGCTTGTATTTTCTTAGCCTCTGAAATGTCTTCTTATATCAGTGGACAAACGCTTCATGTTTGTGGCGGAATGCTAACTTAATATAGATGCTTCAAATAGATCATCCATTTGTAATGGCAGGACTAGTTATATTTTGTCTTATCATTGCCATTTTTATTTATAGAAAAGACAATCGTTTTTCTTCTGCCTCTAGCTATACTAGATTTTCTTTAGTTATTCTTCGATTTATTTCTCTATCAGTTCTGTGTTTACTTCTTCTTAAGACAAAGTGGCAAAACAATGTAAAAAAAATTGAAAAACCTATAGTAGTTATTTTGCAAGATGCCTCATCATCCATCTTAAATTATAGTGACTCTAATTATTTCAAAAAGGATTTTCAAATTCTTTTAGAAGATAACAATTCACAACTTTCAGAGAATTTTGAAATATACAATTACCACTTTAGCAAAGAGATTCATGAGGGGCTTTCCAATGAATATAAGGGTCAAAATACTGATATTGCCAATGCATTTCAAACTGTAGAAGATCTTTTTCATAATCGAAATCTTGCTGCAGTAGTTTTAGCTTCTGACGGAAATTATAATCTGGGAATGAATCCTATATATAATACCGAAGAATTGAATATCCCAATTTACACACTAGCTCTTGGTGATAGCAACATCACTAGAGACATTCGTATCGAATCAATTCGACATAATGAGATTGCATATTTTGAAAATGAATTTCCTATTCAGTTTGACTTAATAAGTAATTTTGATAGTGAACAAGACCATTTATTATCAATTACCAATAATGGAAATACATTACATAAAGAATGGCTTAGTATCAAAAAACAAAGTCCTATCTCAAAAGAAATTTTCATTGAAGCAACTGAAGAAGGTATTCAATATTACAATATTGAAATCAGTAGTTTTAATGGAGAAAAAAACATCATTAATAATAAGCAGACGATTGCATTAGAAGTACTTAATAATCTTCAAAATGTGCTTATTTTATATTCTTCACCGCACCCGGATATTGCGGCGCTAAAAGAATCTCTTGAAGAAGGGAAAAACTATCTAGTTAAAAGTGAATTATTTCATAATTTCAAAGAAGAGATTGAAGCATATAACCTTATTATATTACATCAGATACCAGATAACACAAACAGAAACATCTCTTTGTACAATAAAATTACAGAAAGCAAAACAGCACTTTTCTATATAGGTGGAAATACCACAGACTGGGAAAAATTTAACCAACAGCAACAGATCGTAGAAATAAAATACAAAAATTCAATGCAAGAAGTATTTCCTATAATTAATAAAGGATTTAGTCCATTTGAATTATCTGACTCATGTAAGGAGTTTATTAAAAATGCCCCGCCATTGTTAGCTCCATTTGGAGATGTCAATCCAAAAAAAATTGACCACAGTTTATTAAAACAACAAATTGAGGGTATTAAAACCAACCAAGACTTACTTTTCTTTTCTGAATCCGAGGAGAGGGAATTAGCAGTTCTTCTTGCTGAAGGAATTTGGAAATGGAAACTATATGACTTTCAACAAAATAAAAGCCATAAAAACTTTACTGAGTGGACGCAAACTTTAGTGCAATATTTAACGTTAAATAAGGATAAACGTAAATTAAGGCTTCAATACCAAAAATTACTTCGCGAAGGGGAAATATTTAAAATACAAGCTCAGTTATATAATGATAACTACCAGATGGTAGAAGGTGCGGAAGTAAATCTCTTATTAAGAGATAATTATGGAAAAGAATATCGCTATCGTTTAAATAAAAAGAATACCAAATATGAGAAAATACTTAATAACTTAGAAGAAGGTGACTATCGATTTATGATCTCCGCAACTTACAAAGACGTTCTAATCGAGCAAGAAGGAGAATTTGCAATTTTGACTTCCCAGTTAGAGCAACAAAAACTTCAGGCAAATTGGCAAGCATTAATGCGAATAAGCGATAGAAGTAATGGCAAATTTATTACAAAAAATGAATTTTCAAACTTAGCACAAACTATAGAAAAAAATGTGAATGTGACAGCAAAAATTTATTTTAACGAATACTTAAGTGATTTGATTAAAAAGAAATCACTTTTTATTGTACTTTTGCTAAGTCTTTTTATTGAATGGGCCTGGCGAAAAACACTTGGAACACACTAACCTAAAAACCATATAAAATGAATCAAAATGTAAATCCATTAGTTATTGTCGTGGGAGCGATAGCCTTATTTATATTAATGTTAGGCTCACAAATTGCACTTACCATTCAACCTGGAGAAAGAGCGATTATCTTTAGGAAATTCACATCAGGATTAGACAAAGATAACGTGTTGACTCCAGGATTTCATTTTATTTCCCCGTGGAATAGTGCATATATCTATGAAGTTAAAGAACAAAAAGTAGAAGAAAGTATGGATATTCTAGATAAGAATGGACTTTCTATGAATATTGAAATTACTGTTCGTTTTAATCCCAATTACTTCAAGATTGGATATTTACATGAAGAATTTGGAAAATCTTATGTTGACCGTCTCGTAATTCCAGAAGTAAGATCTTCTGCGAGAAAAGTAATGGGGCGTTATGCCGCTGAGGAAATCTATTCAACTAAAAGAAATGAAGTAGAATCTACTATTATAGAAGAAACACAAAATATTTTAGCAGAAAACAATGTAGATGTAAAGGCACTATTAATTCGATCAATTCGCCTGCCAGATAAAATTCGTCAAGCAATTGATGATAAATTAAAGCAAGAGCAAGAAGCAGCGGCTTATCGATACAGATTGGATAAAGAATCTTCTGAAGCTGAAAGAAAACGGATTGCAGCAGATGGAGAAGCAATAGCAAATAAAATAATTAATAGTTCTTTAACACCTAGTCTTTTGAAGATGCGTGGTATTGAGGCAACAATTGAATTATCGAAATCTAATAATTCAAAGGTGGTCATTATCGGAGGTGGAGAAAACTCTATGCCGCTAATATTAAATGATTAGTGAATAATATTCAATGAATAAATTTTGAAAAGACTCCATTTGGAGTCTTTTTTTTGCCAAAAAAATTATTGACGATACAAATAATATACCATAGAATATTTATTTAACCTCAATTAGATCCACGGGGGAATCAACTAAACTATTCATATTAAAGATGAATTGAATTAGAATGTAAGGCTTTATTAAAGTACTAAAAACATAATATTGCTTATTTCAATTATGAATCTTATTTAGTGATGACAAACTGTTTAAGTTCTTCGAGAGTTTCACTTTTAACCTTTAAAAAATAGTTTCCTGAAACTAACCCTTTTATATTAAATTGTTCAAAACCCAATATAAATTTTTGTAAGCTGCGTCGTTGAATTTCTTCACCGATTGAATTAAGTAAAACTAACTCTACTAATTGAGGATAGCCAAAAGAAAGATTAACCTTCAAAATATCATTTACAGGATTAGGAAATAATTGAAACGAGGGTTTATCTGTGGTATTACTCTCTAGTGGAAAATCAACAGTAAATCTATAATCTATTTGTTGACCAAAATCATCTGGAAAAGTTTTAATCACTCCACCACCTAATTCACGAATTCGAACAATTCCAGCTCCAGTATTAGATTCTCCATCATACCATTGCTCATTGACACCGTTTTGGGCAGAATCTTTGAAAACGAGTTCATAACAGCCAAAAGGTAATTGCAGTGTATCTCTGTACCAAGTATTTGGAACAAATCCGGATGAGTGCTCAAAAATAAGTTGTCCCATATCATTGTATATATATAGTGCGCTTTGTGCGGCTCGATTAACCGAATTGTAATTGGCCTGAGTTTTAAATTCAAAAACAAAATCACTTGGAATAACATCTGGAATATCGATTTGAGAGCGAAGCGTATTATTGGCTAGGTATTCATCATCTTCAATGATAACAGTAGCAATAAAATTTGACGATTCTGTGACACCAGTCCAATCTGGAGAAGGTAGTTCTATCTGAATAGATTGTAGGAACTCTATCGCGCCTGTCCATTCATAAGTAGACATGGTTTGTCCTTCTACTCCGTATTCAATAAATGCGGAGCTGATATAATCTGCTCCCCTATTGCGTATTTCAATCATAGGGTTAGAACAGATAGGATTCATTCGCTTCCATTTATCTTTTTTACTAGGCTTAATAATGTCTATAATTTCAATATCATTATTAAAATTAGGATCGCCAAAAGAAAATATGGTATTAGAAACAATAAAAGTCCCAGATTGTTCTCCATTATTTGCATAAGCCTGAACATTGTAATCAAAATTAGTCTCTTCTGCGAAGTCAACAAAGTCTGTCAATTCACATACCTGCAAATCAACAGCAGTTCCAGGGCACCAACCAGCTCTGTCAAATGGCCAAGTTCCTCCTTGAGGATAGATAGGAATCATTCCGCAATCCTTCCAAACATCCCACTGGTAAATATTATCTCCGTTGATAGCAATGGAATGTTGTTTAGAAATCCACTCACAGCAGTTTTGAGGACCTTCGTGTCCATGACCAGAAACATAAGTTTTTATGGCGAGCCCCTTAACTTCATTTGCAAATGATTTGTTTATATCTGGAATGTGAAAATTATCAGCTAAACTCTCGTAACTATAACTTCCCACAGGATACATATTATCAATTGCCAATACATTTCTAGGGGGAATACCCTCAATAAAATGGAAGTCTACTGTAGCACTAAAACCACTAGACCACCCTCCGTAATGTACACGAATAGTAGCGGCTGAATCAGTCAATAAAGGAGCAAAATCAGTTAAGTCAAAAATATATGAATGTGACCATTGATCATCAAATAAGTCATTGGGATCCGATGGTTGATCCCAATCCATATAGTTTCCATAAGGAGTAATCAATCTTCCGATTTCAAATTTTTCTTCGAGCTCATATACATTCCAAGTAGTATCAACATGAAGAGAATCAATGTCTAAAGTATCCAAAGAAACAATAGAAGAGTCATGACTTCCAGTAGGTTCCATCAAGAAGATGGAAATAGTGTAATCCCAATGAGAACATCCACCAGTGGCACAACCCATGGTGAAATCCATAAGTATTTTTTCATAAGAATTCGCTTCGGGAAAATCTACAGATTGGTCATAATTCCCGTTCCATACAAGATCAATATGGTCATGCGACTGCACAGAAATCGTATCGGACTGAGCAAATATCATTACTGATATAGGAAGAAAAAGTAGGTATAATTTATTCATTTTAAACAATTAATGGATTAATCAATAATGGAAAATGCATCTAAAATATTATCTGATAAAGTTTCAACAATTTCAAAGTTTTCAATGGAATGAGAAAAGCTATTTTCAACAAGATTAATAGTACCAGCTGAACCATTTATTACCTTACCTAAATCCATTTCAAGTGAAATGAAAGCGCCCTCAGACCCTATAAAAAAATCATCAAGAGGAAGATTTATTTCTCTATATAAAGTATCAAATCCAGAATGATAGGAAAAAATTTGATCAGGAATCGTATTATCTAACAATGCTACACGACCCTCCAACATAAAAAACTTGTATTTACTAGACCAAGTCCAATAAGTATTTTGAGCAATACTAAGCGGATGAGAACTCACAAAACTCACCGGATCTGAAGCATTCAAAGAGGGGTCCAAACCTAGACCAAAATGAAGTTGTACATACTGCCCAGTATCTAAAGTGGTATTAATTACTAGAAGACTGTCATTGGAATAATCTAGTAAACAAACATCAGCAAGCTCTACCATCAAACCATTATTTTTTTCAAGAAACCAGTTAGATAAGTAAAATTTCAATAATTCTACTTGATAAGTTCGGCCAATGTGGTCGGTGTAAACTGGCATATTCATTAAAAAAGGAGCTCCATTAATATTGGTTCTTAAATAAATCTGTAGAGGTGCAATTTCAAAATCATGAATCTCAGGATCTTCTTCACAAGAAAGTATCAGACAAATCACGAACAATAAAGAAGCTAGAAAATAATATAATTTACGTGTCATTTATTTTTTTTTAAGTTGGTAATTATCAATTGTAAAAGATATATAAATGCTAAAAAAGATGCAAGCCTTCCCAAATAATCTCCATGAACAGAGTAAAAAGTAATTAATTCAGATTTCACAATCTCTCCCTCTAAAACCCCAGCTTCGCCATAGGCAAGTTGACTAGAAATAGTTCCATTAGGAAGGATTAATGCACTAATTCCTGTATTGGCTGACCTAACAACACTCTTTCTACATTCTATAGCTCTAAGTCTTGCATAGGAAAGGTGTTGCTGATGTCCGTATGAATTTCCCCACCATCCGTCATTTGTAATAATACAGATCCACTGAGCATGCTTAAAAGCAAATCTACTGACATATTCTCCAAATACAGACTCGTAACAAATTAAAGGGGCAAAGTCACCATGCATGGAATTTAAATTAAATAGAGAATCATTCACACCGAAATTACCAATCTCCCCTCCAATTTCTATGGGAAACAGATCAAGAAATGGTTTAAATAAACTTGAGAAAGGAGTCATTTCTGCACCCGGAACTAGCTTAGACTTATGGTGTATCTGCGTGGATTCTTGTTGAGATACTAGAAGTGCAGTATTAAATACCTCATACCAAGTTCCAGACTTGCTTCTTCGGACACTTGGACCTAAAAGATTAATATCATAAACAACCTTCCCAGTAGAAGCTCCGGTAAGAATTTGAGTTTCAGGATAATCATTTAGCCAAGAGCGCATTCGTTTTATAGCACTTGAATTTTCGATACGTGATTCCCAAATCCAATCAGTTAGAAAAGTTTCAGGAAGTACAATTAACTCTGGTTCTTTATACCAAATAGAATCTAAGAGTAATTCTACAGATTTAATTTGTTGATCTTGAGAGATATTAAATTTTTCAATATGTGGATCAAAGTTAGGCTGAATAACAACCACTTTTAAAATTTCCCCTTTCAAATCTTTAGATTCAATAAAAATAAATGTGGAGTAAACTATCGGCACAATCAATACAATCAAAAGAATAAATAAAGGCCTTGAAATAGTTCTTTTCTTAAAAAAAGAAGTGAGAGAAAAATGCACTAAAATATTAACCAATAAAATCCATAAAGAGCCACCAAGCACCCCTGTATATTCATACCATTGTATCCAAAAAATTTGTTCTGAAAAAACATTTCCTAAACTCATCCATGGCCAACTCAATTCCCAGTTCAGGTGAAGGTATTCGAAAGACAACCAAAATACAGATAGAGAAATATAGGCATGCTTTAATCCCTTGTATCTGTTGACAAAATAAACCAAAATAAACACCGAAGACATTAAAAAGGTATTTAACAGAGAAGCAAATAGACCCCCACCCCAATGGGCATTCATAACCCAAGATGTCAATGAAAAATTAATCAGAAAAAATGCAGCAAGTAAATATAAAAACAAAGTAAATACTGCAAGCTTTGACCTGTGCTTATCAAAATTTAAAACTAAATATAGAAGCGGAACAAACGAGATGAAAATCAGTCCTGTATAGCCATTTGGTGGCCAAGAAATAAAAAATAGGATAGCAGATAAAAAACATGCGCCTGTAAACTTTAAGAATCTCATTTTTTCCAATTCAATCACAATAAATTGCTTTAATTTGCTACAAATATAAGTTTAGATGCGAAAATTCATACCCAATCTACTTACAATCTCAAATCTTATTTGTGGTTGTATTGCATTACACATGGCGTTTAATGGACAATTGCTAGAAGCTGCCTATCTAATTGCACTGTCTGGCTTATTTGATTTTTTTGATGGTGCAGCAGCAAGATGGTTATCTGTAAGTAGTGA
>CAZEWZ010000022.1:0-17928 GCA_964516765.1 uncultured Cryomorphaceae bacterium | reverse complement strand
CTTGACTCTTTGGCAGATCTTATCAGTTTTGGATTAGTCCCAGGTGCCCTAGTTTTTCATCTTCTAGAAAACTCCACACAAAATAAGTTTTCCTTTATAGCATTATTAATTCCAATCTGTTCTGCCTACCGACTTGCTAAATTTAACATTGATGATAGACAAGAGAATAATTTTATTGGATTACCAACTCCTGCGAATAGTCTGTTTTTTGGTTCCTTTCCATTGATTATACATTTTCAATCAGAGACTATAATTGCAAGTATAGTCCAAATGCCGGAAATAATACTCTTTTTTACTCTGGTACTGTCATGGTCTCTAGTTTCTAAACTAACATTATTCTCTTTTAAATTCGAGAATACAAGGTACTCAGAGAATACTTTAAGATTTAATTTCTTAGCCCTAGCATTAATTCTCCTGATAGGAATTGGATTTTCAGCAGTTCCTTTACTTGTACTATCTTATTTGGCTACTTCGGTATTGTTCTTTAATCACGATTCGAAATAATTACCTATTCTCTAAGAACAAAATTTTGACCCAAATAAACTCGTCTGACTTGCTCATCTGCGGCCAATTCTTCCGCAGTTCCGGCCTTCAAAATATCACCTTCAAATAATAGGTAAGCTCTATCAGTAATTGAGAGTGTTTCCTGGACATTATGGTCAGTTATCAATATTCCGATATTTTTCTGTTTCAATTTAGTCACAATAGATTGAATGTCTTCAACGGCAATAGGATCGACCCCTGCAAAGGGTTCATCCAATAGAATAAACTTCGGATTAACAGCCAATGCTCTAGCAATTTCAGTTCTTCTTCGTTCTCCTCCAGAAAGAAGGTCTCCTCTTGTTTTTCTTAGCGAATGAAGGCCAAATTCGCTTAATAATTCTTCTAACTTCTGTGCTTGTTCTTGTTTTCCAAGAGAAGTCATTTCTAGAACAGCCATAATATTTTCTTCGACTGAGAGTTTACGAAATACGGAAGCTTCTTGAGCTAAATAACCCAAACCTTTTTTTGCTCTAAGATACATGGGGTCATTAGTGATATCTTCACCATCCAAAAAAACTTTTCCAGAGCTAGGTTTTACTAGACCTACAATCATATAAAATGAAGTTGTTTTCCCAGCACCATTAGGACCTAAAAGACCAACAATTTCTCCTTGATTTACCTCTAAAGTTACCCCCTTAACAACAGGTCGGTCTTTATAATATTTAATTATATTTTCAGCGCGTAACTTCATTTTTACTTTCAGATTTTTTAATAACAAACTTAGAAATATAGATACTCATTTCATAAAGGAAAAACAAGGGTAAGGAAACCAATATTTGGCTAGATAAGTCTGGTGGAGTAATAATGGAAGAAATTATAAGAGCACCTACAATAGAGTGTGAACGATATTTCCTCATTACTTCCGGAGTCAATAAACCTATACTAGTTAAAAAGTAGACGATTACAGGTAATTGAAATATCAAACCACATGCAAAAGTTATAGTAGTTACAGTGCTAATAAAAGAGCTAAGATTGATTTGATTTGACACCAATTCACTTACTTGATAACTTCCCAAGAAATTAACGGACAAGGGAGCTATCATTAGGTAACCAAAACTTATACCCAATATAAAGAGAAAAGATACGACAAAGACAACACTTGAGGTGTATGTGGACTCCTTAGCGTTTAGTGCAGGTTTAATAAAGCACCATAGTTCCCAAATCAGATAAGGAAAGGCAATAATAACCCCAGCCAAAAAAGCTACCCAGAGATGCATAGTAAATTGTCCTGACATATTCACATTCATTAAAATGAATGGCTGTTCAGTAATACACAAGACATCACCCAAATGTAAAAATTCTGAAATTTTACAAAGAAAAACATAGGTGATGAAATCAGGCTCTTTAGAAGCCAATAAAAGTTGATCAAAAAGAATCTTTTTATTTAAAAAACAGAGCACACTGAATAAAAAAACAGCGATTAAAGATCTTATAAGATGTCCTCTAAGAACTCCCAAATGATCTAAAAACGACATATCTTCATTCTTTCTCATAATAACAATGATTTTAAAAAATAAAAATAAATGATCATACTATTTCATTAAAAACATCTTCAAAACTGATGAAAATAACACAGTTCGTTAGATATATGTCCAAAAAGAATTACTTAATCATAAAAGCCAAAAATAACACTTAAAATTTTGAAAAAAAAAGATTCTATGATTCCGGAATAATTTAGATATTTAATCTTAAAACAAGTGTACAAAGATTAAACTTTATGATTGACAAGAAATTGAAAAATGTGTATTGAATTGTTGAAACTTTTCAAATGGTTTACTTTGATATGTAAGAACTTTATGGTTTCTTTAATAAAGAATTATAATCGAATTATAGGGATTTCTCACCCATGAATAATAATCAACAAATTCACTCCGCCTTAAAAAGTTTTTTTGGTTTTTCTAAATTTAAAGGCAACCAAGAAAGAATCATCCTAAATCTTATGAAAGGTAATGATTCATTTGTAATTAAGCCTACTGGTGGAGGCAAATCTATGTGTTATCAACTGCCCGCATTAATGAGTGAAGGGACTGCTATTATCGTATCTCCTCTTATAGCATTGATGAAGAATCAAGTAGATGCTATCAGAGGTTTTGCTTCTCATGATCATGTGGCTCATGTACTTAATTCTTCTTTAAATAAAAGAGAAATTCAGGGTGTAAAGGACGATATTTCTAAAGGTCACACAAAGTTGCTTTATGTTGCTCCAGAATCACTAACAAAAAAGGACACTATTGATTTCTTATCTTCAGTAACTATTTCTTTTTATGCGATTGACGAGGCTCATTGTATTTCTGAATGGGGGCATGACTTCAGACCAGAATACAGAAACTTAAAATCCATTTTTGACAAAATTGGTTCTGCTCCTATTATTGCACTTACTGCAACCGCTACAGATAAAGTACAAGAGGATATTCAGAAAAACTTAGGTATGGATAACGCTCAAGTTTTTAAATCCTCATTTAATAGAGAAAATCTATTTTATGAAATTCGTCCTAAAATAAATGTCAATAAGGGAATTATAAAATTTGTAAAAACATTCGCTAATAAATCAGGTATTGTCTACTGTTTGAGTAGAAAAAAAGTAGAGGAGATTGCTCAGACACTTCAGGTAAATGGTATTAATGCTCTTCCATATCATGCAGGACTTGATGCACATACTAGAGCTAAACACCAAGATGCATTTCTAATGGAAGAGTGCAATGTCATTGTTGCGACCATCGCCTTTGGAATGGGGATAGATAAACCTGATGTTCGATTTGTAGTTCACCATGACATTCCAAAAAGTTTAGAAAGTTATTATCAAGAAACTGGTCGTGCTGGTCGAGATGGAGGAGAAGGTGTTTGTGTTGCATTTTACAGCTATAAAGACATTGAAAAATTAGAGAAATTCATGCAGGGTAAACCTGTAGCTGAACAAGAAATTGGGAAACAACTACTTTTAGAGACAGTTTCCTTTGCAGAAACATCTATTTGTAGAAGAAAATTTATTTTACATTATTTTGGAGAAAAATTTAACCAAGCTGACTGCAATAAATTGTGTGACAATTGCAAAGAAGAAAAAATATTAGTTAATGCCCAAGAACATATTTTACTTCTAATCAAAACAATTCAAGAGAGTAAAGAAAAGTTTAAAGCTAAAGAAATTGTAAAAATTATTTCTGGTGAGATGACTGCAATGATTAACGATTATAACTGCAATAAGTTATCTGTTTTTGGTCAGGGAAAAGATAAAGTTCCATCCTACTGGCATGCTGTAATTCGACAAGTATTGGTCGCTGAATTACTCTCTAAAGATGTTGAATCTTATGGTGTCTTAAAAATTAACCATGCCGCAATTGATTATTTATCAAGCCCTAAGCCATTCATGATAGCCAAAGATCACGATTATTCAAATATTGCACAATTAGAAGTGGAATCTAATATCAAATCTTCGGTCTTTGACCCAGTATTGCTTAGCATGCTAAAAGATTTAAGACGAAAAGTAGCGAAATCAAAAAATCTTCCACCCTTTGTGATATTTCAGGACCCATCTCTTGAGGATATGTCTCTTCAATACCCAATCAATACTGAAGAATTAACTAACATCAATGGTGTTGGATCGGGAAAAGCAAACCGATTTGGACATGAATTCATAGGACTGATATCAAATTATGTGAAAGATCACAATATTGATCGACCACTTGATTTAGTAGTAAAATCAATTGTAAATAAATCCGGTCTTAAGGTATATATAATTCAGAGTACTGACCGTAAATTACCTTTAGATGACATTGCATCTGCCAAAGGACTTGAAATGTCAAAGCTGATTTCTGAAATTGAAAACATTGTATATTCTGGCACCAAAGTAGACTTAGACTATTATTTAAATGATCTTTTGGATAAAGAACAACAAGATGAAATATTTGACTATTTCAAAGAAGATGCACAAACTGATTCAATTGAGGAGGCGATGAGAGAATTTGAAACTGACTATGAAGAAAATGAACTTAGACTCATGCGAATTAAATTTCTTTCTGAACTAGCTAATTAATCTAGTAATTTAACAGCTAAATAAGCCATAGTTCCTGCACCTATTTCAAGTGCTTTGTTATCGATATCAAAATTTGGATGATGTACTCCATGCACTATCCCCTTTGATTCATTTCTAACACCTAGTCTAAATAAGCAGGCTGGTACTTTCTTACTATAAAAAGAAAAATCTTCTGCGGTCATTCTAATATTCATGTCTTGAACTTTTTCTATCCCTAAATAATCTTTTGCATATTGTGCACATTGATTTGTTAACTGTTTCTCATTCTTTAAAAAAGGATATCCTTTTTTAATAAGGAGTTCTCCTTGAAATCCGTTCTTAGAAAGAAATTCTTGAACAAAAGTTTTTAATTTGGAATGCATCAGACTCCTCCATGATTCGTCAAAAGTTCTAAAAGTACCTTTCGCTTCAGCTTTATCTGGAATTACATTGGTTGCTCCATGTGCGTGTAAATCTCCAAAAACAAAAATATAAGGAGAGCTATTAGCCATTGAATCAAGGAAATTATTAAGTTTTGGAAGTAACTTAGCCATAGCAAGAATAGGATTCAAATACTGACTTGACATTGCAGCATGGCCACCTTTTCCAATTACTGTAAGATAAATTTCATCACATGCGGCCATATAATCACCAGATTTAAAACCAAGTTGTCCCACATTCATACTGGGAAGAACATGAAGAGCTAAAATTTTATCAACTTGCGGATTTTCTAAAACACCTTCTTTGATTAGGATAGATGCCCCGCCAGGGAGAAGTTCTTCACCAGGTTGAAAAATTAGCTTAATGGTTCCCTCAAATTCATTCCTAAGCGATTGTAAAACTTTTGCTGCACCAAGAAGACAAGCAATATGAACATCATGACCACATGCATGCATAAGTCCATCAGACTTAGATTTGTAATGAACTTTATTTGCTTCAGTAATGGGCAAAGCATCTATGTCTGCTCGCAATGCAATACACTTTGAATCGGGGTTTCTTCCTTGAATTAAAGCAATTACTCCTGTGTCTGCCATACGATATGGATGAGATATCCCAAATTCAATGAGCTTTGAAGAAATAAATGATGCAGTATTTTCCTCTTTAAATGAAAGTTCTGGATTAGCATGAAGATGCTCGCGCCAAGAAACTATTTCCTCAAACATAGAGGTAATGGAATTCTTTATTTTAGTTTGCACTTTAGTGTTTTTTCATATTTCGAGCCACTGCCCACCTATTTAAAAAAGAAGGTAATAACTTTGTAAGTACCATAAGAATCTTAGCTCCCTTTCCAGGAATAATTACTGTTTTGCCATCCAGCATTCCAGAAACAATATATTTTGCAACTGATCCACCATATAAACTAGTCAATTTACCAATTGTACCACTCGCTTTAATTCGACCAACCACTTCGGCATTTGTATATACTCCCGGAGGGCATGAAACAGATACTTGTACAGATGATTCTTTCAATTCATATGATATAGCGTTAGAAAAAGAATATATAAAAGCTTTAGAAGCTGAATATAATGCTTTGTATGGGACGGGACTATAACTACCTAGGCTACCCATATTTAAAACATAAGATTTATCGAATTCTTTTAAATGGGAAAGAAACAATTTGGTCAATTGCAGCATGGGAAATAAATTTAGCTTAACAAGATCAAGATCAAGATCTATATCGGATTCTTCAAAACAACCAGAATAACCAATGCCAACATTATTTACTAATATTTGTATTTTGATTTTATTAGATTGACAAAAATCTAGAATTTCTTGAGAACTCTGACGTTTAAGTAGGTCTAACTTTAGAATTTGACAGGAAACTTTGTATTTAGACTCTAGATCTTGTTTAAGAGAATGCAAACCCTCTTCGTCAATAGCAACCGCTAATATAGGGACACCTTTGGATGCCCATTCATGGGCGAGCGCTCTGCCTATTCCTTGGCTTGCACCAGTAATCAAACAATATCCTTGAATATCCATTCTTCCCTTTGAATCTAAAATTTCTACTTCCTTATGCGAAAATAAACTTTTCCCTCTTAAAAAGAATTACTTTTGTAAATGTAAAATCAAAAATTGATATGATTCAAGTTAAATGCTTTACTTTCAATCCTTTCCAAGAAAATACCTACATTGTATTTGATGAGTCAAAAGAATGTATGATTATTGATCCTGGATGCTATGACGAAAATGAAAATAAGATTTTAGAGAACTTTATTAAAGTGCAAGGATTGCTCCCTGTATTATTGATTAATACTCATTGTCACTTAGATCATGTATTTGGAAATCAGTTTGTATCTCAGCGATATAATCTTCTCCCATTGATGCATAAACTAGATATACCTATGCTAGAATATGCCCCATTAGCAGCAGAAAAATATGGGGTTCACCTACCAAAACTTCCAGAAGTAGGAGGTTTTATTGAAGAAGGAGATTTTGTTTCGTTTGGAAACAGTAAGTTTAAAATCATATTCACACCAGGTCATGCACCAGGTCATATCTGTCTAATAAATGAAAAAGAACATATTGCAATATCTGCTGACGTGTTGTTTCATTTAAGTATCGGTAGAACAGACCTCCCAATGGGAGATCATGAAACACTTCTGAAATCAATTAGAGAGAAGTTATTTGTCTTAAACGACAAAACTGTTGTTTATCCTGGACATGGTCAAAAAACAAATATTGGTTTTGAGAGACTTAATAATCCTTTTTTAAAATAAATCAGATAATTTACAAATTAAATAGATTTTATTATTTTTGTGAAAAATTAATTAAAATATATACTATGAAAAAAATTGGAATATTTACTGCTTTTGCAGCTTTAGTATCATTTTCTTCTTGTGAAGAAGAAGACCCAGCCGTACTTGGATGCACTGATATGAATGCAATAAATTATAATACTTCTGCTACTCAAAATGACGGTTCTTGTACTTATATTGTACCTGGTTGTACAGATGCTGAAGCCTTAAATTATAATGCCAATGCAACCCAAGACGATGGTTCTTGTGAATACCCAGCTTCTTGGGCTGGAACCTACGATGCCTCTGAAGATTGTGAGGGAGGTTGGACTTGGGAGCAAGTAGTTACTTCAAATGAAAGTGAAATTACGTTGGTCAATGCCTTTGACTGGGGATTTGATATAACTGTTCCAGTAGATGGAAACGCTTTTAGTGTAGAAGATTTAGACGGAATGATTCTTTCAACTGATGCCAATGGTGTTCAAACAGAAAGTCAAGTTGTATATTCTTTAATTTCAGGTCAAATTGATGGAGAATCTATTACGATGCATTACACTCTTTTACTAGTCACTGAAAATGGAGATTTAGAGGATTTCTCTGACTGTTTTCCTACAATGACAATGTCTACGGGTGGTCTTCGATATTCAGTAGAAAAAAGAAAATTATAAAATCATTTTTTGAAAAATAAAAAAGCCCTCAACTGAGGGCTTTTTTTATATAAAACATTTATGTAAGCTAAAGTTTAATCAATAATCTTAACATCAGGTTTCTTCCTGCTTGAGGATAGTAAAAGTTTTCTACGGTTCTTTCGCCACCAGAAACAAAACCCCAAGTATAACCATTGTTTTCATACATTTCATCAAAGACATTATTCACCATTAAGCCAAATGTCATTTCTTTAAACAACACCTCTTTTAAGGTGTATTCCATTTGAAAATTAAAGGTGGTGTAGGCATTTAACTTTCGAGATTCGGTTGAAGTATTGTCTAAAAATTGGTCTCCTACATGCTTACCCGAAAAGTGAATACGCATGCCATCTATTGGTATATACTGTAAACCAGCTGCAGCTATAATGTTTGGCGAAAATGCCAAGTCAGAATTGAGGTGTGTAATGGTATCTTGTCCGTCAGTGTCGTAGTTGGTGACAAACTCATTAAACTCCTTTATTTTGTTGTTACTTAAGGTTGCATTTCCCGTAAAACTCCATTTATTTGTCAAGCGATAAGCGGTTTCTAATTCTATACCTGCACGACGGCTAATAGCTACATTTTGTCTAACCGCATCTCCAACATCGTTAATTTGTCCCGTTAACACCAATTGATCTTTGTAGTGCATATAGTACAAATTAGCATTTACACTTAAATTAGAACCTTTAAAACGGTACCCTGTTTCTAAGTTCACAAGTTTTTCCACCTTAGGTTGGTTTGCAGGCGTATTGTCTCTAAAATCTCTTCTTACAGGCTCTCTATTCGCTACAGCTAAAGAGATGTAGGTGTTGTTGCGATCATCAAAATCGTACATAAAGCCAACTTTAGGATTTACAAAATTAAACGTACGTGTTTGCGCAACGTCCTGCAAAGAATCATTAATCTGGTCAATACCTAAAAAGGTGTAGTCTATGTGACGGTACTGTGCATCACCGTATACCGTTAACGCACCAAAATCATAGGTACCTTTTAGGTAAGAATGAGCCTCAATTTTGTCAGCATCATTGTCGTAATAACGATCTCGAATTTCACTATCTGAGGAAAATTCGGCCCAAATAACTTCTCCATAATGACCTCCTTTATATTGGTTTGCTCCCCCACCAAAAACTAAATTGATAGCTTCTTTGTTGTAGCTAAGTGAAAAAATACCTCCATAGAAATGATTGTCAAGCCACCTTCTTCTTATTAAATCTGTAGTCTCGATGGTATCATTAGACATGATAATTGGAGAAAAACCATATTCACTAAAATCCTCATCTGCTTTATATTGTTCAAAAAAGCCTTTTCCTCTGGTATAGTGAGCAGCTGTACTAAACTTTAAATGATTGTTAAAAGAATGATTGAAATGCAATTGATAGTGGTCTTGTTTGTAGTTATCCACCTCATTGTCGTAGGTATACTGGTTGTATTTTCGTCCGGATGATAATAGGTTTTCTCTGTCTGCTCCAAATATATAATTACGATCAGCATAAGCAGTAATTTCATCAGCATCCCCATTTATAACTGATTCTGGAGTACCATACCAAGCCTGTAATGTTTTTTCTTTTCCACTAAACATGGTAGCACGAAGATTCGAATTTTCTCCTAACCAAAGACCAGAAAGATAGTAAGATTCTAGATTTGCAGAAGATCGATCTACATATCCGTCGGACTTAATTTTAGACAAACGAGTATCGATTATAAACTTATCATTAATAAGTCCTGTCCCCGCTTTAACCGTATTTTTTGAAGTATTAAAAGATCCAAAAGTATTGTCTAAAGTTCCGTAAGGTTTTGTATTGATAGTATGGGTATCCATATTTATACTCGCACCAAAAGCAGAAGCACCATTTGATGAGGTCCCAACACCTCTTTGAACTTGAATATTATTAATCGAGGAAGCAAAATCGGGCATATTCACCCAGTATACGCCATGAGATTCAGAATCATTTAATGGAATTCCGTTTATAGTTACATTTGTTCTTGTTGGATCTACTCCACGAATTCTTATACCTGTATAACCTACCCCTGCTCCAGCATCTGAATTCACTACTGTAGAAGGAGTTAAATTAAGTAAATAAGGCAAATCTTGGCCAAAATTATTTTGTTCAACTTCTTTTATATTAAGTTCTGAATAAGTAGTTGGAGTTTTTGCATTTGCCCTAATGGCAGAAACAGTTACTTCATTCATCAGCTGCACTCGTCTAATCAGTGTAACTTTAATTTCTTCAGAGCTATTACCGAGTTTAACTTTTTTACTCACGGGCTCGAAGCCACTAACAGAAAAATTTAGTTGATATAATCCGGACTTCAATTTACTAAACAAAAAAGCTCCATCCTGATTTGAGTAGGTTTTAAAAAAAGTTTCTTGAATATCAACTTGAACTCCTGAAATAATGCTACCATCATTTCCTTTTACAATTCCTTGAATAGTGTTCTGAGATAAGGCTAGAAAGGGGACAAATATTATCAGTCCACAAATCTTTAAAATAATTCTTGTCTTCATATTTTATATGTTAACCAAGAACAAGGGGCTAATTCTGCAGTATTAGTTTTAGCACTTTATATCACTTCCCTTCGCAGGCATTATCCTGAGCAGGTTAAATGGGTATAATCTCAGCCGCTTTATGCAGCACCCCTTAGAGATAATGTAAAATTACATTAAAGATTAATAAGTTCTTCTATATACTGCACACTTTTTTTTATTCTATTTTCGAGAGAACCATCAACCTCAATAAAATTCTTTCTATGCCTTGTCAAGGAAGCTTTGTACAGTTCAAAAAGATAGTATCTTGAATGCTCATTTTCTCTTAGTTCATCTGCCACCCAGGGAATATCTGGACGGCAAAGAATGTGAAGGTCAAATAGATCTTGGCTTGCTAATTCCTTAATTAGTTCGGAACTTTTCTTGAATTTGTACTCAGACCATATTTCTAAAACCGAAAAATCAGTATCGGAAATGGAAACAGTATGAGAACTTGAAAGTATATTTTTTAAATGTTCTTTAGCTATAAAATCTAAATCTGACTGCTTATAAACTCCCGATTTATTCTCTAGATATGTCCTAGCATATTCAGAAATAAAAGGGACTTTAAAATGCTCAGAGAGTAATCGACAAAGAGTAGTCTTTCCAGAAGACTCTGGACCTGTGATTGCAATTCTTAACATTACTGATTTAAGTATTTTGGTTTGTTTGTCTGTAATATTCCTTTTTCCATGTCATGAAGCCATATATAGCTAACAGAGTAAATATAGAATATTGAATCGCGGTCAAATAGTAATCACGCTGAGCATAGAGATATATTGAAACTAAATCAATCACAATCCAGTATA
The DNA here is from genome assembly GCA_964516765.1 of uncultured Cryomorphaceae bacterium. Taxonomy (GTDB): domain Bacteria; phylum Bacteroidota; class Bacteroidia; order Flavobacteriales; family UBA7430; genus CAZEWZ01. The sequence continues at coordinate 6,619 of CAZEWZ010000022.1, read as the reverse complement.
TCCAATTTTCTATAATTTTACGTGTAACCATATAGGTTGCTGACAGACTATAACATGTAGTAAATGAATCAATGTAAGGATTGGCCTGAGTAGTATAATTATCAAATATATATCCTATCACAATGGATGCAAATCCACATATAAAAATATTAAAAATATGATTAATCTCTCGCCATTTTACAATAGAAGAATTGGAAGAATTGGAACTATTCCAACTAAACCAACCTACTATTGCCATAATGACATAAAATAATTGAAGAAATGATTCGACATATAAATTCCCCACATAGCACAGATAGACAAAAAGAGCAGAGCCAATAAAAGCAAATAACCAACAAAGAATTAATCTCTTTGCCGCAAGAATAACATAAATTATACTTGATAATACTGCCAACCATTCAATTACAGAGGTAGCTTTAATTCCATCCCATAAAATGCTTAAAAATGACATTATTTTTGATTTAAAAAAGAATTAAGAAATTTGCTTGATGATTCTTAACTTATGGGTGTGTTGACCAAGCAACTTATTAAAAACTCCCTGTTGGTCAATGCGATCTATACGAACCTTTCCTGAAGCATGAAGAATATGATTGTTTTCTAAAATAATACCCACATGAATGATTTCTCCCTCAGAATTATCAAAAAATGCCAAATCACCAGGCTCAGCTTCTTCAATAAAACTTAGTGTTCTTCCAAGTTCTACTTGCTGGGCGGCATCTCTAGGTAAAGTCATTCCATTGAGCCGATAGGCCATCTGAGTTAGACCAGAACAATCTACTCCCATTGGAGTTCGCCCACCCCAGAGATAAGGAGCATGAAGAAACATATAGGCCGTATTTACAATATTAGATTTATTAAATTTTTCAGTAAGGCATTGACCAGCCTCAAAATGAAGGCGAATACCATTAATCAGACAACTCTTACCGTCAAAAAAAGGAAGTAAACTTCCCAACCCTATTGGAATTAATTCACCTTTATCTGTACTTAAGGCATCCATTAAATGAGGATTAAAAAAAATTGGGTCATCTGAAAGACATAGAAACTGGGATTTATCAATTTCAAAATATTGTTTTCTACATATCCATCCTTCATATTGGTCATGCGCCAAACGTACCTTGACCCATTGCGCTTTTTTTTGAACAACTTTAAAATGCTCTCCAAATAAAATTTGGTTAACCATTTCAGCCTTATCACTTGCTTCAAATCGCATCGGAATTATACTTACATCTGCAATACCGTAATTCATCAAAACAAAGTTAGGAGTTTGGACAAGAAGTAAAATCTCTTGTAAATAAAGTAATTAACAGTAGAATGTGAGTGAATTATAATCTTGATAAAAACCTAGACCAAGGCGAATAAAAAATCAGAAAGAAGCTAAAGTATTTTTTATGATTTCAACACAGTCCAAAAGTTGCATTTCAGTAATAACCAAAGGAGGAGCAAAACGAATAATATCTCCATGTGTAGGCTTTGCAAGTAGTCCATTGTCTCTAAGCTTCATACAAACATCCCAGGCTTCCATTCCACCTTTAGGCTTAATAACTATAGCATTTAAAAGTCCTTTACCTCTTACAAGAGTAATCATTTCACTGTCAATGGCTCGAAGTTCTTTCCTAAATAACTTTCCAAGGCGATAGGCATTTTCTGCAAGATTTTCTTCTACAACAACTTCTAGCGCAGCTTGTGCAACCTTGCATGCTAGGGGATTTCCTCCAAAAGTAGATCCATGTTCTCCAGGTTGAATACATAACATTATCTCATCATCAGCCAGTACAGCAGAAACAGGAAAAACCCCACCAGAAAGAGCTTTTCCTAAAATTAATAAATCGGGACGTGCATCTTCGTAATCTGAAGCAAGCATTTTACCTGTTCGCGCAATTCCTGTTTGAACTTCGTCTGCAATAAACAAAACATTATATTTTGTGCAAAGTTCTCTAACTCCAGCTAAATAGCCCACATCAGGAACTACAACTCCAGCCTCACCTTGAATGGGTTCGACCATAAAGGCACAAACATTAGGATCCTTAATTTCTATTTCTAAAGCATCTAAATCATTGTAGGGGATAAGATCATATCCAGGCATAAATGGCCCAAAACCTTCGTAAGATGATGGGTCATCTGAACTAGATATTGCGGCTAAAGTTCTACCCCAGAAATTTCCATTTGCAAATATAATTCTTGCTTTATTTTTTTCAATACCTTTTTTTAAGTATCCCCATTTTCGAGCTAATTTATTAGCTGTTTCGCCACCTTCTACTCCGGTATTCATTGGAAGAACTTTATCATATCCAAAAAGATCGGTAACATACTTTTCATAACTACCCAACACATCGTTATGGAATGCTCTAGATGTTAGAGTAAGAGTGTCTGCTTGTAATTTTAGAGCAGCAACAATTTTTGGATGACAGTGACCCTGATTCACAGCAGAATAGGCAGATAAAAAATCATAATATTTTTTTCCTTCAACATCCCATACATAAACTCCTTCTCCTTTGGAAAGAACAACTGGCAAAGGATGGTAATTGTGAGCTCCATATTTGTTTTCAATATCAATCAAATCTTGTGAACGCATATTTACTATTTTTGGGTGAATTTCTAGTGAAACCAAGTTGGTTTGTAATAATTAAATATTTTTAGAGATTAATCATCTTTAATAAAATCCATAGAAATGGAATTTACGCAATATCTAATACCTGTATCTGTTGGGCCATCATTAAAAACATGCCCCAAGTGACCCTCACAGTTAGAGCAGAGAATTTCAGTTCGAAGCATTCCATGACTAAAATCTTTTTTCTCAACTATTTTACCCCTGATGGCATGGTCAAATGAAGGCCATCCACAAGAAGATTTGAACTTGGAATTTGAATCAAAAATTTCGCTCTTACAACCATTACAAATATATTGTCCATTATCAAAATGTAAATTGTAAACTCCTGAATTAGGAGCCTCAGTACCTTTCTCTCTAAGAACTCTATATTCCTCAGAAGTCAAAATTTCTTTCCATTCTTTTTCTGTTTTCATGCCTGTTTTATTAGTTGTTGATGACTGAGCAAATATCGAACCATAGGAAAGGGTAACAAGTGTGAAAATTAATAATTTATTCATGGCTATTTATCTTTTTACAAAGATAGTAAAAAGCTAATTTCAAATCTTTATTTATGGATTCAATTATAGATAATCTGTAAAGATTGAGGAGTAATTCTTATTATTATATAATTTATTTAGTCCAGAAAATAGAAAAGAATGATCTGGAAATATTTTATAGTATGATAACTGAATAAAATACAAATTAGAAAATGAAAAATATTGAATTGACCGAAATTTGAGTTTATTTAACTTGGAAGTTTATCAAAAAAGGCAAGGGATAAGATGAAATAAAAAAATAATTTCCGCATGTCAATTAATTCGAAATCAGGGAATAACATCATTAAGAAATGAAAACTACTGTTTATTATGATAATTACTTAATGCTTCTTTTAAATATATACCTGGTAATAAAAATACCATTTCCATCTTTTTCACCTGCATCACTTTCTACTCCACTGACTACATGATCTAAAGCCCAACCTTCAGATGCATTCTGATTAATTACACTTGAAATAAGCGCATCATTACTTGCAATATTCTGGAAATTAATTCCTGCAATACTATAAAAATTTAGAAGTTTAGTTTCGCTTAGATTATCAATTTTCATACCCTTTCTTTTAACCTGCTGAGACTGTCTATTGTCTTTTCCATCTACTCGAACAGTGGTAAACTCTCTATGATTTACTTCTTGATTATTTTCGACAATTCTCGAACGACCTACACCTCCAGGAATAATAGATTCAATACTAGTGATCACCTTATACTCAAACGATTGAGCAAAAGAATTAAAGGAACAAAAAAGCAGTGCTAAAAATAAATGTGTGAGTTTCATATTTTTTTTATTTAACGGATATAATTTATCACTAAGCTAATGAATTAGCAAATAAATTTATTGAATTTTTATAAAAAATAAAATTTGGTAGATATATTTTTCACTAATAGTAATATATTAAAACATAAAATGATTTTTGAAATTCTATATGGTAAGTAATCATCTAAAGAAAATATAGTGAGCGATTACAAACATCAATTTAAAATCATGTAAAAGGTGGATTTGAAGGTTATTCTCTTATCCTATCGAATGATATTCCTAAAGAATTTTCGTACTCGATTAATTTTTTTCTCTCAAAGGCTGTAACAAATGCCATAGAGACACCTTCTCTTCCAGCTCGAGCTGTTCTTCCAGATCGATGTGTGTAATATTCTTCACTTTCTGGTAATTGAAAATGGACCACAAAAGAAAGGGCGTCAATATCTAAACCTCTGGCTGCTATGTCTGTAGCTACAATAAATTGAAGTGTTTCCTTTTTAAATGCACGAAGTACCTTTTCTCGCTCTTTTTGATATAAATCTCCATGAATAGCATCAACTGCAATGTTCTTAGCAATTAATTGTTTTGCTAAATATTGAGTTACCTTTTTAGTTCTACAGAATATGATTCCTCTATTTTTATGTTGTGACTTAATATACTGAACCAAGACATGAAGTTTCTCTTCCTCGTCACAAACAAAGTATTTATGCTGGATATTATCATTGACTTTGCTTTTTCCGATGGTCTCAATTTTTAAGGCGTCAGAGGCCAAATGCACTTTAATCATTTCATGAATGGAATGTGGCATTGTAGCAGAAAAAAGCCATTTATTAGCTCCTTCTGGAAGAAAATTTAAAATTTTATTTAACTCTTTTTGAAACCCCATACTTAACATTTCATCCGCCTCATCCAAAACGATATTTTTTACCATATCCAAACGCAATGCCTTTCTCTTTAGTAGGTCTATTAATCTCCCTGGAGTTGCGACCACAATATGAGTAGGTCTTCGCAATGCTCCTATTTGTTTATCAATTTTTTCACCACCATATACTGCTTCTGTAAAAATTTGATCAGAATATTTAGTGAATCTAAACAATTGCTTGGCAATCTGTTGACCTAATTCGCGAGTAGGACAGAGAATAAGCCCTTGTATTTGATTAAGAGAGGCATCAATACTCTGCAGCATTGGTAAACCAAATGCAGCTGTTTTACCCGTACCAGTTTGGGCCTGGCCAATTAAATCAGTTTTGGCATTTAATAAAAGAGGAATAGCCAACTTTTGTATCTCTGTGGGCTTAGTTATACTTAATCCATCCAATGCTTTTATGAAATCCTTTTGAACTCCTAATTCTTTAAATGTTTCCAATATATCAGATAATTTTAATTTGCGGCAAATATACAAAAATGCCCCAACGAAGGTGAGGCTTGTATTCTAAGAAGTAATCTAGACTATATACGAAATTGTGTTCGTGGAGGGATTCGAACCCCCGACTTCCACCCTGTCAAGGTGACACTCTAAACCAGCTGAGTTACACGAACTTTGTTTTTCAAAAATACAAATAGAAATAAAATTATCTACAAAAAATTCAAATAGATTTAGATTGAATATTATAAAAAAAAATCATCTCTACATTTTTATTATCTTCTTTACCTTACCGTTATCGTAAATATAAAAAAGGAGTACGCCATTGCGATGAATCATTTTTTCGTTACCAAAAATATCAAACATTCTCGCCAACGCATTACAAGATTCATCATCCGTATTGGCTAAAGCATCATAATTAAGGGCTTCTGCATCAGTACACCCATAGACAAATTCTACACAAGAACCATCATCAGTATTGGCTAAATCATCATAATTAAACGCTTCAAGATCAATACATCCATAGATAAATACTTTACAAGAACCATCATCAGTATTGGCTAAAACATCATAATTAAACGCTCCCGGATTAGTACATCCATAGATAAATTCTTCACAAGAACCATCATCAGTATTTACCAGTTCGTCATAATTAAAAGCAGTGACATCAGTACATCCATTTACAACAGTTATACAAGAATCATTATCTGTGTTTGCTAAGGAATCGAAGTTAAATGCCGTTTCATCTATACAACCATAAACTGTAGCAATACAAGAACCGTCTTCGGTATTAATTAGCTCATCATAATTAAAAGCAGTGACATCAGTACATCCATAGATAAATTCTTCACAAGAACCATCGTCAGTATTTACCAGCTCATCATAATTGAAAGCAGTGACATCAGTACATCCATTTACAACAGCTATACAAGATTCATCATCTGTGTTTGCTAAGGAGTCAAAGTTGAATGCCAATTCATCTATACAACCATTTATAATCGCTATACAAGAACCATCATCGGTATTTGCTGCGACATTATAGTTAAATGCAAATACATTTATACATCCAAGTATTACATCAATACAAGATCCATTATCTGTGTTTGCTTGTTCTTGGTAATTAAAAGCATCGGGATCAGTACAGCCATTTATAATACTAATACAAGATGCATCATCTGTATTAGCTAAGATGTTGTAATTAATTGAAAACCAGTTGGTACACCCTAAAATTACATCAACACAAGAACCATCATCATCAGTAGCATCGTAACTATAGTTAAATGCCGTTTCATCTGTACATCCTACAACTTCTAACTCATCGCATACGCTATCTAGATCAGTATCATTGAGGCAATCTC
>CAZEWZ010000021.1:0-32973 GCA_964516765.1 uncultured Cryomorphaceae bacterium | reverse complement strand
TCCCTTATTTTACAGAATAAAATGGGCTTAAGAAGTAAAGACGTCTGGGTAAAGAAAAAGTAATATTGCCGTGATTCAAAAGATGACTTTTAACCTATATTTACGGCATGCAAAATAAAACAATCATTTTAAGTATGGGGAGTATTTCTGCTATGGGAAGCCATCCCGAAGAAATATGGAAAAACTATATTAATGGGACCCCCCGAATTCGATTATGCTGCTACAACGACTGCAATACTCCCGTAGGAAAATTACATCCAAATGAGGAAGACTTAGTAAAAAGCCTTAGATATGAAAGTAGTAATTATCGCCGATTGGATAAAACTGTTCTTTTATCCATCATTGCCTCAAGGCAAGCTGTAAAAAATGGAGCTTGGGGAAATAAAAAAGACATTAGTATTAATATTGGTTCTTCTAGAGGAGCCACCCATTTGTTCGAAAAATACCACAAATACTTTCTAGAAAATAAAGGAAAAAGGTTAAGCCCTATTGTTTCCCCCACCACAACACTGGGAAATATATCTTCATGGACAGGACATGACTTAGACTCCACAGGGGCTTGCTTTTCGCATTCAATTACTTGCAGCACGGCTCTTCACGCAATTTTAAATGGTAAAGCATGGATTGATTCTGGCATGACAAAAAGATTTATAGCTGGTGGATCTGAGGCATCGCTTAGTGACTTTACTACCGCACAAATGAGAGCATTAAGAATTTATTCTAAAGAAAAAGGACAATATCCATGTTTGCCACTTCAATCAAATAAAAAAAAGAACTCCATGGTGTTAGGAGAAGGATCAGCTGTATTTTGCCTTGAAAAAGATGCGGGACAAGATCGAATTGCTACCATTCAAGGTATTGGGTTTGCCACAGAGCGTATTGAGCATAATACGTCTCTTTCTGCCAATGCTGATTGTCTGTCGAAATCTATGAAAATGGCTCTACAGAATGCACAATTGAGCCGTGTAGACTCTATTGTTATGCATGCCCCAGGAACGATACGAGGAGACGAAAGCGAAGTCAAAGCAATCAAAAATTTATTTGGTGCTGACATTCCACACCTTATCTCTACTAAACACCTTACGGGACACACATTTGGTGCCTCGGGAGCTTTGAGTATAGAACTGGCGATTTTGATGTTAAAAAAACAACAGTCCGTTCTACTTCCCTATCCAAGTATTGGCGGGAAGAATTTGAATGAACTAAATCACGTAATGGTAAACTCTACAGGTTTTGGAGGAAATGCCGTGAGTATCATTTTATCTAAATAAAATCAAATAGCTCAAAAGAAGCATTATATTTGAAAAGCAATAATATTAAAAATGACAGAAAACAAAAAAAAATGGACCAAGGAAGAAGTTTTTGAACTCTACAATAAACCTCTTCTGGAATTGGTATTTGAGGCAGCACAAACTCACCGAATCTACCACGACCCTAAAGAAGTCCAGGTAAGCACCCTTTTGTCAATTAAAACAGGCGGTTGCCCCGAGGACTGTGGTTATTGTCCACAAGCATCAAGATACCACACTGATATTGAAAAGAATGATCTCATGTCTGTTCAGACAGTGAAGGCACAAGCCTTAAGAGCTCGAAGTTTTGGGTCTTCTAGAGTGTGTATGGGTGCAGCTTGGAGAAATGTAAGAGAGGGCGAAGACTTTGACCAGGTATTAGAGATGGTTCGGACTGTTCGAGACTTAGACATGGAGGTTTGCTGTACATTAGGAATGCTGAGCGAAAACCAGGCAAAAAGACTTTCTGAAGCTGGACTCTATGCGTACAATCACAATATTGATACTTCCGAAGAACATTATAAAAAAGTAATTTCTACTCGCGGATATGAGGACCGAATTGAAACCATAGGTAATGTCAGAAAAGCTGGACTTACCGTGTGTTCTGGAGGTATTATAGGTATGGGAGAATCTGCTATGGATAGATCCGCCATGTTGGTCACTTTATCTACATTAAATCCATACCCTGAGTCAGTGCCTATTAATGCACTCGTCGCCGTAGAGGGTACCCCTATGGAAGAACAAGAACAAATACCAATCTGGGACATGATTAGAATGGTCGCAACTACTAGAATTGTTCTTCCAAAGACAACCGTTCGACTTTCTGCAGGAAGAACACAAATGACGGACGAAGGCCAAGCCCTCTGTTTTATGGCTGGAGCAGGATCTATATTTGCAGGAGACAAACTTCTTACAACTCCTAACCCAGACATCAACAAGGATATGAAATTGTTCGGAATATTGGGTTTGTCTGCTCAAAAGCCTTACAAGAAAGGAGACAAACCCGAAGTCAATGAAAATTATAAAAATAGTGGCGAAAAGAAAGAAAAACCAATTTGGTCTCGGCCTAACCACAAAATAAATGCCAATATTACTGCCACTAAAAATGCAATAGAGATAAAACGTAAAACATCAAGTACTTTAAAACCTTAATATGAAAAAAATAATTCTACTTCTGTATATTCTTTTGCTGTCATTTTCAGCCAACGCACAGAAATTTTCTTGGGGACCAAAAATTAGTATTTCTTCTCCTACGTTAAAACTTAGTGATCTCGCACTAAATGCAACCCAAGATCAGGCAGTAAGTCTACTTGAGCAATCTAATCCATCTATAGGGTTTCAGCTTGGTATTTATTCAAGAGCTTCCTTTCTAGGGTTTTATATTCAACCTGAAATACTGTTGAGTAACTCAAGATCAGAAATAAATTATACTGATCTCACAGACCTCGATAATCCCTTGGACCTAGTGGGAGATGTGAAATTAAACAAATTAGATGTTCCCGTACTATTTGGAAAACGCTTTTTCAAAATCTTACGAGTGAATGCAGGTCCTGTTTTCACTCTATTGCTGAGCCAAAATATCGAACAAGGCTCAAATACAGCAAAAGAAATTGAAACCAATTACAAAGATTCAACCGTAGGGGCACAGTTAGGAATTGGACTAGATTTAGCGCTGGTAACAATTGACTTAAGATATGAAATAGCCCTTCAAAATATTTCTGATGGACTAGCTATTGGAGATACTCAATTTGTTGCAGACCAAAGATTAAACCAAATCTTGCTGTCTTTAGGGATGAAATTTTAATCTGTAACATTACTTTAATTTGGGATTATCTATGTGTCGACTTCTGTCGCGCAGAGATTTTTTTTTAAAATTAGCTTTCATTGCATCTTCTAAGTCAATATCAGTTTGATTGGCAATACATATCAGTACAAAGAGTACATCAGCCAACTCATCAGCTAAATCTTTGCCCTTATCAGATGCTTTTTCGGACTGCTCGCCATATCGTCTTGACATAATTCGAGCAACTTCCCCAACCTCTTCGGTCAGTATCGCCATATTGGTCAATTCACTGAAATACTTAACACCATATTCCTTAATCCATACATCAACATTATTTTGTAAATCATTAAGTTCCATTAATCTCTTATTTTAGAATCAATATTTATTGTAACAGGCCCGTCATTACACAAAAAAACCTGCATATCTTGACCAAATGCACCAGTAAAAACTTCTTTGCATAAAATCTGTTGAAGAGCCAATTTAAATGCTTCATACATTGGCTCAGCAAACTCTGGGGGGGCAGAATTTAGATAAGAAGGTCGATTTCCTTTTTTAGTCTTTGCATAAAGTGTAAACTGACTAATTAAAAGAATATCCCCACTCGCTTCAACTAAGGAACGATTCATTTTGCCCTGCGTATCAGAAAATATACGCATTGAACAGATTTTGTTAGACAACCAAAGGACATCCTCTTGGATGTCTTGGCTACAGACACCTATAAATACCAATAACCCTTGATTTATTTTAGATATCTCTTTCTCCCTAATATAAACAGAAGCTTGTTTTACTCTTTGAATATTCGCTCTCATCAATGATATTTAGCTTCTCTGAAAGGATTGTTATCGTCTCCTAAAATAGACAAATAACTATCATATCGAATAGGGTTAATCTCTCCGGAATTTAGAGCTTCTTTCACTGCACATTTTGGCTCATTTATATGTTGGCAATTATGAAATCTGCATTGACTTTTTAATTGGAGCATCTCAGGAAAATAATTAGCTAATTCTTGTGGATTAATAGCCACTAGACCCAGACCTTTAATGCCGGGAGTATCTATTATAAACCCTCCAAAATCCAGCGCAAACATTTCGGCAAATGTAGTAGTATGCATTCCTTTTTTGTGCGCAAGAGATACTTTCTGAGTCAGTAAATCTAAATTAGGATCAATTGCATTAACAAGAGTTGACTTACCCACGCCTGAGTGCCCAGAAAGTAGGGTGACCTTATCTTTCATTTTGGACGTTAGTTCGTCAATATTTTCCTTCTTTATTGCCGAGATTTCAATACACTCATATCCACATCCTCGATATAAAGAAATCATCTGTTGATGATATTCTAAATCATATTCATCGTATACATCGATTTTATTAAAAACCAGTACAGTTGGAATTTGGTATGCCTCTGCAGTCACTAAAAAACGATCAATAAAACCTACAGAAGTTTTTGGAGAGGCCAGTGTGACTACTAAAAAGGCTTGGTCAATATTTGAGGCTATAATATGCACTTGTTTGGAGAGATTTACAGATTTTCTGACGATATAATTCTTTCTGTCCAATATTTCATAAATCAAAAAGTCTTCACCCTGCCTAGATAACAAAACTTGATCACCCACAGAAACAGGATTAGTACTTTTAATCCCCTTCATTCTAAACTTCCCCTTCAGACGACACTGACAATAGGTTCCGTCTTGACTTAATACACTGTACCAACTCCCTGTTGACTTAACTACCATTCCTTGCATAAAAACAAAGATATGATTTGGTAGGAACAATAAATAATTTTAGGAAAATTAGATAAAAAAAAGGAGAATCTATTTGCTTATCCGATTGCATTAGAGAGCAATAAATAATGCATAATTAAAATTAGTGTAGAATACCAAATTATCATTAATGTCAAAAAAACAATTGATTGGACATAGAAAGGATACTTCTACTATTAATGTTTTGGTCATTTCTTTAACAATAAATAATCATTTAAGAAAAAAAAAATAACCTACCTTCGTAATTATGTCAATTAGCGCAAAGAATATTACTAAGTTATATGGAAATCAGAAGGCGCTAAATAGCATTTCTTTTGAGATAAAAAAAGGCGAGATTGTAGGTTTACTAGGACCCAATGGAGCTGGTAAATCAACTCTCATGAAAATCCTCAGTGGATATATTTCAGTTTCAGGAGGGGAAGCGACTATTTGCAATATTGATATCCAAGAACACAGTTTACAATCCAAAAGTAAAATCGGATATTTACCAGAGCACAACCCCCTATACCAGGACATGTATGTGACGGAATATTTGGAATTTGTTGCCCAAATATATAAGGTAGAAATCAGCCTCGTGGATTCAATGATTTCCACTATCGGTTTATCAAAAGAAAAAAAGAAAAAAATTAAATCACTTTCTAAAGGATATCAACAAAGAGTGGGTTTGGCTCAAGCACTCATCCACAATCCAGAGGTACTTATTTTAGATGAGCCAACAACCGGATTAGATCCAAACCAACTTGTAGAAATTCGAGCTTTAATTAAAAAAATGGGCGAAGAAAAAACAGTTCTTATTTCTACTCATATAATGCAAGAGGTTGAGGCAATTTGTGATAGAGTGATTATTCTAAATAACGGTGAAATTGTTGCCAATAATTTCATTAAAGAAATTGTTAAAGAAGAAAAACTAGAAGATGTTTTTAGAAGACTAACAAATTAAATTAATTATTACATTTGAATTTATCAAGTGGATTATTTTGACTGATTGCTACCACTTTAAAAAAGGCTAATGCAGTATTCCCAGCTAAAGCCAAAATCAGATTTACAAATTTTTTAAAAAAAATAAAATTTATATATGTCTTATTTTTTTACCTCGGAATCTGTTTCTGAAGGCCATCCAGATAAAGTAGCTGACCAAATTTCTGATGCAATTCTAGATGCTTTTCTGGCTAAAGATCCAGAATCAAAAGTTGCGTGTGAAACACTTGTTACTACTGGACTCACTGTTGTGAGTGGCGAAGTTAAATCTACTGCATGGGTAGACATTCAAAAACAAGCAAGAAATGTCATTCGTAGAATTGGATACACAAAATCTGAATATAAATTTGACGCTGAATCATGTGGGATAATATCCACCGTTCACGAGCAATCTGATGACATCAATCAGGGAGTCGTTGAAGGTAAAGGTTTGTATTCTGAACAAGGAGCCGGTGACCAAGGAATGATGTTTGGTTATGCCACAAATGAAACAGAAAATTATATGCCTCTAGCTCTAAGCTTGTCACATCTTCTTCTTGAAGAACTAGCTCTAATAAGACGAGAAAATCATCCAATTATGCATTACCTCAGGCCAGATGCGAAATCACAGGTAACGATTCAATACTCTGACCATCACATACCAGAACGAATAGATACAATCGTTATCTCCACTCAACATGATGAATTTGATGAGGAGAAAAAAATGCTAGATAAAATTAATATCGATGTGCAAAAAATTCTCATTGAACGCATCAAGAAAAAACTTCCGTTGTCAATAAAAAATTTATTTGACAAGAATGAAGCAGTTAAATATCATGTAAATCCGACAGGGAAATTTGTTATTGGAGGGCCCCATGGAGATACCGGATTGACAGGAAGAAAAATTATCGTAGATACCTATGGGGGTAAAGGCGCTCATGGCGGAGGAGCATTCTCTGGAAAAGACCCCTCAAAAGTAGACCGTTCTGCAGCTTATGCAACTAGGCATATTGCAAAAAATATGGTCGCAAGTGGAGTCTCAGACCAAATTCTAATTCAAGTTTCATACGCTATTGGTGTTGCTAAACCAATGAATATTTTTGTGGATACTTATGGAACAAAGAAGATCGGATTAAGTGACAGTGAAATTGCAAAAAAAGTAGAAACTATCTTCGACATGAGGCCAGCCGGTATAATAAAAAGATTCAATCTAAAAAGCCCTATTTACAGTGAAACTGCAGCATATGGACATATGGGACGAAAATCAGAACAAAAAACAGTGGTCTTTGAAATGGCTGATGGGAAAAAAATAACAAAAGAAATTGAAACTTTTCCTTGGGAAAAACTTGATTATATTCAACAAGTAAAAAAAGCATTTAACCTCTAGTTCATGAAATATATCTTTAAAGATAGGTCCTACACAATTAAGCGATATCCCAAAACAAATCAAAGTTCTCTAAGGGCTTGGAATGCAGCTGATGAACATATTTTAAAATACCTAGAAGAAGAAAAAATAAAGTTAAAAAATATCGTTTTATACAATGATCGGTTTGGATTTTTGAGCACTCTGCTCGCAGAGCATAAACCTAGGACTATTTTAAACTTTAAAAGCCAGGAAAAATCGGTAGAAATCAATCTCCAGTCAAATGACCTAGAATTAGAAAGTATAATCAAAACTGGACCTTTAGATAAAATAAAACCATGCTGTAATCTGGTATTAATCAAAATACCGAAATCATTGGATCTTTTTCGTCTACAAATGGAGCAGCTTTATCGCGCCTCAAAAAAAGAGACTATAATAATCTGTGCTTTCATGACCAAATACTTTAGCCAACAAATGCTTGATATTTGCAGTGAATATTATGAGCTATGCGATCAGTCTAAAGCATGGAAAAAATCGAGATTGATTGTCCTAAAGAATAAAAAGAAGCGAAAGGAATCAGAGATTAAAAATGAAATTAATTTCTCTAATTCGAAAAAAATCGTTCAATACTTTGGGGTTTTTTCTGCCAAAAAGATTGATTATGCCACACAATTTTTCATAGAAAACATGGTAATCACTCTTTCAGACAATAAAATCTTAGATCTAGGCTCTGGAAATGGAGTTTTGGCGTATGAAGCGCAACGCCAAAAACCAGATGCTGAAGTTCATCTGGTAGACGACTCTTTTCTGGCTATCGAATCCTCAAAAATAAATGTAGATCCAAAAAGATCTTTTTTCTATTATCAGGACGACTTAGCACATTTTGAGGACAACAGCTTTGACATGGTTCTTTCCAATCCTCCATTTCACTTTGAACATGAAATCAATATTGATGTTTCAATAAGCTTATTTAAGGAAGTGAAAAGATGTCTAAAAAAAGGGGGCTCTTTTCAATTGGTGACTAGCAATCACCTGAATTTAAAAACACAGCTTCATGATTTCTTTCACAAGGTGAATGTAGTGGATCAAAATAAAAAATTTATAATTTACAACTGTACTTAAATCCAACAAGATAATTGATATCATACTACAACCTAAAACATTTCGTTGGCTTTTAAAAAAGCTTTACTTTTAATGACATAAAATTAATGACTCATGAAAAAATTCATTCTCGGCCTAATAATTTGCTTGGTAATTGCATGTCAAAACAACCCTTCAGAAACTGTCATCATCAGTGGTAAAGTAATTAATCCACTCAGTAAAACTGCATCTATACTCTTTAATGATGGAACAAATAATGAGACAGATAGTCTAAATGAAAGCGCAAGTTTTAAAATAGAATTTCGTCTAGAAGAAGCAAAATATGTCAGTTTTAAACATGGGCCTGAGACAACAGCCATGTATGTAAAACCAGGAGACAAGATTCAATTGACTATCGATCCAAATGAATTTGATGAGACGATCTTCTATACAGGAAGTAGTGAATCTAATTTTCTGGCTAAAAAATATTTATTAGATGAGAAATTAGACCGCAGATTATTATATAGTCTTTCCGAGAATGACTTTCTCAATCGAGTAAACAAAATAGAAAATGACCTTTATGCTCTTTTAAATCTTGGACTTGACCAAACATTCAAAAAAAATGAAGAAAAATCAATTTGGATGGAATGGGCAACATCAAAACTAAATTATCAACGTTATCACGAATCTATTTCCGATTCTAGCATCATATTGAGTGAAGATTACTTTGATTTCGTGGCTGACATTGATGTAAATGACCCAATCCATCTAGAAAACTATGATGCATTCAACTTCTTAAGTACCTATGTAAAATCCCAAAAAAAATCACAGGATAAAAATTATATGCTGAGCAGCCTAGACTTTTTAAGTACTCATTTTGAGTCAAAAAAAACTACAGATACCATAGCTATGGTCATGATGAAAAACTATTTAGACGGGAATGATCTTTCTCAAATAGAAGAGGTCATGATGGCATTCAAAAAAGTCCATTCCGATACTAGTATTGTGAATACGATAAGAGAATTGGCACATGAAATGACTCTTTTAAGCGCAGGAAATCCTGCAATAGACTTTACTTATCCAAACAAAAACGGAAAAGAAAAATCATTGTCTGACTTCAAGGGAAACTATGTTTATGTTGATGTGTGGGCTACCTGGTGTGGTCCATGTAAAAGAGAAATTCCAGACTTAATAAAGTTAGAAAAAGACTACCATGATAAAAATATCGTCTTCATGAGTGTATCAGTAGATGAGGAAAATGATTACCAAACTTGGTTAGACATGATTGAAGAAAAGGAATTGGGTGGTGTTCAACTTTTCGCAGCAGGATGGTCACAAATTGCAAAAGATTATCATATAAAGGGAATCCCACGATTTATGCTCTTTGATCCCCAAGGAAATATATTAGACACCAATGCTTCCCGCCCCTCAGACCCGCTAACGAGGGTCCTGTTTGAGCAACTCTTTTAACTCTCAAAATAAAAATTATCTCACTCAAAAAACGCCATCTAGTTTGATTCCCTTTGGAAGTATTGTCAATGCACTATCAGTTATTGGGGGTAGTCTTATAGGACTAAGCTTTGGCAATCTTTTACCGAAACCAATTCGTAACATTATTTTTGAAGTCATGGGAGTTTTCACCCTCGTTCTTGGTTTAAAAATGTCTCTAGAAACGCAGGAATTTATTGTCCTTCTTTTAAGTTTAACAATGGGAGCAGCGATTGGAGAAAAATTAAATATTGAAAATAAACTCCAAATACTTGGCGAAAAAATAAAGCGCATTTTAAAAAGTAAAAACGAAAAGTTTGCAGAAGGACTTGTTACAGCTTTCCTACTCTACTGCATAGGATCAATGACTTTTGTAGGAGCTATTGAAGAGGGGATTAATCATGATAGAACCTTGCTTTACACAAAAAGCTTCATGGACGGCATTACTTCTATCTTATTGGCATCTAGTTTTGGTTTGGGAGTTTTAGTTTCGGCGGTCCCATTACTTATTTTTCAATCCATATTGACTTTTGCCGCCCTTTATTTGGAACCTCATTTAACTTCCGGTATAATTAATGAAATATCTGCTGTAGGAGGGGTTCTCATAATATGTATTGGTATTAATATTCTAGAGTTCAAGAAGATTAAAGTCAGTAACATGCTTCCATCACTATTTTTAGTCGTACCAATATATCTCATTCTTTCTTAATTATTTAAGTTGTCAAAAAAAGATCAGAAGAAATTCGATCTGCAAATAATTTACCTTGATCTGATAAAGTAAATATGCCATTGGATTCCTCGACTAAACCCCGGTCAATATGGGTCTTTATTTCTTCGAGGAAATGTAACGAATAAATACTAGGAAAATCTTTTTTAATCACGGCAATATCACATCCCCAAATAGTCCTTAATGAGGTCATCATATACTCATTATATTGATCCCTTTGAGACAATATCTCTCTTTCCAGCGGCAAGATACTTTGATTAATCTCATGAATATATATTTGGTTATTAGATACATTCCACAAGCGACTATTGCCAATAAATGAATGCGCTGAAGGACCCAATCCTAAATATGCTTTTTTCCTCCAATATGAACTATTGTGCCGACTGTAAGCATTTTCTTTGCAAAAATTAGAAATTTCATACTGCTTATATTCAGCCGCCTTCATCTCTTTCATTAATAATTTGAATTGTTCTGCACTTTGGTCTTCGCTCACAGGGGGATATTTCTTACTTAAAATCTGTCTTTTCAATGGTGTATTATCTTCAACTGTGAGTGCATAAGAAGAAATATGGGGAATTTGAAGTGAAAAGCTCATTTGTAAATTCTCTAACCAATGTGCATTCGTCATTCCTGGAGTTCCATAAATTAGGTCTATAGTGATATTCGATAAACCAATGTCTTGAGTTCTTTTAATGGATTCTAAGGCTTGGGATGCGCTATGTATCCGATGCATGAATTTCAAATCGGAATCTCTAAAAGATTGAACGCCGATACTCAATCTATTGATAGAACTTTGAGCAAATTGCTTGATTTTATCTTGACTTAAATCGTCAGGATTAGCTTCGAGTGTGATTTCTGCATCTGAATCCACATTAAAGTGTTGATGTAAATGATCAAGAATTCTATTAAGTTCATTTGAACTAAGCAAAGAAGGGGTTCCTCCACCAAAGTATATGCTTGAAATAGAATCATGAGAGAAAACATCCTTACGCAATTCTATTTCTAGAATCAATGCCTCAACAAAATCAGCTTTCATTCTAATGGACGTAGAAAAATGAAAATTACAATAATTACAAGCTTTCTTGCAAAAAGGAATATGCAAATAAATTCCAGCCATTAGCTTTTTAGAAGACTAATTCGAAAAGTAGTACCCTTTCCTAATTCAGATTGCAACACGAAAACCTGGCCTTTATGGTAATCTTCAATAATTCTTTTAACCAAAGAAAGACCTAGACCCCACCCTCTTTTCTTTGTAGTATACCCAGGTTCAAATATGGCTTTCAGCTGAGCTGATCGCAAACCTCTTCCCGTGTCCTTAATATCTATAAACACTCTATTTCCATACTCTTTTATATTAAGATAAATTGATCCCTTCCCTTGAATGGCATCGATGGAATTTCTGAGTATATTTTCGATGACCCAGCCAAATAATTGAGGATTTAAGTCAATAAATAATGCTGGAGAATCTGGGCTCAATATGAAATTTATTTTGGACGAACACCTATCTTTCATATAGAAAAAAGATCGCTCGAGAGCTTTATTTACCTCTGTTATTTGGAGCTCTGGTTGAGAACCAATCTTAGAAAAACGTTCAGAAATGGTTTGGAGTCTCAATAAATCTTTATTCATTTCAAAAGCTAGTTCTTCCGTACCTTCTTTCTCTTTTAATAAAACCAACCAACCCATTAAAGAAGTAAGTGGTGTTCCTAATTGATGAGCTGTCTCTCTGGCCATTCCGGCCCAAACTTTATTTTGTTCTGATTTTCGAGAGGCATTAAAAGTGAGATACCCCAAAAGAATGAAAAGCCCGACTGCAAACAAAATCATAAAAGGAAAATACTGAAGCCTGGTCAATAGAATAGAATCCTTGTAATAAATCATATTGCTCTTTCCATCTGCATACTCAAAAGTAATAGGATCTTTAGCCTTCTGCATGGAGAGAAGCTGATCTTCTAAATAATCTGAATTTAAAGTCCTCTTTTCTGGAAAGTTTTTATGATAAAGAATTTCACCCTTGTCATCGGTTAAAATCACTGGAATAGTTTTATTAAGATTGATAACCTCAAAAACAAAACTAATATCTTCATCTAAATTTTCTATGTCAGTGGTCTGTTCTGTGGCAGCAGCCCAAATTTTAACCTTGATTCTTTCTTCTCTCCTCAAATCATCAACCAGACTTTTGGTAAACCAAAGGATAGCCAGTCCAATCGTCAAGGCACCAAGCAACAAAAGTCGCTTACTAATTTTCTTTATTTTAAGATTCGAAATCATGAAACAAAAACGAATGAGTTTGATTTATTATTATTTTGGGCAACACAACTTTGATACTCACGACGAAAAAAAATGAAAAATGAAATTTATATATCTTTATAATAATCGAAGAAGGTCCAACTCTTTTTTGTCTAGGTGTTTCCAGGAACCTCGCTTAACATCTTTCTTGGTTAGGTTTCCAAAAACGACGCGATCTAGATGCTGTACTTCATAACCGAAACTTTCAAAAATTCTTCGCACAATTCGATTTCGCCCAATATGAAGCTCGATACCCACTTGATTATGTGCAGAACCCTCTATGAAGGATATACTGTCGACTGGAGCCAGACCGTCATCAAGTTCTATTCCCTTCTCTATGGAAGACAAATGATGTTTAGCTAATTTCTTATCTAGAGTCACATGATAAATTTTACGAACCCCTTGCTTTGGATGGACCAGTTTTTTCGCCAAATCTCCATCGTTGGTGAATAATAAAAGTCCTGTCGTATTTCTATCCAAACGGCCCACGGGATAAATTCTTTCTTCACAAGCTTTTTCTACCAATTGCATGACTGTCTTTCTGTCTCTTTCATCAGAGGTAGTAGTGATAAAATCTTTAGGTTTATTTAACAATACATATTTCTTCTTTTCTCCCCGAATGGTTTGTCCATTAAACTTAACCAAATCCGAAGGAGATACCCTATAACTCAAATCGGTCATAGGTTTTCCATTGACTGATACGGCTCCTGCCACAATAAACTTCTCCGCCTCTCTTCTAGAACAAGTACCTCCGGATGCCAGATACTTATTTATTCGAATTTTATCATCAGGAGCTCGGTCTTCTTTTGATTTACTAAAATTGGTATTGGTGCGTCTTTTAATAAAAGAAGTGTTAACTTTTTTATTCTCTGCAGCCCTCCTTCGATCTTCACTTCGCTTTTCGGGGTCAGCATGTCTATTTTTCTGATCGATGGCTTTTTGGAGACCTTCCGCTTTATAAGCTTTGGTCTTACCTACTCGCTTTTCTGGCCTAAAATTCTTGTTCTGCATGTCTATAATTTGTGTAAATATAAGAATTGAAACGGAGTAATGAATACCAGCATGGACTTAGGATGAAATAGATTACAAAAACAGCATAAAATACATTATAATATCCTTGAGGAATGGCTAAATTTGAAATAAATAATCACATGATTGAAGAAAAATCAGATGAGTACTTTATGAATCAAGCTCTCATAGAGGCGAAGAAAGCATATGAAATGGGAGAAGTTCCTATTGGAGCAGTAATAGTTTCTGAGGGTCGAATTATTGCTCGGGCACATAACCTTACCGAACGATTAAATGATGTGACTGCACATGCAGAAATGCAAGCTTTTACATCGGCTTCAGAATTTATACGAGGAAAATACCTACGTAAATGCAAACTATATGTGACTATTGAACCCTGTGTGATGTGCTCTGGAGCCTCTTATTGGACTCAAATCCCAGAAATTATCTTTGGGGCATTTGATGTAAAAAGAGGGGTCCAAAAGAGGGGTTTACAGTTGCTTCATCCGAAAACTAAAATAACTTCTGGAATTCTAGCAGAACCTTGCGCTGAACTTATGCAACAGTTCTTTCAGAAAAAAAGAAAATGATGAAGATTTTTAATTTTTAATCACTTTTGGCACTCTAATATAATCAGAATCTTTAGCAGGTGCGTTTTTCAATGCAGCTTTCTGAGAGACTTGATTCCCCACTTTGTCTTCCCTTAAAACATTTCTTTCCTTGCTCATATATACCAGGGGGTCAACACCAGAAGTATCTATTTTATCTAATCGAGCGACAAAACCTAAAATTTTCTCAAAATCAGATTTCATTTGAATTTGATCTGCCTCGGATAACTCTAATCTTGATAGATGTGCCAAATGCTTAACTAATTTATCATCTACTTTCATCGTCTGATAATTTATTATTAATAATTTCATAGACGTCCGATTTAAACTTGTGAACATCTTCTGAATGGTAGGTTCCTGAAGGAATAGGCTTATGAACAAAGACTCGTAATCTACCGGGACTTCCCTCTAAATGGTCACTAGGAAAAAGTCTTTTATTGTCCAAAAAAGTAACAGGCACCAAATCAACTTTCTGTTCAATTGCCATCCTAAAAGCACCAGATTTAAAAGATTGCAACTTCACATCTCGATGTGGAATACCTCCTTCTGGATAAATAGTGATACCCACTCCAACTGCAACTCTTTCAGAAGCACGACGAAAGGCATCATATGAACTATGTTTGCAAGAGCGATCTACCAATATCATCGTCTTTTTATAAACCCAACCAAACAAGGGTAGTTTAGATAAAGACTTTTTGCCTATAAAAACAAAAACACCAGGCATTACAACAAATATAAGGGGAATGTCTAAATATGAGACATGGTTTGGACAAATGATGTAGGCTTTTTCTGGATCTAACTCTTCTTCGAACTCCACATCAACAAAAAAACCAGAGAAAAACAAAATAATATAAGACCAGATCCTGCACATAAAATGAAAAGTCTTGTAGGTGCTTTTGTGAAGCAATAAAGCCCATAAAAGGGGGAAGAAAAGAGCCAATCCACCAAATACGATTAACCCAAACCAGAGCCGCCACAATATCTGTAATAATTTAAAAAAAACTTTCACGCGGTAAAAATAACAACTTTTAATGAATAGAGACTTAAAAGTCATCGAAGCATCTTATTATTTTTATATTTTTACAAAATAAGACAAAGAAATATGGCACGAATACTGACAGGAATTCAAAGTAGTGGAACCCCACATTTAGGTAATCTTTTGGGAGCGATTATTCCTGCAATTAAATTATCAAAAGATTCAAAGAATGAATCATTATTTTTTATTGCAGATATGCATTCTTTAACGAGTATTCGAGACCCAAAATCACTGAAAGAAAATACCTATGCAACAGCTGCTGCATGGATTGCTTTTGGTTTTAATACAGAAAAGAATATATTTTATCGCCAATCAGACATTCCGGAAGTGACTGAATTAATGTGGTATCTTAATTGCATTACGCCATTCCCAATGCTTACCAACGCACATTCCTTCAAAGATAAATCTAGTAAAGTACATAATGTGAATACCGGATTATTCACCTACCCTATTTTAATGGCTGCAGATATTCTTTTGTATGACGCGGATATTGTTCCTGTTGGAAAAGATCAGAAACAACATCTAGAAATGACTAGAGATATGGTAGGGTTTTTTAATAACATCTATGGCGATACGCTGACTCTTCCTCAGTCTAAAATTGATGAAAAAGTAATGACTATTCCAGGAATAGATGGGAGAAAAATGAGCAAATCGTATAATAATTTTATCAATGTATTTTTACCTGATAAAAAATTACGCAAACAGATTATGGCAATACAAACAGACTCCAAAGGAATCAAAGAGTCCAAAGACCCACAGTCATGTAATGTATTTAAAATTTACACTTTATTGGCGTCAGATGGAGATATAGAGCAAATGGAGAAAAATTATTCGGGAGGAAATTATGGATATGGGCATGCCAAACAAGCTCTTTATGAGCTCATCATAGACAAATACTCGTCGGAAAGAAGCCGATTCAACAAACTCATGGATCAGCAAGACCTTATTGAAAATCAGCTTCAGAAAGGGGCAAAAAAAGCACGAATCATTGCTCAATCTGTTCTTAAAAGAGTTCGAGCAAAAGTTGGCTACAAGAATATGACTTAATCATTTAAGATGCAGCTATTTGCATTAATATGGCACAAAACCAAGCGGCATAAGTCCCTAAGGCATAACCCAAAACAGCCAACAAAACTCCCACTGGAGCAAGTGACGGATGAAATGCAGAAGCTACAATTGGAGCCGAAGCTGCCCCACCTACATTAGCTTGTGAACCTACTGCAACAAAGAAAAAAGGAGCCTTTATTAGTTTCCCTACAACCAACAGGATGCTAATATGAATCATCATCCAAACTATACCAATCAAAAATAACCCGGGATTTTGAAAGATAGACAAAGCGTCCATTTTCATTCCGATAGTCGCCACTAGAATATATAAAAAGAGTGAACCTACTCTGGAAGCTCCCGCTCCTTCGAACTCCTTTAATCTAGTAAAAGAAAGAATAAGGCCACCCGTTGTAGCAATAACAATCAACCAAAAGAACTTAGATGATAAACTGAACTTAGCTAATTGGGGAGTATTTGCTAGAACCCAAGGGGCTATAACATCAGCGCCCATGTGAGCTAGTCCCGTAACACCTATTCCAATGGCTACGATGACCATCAAATCTGTTAAGCTTGGTATTCTAGCAACCTTTGACTCGTAGTCGGCTAGATTATTCTTCAAAACATCAATCGCAGTAGAATCGGCTTTAAACCAAGCATCTACTTTGGAGGAAATTCCTGCTCCGTAAAGCAAAAAAGCCATCCATAAATTGGCAACGATAACATCGACTGTAATCATGGCGCTAAATAATGAATCACTGCATTTAAACATCTCTTTCATTGCCGCTTGATTTGCTCCTCCTCCTATCCATGAACCTGCAATCGTAGCTAGACCTCGCCAAACAGCTTCTGGACCAACTCCTCCAACTAAATTAGGAGAAAAATAAGACAAAATAAGTACGGTCAAAGGTCCACCAATAACAATTCCGAATGTTCCTGCCAAAAACATAATAATTGATTTGGGACCCAAACTTACTATCCCTTTAAGATCGATACTTAAGGTTAATAAAACCAAGGAAGCAGGAAGCAAATAACGTGAAGCTATAAAATACAAACTGGAATCATCTCCTGAAATAATTCCGAAAGAATTTAATGCAGAGGGTAAAAAGTAACAAAGAAGCAAAGCAGGGATGTAGGTGTAAAATTTTTTCCAAAAAGGATTCTTTAAAGAAGAGGTGTAAAAGATAAATGCAAGTATTATTACAAGTATTCCCAGCACAGATGCATCATTCGTAATTAGAGTTCTTGTTCCCATAATTTTATTGATAGTTTAAATAAAAAAAAGTAATTCATTCAACAGTGAATGTAATGGAAAAGCAATGAAAATGGACTTTAGTAAATTAAAAATCGACTGACTTGCTTAAAAAAATACAGAGGACTTTCTGAATGAATCCAATGGCCTACTTTAGGAATCTCAATAATTTCGACATCTAAAAAATGAGATTCAATTAGCTTTTCATCCCCTTGCGATATATAGTCGGAATTGGCTCCAGAAAGGAACAAACTAGGACCGGAAAATAAAGCTCCTTTTTTAAGGGATTCGCCAATCTGCTCAATCTCTTCTTGAAGTACTTTTAGGTTGAATCTAAAGCTTAGATATGTTTTGCATTTCCAAAACAAACTTTTTAATAAAAACTGACGAATTCCCTGGTCTGAAAAATGCGACTTAAGTATTTCGTCGGCCTGATTCCTAGTAGTAATTTGTGCGCTATCAACATCTTGTAATCCAGCTAGGACTGCATGATGATGAGGGGGATAATACTTTGGAGCGATATCTACAACCACTAATTTCTCAACTCTGTTAGGATACAAGGTGGCAAAAAGCATTGCTGCTTTGCCTCCCATCGAATGTCCAATTAAAGACACTTTATCGAATCCATGATGATCAATATAATACAATAGGTCAGAGCACATCAAATCATAAGTATGATTATTAGAATGAAATGATTTTCCGTGATTTCTTAAATCCAAAACATGCGTCTCAAAAAATTGACCAAACTCTCTGGCTAGAGTCTGCCAATTATCTGACATTCCAAACAGTCCATGCAAAATAATAAGAGGTTTTCCAGAACCAAAGATCTTTGAATAAAGTAACTCAGACATTTAACCTATTTAAATACATTTGAACCGTATTCTCCAAGCCAAAATATAAAGCATCAGAAATTAATGCGTGACCGATAGAAACTTCAAGTAATCCATCAATTTTAGCACAAAAATATCTTAAGTTTTTTAAATTTAAATCGTGGCCTGCATTGATGCCAAGACCTAATTGATTAGAGAAATTTGCCGCTTTCACGAAAGGCTTAATAGCCTTTTCCCTATTTTTATCATACAATTCAGCATAGGGCTCAGTATAAAACTCAATACGATCCACCCCCGTTTCCTTTGCCTTTTCAATTAGCGCAAAGTCTGTCCCCATAAATAAAGATGTTCGAATACCCTTCGCCGCAAACTCTGAAATGATTTCGGTTAAAAAGAATAGATGTTTTTTAGTATTCCATCCCGAATTTGAAGTCAGCGCAACGGGAGCATCGGGAACTAAAGTCACTTGATGAGGACTAGACTGTAAAACAAGATCTATGAATTTGGGGTCAGGATAACCTTCAATATTAAACTCAGTAGTCAAAACAGGAGCCAATGAAATTACATCTGAATAACGAATATGCCTTTCGTCAGGCCGAGGATGAACAGTAATACCTTGAGATCCGAACCTTTCTATATCTTTCGCGACTGAAATTAAATCTGGAGTGTTAGCCCCTCTAGCATTTCTTAATGTGGCAATCTTGTTAATATTAACACTTAATCGGATCATATTTTATTAATTATCTACGAAGATATGAAATAGCCTAGGAAAACAAATAAAATTAACTTTCTATTAAATAATTCATATCTGTTCTGCTACTTCATTAAAAAAATAGTACTCATTAAATTAGATTTAACCAAGAATAACAATGAGGCGAGCAATTAAACACTAAAAAATATTAAATTTGTAAATAATTAATTCTAATATGTTTGTCCGAGATTTATTAAAAAATGAGATTCCTCAACTACTTTTGTCAGATTCAATTTCTACAGCAATCTATTTTTTTGATCAACATAAATTAAAGCAAATTCCTGTTCTTGGACCTGAAGGTTTTGTTGGATTGATTGATGAAGATAGCCTCTTAGGTGCTCCAGAAACAGATACTATTGAAACTCATAAAAAACATCTAGCCCAGACCAGTATTAGAGAAGAACAAAATCTTTTTAATGCATTGAACTACTTTTCTATAGAAAAATTAAGTATTCTCCCTGTTATAGACCAAGAAAACAGATATTTGGGATGTATTCATGAATTGGATCTTTTAGTAAAATGTTGCGATTGGCTAAATTTAAAACAGCCTGGTGGCATCATTCATCTTGAAGTGAAAAATGTAGATTACAGCTTATCTCAAATTTCTCAAATTGTAGAGGGAAGTGGAGCAAAAATATTAACATGTCTGTGCCTTCCTCACAGTAGCAATTTGAAAATGTTGGAAATATTAATAAAAATTAATTCGGAAGAATTGTCAGGAGTTATACAAACATTTGAACGATACGAATACAGTATATTAGCTTCTTTTCAAAAAAAGATTCAAAGCACGGGGCTAAATGATCGATTTGACTCTTTAATTAGGTATTTGAATATATAAAACATGAAAGTAGCCGTTTACGGAAAACAGTTTCAAGATAATGTCACTCCATTTGTACTCGAACTTTTTCAAGAGCTTGAAAAAGTACAAATGGAGGTAATTGTTTATGAACCATTTTATAACTTTCTTTCTCAACAGATGAATCTCAATCTTTTCTTGGGAACCTATAATTCTTACGAAGAATTAAAAAAGGGGGTAGATCTATTTATTAGTATAGGTGGCGATGGAACCATTCTAGATGCTACTACCATAATAAGAGACTCTGAAATTCCAATTATAGGAGTAAATACTGGTCGTCTGGGATTTCTTGCGGATATTGCGAAAAATGAAATCCCAAAAACAATCAAACAGCTCGTTAACAAACATTTCTCTATTGACCGACGGGTCATGCTAAAACTTGAAACTGACTGTGGTGTTTTTGGCGACTTAAACTTTGCCCTAAATGAGGTGACTATTTCTAGAAAAGATACCACTTCAATGATTACTATTTCCACCTATATCAATGACCAATTCCTTAATTCTTATTGGGCAGATGGATTAATCATTGCAACGCCTACTGGGTCTACAGGCTATTCTCTTAGCTGCGGGGGGCCAATTGTAATGCCGGGGTCAAATAATTTTATTATTACCCCCATCGCACCACACAATTTAAATGTACGCCCGCTTGTTATAAGTGACGAATACACCATTAAAGTTAAGGTCGAAGGAAGAGATAATCAATTTCTTGTTGCACTAGATTCACGAATACAATCCCTAGAAGCAGGTATAGAATTAACTATTTCAAAAGAGAAATTCAAAACCAATATGGTAGAAACGGATACACAGGACTTTTCAAGTACCTTAAGAAATAAACTACTCTGGGGTTTAGACAAACGTAATTAAACACTAAAAAGATAAGTAAATCATTATATTTGCAGGTAATCACCATATTCAAAGCATGATAAAAAATCTTCTTTTTATCCTACTACTCTTCCAATCAGGACCCTCTTCAGCTCAAAAAAATGAAGTTGGTATTTTCTTTGGGAGCTCAGGGTATCATGGGGATATAGGAAGAGACTACATAGGAGGAGTTTTATCGGAACAGTCTGCTGCTATGGGTTTTATTTATAAAATAAATTTTCACAAATACCTTAGCTTTCGATCAAGTATTCATTTTGGAAGTGTCAAAGCAGATGATGCCTCGGCAAAAAACATCGAAATACAAAACAGAAATTTAAGCTTTCAATCTAAAATTATAGACGCATCTCTTGGATTTGAATTTAATTTTTACAAATTTACTGCTAGGCCAAGAAGAAAAACCTCTACTCCATATTTGCATGCGGGTATTTCCTATTTCAAATTTAATCCTCAGGCTAAGAATGCAACAGATATTTTAGTTGATTTACAATCTCTAGGAACAGAAGGACAAGGTTCAAATGCTTCTAATATTGAAAAATATAATCTTTCTAGTTGGGCCCTCCCCTTTGGATTTGGATACAAAACCAACTTTGGTGAGAAGCTTTCTTTAGGAATCGAATGGATTTGGCGTTCCGCTCAAACAGACTACTTAGACGATGTAAGTGGCTATTATGCAGACGAAAACTATCTAACTTCTGAAAGTGCTGAAATGGCTAATCCCGGAATGGACGAGACTATTGTAGGAAAAACAAGAGGTAACCCAAACAACAAAGACTGGTATCATTTTACAGGAATTACTTTAAGCTACAAAATTAGAAACAAAGCAGTAAAATGTCCCAAAGAACTCCTTCAATAATGCAGCAAAATATTAAACAAACTATTAAGCTTAGACCTATTCCTGAGCATATTGCGGTAATTATGGATGGCAACGGGCGTTGGGCAAAAAAAAATGGTTTTCTGCGTGCAGTGGGACATAGAAATGGAGTCAATACTGTTCGAGAAGTAGTAGAAGCATCAGCAGATATAGGTGTAAAAGTACTTACATTGTATTCATTTTCGACGGAAAACTGGAGTAGGCCGAAAGCTGAAGTCAATACTATAATGGAAATCATTGTAGCTTCATTAAAAAAAGAGCTTAGCACCTTTCAAAAAAATAATATCAAATTAGAAACAATTGGAGAAACAGATAAGCTCCCTAAATCTTGTAGAAAATCTCTCTTAAGCGTAATTGAAAAAACGTCTTCAAATAATGGGTTAACTCTAGTTCTTGCCTTAGGATATAGTTCAAGGACGGAGATCACAAATACCGTAAAAAATGTCGTTAATAAAGTATCGCAAGGATTGCTAAAAATTAACGACATCGATGAAAAATTAATTTCTCAAGAACTTTACACTTCTAAATACTCTGATCCAGATTTATTAATACGAACTAGTGGAGAATTCAGAATCAGCAATTTCTTGCTATGGCAAATTGCATATTCCGAACTCTATTTTAGCGACAAATTATGGCCTGACTTTAACCAATCTGACTTTTTCGAGGCAATTATAGAATTTCAAAATAGAGAACGTAGATTTGGAAAAACTACAGAACAAATCAAAAATTAAAATGAAAAAAAATCACTATATATTCCTTTTATTGCTCTTGATTTCAACTCAAATAATTGCTCAGGTAAACCTTAGTAATAGCATCACAGATATTTCTTATGATGCACCAGTTGAATATGAGCTGGGTGGAATTACTATTCAAGGTATCCTAAATTTAGATAAAAATGCAATAATCACTCTTTCAGGATTAAATGTTGGGAAGAAAATAATGGTTCCAGGAGAAGATTTCTCAAAGGCCATAAAGAAATTATGGGAGCAAAACTTATTTGGTGATATTAAAATCAATGTTAGTAAAATTGTAGGGGAGAATGTATTTATTGAAATTTATTTGACTGAGCTACCTAAGCTTACCAAGTTTGGCTTCAAAGGAGCTTCTAAGTCAGAAGTTGATAAAATTAGAGAAAAGATTGAATTAGCACGAGGTAAAGTTGTTACCGAAAACCTAATCAAAAACACCCAACACATAATTACAGAATATTATAAAGATAAAGGTTACTTGAATACACAGGTTCAAATTAATCAGTCAATAGACACAACAAATATTTCTGGCGTCCTGTTGGATGTAAATATCGATAAGAAAACTAAGGTGAAAATTGATAAAATCAACTTTGTTGGTGCGACTATTTTCCCTCAAAAAAAACTAAAAAGACAACTTAAGGAAACTAAAGAGAAAAAATTATTTCGGATTTTTAAAACCTCAAAATTCTTAAGTGACGCATTTGAAGATGATTTAAAAAATATTATTTCTATATATAACGAGTCAGGTTATAGGGACGCCAGAATCGTTTCAAGAAAGATAGAAGATATTTCTGAAGAATTAGTTCAAGTAGATTTAATTATAGACGAGGGTATACAATATCATTATCGAGATATTAACTGGTTGGGAAATACTAAATATCCCTCTGAATACTTAGATCAAATTTTAGGCATCAACAAAGGAGATATATACGACGAAAAAATGATG
This sequence comes from uncultured Cryomorphaceae bacterium, assembly GCA_964516765.1. Taxonomy (GTDB): domain Bacteria; phylum Bacteroidota; class Bacteroidia; order Flavobacteriales; family UBA7430; genus CAZEWZ01. The sequence continues at coordinate 9,405 of CAZEWZ010000021.1, read as the reverse complement.
GATGAGCGATTGCAAATGAGTATGACTGGAGTAGATATTAGTTCTCTATATATGGACGATGGATATCTCTTTTTCAATATTGACCCCGTAGAGATTAATGTAGAAAAAGACTCTATTGACTTTGAAATAAGAATTTACGAAGGAAAGCAAGCAACAATAAATAAAGTAACTGTAGTTGGCAATTCTAAAACAAATGAGCACGTGATCATGCGTGAAATTCGAACCAAGCCTGGAGAATTGTTTCGGAGGTCTGACATCATTAGATCTCAAGAGGAATTGAACAGACTAAATTATTTTAATCCACAAACAATGGGGGTTACGCCAAAACCTGACCCTCAGACAGGGAATGTAGATATTGAATATTCAGTAGAGGAGAAACCGGCCGATCAAATTGAACTTCAAGGAGGCTGGGGGGCAGGTCGAGTGGTTGGTACATTTGGTGTTACTTTTAATAATTTCTCTTTAAAAAACATGTTTAACAAGAGTACATGGAGTCCTTTACCCTCAGGAGATGGTCAAAGAATTTCACTTCGTGCTCAATCTAACGGATCTTTTTTTCAAAACTATTCATTTTCTTTTGTAGAACCATGGATGGGTGGGAAGAAACCTAATTCCTTAAGCCTGTATGTCAACCATTCAATCCAAAACTATAGTACTGATGATGACATAAATAGAATGGATATAACGGGAATCAATATTGGTTTGGGAAAGCGTCTTAAATGGCCTGATGACTACTTTTCTGCCAATAAATCCATCAGTATTCAACAATATCATTTACAGAATCGAACAATAGTTCCTGGCTTCAGTAATGGTATTTCAAAAAATATTTCTTATAAAACTATGCTGTCTAGAAGCTCTATATTTGACCCTATATTTCCAAAAAAGGGATCTCAATTTACTTTTCTAGGTCAATTTACACTTCCATATTCGTTATTCAATAATAAGGATTACACGTTAATGACTCCTGCGGAAAAATACGAATGGTTAGAATACTTCAAACTTAAATTAAACGGAACTTGGTATGCGAATCCTTTCGCAAATCTAGTTATTAAAACTCATAGTGAATTCGGCTTACTAGGCTCATATAATTCAGATGTAGGTATCTCCCCATTTGAACGATTTACTTTAGGAGGAGATGGACTAACTGCTGGAATAAATTTGAATGCTCGAGAAATTATTGGGTTAAGAGGTTATGCAAATAGCACAGTTTCTCAACATATAGAGGGAGGTGCTGGGATTTACGCAAAGTATACTTTAGAACTTCGATATCCACTTTCTTTAAACCCAAGTTCAACGATTTATGCAACTGCATTTGCTGAGGCAGGAAATGCTTGGGAGACTATGGATGAATTCAATCCATTTGAGGTGAAACGATCTGTAGGATTTGGTATTCGTATCTTTATGCCTATGTTTGGATTACTTGGAGTTGATTTTGGCCACGGGTTAGACCCACTTGAAGGTGCATTACAAAAAAGTGGCTGGCAAACTCATTTTTCCATTGGTCAACAATTTTAATTTATATAAATTTGCACTATGAAAAAATTAACTCTAATCCTGATTCTTTTTTTTGGTATAAGTAATTCTTGGGCACAAAAGTTTGCCTATGTAGATTCACAATACATCCTTGAAAATATTCCAGAATATCTTCAAGCAAAAAAAGAATTAGACAATATCTCTTATGATTGGCAGGAAGAAATTGAAACTGCATACCAAAGCATTGAGAAGTTATACAGGGCCTATCAAACTGACAAAGTCCTTCTGACTGAAAAAATGAGACAAGCTAGAGAAGATGAAATTATTGAAAATGAAAAAGAAGTCAAGAATCTTCAACAGCAAAGATTTGGAAAAGATGGAGATTTGTATAAAAAACAAGAAGAACTTATTAGACCCATACAAAACCAAATATACAACGCTATTCAAGAATTTGCTGAAAACGGAAAATATGGTGTCATTTTTGATAAATCAGGTGATATGCTCATGCTTTATTCTTCAAAAAATCTTGATAAAAGTGACAAAATTATTGACTTACTAGGCTATTAAACTAATTTCAAATAACAAAATTATGAAAAAAATTACTTCAATATTATTGCTAAGCTGCATAGCGATTTCAGGTAGCATATTTGCTCAAAATAAATTTGGCCACATCCATTCGGAACAGTTATTAATGGTGATGCCTGAAACTGCTGACGCTGAGAAATCAATTCAAGATTATAATCAAATGCTAGAAACTCAATTGCAAACCATGTATGGCGAATACCAAAGTAAAGCGGGAGAATTTCAAAATAACGAATCATTAATGACTGACATTGTTAAAGAAGCTAAGATTAAGGAGATTCAAGATTTGGAGCTTAGAATTCAACAATTTCAACAAAGTAGTCAAGAAAGTATTCAGCAAAAAAGAAATGAGGTCCTCTCTCCATTATTGGAAAAGGCACAAAATGCAATTAACGAAATCGCTAAAGAAAATGATTATACCTACATCTTTGATATTAGCCTTGGTTCTATTGTATATGGTCAAGAATCAAAGGACATTATGCCTTTAGTGAAAGCAAAACTTGGAATTAAATAACACACATACCCAATCCATAGGTATTTTCGATTCTGGTATTGGTGGGCTAACTGTAGCTCACCAAATTAACTCTTTGTTGCCCAATGAAAAAATCCTCTATTTTGGAGACACGAAACATGTGCCATACGGAGATAAGTCTTCGGAGGCTATAGTCCGTTTTAGTGAAAAAATCACCCATTTCCTGCTTGAACAGAAATGTAAAATGGTTGTAGTGGCCTGCAATACCGCTTCTGCAATCGCTTTTAACCAGGTCAAAAATATAGTTAAAAACAAAGCTATTGCGGTTAATGTAATTGATCCAATTGTAGGATTTACATGCCAATCTGGAGCAAAATCTGTCGGTATTATTGGAACAAAAAATACAATTTCATCAAATATTTATGCCAAAAAAATTAGTATTTTAAACCATTTCATAGAAACAAAATCTCTAGCCAGTCCATTGCTTGTACCTATGATTGAAGAAGGGTTTTACCAAAACAACATTTCTAAGACAATCATATTCAATTATTTAAGTAGAAAGGAATTGGCTAATATTGATCACTTAATATTAGGCTGTACTCATTATCCACTTATTGAAGAGGAAATAAAAAAATTTTATGGAGATAAGGTAATTGTTATTAATTCAGCAAAAATTATTTCTAAGCACATCGAGTCTATCTTACTTGAATCAAATTTATTAAACACTTCAGTGGCTAGTCCAAAACACGAATTTTATGTGTCAGACTTCACTGATTCGTTCGAACAGAGTGCACAATGTTTTTTTGGGGAACACGTGCATTTAAAAGAAATCTTCCTCTAATTAATTCATCTCTAGAAGCTGCATTAATTTATCAATATTAGGACTTAAAATAATTTCAATTCTTCGATTAGCTGCTCTGTTTTCAGGTGAATCGTTTTTGAGTAAAGGCCTATAAGGACCCTTACCTGCTGCTGTGATTATTTTAGAACTTAAACCTTTATTTTTAGTTAAAATCCGTACAATTGCAGTCGCTCTTAACACACTCAGGTCCCAATTGTCTTTAACGAATCCCGAGCCAATATAAAGAACGTTATCGGTATGCCCTTCTACAGTAATCTCTAAATTCTCATGCTGGGCTAGGACCTTGGACAATTTGTTCATTGCTTCTTGACCATTTTTGTTAACAGTCCAACTTCCCGAAGCAAATAGTAAACTATTTTCTAGAGATACATAGAGTTTTCCATCTCTTTGTTCTACTGTTAAACCCTCTCCCTGATAACCTAATAAAGCATTGGCTATTGTATTTTTTAAGCGATTTAAGCTTTTATCTTTTTCAACTAGTAGATTCTGTAATTCGAGGACATCAGACTCTCGAGATTGGATCGAACGCTCTCTTTCTTGTAAATCAACTTCTAACTGCCCCAATCTTTCCATTAAGTCCTTATTTTCCTTGGCTTGCTTAGCCATAGTTGTGGAATTGTTCTTTATTAGCATTTCATATGAAGCACTTAAATCTGAGTATGCTCTCATTTTCTTTCGAAAATTCATACCTAAAGAAGCGGTGTCTTTTTCTAATTCGCTCGTTCGTTTTGACAGTCTCAAAAGATTTGAATTTAACTCTGAATTAATCATTTCTATAACGCTATTATCTTCCCTCAATGCTTCATGATTTTTGTCAATAGAAGTATATTTAGTATCCAAATCATTAAACTTTTTAAGAGAAACGCAGGACGAAAAGAATAAAGTTATGCAAGAAAAAATTATTATAGGACTTTGTTTCATATATACAGAGCAATTTGTTGGCACTAATTTAGTAGATTTGTTGCAATAATATTTATAAAACTATTAGTAAATTTACTAAAAATAATAAAAATAATTTTATGGGACTTAGATTGTTATTTTTTGCTCTCATTACTGGGTTTACAACCCAGGCTCAGAGTCAAAAACCTTGTGGGACAGATGCCATGATGAAAATGGCTATCCAAAATGAGCCTTCTTTAGCTAAAAATATAGAACTTTTTCATCTTTATGTTGACTCAGTAGCTGAAAATAGTGAATTAAAAAATAATGCTGAAATAAGACTCATTCCTGTAGTCATACACGTCATGCACACTGGAGGGTCGAATAATATATCAGATGAACAAATTCACGATGCCCTTCGTATTATTAATGAAGATTTCCGAAAACTTAATGCAGACACCTCAGATGTTATTAATGAATTTCAAACTATATATGCAGATATTGAGGTTGAATTCATATTAGCTAAACTAGATCCGGAAGGAAAATGCACAAAGGGAATTACCAGAACCTATACCCAGCTTACAAATGATGCTGGAGAAAATGTCAAAGAACTTGTCGGATGGAACCCAAGAATGTATTTAAACATTTGGGTAGTTTCCAATATTGCAAGTGGAGCAGGAGGATATTCTTATCTTCCGGGATCTGCTCCTAACAACGATGGAAATGCTGGAATTGTAATTCGGGCTTCTCAATTTGGAAGTATTGGGCTTTCCAGTTCAGGAAATGTATCCTCGCGTTCTATGACTCATGAAATCGGACACTACTTGGGACTCCCTCATACTTGGGGTGGCTCAAACGACAATAATCTTGATGAAAATTGTGACATTGACGATGGTATTGAAGATACTCCTAACACAAAGGGATCTCCTCAAAGTTGTAATGTATATCAAAACTCTTGTGGTAGCCTAGATAATGTTCATAATTTTATGGATTACTCGTCTTGTGGAAAAATGTATACGGAAGGACAAAAAACTAGAATGAGAAGTGCGTTAAATTTTGGACAACCATGGCATTTAGCTGCAAGAAATAACCTTTATACAGAAGAAAATTTAATGCTTACTGGAACTCATCCAGAGTATGAATCATTAGATTGTAAAGCCAATATTGACTTTGAAAATGAATCTCCGTTCACATGCAGTGGTCAAATAACTAATTGGAAAAATTTATCTAGCAATTATGATTTAGCTCTAAGTTATCTATGGACTTTTGAGGGAGGAAATCCTTCTAGCTCTTCAGAAGAGAATCCATCGGTTTCTTATGAAAATCCAGGCATATATCCTGTAACTCTTAGTATCACAACTACTGGAGGAGAAAATAGCAAAACACATGAAAATGCGATTTATGTACAAGACCAATCTTCAGTGATTTCAGCCCCTTCTAACAAAAATTTCTATTCTGATCCGTTCTCTTCAACTATGGATAATTCTGATGACTGGTATAAATCTGAGGATTTAGAGGGAACATCTTGGCAATGGAATAGCCTGGGCAGTAATTCTTATGGAGGTTCTATTCGAATCAAAAGCGATGATTTTCTAGAACCAGGGCCTAGAAAAGCATTTACCGCTTCTTACGATTTATCTAATGTTTCTACTCCATGTTACATGTATTATGATTATGCTTATGCCAGAAAAGACGGTGAGAGTTCAGATCAATTTCAGGTTCAAATCACAGATGACTGTGGTCAAAATTGGAGTACAAGAGTAAATAAAAGCACCGACAACTTAACTACTATAGATGCGAATATCTTCTTCTCATTTAATCCTGTTGAAAGTATGTGGAAAGAACAAAGAGTGAGTTTAAACCCCTTTGTAAGTTCTCCAAAAGTTCAAGCTGCTTTCATCATTGAAGGAAGCGGTGGGAATTTCTTGTATATTGATAATATTCGTTTTGGTGTTCCTAACTTAAGTACTGAAGAATTAATAGCCGAAAATCTTAATTTTAAGGTAAGCCCAAATCCTAACAATGGAAATGCAAGTATTGAATTTAATCTTCTTGGAACAGAAAAAATAGAATTGATTCTTGTCGACATACTAGGTAACCAGATCTTTCACTCTGATTTAAATTATAAAGCTGGACAGTATCAAATGGCTTTAAATGATTTAAAGCCAAATCTGGACCCAGGTATTTATTATATCAATTATAGGATAGGCACCAGCATGGGAACCAAGCAAATTATTGTTCTATAGAGGTGAATAGCTTTTTTTAAAGTTCAATCCCCAAAAGAATTGGACAGTGATCTGAATGTTTTGCCTCAGACAAAATAGTAGCTCTTTTTATTTTAGAAAGAATAGAGCTGCTAACCATATGATAATCAATTCTCCAACCCTTATTTCGTAATCTAGATCCAGCTCTATAACTCCACCAAGAGTATTGATTTGGATTTTGATTGAGCACTCTAAAACTGTCTTCAAAACCTTCTTGAAGAAATGAAGAGAGCCAATCTCTTTCTTCAGGTAGGAATCCAGAGGTGTTTTTATTTGATATAGGATTATGGATATCTATCTCTTTATGACATATGTTATAATCACCCGAAATTATTAGGTTTGGAATCTTCTTCTTCAACGAATTAACATATAGCGTGAAATCCTTCAAAAAACGAATTTTGAAGGATTGCCTATCCTCGCCACTTGATCCCGAAGGGAAATATACAGAAATAATAGAATATTCCTTAAAATCAACTCTAATTACTCTCCCTTCAAAATCATAAGATTCAATACCACACCCATATTCGACATGAAGTGGCTTTTCTTTGCATAAGATAGCTACGCCACTATACCCTTTCTTCTGTGCTGAAAACCAATAATGATAGTATCCCAATTCATCAAATATTGATAAATCAAGTTGATTTTTATGAGCTTTGGTTTCTTGGAGACAAATCACATCTGCATTAGTCAAACTCGCCCAGTCTGACCATCCTTTTTTTAAAGCGGCTCTAATTCCGTTTACATTGTAAGAAATAATTGTCGTCATTGTAATCGATAAAAATGTTAGACAAATTAGTTAAAAAAAAAACATTTAAAAGAACAAAAATTACAAGAAAAATGATTGTTGATGAAATTCTGAAATTATTCTTTCCTAAACTTTTAAGCAAATTCTTCCGGATAATATAAATACAATATATACATATATTTAATTAAAGCACATAAAAATAACTTCTTGAAATTTTTCTATTGACTTTAGTCTGATTCGAAAAATACTTATTCTTTAGCACATAAAATACATATTGTAAACACATTACTTGTATAAGATCTGTAAAGTGGTTCTATTCTTCTGACTTAAAAGAATTTCTTTACCCAATAAATTCTTCTGAACATCGATCTCTTTGTAATGACGGATAGTTAGTAATTCTAAGCCCCTATTGTATTTTACGGAAAAAATTTCGGAGAGATCCTGAATTAGACCCGCAAATAATAAATCATCAATTTCAATGGCAAAGGAGCAAGAAACTGCAGAAATTTGAACTAAACTAACCTTAGCATTGTACCTATCCAGAATTGAAAAGGCCACTGATAAATGATTTTCAACAATAAAGTCCAACTCATTTACCGAAATTGAAAGGAGGGTTTGATTTTTCTTTAAAATATGGAAAGAGTTATCAGAGTTAGGATTTTTTTTCTCTGATATTAGAGTCCCTTTATCTTGATGATTAATAAAAGAGCGAACTACAAGGGGAATATTATTCTTTTTTAGAGGTTGAAGGGTTTTGGGATGAATCACAGAAGCACCATAAAATGCTAACTCAATAGCTTCTTGGAAAGAAAGATGGTCAATTTTTATAGGATTCTTGAAATATCTTGGATCGGCGTTTAAAACACCTAGAACATCTTTCCAAATAACTAAAGACTCAGCCTTTAATATAGTTGCAAAGATAGCAGCACTATAATCGGATCCTTCTCGACCTAGAGTAGTCGTGAAGTTTTCAGAGGTACAACCAATAAATCCTTGAGTAATATAAACTAGATCCGATCCAATATGTTTGTCTACAAGCTGTTTTGTCAACAGCCAATCTATGCTTGCATCTTGATGCTTGTTGTCTGTTTTAATGATATCTCTCGCGTCGACCCATGTATTCTTTAAATTTATTTGATTGAGATAAGCACTAACAATTCGTGTAGAAACCAACTCACCTATGGATACAATTTGATCATACTCATACGAATATTCCGGTCGAGGTTGGTCATCAAGAGCCCATTCAATCTCGAGAAATAGATTAGACACCTCATCAAATATAGCGTGCTTTCTAGAAAATAATTCCAAAAGAATAGCCTGATGAAAGTCTTTCACTAGGTCTAATTTTTCAAACACATCCGATTGATTAAGAAAATAAGCTCTCGCAACATCTTCTAGTGAGTTTGTCATCTTCCCCATTGCTGAAACAACAACAAGAATAGACTCAGATTTGTACTGATCTATGAGGTTAGATATATTTTTGACGCCTTCAGCATCTTTTACTGATGCACCTCCAAACTTGAATACTTTCACAATACGAATTTAAATAAAGTAAACGGATCAATATATAATAAAAGTAAACTTAAGGAATTCGAGTGTTTAAAGAAAAAATTGTGAATCCTAATAAAAAAAAGCTTACTTTAAAAGTAAGCTTTTGTGCGGATAGAGGGAGTCGAACCCACACACCTCACGGCACTAGATCCTAAATCTAGCGTGTCTACCAATTCCACCATATCCGCAGTAAAACAAGAGAAACATACTCTCGTTTATATCTGTAAATTTATAATTATTTTCAAGTTTGGCAACGAAAAAAATGAATTTTATTGTATAATTCATATTGCATGACAAAAGCCAAATAGTTACATTTGCTTAAGACATACAATTATGATTTCACTTGAACCAAAAGAATTAGGCACCAAAGATTTACATGGATACCTTCTCTCCTGCGTAGGACCTAGGCCTATTGCATTGGCCAGTACTATTGACCTAAACAACCGACCTAATTTGAGCCCATTTTCTTTTTTTAATATATTTAGTGCTAATCCGCCCATTGCAATTTTTTCACCGGCTAGAAGAGTTCGAAATAATACCACAAAACACACTTTAGAAAATGTGTCACACATCAAGG
>CAZEWZ010000020.1:0-33800 GCA_964516765.1 uncultured Cryomorphaceae bacterium | reverse complement strand
ATTAGTTTTCCCATTCATTATTGGTGAGGATGCTTGGCTAGCTGATGATCCGTACGATCGTATTGTTGAAAATTACGATGGTGTTATGGTTACTCAGTATAATATTGATAATAATCTATTATGGGCACCTTTAGAGCCAACTACTCTAGAGCCAGGTACATATTTTGCATGTGTAGAACTATATTCTGATGATATTAACCATGTAAGAATATTGGATGACGAAACAGTAGCTCAACCCGCAGCAGCTAGTACTATATTTCTTCCCTCAGATGTAGATCAGACTATTTACACTAATGGTACTGCGTTTGCTATTCGAATGGGAGCAGATGGATATGTAGACATAGAAGAAGAAATAGCCATGGCTGATTTCTCAATATCGCCTAACCCTTCAAATGGTATATTTACTGTATCACTTGAAAAAGCAAATAAATATATCATTGAGGTTACAAACCTTTTAGGAGAAGTTATTACATCTAAAAATATAGATGGAATGATGAATGAGACTTTTGATTTAAGCTCATTTAGCGCAGGTGTATATGTGGTAAAAGTTTCAAACAACAATGTGGAGAAAACACAAAGAATTGTTATTGAATAATCTCAATAATTTGATAAAAAAAAAGCCCCATCTGGGGCTTTTTTTATTCAAAATATTTAAATACTAGTCTTGATTGTTTTATACAATTTAGATGAAAAGAAAAAATCGTTCAAATCCTTATTAGCGCTGTGAATAATATCATCTTTTGTACCACACCATTGATTATAACCATCTTTGATAAACAAGATTTGGTCTCCAATTTCCATCACAGAATTCATGTCGTGTGTATTAATCACTGTGGTCATTTGGTATTCTTGAGTCAATTCTTGAAGTAAATTATCAATCAGAATAGCAGTATATGGATCAAGACCAGAATTCGGTTCATCACAAAACAAGTATTTAGGATTCAATACAATAGCTCTAGCAATGGATACTCTCTTTTTCATACCTCCACTGATTTCAGAAGGATACAAATGATTAACATTATGAAGATTGACACGAGTCAAACAAAAATTCACCCGATCTAGCATTTCTTGCGGAGCCATATCAGAAAACATTTGAAGTGGGAAAAGAACATTTTCTTCAACATTCATCGAATCAAACAAGGCTCCACCCTGAAAAACCATACCAATATCTCTTCGAAGTTTTTTTAACTTTTTATGCGTCATGTTGACAATGTCCATTCCATTAAACATAATCGAGCCATTATCTGGCTTGTACAATCCCAAAAGACATTTTAATAATACAGTTTTACCTGAACCACTCTGGCCAATAACCAAATTTGTTAAGCCTTTATCAAAGACAAAAGATAAATCTTTCAAAATTTTTGTATCTGCAAAAGATTTGTCTATATTTTTAATTTCGATCATGTGCCTAGAAGTAATTTAGTGAGAAGATAATTTAGCACAATAATAACAACCGAGCTGTAAACCACCGCATATGTACTGGAGCGACCAACCTCAAGTGCTCCTCCCTTTGTGTGAAAACCATGAAAAGAGGATATACTCGCAATAACAAAGGCAAATAGTACTGTTTTGATCAAAGCATAAACCGCTTTAAAAGGAATAAATGAATACTGAAGGCCCGACACAAATTCGGCAGGGGTACAATCGCCAGATAAAACACCAGCAAGTAAACCACCAAGCACGCCAAAGATCATGCTGATGCCAATTAAAATGGGATTAAAAAACATCATAGCAATAATCTTTGGCCGTACCAAATAACTAACTGGGTTAATGCCCATAACCTCTAAAGCATCAATTTGTTCGGTAACTCTCATAGTTCCTATACTAGATGCTATGTTTGACCCAAGCTTACCAGCCAACAAGAGACTGACTATCGTAGGAGAAAACTCTAATATAATCGCATCTCTTGTTGCAAAACCAATCAAATACCTAGGCATCCAACTGCCAGCCATATTGGCAACAGTTTGAAGTGTAACTACACCACCCATAAAAAGAGAAACAAAAATGACAAATGAAATAGATTTTAGACCTAAGTGAATTGTTTCTTTGACTACCAGACGATAGATCATAGATCGACTTTCTGCCTTACGGAAAACATCCCCAACAAAAAGTAAGTACCTACCAAAAGTAGCAATTGTGTTCATCTTCTTAAATTTCTACTAAAATAAATGTAAATTTATGGAAACTAGCGAAAAAAAAATTGTTTTATTGAATATTCCCATATGAATGCTAAAAAATCTACATACATTATTTTATTATTAACATCCATATGGATTTGTTCTTGTGCAACATTTAAATCCTGCGATTGCCCAGGACTAGACTCAAAGGTAAAGACAATTAAAATAGAGAAAAACAGCTAATCCCAATAGTTATTTGAATTAAAGTAATTGATATGACTAAAATATATCTATTCGATGATCAAAGAAAGATATGCATCAAAAAAGCTTAGTCAATTAGTTTAAAAAACTTTAAAACGATTTGAAATTTAAAACGCCTTCATTGATAATTAAAAAATTAGATGGTATATCTAAATATTTCTCTTGGATTAGTTGTGGTTGGAAATGAAATCTTAGTTCCGGACTCTTTAAACATAATTTTGAAATCGATTTAAATTTCTGTAAAAAAAATCGATACTATTTCGAAATCCCTTATCATTTAGGTGGAAAGAACCGTTATGACCGATTAAATAATTGGATAAAAGTTTGTGCTCTAGATAATATTATCAAATTAGTAGACCAACAAACAAGGCATATTCTTCTTAGATAAATGATTTTCACAAAGGTATTTTTAGAGTTAAAAACCTATATTTGTTAACCAATAATAGAACACATTTATGAGAATTACAGTTGCGCTTACTTTATTGATTTTACAAATATGCCCGGCTCAAGACCACTGGAATCTTGAAGATTGTATTGATTATGCATTGACCAATAATATTTCGTTAAAACAAAGCGAATTAAACATACAATTGACTGAAAATAAAAAGATACAATCAAAATTTCAGATTCTCCCCTCCATAAATGCTAATAGTTCTTTCAACCAAAATCAAGGTAGATATATCGATCCTTTTTCGAATACTTTTATTGAAAATATAAGCTCAAATTTCAATATATCATCTACCGCAAGTCTCAATATATTTAATGGATTTAAAAACCTTAACCAGATAAAAAAATCAAGCAACGAATACTTAAAAAGTATTTACGATTTAGAATCGGCAAAAAATGAACTCATAAGTAGCATTGCTATGAGCTATCTTCAGATTCTTTTTAATGAGGAGCTCTATCAAACAGCGGACAAACAACTCTCACTCTCAAAATTACAAGAAGAAAGAATAAATACACTCCATGATGCAGGATCCATTGCTAAAGGAGATCTTTTAAACATTCAATCACAGATTGCGTCTGAAGAACAACTACTTGTGCAAAATGAAAACCAACTTGCCTTATCTAGGCTTCAATTGGCACAACTTCTAGACATTGAAGATTTTCAGAAACTGAACATCCTAAAAATAGATCTTGAAGTACCTAAAGCAATTCTTCAAGATAATGTTAATGATGATTTCTTAAAAGCAGTAAACTTACAAGCCTCCATAAAGTCAAGCGAATTGGGTATAAAAAACGCAAAGTATGATCTAAAAATAGCTCGAGCAAGTTTACTCCCAAGCATAAACATATCATACAGATCAAGTAGTTTATATTCGGAAAATGTTGCGGAAATGTTTACGTTCAATCAACAAATAGAAAACAATAGACAATCAGGAATTTACCTCAATATGAATATTCCTATTTTTAATCAATGGGCATCGAGAACAAATATTGCACAGAGTAAAATCCAAATTAATTATAGTCAATTACAAGCGCAGCAGTCCCTAAACCAATTGAGAAAAAACATGGAACAAGCTTATGCAGACCAATTAGCTGCTTACAAAAGACATGTATCTGCTCAAAAAGCACTTGCTGCAAGAAAGGAATCCTTTAACTATGCGAGTCAAAGACATGAATTGGGGATGGTGAATAGTTATGAATTTAATGAATCTAAAAACAACCTAATTAAGTCTGAGTCCGACGAAATTCAAGCAAAATATGACCTTATCTTTAAAGTTAAATTGTATGAGTTTTACACCAGCCTAAAGTTTGAATTATGAAAAAATATAGACCATTAATTATTATTGCTATTGTCCTGATTAGCTGTATATTTTTAGCAAAGAAAAAAGGTTGGATAGGAGCAAAAGATCTAATAAATGTCAAAACCGAAAAAGTATATTTGGGAAGTATTACTGAAACTGTTCCAGCCAACGGAAAAATACAACCAGAAATGGAAGTGAAAATTTCTCCAGATGTCTCGGGGGAAATTACTGAACTAAATATTGAAGAAGGAGACTGGGTTGAAAAAGGAGACTTATTACTTCGAATAAATCCGGAAATATATTCAGCCAATCTCGATCGGATGAAAGCTAGCTTGAATAATATGCAATCCAATTTAGCTCAACAAAAAACTCAGCTAAAAGATACGAAACTAAAACATGACAGAAATATTCAACTTATCGAAAAAGGAGCTATTTCTTCAATCGAATTTGAAACTAGCCTTATAAATCTGGAATTAGCAAGACTTTCCGTAGAAGGATCAAATTACAATGTAGAAAGTTCAAAAGCATCACTTAAAGAAGCAGAAAATAATTTAGATAGAACATATATTTATGCCCCTATATCTGGGACAATTTCAAGGCTGAATATCGAACAAGGTGAGCGCGTAGTTGGAACAGCTCAAATGACTGGAACCGAACTCCTTCGTATTGCCGATTTAGACCATATGGAAGTGGTGGTTGATGTGAGTGAAAATGATATCCTCAGAGTGAAACTGAATGATTTAGCAGAAGTCAAGGTAGATGCTTATATGAAAGATACATTTGAGGGACAGGTAACAGAGATAGCAAATTCAGCTAACTTACAAGGTACTTCTGCTGATCAGGTAACTAATTTTGAAGTTAAAATTAGAATACTAAAATCTTCATACCAAGAACTTCACCAGACACATAAATATCCTTTCCGACCAGGAATGACAGCATCTGTAGATATTCAAACACAGATTAAAGATAATATTAAACTATTGTCAATACAATCAGTTACCACTAGAAAAGATAGCAGTTCCCTAATACATAACAAACGAGATGAGTACACAAAAAAAGAAGATAATAAAGAAGCTTTTGAATGTGTATTTATTCATCAAAGCGGTAAAGTAGTAATTCGTCGAGTAGTAACTGGGATTCAGGACGATGAAAATATAGAAATTATTTCTGGACTAAATGAAGCAGAAGAAGTAGTGAAATCTCCTTACAGCGCGGTATCAAAAAAACTCAGAAATGAAATGCAAGTACTGGTAGAAAATTAAATATTCCCAACAATTAGTATTGGAGAAAAAATGGCAGTTATTTTAATCATAGAAACCGCAACTAAGAACTGTTCCGTTGCACTAACAGAAAACGGCCAAGTACTTGAATCAATTGATTTTAATGACGGGAACTTTTCTCATGCTGAAAAGCTTCATCTTTTTATTGAATCTTTATGCCAAAAAGCGAGAAAAAAAATTCAAGATATTCGAGCTATTGCAGTGAGTAAAGGCCCTGGATCTTACACAGGGTTAAGAATTGGAGTATCATCCGCTAAGGGTCTCTGCTATGCACTAAACATTCCATTATTGGCCTTTGAGACTTTAGAAATTCTTTCAAAAACTTATGTGGCGACTCATAAAATAAAAAAAAATGATATACTAATTCCTATGATTGATGCTCGAAGAATGGAAGTTTATACAGCTGTAATGGATACTAATTTCAATAAAATTCGTCCTACTGAAGCACTCATTCTTGAAGAAAATTCCTTTGAAGGATTATTAGAATCTAGAACTTGTCACTTTTTTGGAGATGGAGCTCTAAAATCCAAAAACCTTTATAAAACAGATACCTCAGTATTTAACCACGAAATACTTCCATCTGCCAAAATAATGGCCATGGATGCATATAAGTCATACAAAAATGAAAAATTTGAAAATATGCCTTATTTTGAACCCTACTACCTTAAAGATTTTGTTGATCGAAATAAAAAACTAAGCTAGCACATCAAAATATATAGTTAATTATATGAGTTAAAACCTAAGTCCATTTACGGACTTTAAAAATACTTGGGAGTGTCGAAAAAAATGAAAAAAGTGGCCTTAATAATCCTAGATGGATGGGGACATGGTGAAAATAATAAAGCTAATGCAATAAATCGAGCAAAGACTCCTTTTATCGATAAACTTTACAAGTCCCATCCCCACTCTGAGTTGTTGACAGACGGTGAACATGTAGGATTACCTGAGGGTCAAATGGGTAATTCAGAAGTGGGACATCTTAATATTGGTGCAGGAAGAATTGTGTTCCAAGATTTAGTCCGTATAAATAAGTCTATTAAAGAGGGTAGCTTTAAAAAAAATAAAGAACTTCAAAGAGCATTTTTTCATGCAAAAAAAAATAAAGTAGATCTTCATTTAATTGGACTACTATCAGACGGAGGGATTCATTCTCATGAATCACATCTTTATCACATATGTCAACTTGCAGATGAATACGGACTTGAAAAAGTTTTTATTCACGCATTCACGGATGGGAGAGATACTGATCCAAAAAGTGGAATTCAGTATGTAAAAAAGTTAGAAAAAAGAACGCAACTCCTTTCAGCAGAGTTGGTTAGTATTGTGGGAAGATACTTTGCTATGGACAGAGATGAAAGATGGGAAAGAATAAAATTAGCCTATGATTTATTGTGCGGCGGAAAAGGAAAAAAAAGTCTAAATTTAAAGGAATCCATTCAATCTGCTTATAATCAGGGAGAAAGTGATGAGTTTATTAAACCAATAACTAAAGTTGATGAGAAGGGAAATACAATCGCAAAAATAAAAGAAGGAGACGTCGTTATATGTTTTAATTTCAGAACAGATAGGTGTAGAGAAATAACGGAAGTGTTGACTCAAAAAAAGATAGAAAAAGAAAAGATGCTACCGTTAAATCTAAAATATGTTACCATGACTTCATACAATTCGAAATTCAAAGGAATTGACGTGCTATTCCAAAAAGATAATCTTAAAAACACTTTAGGAGAGGTGTTATCTAAAAATAATAAAAAACAATTACGCATGGCAGAAACTGAAAAATATCCACATGTATCATTTTTCTTTTCTGGAGGAAGGGAAATGAAATTTGAAGCGGAAAAAAGAATTATGATTCCATCGCCTAAAGTAGCAACCTACGACTTAAAGCCTTCTATGAGTGCTCAAAAGCTAAGTGATACGCTAGTAGAGGAAATGATTAATGAATCTCCAGACTTTATATGCATAAACTTTGCAAACCCAGATATGGTAGGACATACAGGAGTTTATGATGCGGTTATCGAAGCAATAGAAACGGTTGATAGTTGTACACAGCAACTGGTAGAAGCAGGTAAAAAGCAAGACTATTCATTTCTAATTCTTGCAGACCATGGAAATGCTGATTTTATGATTAACGAAAATGGATCTCCTAATACCGCGCACACCACAAATCCTGTTCCCTGTTTTCTGGTAAACACAAAATATCAAAAGCTGAAAAACGGTAAGCTAGCTGATATTGCACCTACAATTTTAAAAATTATGGACTTGAAAATACCCGATGAAATGTCTGGAGATATACTCGTTTAAAAATCAAATTAAGGAACAAGGGCCTTTATAAAAACATTTATTATTTTTGACTATGCTAAAGGTAAAAATCATCTTGAAATTACTACTATTAAAATTGAAAAACCCAATCATATTTATGGGCTTAGTATTTATTTTATGGATGTTTTTTTTTGATAGTAACTCCTTCATAAATCACAGAAGCTTATCCAAAAAAATCGAACAGCTTAAAAAAGACCAAAGCCATTACTTAGAACAAATTAATTCCGACTCTATTAATTTAGAAAATCTTTCAAATAAAGAAGGATTAGAGAAATACGCTCGAGAAAAATACCATATGAAGAAAGAAAATGAAGAAATTTTCTTGATTGAGTACTAAAACTGAAAATATGGACTATTTATTTGATGAATTTGAGGGGCAAACACTAAAAAAGTGGAAGGAAAAAATTATATCTGACCTGAAAGGAAAAGATTTTAATGATCTGAAATGGAAAAGTCTTGGTGGTATTGAAGTATCTCCAATTTATAATAAAGAATCATCCTCTAAAAACTCTGGCGAGACTACTCACCATCATTCTGACTGGCAAATAGAGCAAAGTTTAGATTCTCCAGGAAATAAAGATGTTCTAAACTGTTTAAATAATGGAGCCACTGCCCTACTAATAAAAGATTGCAAACCTAGTCAAATCAAAACAATACTAAAAGAAGTCCTAATTCAATTCATAGAAACATCTTTCACTTCTGTGAATATGGAAAGTACCCTTGAGGCATTTATTGACCTAGTTCAAAAACGAAATCTGCTAGGAAATGAAATTCGCGGGAGTTTGCAATATGACCCTCTTATGGAGGGATTAAAAAAGGGGCAATTCGACATTGAAATATGGCCAAAGTTTAAGAAAATTCAAAAAAAATCTTCGGTGCTTATCGGATTTAATGGTCTCTCTATTCAAGCACATGAATATCACAATTTTGGAGCAAATTTATGTCAAGAATTATCATTTGCTATAGCTCAGTTGAGTGAATATCTATCTCAAGAAGAAACTATTTCTTCTAAGAACATACAAATAAGCTTAGGTATTTCTACCAATTACTTCTTTGAAATTGCAAAATTCAGAGCAATCAGATTACTAGCTAAGCAAGTATTTAAAGCTTATAATCGAGAACATAATGCTCTTCAAATAAGAGCAGAGACTGGGCTTCGCTCAAGCACAATGTACGATGCCCATGTAAATATTCTTCGCTCAACTAGCCAAAGTATGTCTGCCACACTTGGAGGTGCTAATATCTTGAATGTAAATAACTTTAACCAAGCTATTAAAATAAAAGACGCACATGCAGAAAGGTTAGGAAGAAATATCTCTCTCATCTTAAAAGAAGAATCTTATTTCAATAAAGTGAGTGATCCAGCTGCAGGGTCATACTATATTGAACATATTACTGATCAATTATGCAAACAATCTTGGGAATTGTTTAAAAAAATTGAAAAAAAAGGAGGATGGATGAAAGCCGTAAAAGAAAACTTTATTCAAAAAGAAATTCTTAAAAATGCAGAACAACAGACTGCTAATTTTAAATCAGGAGAAAATTCACTACTAGGAGCAAATCTGTTTCCAAATAAAAAAGAAAAAATTGCGGCTGAAGTAGAAAATATTAAATCAGAAAAATCTAGAAAGGGTGTTGAATTTATTGCCCTTCATCCAAATCGCTTGTCATCAAAAGTCGAGCTAGATCGTCTTAAAAAAGAAAAAAATGATCCCTAGACCGAACTTTAAACATATAAATATTGACTTAAGCAGAAAAGATTCTCCTGAGAAACACACTTCATGGTCTAGCCCAGAGCAAATAAAAATTAAGAGCGATTATAATAGCCGTGATATTGAAAATACCGAGCATACAAAATTTATTTCGGGTATTGCACCAAATACAAGAGGACCTTATGCTTCTATGTATGCAATCCGTCCATGGACAATTCGTCAATATGCAGGTTTTTCAACAGCAGAAGAGTCTAATTCTTTTTACCGAAGTAATCTAGCTGCAGGACAAAAAGGCTTGTCGGTTGCATTTGATTTAGCAACACATAGAGGATATGACTCAGACCACGAACGTGTAGTTGGAGATGTGGGAAAGGCTGGAGTAGCAGTTGACTCTGTTGAGGATATGAAAATTCTTTTTAATCAAATTCCACTAGATAAAATGTCTGTTTCGATGACTATGAACGGAGCAGTACTACCGATTATGGCTTTTTATATAGTGGCAGCTGAAGAACAAGGTGTAAATCTTAAACACCTAAATGGTACGATTCAGAATGACATTCTTAAAGAATTCATGGTAAGAAATACCTATATCTATCCCCCAAAATATTCCATGAGAATTATTGCTGATATATTTGAATACTGCACAAAAAATATGCCTAAATTCAATTCAATCAGTATTTCTGGATACCATATGCAAGAAGCAGGTGCAACATCTGATATTGAACTCGCCTATACACTTGCGAATGGATTAGAATATGTTCGAACAGGACTTCAAGCGGGTATGGATATTGATACATTTGCTCCTCGTCTATCATTCTTCTGGGGCATTGGAATGAATCATTTTATGGAAATTGCAAAAATGCGCTCCGCAAGAATGTTATGGGCAAAAATGATTCAACAATTTAAACCAAAAAACTCAAAATCGCTCGCCTTAAGAACTCATTGCCAAACATCTGGATGGAGCTTGACAGAACAAGATCCATTTAACAATATTTCAAGAACCTGCATAGAGGCGATGGCTGCAGCTTTTGGAGGAACCCAGTCATTACATACAAATGCCTTAGATGAAGCAATTGCTCTACCCACAGAATTCTCCGCTAGAATAGCAAGAAATACTCAAATTTATCTTCAGAATGAAACCGAAATTAACAGGGTAATAGATCCGTGGGGTGGGTCTAATTATCTAGAAAAGCTAACAGAGGAAATTACTCAAAAAGCGTGGACACTGATTCAAGAAATTGAAGAACTTGGGGGAATGGCCAAAGCTATTGAGACTGGGATACCCAAAATGAGAATAGAAGAAGCTGCAGCCAGAAAACAAGCAAGAATAGACAGTGGTAAGGACCAAATTATTGGTGTAAACGCGTACCGACTCGAAAAGGAAGCTAATATTGAAACTCTTGAGGTAAATAATACAAAGGTTAGAGACAGACAAATTAAACGTTTAAAAGATATTCGCCTTAATAGAAATGAAAAAGATGTAAAGCAAGCATTAGATAAATTAACCAAAGGGTGCGAAACAGGTAATGACAATTTACTCGCTTTGGCAGTAAATGCAGCTCGAACCAGAGCGACTCTTGGTGAAATTTCTGATGCATGTGAGTCTATTTTTGGTAGATATCAAGCGAAAATTCGTTCAATTTCAGGAATATATTCTATGGAAATAGCAGACAACAAAGCATTTAAAAAGACGCAAAATCTAGCAAATAAATTTGCTAAAATCGAAGGTCGAAGGCCAAGAATTATGATTGCTAAAATGGGCCAAGACGGACATGATCGAGGGGCAAAGGTAGTATCGACATCTTTTGCTGACTTAGGATTTGATGTAGATATTGGACCTCTTTTTCAGACTCCAGGTGAGGCTGCAAAACAAGCAGTGGAAAATGATGTTCATATATTGGGTATATCCTCTCTAGCCGCTGGGCATAAAACATTGATTCCTTATGTAATTGAAGAATTAAAATCTCTAGGTCGAGAAGACATCTTGGTTGTGGCTGGAGGAGTTATTCCAAATCAGGATTATGAATATTTATTTGAATCTGGTGTCTCTGGAGTATTTGGACCGGGTACAGTAATTGCTGAAGCTGCAGCACAAATACTTGAAATCATGATTAAACAATGTAAAGAAAAATGAAAAAAATATTTTTTATAATAACATTAATGATTTTTTCTTTAGTAAAAGCACAAAGCACAAGAAATGATGCCTACACAAGTCTAGGAATTATTACCAATTTTAAAGAAATTCCTTTTGGGATTAGTTTGTATAATGTTATCAAAGATAAAAAGTTTGGTTTTTTCACCGAATTAAAGTTAAACAGACTTAGCTTCGATAAAGACTATATATTTATTGGTTATGCGGAAGCTTCAGATGTATTAAGAAATGCAAGATTTGATGGTAATAAGAGTATGATTAAGATGATTAATATTGGAACGGTATTTAACCCACAAGAGCTAGGAATTCTAAGTTGGGATATTGTTGATATTGACTTGTGCATAGGGTTGGGATATATTCAAGAATTTAGATATAATTTTTATTACGATACTCAAGGAATTGAGGAAAATGAAAATCAGTCAGCGTCTAATCCCTTAGGAAAATATTATGTAATTAGCTACAATAATCATGGGGTTAATCTAAATTTTGGAACCAATCTATCCTTTCAAAGAATTCCTTTTATTATCCATATAGGCTATGACTTAAAACCTAATGCATGGGCTTTAGGTTTCAACTGGAAGATAAAATAATTAGGATTCCGACTTACATTTTTCCTCAGAAGTAGCTCCACAAATCCCGCAGGACTGACCTTCAGGTGTAATCAAGGAATTATTACTAGCACAAGTTCCATCAAATTCACCATCTTTCTTAACTAATATTTTTATTGCAATTCCCGCAAATCCGAGTCCTAAAAGTATAATAGTAATAAGTATAAGTTTCATTTTTATTATGTTTATAAAGAATTGAAAAAAATAGTTATAGTTTAATTTTATTCTGTTTGTTTTCCAATAATATTGACTTCTATCTGAAGATTAATCTCAAACAATTCAAAAATAGAGGATTGTATCATGGTGGCAAGATTAAATATTTCTTCTCCAGAAGCCGATCCATGATTAACTAAAACAAGTGCCTGTTTATTATGAACACCACATTCGGAAAATCGTTTGCCTTTCCATCCTGCTTTTTCGATTAGCCATCCAGCAGGAACTTTCACAAAATCATGCTTAGCAGGAAATGAAGGAATATCACACCATCTATCCTTGATAGAATTAAATAAATTCATAGAAATAACTGGGTTCTTAAAAAATGATCCAGAATTTCCGATTTTATTTGGATCAGGCAATTTTGATTTACGAATACTAATAACAGCATCACTAACATCCTTGGCAGTAGGTGATGAAATGCAACGCTGCTCTAAAACATTATTTATAACTCCATATCCTAAATTTAAGAGACCATCATTTTTTAATTGTAAAGTCATTGAGCAGATAATATAATTTCCTTTTTCACTACTTTTAAAAATAGATTCACGATAACCAAACTGACAATCTTTCTTTGAAAAAGTATGCAACACTTTGCTAGATATATGCAATGCCTCTAATTCTACAAAACAATCTTTAATTTCAACTCCATAAGCTCCTATATTTTGCATAGGAGCAGCGCCAGTACTCCCAGGAATCAAAGAAAGGTTTTCCAAACCATTATATCCATTATCTAAAGTCCAAAGAACGAAGTCATGCCAATTTTCTCCTGCAGCAACTTTAATTATTCCATTTCCATAGTCTTTAATTCCTGTTAGACACATTTTTACGACCAGCCCCTTAAAAACATCATATAACAGAATATTACTTCCTCCGCCCAAAATTAATTTGGGAATAGATTGAAATTCCTTTTTAGCAAAGACAATTTCAATATCAGTCAAAGAATAAACTTCTACAAAAAAATCTGCTGTGCACTCAAGTCCAAAGGTATTATATTGCTTTAGGGAATGATTTTTTAGAATCTTCATCTTAACAAATGTAAAAAAATACACAATTTAATAACAAGTCCCGAAATTTAATTTATATGGATAAGGAAAAAGGGATGATTTACAATAAGGAATCCACTATTTTCTCAATAGTCATACCCTCAGCTTCGGCCTTATAATTTCGAACTATTCTATGTCTTAAAATAGGTAATGCTACAGCTTTGACATCTTCAATATCTGGAGAATACTTTCCACTAATAGCACCATGTGCCTTGGCGGCTAAGACTAGATATTGAGAAGCTCTTGGACCAGCACCCCAGGAAAGAAATTTCTTAATCTCTGCAGAAGATAAGTCACTTTCTGGGCGAGTTTTCCCAACTAATCTAACCGCATACTCCACAACATTATCAGCTATAGGAATTTTTGGAATTAAATTCTGAATTTTTAAAATATCTTGGGCGGAAAGAGTTTCAGAAAGTGAATCTTGATGATTTGATGTGGTTTGTTTTACAATCTGAACCTCCTCCTCAAAAGAGGGGTAATCCACTTTTAAATTAAACATAAATCTATCTAATTGTGCTTCTGGTAAAGGATAAGTTCCTTCTTGCTCAATTGGGTTTTGAGTAGCTAAAACAAAAAACGGCTTATCAAGTATATACTGATGTCCAGAGGTTGTAACAGATCGTTCTTGCATCGCCTCCAAAAGAGCTGCTTGAGTTTTAGGAGGAGTCCTATTAATTTCATCCGCTAGAATTACATTAGAGAAAATAGGCCCTTTTATAAACTTAAAATTTCTATTTTCATCCAATATTTCAGCACCTATAATGTCTGATGGCATTAGATCAGGAGTAAATTGTATTCTTGAAAATTTCAAACCCAGTACTTCACTAATAGTTTTCACTAATAGTGTTTTGGCTAATCCTGGAACTCCAACTAACAGAACATGTCCTCTACAAAAAATTGAAAGTATTAATTCATATACCACCTTATCTTGACCAACTATCACCTTGGAAATCTCCTTCTTTAAAGCAGCAAATTGCTGCTTCAGAAGATCTAATGATTCTACTTCTATGTGTTTTTCTGACATAATTATTCTTTTAACCAATTGTACTGAAACGCTAAGGATTCATGTTGATCAGAGATACGAACATAAGTCTTTAATAGAGATGTATTAATCCATTCCGCAATAGATACATCTTTTTTTGACTCTAAAGCTAAGTCTCTAATTTTTTTGTAATCATCCTTAAGATTTGCTTTATGAGCTTCTTTCCTTGAAAATAATTTATAAATCGTATAAGACTCTTTCCCATCTTCACTTTTTAGATAGTTCGCTAATGAAATATCACCAACTTTCATTGGTTCTACAATAATTTTAATAGAGTTAGGCAATTCGTGAAGCTCAAAAATACTGTTACCAGTATTTGGATTAACTAACCTCCCACCATTGAACTTAGTGTCTAAATCATCGGAATGAGAAAGACAGGCCGTCTGAAAAGTTAAATTACCATCTAAAATAGAATCTCTTATTAGTGTCAACTCTTCTTTAGAGATATTTAAATCAGAATTAGAAATTTTTGGAGACATTAATATGTGACGAACATCTACTTCTATGCCTCTTCTCTCTTCCATTTGAACAATATGATAACCATATTCAGTTTTAAAAACATCCGAAATTTCTTTTTCTTCTAGGCTATACATAACGTTTTCAAATTCTTTAACAAACATGCCTCTTTTAATTCCTGTGTATAGACCTCCATTTCTTGAGGAACCGGGGTCTTCAGAATATAGTATTGCAAGAGTAGCAAAGCTTTCCCCTTTTAAGATTCGATCTTTTAGCTTGTCTAGTTTACTATTTGTTTCTTTAACAGCGGAAAAACTTGGAGGTGGTAATCTTAAAATTTGAGACACCTCAACAGTCTCGTTAATTTCCGGCATTGTATCCATATTAAAAGAACTGAAATACTCCTTTACTTCTCCTGGAGTTATCAAAACTGAAGAACTAATTCCGTATCGAACTTTTTGAATAATTATAGATTCTTCAATAGGATCATACATTTCTTCTTTAATTTCGTATACCTTTTTATCAAAATATGCCTCTAATTGCTCTTCACCTCCCAACTGGGCAATAAAATTATTTAATCGAGAATCAATTTCATTCAAGACCTCTACTTCAGTTACTTCCACACTGTCTAATGCAGCTTGGTGAAGCATAAGTTTTTGAAATAATAAGTCCTCAAATACTTGAACATAAATAGTAGAATCAAACTCCAAACCCTGAGCTTGATATTGAAGAATTTGCTGTTGAATGTCTGACTTTAAAATAATATTGTTACCAACGACTGCTGATATCTCTTCTACATTGACCTGAGCATGAATTAGACTAACGCATGAAAAAAAAACAATTAATAACTTATTCATCATATCAATAAATTTCAAATTCGTTTGCATTCTTAGCGTCTTCAAATAATTTTAATTTAATAAAATCTATAGTATTCGTCTTTTTTTGATTCAGCAAGATACTTTTTATTTTTTCCTGAACATAGTCCAATGGAGCAATTTCTGCCTGATTTTTAGCATCAATAAGACGCAATAGATAGACATCAGTAGTATCTTTTAAAAGCAATGTTTTATTCCTCAATGATAATGAGGACAGATCAAATTGGGAAGGAAAAATATCTATAAAATCCGACCAAGTTACCCATTCATTAGTATTGTAATAAAATCTTTTTGAATATTGATGACAATATTCTTGAATTTTTTCAATTTGAAGCGTATCATCATCAAATATCCAATATTCTAATGAGTCAAGTTTAGGGGCTATAAGACTTGCTTTAACGAACATAATCTTAATGATATTCTCCGACAAATAATAATCATCTGCATGCGCATTATAGTACTTATCTATATCTGCGGAAGTGAGGAATGTATCTATACTCTGCTGAATCAATTTCTGCTCGTAAGCATGGATTAATAAAGAATTTTTATAATCAGATAAGCGACTATCAATTTCTAATTCATCTTGATTTATGTTCAATAGAGCCTTTTGTAACAATAATTTCTGCTCAGCCCAATTCTTGATATACTGCTGCACATAAATCATACTATCTGGCCGACTCACCTTTAAAGACTTTACGGATTGAATATCAGATTTATACAAATAATAATCCCCCACTCTAGCAAGTATAACATCATCAGCGCTTTTTGAAAAAGAACATGAGGAAAAAATGCTAAGAACAGATATATAAAATATAATTTGATTCACCTCAGTGGAATTATTTTTGTTCGGTGGTATAAACCCTATCATTCCATTTGAAAGTATTATCTTTTGAAACTCCCAGAATCTGCTTAGCTAACTTGAATGCATTTTCGAAACTTAAGGAATCTATGGATTCTAAAGGATCTATTTCGGGAATTAATTTATCTAAACTGCCCGATTTTAAAAGAGTCCATAACTCATTATCAAGTTCAACCTCATATTTATTACGTAAATCAATAAGCCATTTATCTTCTAGGAAGTCTTGATATTTAGAGGTAATTAATCCCTTTGCTTCAGAGAGTAATTTTGGAATAGGTTGCAAAATAGATTGAATCAATACCAATTTAATGTTGTCCTTATCTATTATAAAATCAGATAACCCTTTTTTCCATTCCACTTGATCTACAAAAAAATTGTCTCCCTTCAAGAAAACACCTTCTTCAATATTTATATTTAATGGAGAATTTTTATTAATTTTTGATTGTATTTTTTGAATGTCTTGGCCTTTAGATATTTTTGATTTCACTTTTGAGGCAATAGTGGGATTCAAGCAATTAATTATTTTGGCCTTAACACGAGTATCCCACATGAAGTTGTTTTTGTTTGACTCATAAAATTGTTTGAGTCCTGTAGTATCCTTGATAGCCTTACTCCATATTTTTTCGTCAGTTAGTTCGTACAATAAAATCCCATCTCTATATTCCTGCATTAGCAAACGAAATTCGTTATACTTTGATTCAAGAAGTGAATTTTCATATTCAATAACTATATTTTCTGACCAACTACTGAAAGCTTCATCAACAAGAACAGAAACTTGAATCTCAGGTTTAGACTTACGCGCAGTTTTAGTAAGAAAAATAGCAAATACTAATTGGCTATAATCAATACCATCTAGGGTCATAATTGTTCCCGATAATTCCTTTTCGTGCTCATTGTAAGTCCATTTACCGGAAATATAATCCGCTGAAGGAATAGATTTAAAATACTGAATTGCATTGAAATTAGTACTATAATTATATTCATTTTTTAATCTATTCACTAAAGAAGTTCTTTTCATTTGAGATCTAGAATCTTTCTCTACTTTTGCTTTAATCGAGTCTTTTTCGTCTTCAAAAGTTCCCAAACCCTTTCGATCAATCAGTTTGATAATATGCCATCCATAAGGTGTTTGAACTGGAGCAGTTATATCACCCTTGTTTTGAATAGCAAATGATGCATTTTCATAACTCTCAACCATTCTATTTGATCCAAACCAGGGAAGTTCTCCTCCATTGGAAGCATTATTCTTATCGTCGGAATATTGTTTTGCCATTTCAGAAAAATTGGCTCCCTCTTGAGTTATCTTTTCATATATCTCATTAGCTTTAACTTTAGAAACTGAAATATCCTTTTGAGAGTTTTGCCCAGAGGGTTTCGGAAATTTCACCATGATATGAGCAGTTTTAAGTTCTCCTCTAGAACTTCTTTTACCTGTAACTTTTATAATATGATACCCAAATCTTGTTCTTATAATTTCAGATAAATCACCAACTTTCGTATTGTAGGCAGCATTTTCAAAGGAATACACCATATAAAGTGCTGAAAAATAACCCAAGTCACCGGCATTTTCCTTTGCAGAGGGATCCTGAGATTCAGACTTAGCAACTTGATCAAAGCTAGCCCCGGAAATTATCTCATTTCTTATATTTTTAATTTTCTGAAATGCTTCAAGTGAATCTTTGGGGGAAGCATCTGGAGCAACAGAAATTAAAATATGACTGGCTTTAATCTCTTGTTTCATTCGATTGTAAGCTTCTTTTATTAGCTGATCTCCAGTTTCATTGTCGACTAAGTATGGGGTTGCCAATTGGCTTCTGTACCCACCAAGCTCCTTAATAAATGATGGAATAGTGTCCATACCTAGAGATTCGGCTTCTCGGACTTTAAGTTTGAAATTAACAAATAAATCAAGGTATTCATCTAAGGTTTTTGGATCTAAGGCTTCTCCCACATCTCGATTTTTATTATAAATACTTAAAAAATCATCGACACTAATTCCCTGATTGTCAACATATAAAAGATTCCTCTCTTTGTCTTGAGCTGAAGTAATTCCGGAAATGATTAAGGCTAATAAAAATACTATTTTTTTCATTTTTTTTCTATTTGATTCTATTTTCTACTGTAATTTGGAGCTTCTCGTGTAATGGTAACATCATGGGGGTGGGACTCTATAATTCCTGAGCCAGTAATTCGAACAAATTTTGATTTTTCTTGAAGTGATGTAATATCTGTGGCCCCGCAGTATCCCATTCCGGCTCTCAAACCACCTACAAATTGATACATTACTTCCGCTAAAGTGCCCTTGTAATCGACACGACCAACAATTCCTTCAGGGACTAGTTTCTGAACATCGTCTTCTATGTCTTGAAAATATCGGTCATTAGAGCCGGCTTTCATTGCATCAATTGAACCCATTCCGCGATAAGTTTTAAATTTACGCCCTTCATAGATAATAGTTTCACCAGGGGATTCTTCTGTGCCGGCCAACAATGATCCGAGCATCACAGAATCTGCTCCCGCAGAAATAGCTTTTACAATATCTCCGGTATACCTGATTCCACCATCAGCAATCACTGGAACTCCAGATCCTTTTACTGCTTCTGCAACCGTCATCACTGCGGTAAACTGAGGAACACCAACTCCAGCAACAACACGTGTAGTACAGATAGATCCTGGACCTATACCAACTTTTAATCCGTCGGCACCGGCTTCTACTAAATATTTAGCAGCAGCAGCAGTGGCTATATTTCCAACCACCACATCAATATCTGGGTATTTAGACTTAATTACTTTTAAAGTATCAACCACTCCTTTTGTATGGCCGTGAGCTGTATCAACTACTACAGCATCAACTCCTGCGTCGATCAATGCAGTAACACGAATTAATACGTCGGGAGTCACTCCCACAGCAGCAGCAACTCTTAAGCGACCAAAATTATCTTTGTTTGCATTGGGCTGAATACGCACCTTTATAATATCTCTGTAGGTAATTAAGCCAATCAATTGATGGTTTTCATCAACTACTGGTAATTTTTCAATTTTGTGCTTTTGAAGAATTTTCTCGGCTTGGACTAAGGTAGTGTTCTCTTGAGTGACAATCAAGCCATCTTTGGTCATTACCTCATTCAAAGAAAGTTTGGGGTCATTTATAAATCGAAGGTCCCTATTGGTAACTATACCAATCAATGTATTTTTATTATCTACCACCGGAATCCCTCCAATCCTATATTCTTTCATCATTTGCTTAGCATCCTTCACTGTGGAATTATGCTGAAGAGTTACAGGATCTAAAATCATTCCTGATTCGGCTCGTTTAACTGAACGAACTTCTTTGGCTTGAGCATCTACAGACATATTTTTATGAATCACAGCGATACCTCCTTCTCTTGCAATGGCTATAGCCATAGAAGATTCTGATACAGTATCCATTGCTGAAGAAACGATGGGAGAATTTAAAGAAATATTTCTAGAAAATCTTGAACGAATGTTTACATCTCGTGGTAGCACTTCAGAATAAGAAGGTACCAACAAAACATCATCGTATGTTAAACCTTCTCCGATAAATTTATCTGTATTGTGTATCTCCATGTGACTTGCAATTTTTAGTAATAATTGCGAGCAAATATACTAAAAATGATCTGCAATATGCCCATCACGGATGGGAAAACAATGAGATTATAGCTTTCCAGCTTTTTTTTTAACAAATACTAAAAATAGTATTTTGAGCCCAATTGAATAGATTCATAAGGATAATCATGAAGATTGAATTGCTTTCGAATAAAGATTTGATATCTTGTTTGGTTTTTTGATAATTTAATTGAATATAATAAGGGGGAATCTCCATTATCAAGATACCCCGTAAAACCGCGAAAATCACTGACTATACTGACTTTTTTGTAATCAATTTGACAAGAAAAAGCAGCAAGAAAAGCATCATTCTGCCTATTATTCTGCATATATGTTTGCCAAACATATAAACCCATTAGTACACCAAAATCTAATCTAATTTCAGGATGAATAGAGACATAACGATGGTAGGAAAGATTAAAATAATAAGCAGGACTATCTGTATATCTACCGTTTCTAAATTGGGAGCCTGAAGCGGTTTTTAGACCTAAATTAAAAAGCAATTGAGTTTTCTGAGAACCAATGACAAGAGCATTCATCTGTACCAAAAGATCTCCTGAAGCATAGCCATTTGGAAACTCATCTCGAGCAATCCGTTCATCTCTTACAACTGTATCCATTTGAAAGTACTCAAGTGGGTTCATTTGGAATCTTAATGAAGCTCGGTCTCCAATAGGAATACTCAGCATACTGAAAACATCCCATGAAACCTCTCCTGGATACGAGTGATTACTATATCTAATTTCAAATTCTGGTTGCTTAACCATCCTCTCTGCAAAGGGAATAGGAAATGCATTTGGACCCATAAAAGCTGGCGACAATTTCATATAAGTAGACCAATGGCTTAGACCATCCCAGGACTGATTGTCATTCCACCAACTAAAATCCTGAGCGAGACTACTAAGAGGGATAAATATAATTAAAAGGAGATATTTCCAACAACTACTTCGCATAGATCTTGTTCTTTTAAGTAGGTATTTGCAAGTAACTTTAAATGTTCGGCGTCAAGATGATCTAACATGTGCTGATAAGTAGAATAAAACTCAAATCCGGTAGACTGAATATGCATATTTTTTAGAAGGTTAGATTGAGAAAAGGGACCGTCTGCAGATTTAAGTATCTGTCCCATAATATAACTCTTCACCAAAGAAAGTTCCTCCAGTGAAATTAATTCATTTCGCAAAATCTCAAGTTCATTGTATATTTCTTTCAAAGCAAGTTCAGTACTTTGGCCCTTTACTTCAGTAGAAATGACAAAATAACCATGTTCTTCTTGTTGAACACACATGGCACCAATGCCGTATGTAAGCCCTTTATCTTCTCGAAGATTATGCATTAATCGAGATCCGAAATATCCACCTAAAACGACCGATAAAAACTTAAAAGAATGATAGTCCTGGTGATTAGAATTAAAAAAAGGCCGTCCAATACGAATTGCAGACTGCATAGCACCTTTCTTGGCTATATGATTTTTCTGGAATACATCAGAAAATTTTAAAGGTATTAATTCTACTCTATCTAAGGGTTCAAAATCGCAAAATGCATCCACTAATAAACTTTGTAGGTTTTTTGGCTTCTGACCTGCTACATATACCTTTAAATTTCCTTTTTTATATCGGTTCTTGTGAAATTCAACTAAATCTGCTCGATGTATATTATCAAAATCAGAGAGCTGAACAGATTGCCCGTAAGGATGATCGCTAAATAAGTTTTTAAAAAATTCATCTCTTGCAATAAACTCGACTTTCTCTCGATTAATCTCGAACTCCTGTTTTTTCTGATCTATCAGAACTTTGATTAATTCTTCAGGAAATACTGCATTATTTATAGCCTTGGTGAATATGGGAAAAACAGCGTCAAAATGCTCGTTAAGAGTGAATAAGCTAATCGTTGCTCTGTCGGTATTGATTTCTAATTGTGTGAAGGCTCCATAAAAATCTAAATGCTCATGAATATCATGCCCTTTTTGGCTATTCGTACCTTCCAAAAGCATGGCATTGCACAATGATGCTTGCAACGGCTTTTGTTGAATCTTAGTACCTGCTTCGTATACCAAATCAATGCGACAAAGGAACTGCGACCCACCTTGAGTGATATAGACATCTATGTCTTTGTCTAAGGGAATGATTTCAGTATTAATAAACTTAGGCATCCTTATATCCTGATAGTCTAATGTCTGTTTCCTATTTATCATCCTTCATTTTTGCTTTATAATAGAGTGTATTGGAATTCTCTTCGCGGAAGATTTCTTTAGCTACCTTTTTAATATCTTCAGCACTAACTGATTCATAAAAGGCTATCTGATGATTGCATAAGTTTGCATCTCCTAAAAGTTCTGAGTTCGCAAGATTCATTGCCTTGTTTAAAATATTCACTTCAGAAAATAAATGTGAAGAAATAACTTTATTCTTCACTTTACGCAGTTCTCTATCTGACACAAGCTCATTCCTGAGAACATCAATCTGGCTTTGAATTCCTTTATCTGCGTCTTCAATAGATATATTCGGCGCAACTTTTCCAGCAAAATAAAATAATCCAGGATCTCGATCGGCCCCACAAAAAGCGTCAATATCACTAAACAGTTTTTGGTCTTTAACAAGGTGATTGTAAAGTCGAGATGAATTTCCTCGAGATAAAATATCAGACAATAAATCACTAGCAAAAAAGTCTTTGTGGCTTCTTGCGCACATGTGAAAAGCCTTATAAATAATGTCTACCGGGACTTCTCTCTCGACCAACAAAGTTCTCGCTTGCATTTGTCTTGGTTCCTTAGGTAGTCTTCTTGGCTTTATTTTTCTAGGTTCTATCGAAGAGAACCATTTTTCAGAAAGCAATTTCATTTCTTCAAGATTGACATCTCCGGCGATTACTAAAATTGCATTGTTAGGAGCATAATGCGCATAGAAGAACTCTTTGACATTCTCCATATTTACTCCTTTAATATGAGAAAGTTCTTTTCCAATAGTAGGCCACTGATAGGGATGTTTCTTGAAGGCCAAAGGACGTAATAAAAGATGAATATCTCCGTAGGGTTGGTTGAGGTAATTCTGTTTAAATTCCTCCACTACAACCTGTCTTTGAACTTCTAAACTTTTTGGACTGAATGCTAAAGACAACATCCTGTCAGATTCTAATCTAAAAGCTTGTTCAATATTTTCCTTAGGCAGAGTGATGTAGTAATTAGTAATATCGTTAGAGGTAAAGGCATTGTTTTGCCCGCCCGACTTCTCTACTACCTCGTCATAATTTGCAATATTTAATGAGCCTCCAAACATAAGATGTTCGAATAAATGTGCTAAACCAGTTCGGTCTGGTTCTTCATCACTTGCACCAATATCATATAACAAATTGAATGCTACAATTGGGGTACTATTATCCTTATGAACAATTACACGCAATCCGTTATCTAATTCAAATCTTTCAAATTCTATCATTTTCTACAAGCTAATTCGGTCAAATTGATAGCTAAAAAAAGCTAGATAAATGTATGCAAATATACAATTCCTAAAACATATAATGTGAAAAACCATCTCACTGGACTCTCTTGATTTAAAAGATTATCCAAGAGTACTAATAGGAAATTAATTATTTCCATTAGTAGGTCGATAATCAACGAAATAATACTCAAAATGTGGATGTAATAAACTATTTGCTTGATTTTCCCAATAAACTGATAGTTTCATGAAACTCATTCATAATCTCTTTGATTATTTGTGCGGCAGGTTTTATATCATTAATTAAAGAGGAAATCTGACCAATTTCTAACTCTCCTTCAAGGAGATCTCCCTCGAACATTCCTTTCTTAGCTCTAGATCTTCCGAGAATTAACTGCAACTGTTCTTTAGATGCGTTGTTTGCATAGGCAGCTTGAATTTCATGAAAAAATTTATTTTTCATTAGGCGCACAGGTGTTAATTCTTTTAGAGTGAGCACCGTATCTCCTTCGGATGCTCCTAATACAGCATCTTTGAAATTTTGATGCGCACTAGACTCTAAACTAGCCACAAATCGAGAGCCCATTTGTACGGCTTCTGCACCAAGAGCAAAGGCAGCAGCCATAGCTTTCCCCGAAGCAATACCTCCTGCTGCAATAACAGGAATACTAACTCCTTGAGAGACAAGGGGAAGTAAACACATTGTGGTATTTTCCTCCCGACCATTATGGCCACCAGCTTCAAATCCTTCAGCTACTATAGCATCAACTCCCGCAGCTTGGGACTTATGAGCAAAAGTCAAATTGGATACAACATGAACCACTTTGATGCCATGCATTTGAAATAAGGAAGTGAATTTTTTTGGACTTCCAGCAGAAGTAAAAACGATAGGAACTTTGGCATCAATAATTGATTCAACATGCTCATCTATATTAGGATATAAAAGAGGTAAATTTACCGCAAAAGGTTTTTGAGTAGCTAGCTTACATTTAATAATTTGATCTCTTAAAACTTGAGGATACATTGACCCAGCACCAATGATACCAAGACCTCCTGCGTTACTAACCGCAGAGGCTAGTTCCCAACCACTGCACCAAATCATTCCGGCTTGAATGAGAGGTATATCTACTTCAAAAAGTTTAGTAATTCTATTTGTCATTTCAATAAGGTTCAGTAAAATTCAAAATTATTTTGATTGTTAGTGAGTAGCTTGATCTAGATTAGAGATACATGCTATTCTAATCATATTAGTATGTGTTGTTTTAATAGAACACATTATGTTGACTAAGAGCTTAAATTTGTAGGAAATAATTTATCGATCTCTAATAAAAAACAAAAAAATCGTTTTTTACAAAAAAATTAAAATAAGGTATTAACAATAAAAGTTTATTACAACGCATAGAATTTAAAATCTGTTTTATTTTTATTCAGACAATAAATCATCAAGTTCATAAATTTCTCTTTTATCAAGAGATTCATTGGGATTATAATAGTTCCACACCCCATGTTTTAAACCCATTTTGTAACTCCCTTCAATTCTTAATCTACCCGATGGGTAATAACGAAAATATCTTCCATTTAACTTGTTATTAGCATAATTGGCTTCCAAATCAATATTACCCGAGGAATCATATTCTTCCCAAGCTCCATTCTTTTTTCCATCCTTCCAATTTAATTTCTCAGCAATCAAACTATCTGGATAAAAAACTAATTCTAACCCCTGTTTAAGTCCATCCTCATAAAATTCAGTAGAAACGAGTAATCCCCTAACATTATAGTATTCCCATTTTCCAATTTTATTTTTATTCTGATATTTACCTTTTGCTTCCAACCCCCCGCTTGGTAGAAATAAAATTGCATCTGATATCCCACCCGGATATTGATATTCTCTTTGAGAAATTAATTTTCCGTTCTGATCGTAAAATCGAAACAAACCCACTTCTTTATCGTCTTCAAAAGTTCCTTCAAACCTAGGAGTACCCCAAGGATAATCTTTGGCCCATTTCCCTTGTCTAAATCCGTTTGAATCAGTAAAGTTTTGAGCTACCAAAGAAAAACTCAAAA
Source organism: uncultured Cryomorphaceae bacterium (assembly GCA_964516765.1). GTDB lineage: Bacteria > Bacteroidota > Bacteroidia > Flavobacteriales > UBA7430 > CAZEWZ01. The sequence goes on along the minus strand of CAZEWZ010000020.1, from coordinate 7,984 downwards.
AGAAATATAACATTGACAGACAGCATAAATGAATCATAATTTAAATTTTATTGGTGTAACACCTTACAGCTAAGGTGAAAATATAGCTTCAAAGCTACTAATGAATTACGGTAAATTTTTTCATGATTTGCTGAAATCCGTCACTTATTTTAATGAAATAAAGTCCATCAGAATATATTTCTGATGATAGATTGGTCTGCATATCTGTTATATAAAATTGTTCAATCAACTTTCCTTGTATATTATAAATGGTAATAGTTGTCTGTTTAGTCCAATCAGAAGAAGTTCTAATAGATATACTTTCATTAGCTGGATTCGGAAAGACTTGAACCCAAGATTCTCTTAATTCAGACGCACTTGAGAGACCGTAATCATCATAAATTATTGTACCACCATCTTGAATTTTATCACAAGCATAATGGACTGGGATTTCACCATATACGCAAGCAGTATTTTCAATTTCATATCGATCAATAATTCGAACATCGTCAATGGTCCAGCCTTCGACTTGATCTACTTCATTATTTCCTTCGTCAGTAACAAATGTGAATCTTAACGTTACAGTTTCTCCCATATAGGGATTCAAGTCTACTAGTGTATTAATAAATCCATCACTATCTCCCCAAAAAGAGTTTTTACCACCCAAAGGGGGAGGACCCTGTGAAACTCCTCGATAATGACCTCTAATAATTTGTGGCCCAAGATCTTCAAAGTTTACCTCATCTGTGGAAATAGAAATATATCCGCCATCCATTCCTGGCTCAGTTAAATACTTATGCCAAAAACTTAAGGTAGGATTTTCACCTTCAACAAAAAAGGGTTCTAATTCGAGTAATGCCTGGTATCTTTCCTCTAAATCTGCGGCAAACCATGCTTCCTCGCCGCTGTAAGATTCAGGTGCATCTAACTCCCAAACAAAACCTTCATCTGAAAGGGTAATCCAATAATTGTCGCCATCTTCCATATCATCTTCAAATAATACTGTAGAAAATAAATTTTCGTCTACTGATACAGAATAATTACAATTTATAGTTTGACCAGAGGACATACTTCCTAAATTAAATGTCAATATATACTGATCTATGGAGGCGTTACAGGAAGAAGATTCTGGTATGAAGGAAACTCCTGATTGAAGCGTATCTAAAATGACCACTGAAAGAATTGTTCCTTCAGTATGATTTTGAACCGACAATGTATAAGCAAGATCATCTCCAGCATTCGCGTTTAACATTGTGCTTTTTTGAATTTTTAATGTTTTAATACATTCTGGGAGATTATCAAAAGATTCAGTTCCATCTCCACGACTATCAGCAGAGCCTCCGTTCGCACTAATTCCTAAACCCCTTCTAGCAAAAGTCTCCCAAATAAGACATTTATTTTGAGCGTCATATAATAATTCATCCGCTACTAAAATACCATCTCTCAAATTAGTAAAATTTGATTGACAGGGCTGCAATTTGAGACCATCAATTACAAGCTGCATGACCATATTGTTTCCTCCTACGCCATTATATATATCTTCGTCATACCCATAAACATCGACAAAATTCCAGAATAAATCCCACAATATTGTTGTCCACACAGAACCTACTCCATGAGGAACAGATTCTGTGATGATATCATCATAGGTCAATGGATTAATATTCATATCTCTACTGTATGGATAGGAGCGAATACCTCTTCCATCATTTTGCTCTGCAGAAACATAAGTTCCAATACCATGGGGCTCTTCCGCGAAGTCATCAATTTTGTTGGTCATCATTAAAGCAAAGAAGTCACTCCAACCTTCTCCAGCTTGCTCGTCTCCATAGAGACAGTTGGAACCCGTTAATCGAGTAGAAATTCCATGACCATATTCATGAGCAATTATCCCATTATCGAAATCTCCATCTAAAAAATCTGGTCCTGGAGGTGAATTATTTACAAAAGTAGCATCTATGATTCCGTCGTCTTGTAAATAATCTCTAAGTAATTCTCCATCTAATTTACCCATAAAAACCGATGGAATAGTTACAACAGATCCATCCGCACCTGCAGCCATAGAAATTATACCTCCGACATTATTATAAATAATTACAGCAATAGCCCCTGCATTTTCTGCATTCAATGTTTTTAATCCAAATTCACAAGTTCCTCTGCTAATTAGAGCAATCTTACCTGTTAAATCATTAATCAAATCTCCACAACCTTCTGTGGGCCAACTAGACCCATCATCAACCAATTCGATTAGTCCATTAATCGGCTCAGAGGTAATTATTCCCGCCCAATCGGTGGTGGGACTAACTTCATAGTTACCAGTTAGTATCTCAGGCTGATTTACTGTAAATAAATCAAAGGGATTTTCAGGCTTGTTCCATATATACATTTGCATAACGGGATTATTTCCATCATTTGGAGTATAAAAATTAGCATTATTTAAAGCAATATTTGTTGCAACTCCACTTGAGTCTTGAGCTTCGGCAAACACATAGTCTCCTGAAAGTCCGCCTTCACCATAGTTATTAGACTGAAAATTACCTGCTTGAGGATCGAATCCGTAATGATACCAGACATCATGCATCATATTTGACATATAAAATAAATTGACAGTAGCAGCATCCAAATTTTGATCAGGTTCGGTTAAAGGATCAAAAGGGAAATCAAAAATCAAATCATTACCACCATTAGGCTCATCTCCTTGTGAAAACCCAACATCATTTAAATCAGCATATGCATGAACATTATTCCCTCTGGTAATAGAAAATTCTGCTCCATTTTGCCCGTTAGTGTCATGCCACCCGTAAGGAGAAGCTAAGATATTATATGGATCTACTTCAATTGTTCTCTCCCCATGAGATGGACTTTCTATAGGAATTGCAAAAACATTATAAAGTGCACCAGAAGATTTAATAAAGGAAAATTCATCTCGGGTAGTTTGGGTATCATGGTTAATGTGAGTACATGAAATCTCTGAATTAAATGAGCAGTGTTTAACCCAATTATATTTTCTTAATAATTCTCCTGTCTGCTGATCAATCAGAACATTCCAACAGTTTGATCCATCACTTTCATAAATCGTGAGATCATACACCCTTTTAAGTTGATTATCTTGAATAAAAATGGAGGACATGATAGGAATAGGATCACGAGAAAAGTCAGCCTTATAAAGAGAAATATGCCGGACATTTTTGGCTAATCGATTAGGTTTAGTATACTTTATATTTAGGGCAGAACAAGCAGACTTTATAGCCAATGTATGATTCATGCCTATAGAAGAGGAAATTTTTTTTTGAGATAGTTCTTTAACAAAAGTGTTTTGTGTTAATAACCATCCCATATCTTCACTCCAGTGCAAACGAATTTCTGCATGATGTATAGGAATACCATTTATTTGTTGTTGAAGAAAAACATGAGTAACCATAGATTTTTTACTCACGTATTCTCTATAAATTTTATAGTCATTAATATCAGACTGCTGTAATTCAAGTTCGGTAAGGTGAGACTGAAGATATGAATTGACCTTAGTAGTCATAGATTGGTCTTGGGCAAGAATAAAAAAAGGGAAAAGTTGAAAAAGAAAGAAAAATATATTTTTATTCATATTATTAATTTTAGTGAAATTATAATTACGTTACTTATAAATACTTATATATGTTAATTAAATTACTTCAAGCATTTTTTTTGCCATGCTTATCCAAGAATATTTTTTCTTTTCTTCACGGACATTTGAAATAAAATATTCTTCTTTTTCAGACTCATAAAAATCTTTTAAAGCCTCTGAAATAGCCTTTGAATCTACATCGACTACATAACCAACTTTTTGGTCGGGAACAATTTCGGGTAATCCACCAACTCGAGTTACTAAAATTGGCTTATTAAAATGGTATGCTATTTGTGCAACCCCACTTTGAGTAGCACTTCTATAAGGTTGAACGACAATATCACAAGCTGAAAAATATAAATTGACTTGATCTTGGGGAATAAATTCTGAAAAAAAATGAACTCTTTCCGTGATTCCGAGGAACTGTGCTTGTTGAGTAAAATCAGATTCTTCCTCATAGAACTCGCCAGCAACAATCAAGTGGACTTGGTCGGAAATATCAACCATAGCGTCCAGAAGTAAATCAAGCCCTTTGTACTTCCTAATAAAACCGAAGAATAGAATATATTTTTTCTCGAGATCTAAGTCTAAATATTTAATAGCCTCGTTTTTATCCAATAAAGAACCGAACTGGTCGTAAACAGGATGTGGATGGATATGTATTTCTGTATTTGTAACAAAAGAGAGGATATCTTCTCTCACAGATTTAGACATAACCAAGAATCGATTATTGGCTTTTAAAAAATAATTGGTTAGCAAATAATCTCCTGCTCTTTTTTCGTGGGGAATAACGTTGTCGCACAGGGCAATAAGTGGAATACTCTTTTTAAGACCTGACCATCGAAGAATAGAACCTAAACTAAGAGCCATAAAAGGCAACCAAAATCTAGTAATGATTAAATCCGGATTCTGTTTTCTTAACCATAGTGCATTTTTGATCCAAGATAAGGGATTGATAGAATTTATTGAACTTGAAATATCTAGTTTAGGATTCATTCCATTGATGTCAAACTGTGATTTACCAGGAAATAGAAAATTGGGATATTGAAAAGAAAATGATAATAATTTCACTTCATGCCCTAATGACCTTAGGGCAATAGCAAGTGAGTGATTACTGTCTGAAATCCCTCCTCTTAATGGAAAAGCTGGCCCAACTAGTATGATTTTTTTCTTTTTCAAGACTCTGAGTTCAGTCTATCTTCAATAATATAGCTATTACGCTCTGTGTTGGAACGGCCAACTAATTCAGCGATAAAACCCGTCATAAATAGCTGTACACCTATTATCATAGATAATATACAAAAGTAAAAAATAGGTCTATCAGTCATATTATATATCTGCCAAAACATTTTGGCAAAAATCAAATAAGCTGCAATTCCAAAGCCAATAACAAAAAAAATAACACCAAGTAATCCAAAAAGATGCATAGGTTTTTTGCCAAATTTAGACATAAACATAACTGTAAGAAGATCCAAAAAACCATTCACAAATCGCTCTAATCCAAACTTTGTTACACCATATTTACGTTCTTGGTGTTGAACTATTTTCTGCCCAATATTATCAAAACCCGACCATTTTGCTAATACTGGTATATATCTATGCATTTCGCCATAAACTTCTATTGACTTAACTACTTTGTGGTGATAGGCTTTTAAGCCACAATTAAAATCTTTTAAATTTATACCAGACATTTTTCGGGTAGCCCAATTAAAAAGCTTTGTAGGAATAGTCTTACTTAATGGGTCAAATCTTTTTTCTTTATATCCTGAAACCAAGTGATAATTCTCATGTTTAATCATCTGGTAAAGCGCTGGTATTTCTTCAGGACTATCTTGTAAATCAGCATCCATAGTAATCACCACATCTCCCTTAGCTGCTTCAAATGCTACAAATAGCCCAGCAGACTTTCCATAATTTCGTCGAAATTTAATTCCTTTTACCTCAGGGAATTTCTCACTTAACTCGTGTATTATTGACCAAGAGTCGTCCGTACTTCCGTCATCAACAAATAAAATCTCGTAGCTAAAAGCATTTTTCTTCATTACTTTTACAATCCATGTATGAAGCTCGTTAATGGATTCGACCTCATTAAAAAGAGGAATACATATAGATAATTGAATTTTCTCCATCTTATTAGTTTGAAAAAATAGATTTCTCTTTCTTAATAAAGGAAGCAACTATTAGCCCAAAAAGGGTGTAACAAACTACCATAAAACCAAAACCTTTTAGCATATTCATTGGATTATAACTAGAACTGTCTTCCATAGATTCAATCGTTTGCTCAATCTCAGATTCACTCATGCCAAAAGCCTCCAATTGCTGAACTGACATATTAATAGTTTCATCCAATAGTGCAGTTGCAAATTGTGTGTCAATCAAATTAAATAGTAAAATCTGAAAAACTAAATGTATAAATCCTGCTGCTATAAGTATTCCAGTACATGAGCTAAACGCTGTTCTAAAGTCAATAAAACCCCCTATTGATTTTCTGAACTGAATACTATAATAAATTGGAAAAATTATAGAAAGTGCAATAGAAGCAAATGCTAGATAATAATTAAGAAAAAACTCTGCACCTCCAATATATTTATAAACATCAATAAAAATGTAAATAATACCTAATAAAAATCCACTCTTAAGTATGTATTGTTTTAATTCTTCAGACATATGATTTAATTATTTAATTTAACAAATATAATAATCTTATAACCAGGAGCAATTTAATATATCAGACAAAAAAAGCCACCCATTGGGTGGCTTTTTTTAAATTAATTAAATAAAATTATTCTACAATTTTCTTTTCTACAGTTCCGTCATTGTACAAGTATAATAGAACTTCTCCGGAGAATTGATCTGCTACATTAACTTCCTGTCCTAACATGTTGACAACTTTTGCAAGTGTTCGAATATCATTAGGATGAATGTCAACCTCCATATCAATCGCCCATTGAGGGACTGTAGGAATCATTTCCAATCTCTCTCCACTAACGTCTGGCCATTGGTATTGACTAATAGCAGCTTCAGTTTTGATTTGATACCCTTGTCCTGGTATTAAGTCTCCAATCCCATTGAACATAAACTCTGGCCAGTAAATTTGTGCATCATTATTTTTCACAATAGTAACAACATCAACAATATCAGCAATAGTTGCAGCAACATCTTGGGGATAAGGAAGAGTATATCCTAAAATATTCCATCCATACACTATATCAATTAAGATTGGTGATACTTCATTACATTCAAAGTTATCTAATTGAGTTTGTAAAGATAATGCAAGCTCATTCCAAGTTTGAATACATGAACCATCATCTAGCTCAGCAGTCTCATCATATTGTAGAGAATTAGAATCCGTACATCCAGTTATACAATCACCAAAGCTTGATGGATCAGATCCACCAGAGCCTTCTTGACCTGAAAATGACCATAATGTTTCATCATCATATGCACCTGGAGTCCATGACATAACTACACATGCGTCGATATCTACACAAGCTGTACCTGAAAAATCCGAATCTAATGTATAATCAACTCCATTTATTGTCAAAGCTGCACCATTCCATCCATCTCCCCATGAATCATACATAGTTAATAGTTCTCCTGAAGTACAGTTACCATCACAATCGAAACCTTCTTCTGAAAATTCACAAGAACCATTGTCTTGATGGGCCGCTTCGTCATAGTTACATGCTGTTTGATACATACAACCAAAAATTACAGGAATACACGATCCGTCATCTTGATTTGCAGATGAATTAAAATTAATTGCGGTAGCATCAGTACATCCATCTAAAATCCAAGTAATACAAAAGTCTAAATTATTAATATTAGCAGATTCGTCATATTCTAAATAATGTCCGTCCATACATCCTTCGTTAATAGAGATACAAGAACCATCGTCAAAGACTGCATCAGGGTTGAAGTTAAATGCAGTTCCATCCATACAACCTGAAATAGAGTTACCTGAACAAGAAAATTCAAATACTGGATTTTGTACAACTTCAATTGCATTTAATGTATATGTAAATGTAACATCAGATTCATAAACACCTACATCATTTTGAGCCATCACTGAAAGAGTCTCACCATCAAAAGCACCATTATTAGCTCCTTCTTCTGATCCCCATACAGCAATTTGAACAGCATCATTGGATATTTGACCAGTACCAACACACATACCATCAGTATTATACACACCAACATTAGTTCCATTAGATAGTCCGGCGGATGGGAAAAATAATGTCATATTTGTTCCTGTGTTTATAGTATTAAAATCCAGACTAGGACATGGCACAGTAGCTAGTTCACAAGGTGTTCCACCATATGAAGAACATAAATCTCCATTGAATTCATCATTGAAAGGGCCAAAGCCATCTACATAAATACATCCGTAATCTGGTATGTCAT
>CAZEWZ010000019.1:0-34514 GCA_964516765.1 uncultured Cryomorphaceae bacterium | reverse complement strand
TAAAAAAAACTGAATAGTCTTGCCAATTAGGATCAATCTCATCACAAGGTCCCGAATTACCTCCAGAAGCAACTCCCGAATTTATTGTATTTATAATTACTGGTGTATCTGTATATTGTCCTGGATTATTTGGATCAGGAACCAATGCGATATTAACAGCCTCATCTTGAAAAGGCCCATTAATTCCTGGACCTGAAAGAAAAAAACCAAAAATATCATTAAAATTGGAACAGGTGTAACCTGGATATTCGTAGGAAGCAAAAACATATTCAAAAGCAATCTGATCTGAATTTGGTTCAAAATCAAATTCAAGCACAATAACATTGTTAACGTTGGTTGCAGATGCACCAATAATTTGTAGTTGCTGAGTCAAATCTGGTTCTATAGATCCTGGGCCCGATCCATTGCCCTGAAGACCGTCTGTAGCCATCATTAATCCACTTTCTATACCAAGACCATCACCAGGGTTTGGACTATCAAAAGATCCCGTACTACAATCAAAGCCAGAGATGGTTGCATTGGAAAAAGGCACACCATTAACTAATATATTGACTAACTGAGTTGCATTGTCAATACATTGAGATGTGTAAGGTTGTGCACTTACACAAAATATATTAAAAAAGAACACAAAATATAAGGTATACTTTTTCATATTATCGAATTAATGTAAAGGCACCATTTTCACTGAATACCACAATATCCATATCTTTCACCATTACTACTTGATAAACATATATTCCTTGAGGAGCTGGCTTACCATCATATGTACCATCCCATGAATCTCTATCATCAGAACTGTTAAAAACCATTTTCCCATAACTGTCGAATAAAAATAATTCAAACTCCTTAACTCCTGAAGTGTATGTTCTAAATACATCATTTAACCCATCATTGTTTGGTGAAAATGCGTTAGGAACAAAAAAACTATAATTTGGTCTAACAGTAACATAAGCTTCAAAATCTGCTTCGCATTGAGCCAATGAGGTAATCACAGTAAGAGAAACATCAAAGTCTTCCGCTTGATTGAATATATGGGTAGGATTTGATTGAACTGAATAATTGCCATCTCCAAAATTCCATTTATAATTTAAACCAGGGGAATCTTCAGTGTAATTAAAAAACTCTATACCTAAATTTTGATGAGGAATAGAAAGATATTCAAAAGAAGGTTCAGGGGGTTCATCGTAGTAAATTTGCCCTAATAATATAACTTCTGTGTCACAACCATCTGAGACTACTAACTCATATTCTCCTTGATAATCATACATACAAGAGTCCAAGTCACCATTTGACCATGTGTAAAGATAATTACCTTCACCCCCCTCGACATCCACTACGCATAAATTAACTTCAATATCCTCGCAAATTATATTATTATAAAGTTCAGCTTCTAATTCGTCATATTCTGGGACAGTAACTTTGACACAATCAGATTTTATTTGTGAACCACAAACATCTATTACAGTTACACAATATTCAGTGGTCTGGATTGGATTCTCAATTTGTATAGGAGAAGAGCCAATTTGCGACCAGGAATAATTATAGGCATCGTTAGCAAATGAGCCATTCATAAATCCCCCTACTCCACCACTGACATTTGGTTCAAGAACCACTTCAGAACCTGGACAATAAATTGAGAAATCTTCTGTAAGATTCACATTTAACTCAGGCTGGTCAAACAAACTAAAAATAATGGTATCTGGCTCAATTTGTATACAACCTAAATTAATCTGATCAATAGAAATATATATTGTTTCTTCAGGTTCCTCCAAATAATCGTAATAAGGAGTAATAATTAATTGTGTTTCGTTTGCTGCTGCAGGGAGAGTAATAGAGGAATATCCTGTGGCATTGGTTATATTATTTCCAGCGAGTTCATAATCTTCTCCAATGGTGGCATTACCATCTTCATTTTGAGGCCGGAACAAAAAGGTAATATCACCAACTGCAAGATCTGGCCTGTAAAAAGTTATAGTGGCATCTCCACAACCTTCATAAATATTATCCTGAAATGGGGAATCTAAGCTAAAATAGCTAGACACATTAGATTGATTTATTACTGTATTTGTAGTACTTGCAAGAGAGCTCGATGCAAGAAAAGCATTAGATTCAATAAATAATGCAGCTCCATCTTGTGCATTAGAATTTGGTCCAACAGCAATAACAAATTTGATATGATAAGTCTCACAAGGAACAAGGCCTGTCTTTAGAGCTTGAAGAGGAACTGTAAAACCTTCTAAACTAACAGTTGGGTCAACAATATTATTCGGTACATAGAATTCAGTGTAATCTTGCCAATTTGGATCTACAGCATTACAACCAACTGAACTTGAATTGGACAAAGTAGACTGCCCTCCATTTATGGAATTAACTAAAACTGGAGTATTAGTAAATGAACCTAGATTACTTGGATCTGGAACTAGGGCAATATTTTCGGCCTGATTAGAATATGGACCAGAAATTCCTGGGCCAGAAATAAATATTCCAAATGGATCAGGAGAAGAAGAACATGTACTTGAAGAGTACTCATTTGATCCATAAACATAGTTGAAACTTAAAATATCAGATGTAGGGACAAAATCAAATTCTATAGATACTACACCTTTGAGAGTGTTAGGGAAAGAGAGTTCATCAAGCATGTATGATAAATCTAAATCTTCACCCGAAATTGGATTTAATTGCAAACCGTAAGGATTTGCTGCAAGTTGTCCTGCAAAATGTGTAGCTAAAACGATACCAGAGTCTAAACCCAAATTAGAATTTATTCCATTAAACTGACCTATCTGTTGAGATCCAAACTCTGCTAAATAATCGAATTGGGGGTTACTTAACTCGACATCTTGGCCTCCAATCAATTGTAATATTTCTTGATTTGAAATCGAAAAAGTCTCAAGTTGAGCGTACGCGATTAAACCAATAAAAAAGAAGTTTATTATGAGAAATATCTTCTTCATGAAATTGTATTGTTGTTAGTTAATTTTAATATGAAAACAAACATAAGGAATTTGAATGTTTTTTTTCGATTATAGCAATCATTTTATATATTGAAATCAAAAATCAATCCAAAAACGAGATAAGACATTTAATACTCAGTATTGATTTTATTTTAAGATCCAAACAAGAGTCTGATTGTAATTTTCTGTGATCAAATTTACAGCGTAAACCCCACATGAAAACTGAGCTAAATTAAAAGAATTAAGCCCTTTGTCTGCTTTTGTGATGAACATCACTCGGCCACTTAAATCAGTCAAAATAAAATCTCCGGGTTCTTTGGATTCAAAGGAAATAATTCCGTTCACAGATGGATTGGGAAAAACACTAAAAGCGATTTTGGCCACATCATTTAATCCTACATTGTTTCCACTAACAAAAAGCTTATCAAAGCCAGCTTCGACAAGATGCCCGGGATCTCCGTCCATGGTTTCTACTATGACATGCATTACATTAGTCATCTCCATAACATTAGTTAGTAAGATCTCTGAGCTTATCCATTGTTGTGAAGCAGAACTAGAAGTTCTGTAATAAATCAAAACTGTTTCGATTCCATTTGATAGAAAAACTAATAGAGAATCATTTGGACTTGAACCTTGAGTGCCTCCGTCATTTTGAAACCATGTTTGAAAAGAAATTAGTGGATTATCATAATAGGTCAAATTCATTTCAGGAGAAATAAGTGTAGTTCGACCATCATCTACATCGTCTGAACCAGCATCAGCATTTGCCATATTACCTGTAACAAAAGCATATCCTCCGCAATCTCCAACGGCATCAACATCTGGATTTATAATCGAAATGTTTTGCTGCCAACCATAAGTAGTTCCATTTGGAATTTCTCTCACCCATTCTCCAGAGGTTAGGTTATCATCACTAGATACTTCCCAACCCAAATCAATAGAAAAATCGTCAGAGTATCCAGCATCTAATTCATAAATAAGATCTTGAGCAACTCCTGAGATAGTAAAACCTGAACACTGGGTTACATAACCCCAAGCACCAATTGAAATGCTGTAATCTCCTTCGACAAGTAATACATCTATATTTCCCATAGGATCAGAAGTTAATTCATAATCGAAGTCTTCATTGTATATGTGAATAGATGCATTGGGGATAGCGGCTAAATTGCCAACACTAAGTATTGAAAATTGAGTGACATAGGTCTCAAATGGGCTTAATTCAATATCAAAACTTAATACTTGGCCACTATATATAGATATAAATCCAGACATATCGGAATATCCTGGAGCACTACAAATGATTTCATAAGTACCAGGATCTGACATTCCCGATTCATAAAAACCGCTTAAATCTGACAAACCAGAATTATTAGATCCAATAATTTGAATTTCCGCATTACTTATGGGCATACCGGTATTTTGATTTGTAACATAACCTTCAACATAACTTGCATTTGTATATTTTGGCTCAATGACATACAGGCCTGTCTCTATATCTGTTACTAATATATTTCCGGAAGGCAACCAAGGATAAGTTCCCCAAGCGCCGTTGAATCCATCTCCTGAATAGTTCTCAGAAGTATCGTAATAACCTACTTCAATCATATTTGAAGGATGACTTACATCGACTACAGATACTCCATCTGTATAGTAGGATGTTACTACAAAATCTCCAGCAACATGTGTGTTGTGAGGAATGACATCGCTATCAGGACTCCAGGCCTGAATTCTATCAAGCTCTTCAATATTTTCTAAATCAGAAACATCATAGGCAGCAACAAAAGCTGTACTTACCTCATCAGTAGTGAATAGGTAATCACCATCATCTGAAATCCAACAATTATGGGTAAAGGAATTTGGTGTAGCCTGGGTGCCTATAATTATAGGATTATCTTTATCTGAAACATCAACAACTGAAAATACTCCTTCGTAAACTGCTCCACCCCAAAGTGTATCTCCTCGAGCCATTCCATCATGAAAATAATAATCATCAAACACGCCAAGCAACGAAGGATTTTCGGGATCAGAAGTCAAATCGAACATCATACATCCACCTACTCCAGGGTTAGCCCCAAAAACATAAAGCACAGCATTTTCATCAACAAATATATTATGAGCAGTTGTAAAATCTAAACTAATGTTTTCAATGTAAGTAGGGGTTGACGAACCAGCAATAACCTCAGCCAGATTAACAATCTGTAAACCTCCACCTGTTTCATTAATACAGTATAGATAATCGCCCCAAGATTTTAAATCTCTCCAAGTAGATAATGGGCCATCAAAAAATGCTAATTCGTTTGGACTAGAAGGATTAGTAACATCTACAACAGAGATTCCATTATAGACCCCGACCAAAGCATATTCTCCCTCATCTGTTGCGTAACCCCAAACATCACTCAACTCCTGATCATAGGGCAAGTTAGAAAGAAAGTTCATATTAAGACTTTCTTGTGCATACAAACAAAAATTTGTAAAAAATACTGTGACTGTAAATAAAATATTTAGGATTTTCATGTTAAGATATTTTAATTTTTTTGTACGAAATGTAAAAGTACGTAAACCAATAGTGCAAATCCAAAAGATAGAGATTTATTTAAAAATCTATCTCAATTTGCGGAGTTTCCTCGTCACCTAAATCAGATTCTGAACTTGAATCTTTAGTTTCCAGATCCATCGGCGGAATAGAGTGAGATATTTCTTTAGAAATGGAATCTAATAAAGTAATTGATTTTACCTTGTGAGTAGTCAAAGTATTTCCTTGAGCCTTACAACCTTTCAAGGAAATAAATTCATGGAGATGAATTTTCATGGGCTCTCTGACTTCTTGGTTACGAAGTTTAGAGAACTCTATTTCGGCAAGAGGGAAATAATCCGAAGAGACCAATTCTAGGTAAGATCCAATGTTTTCAGAAATAAAAAGAACTTTTTTATCTGACGGCTCAATCAAAAATCGTTTGACAAAATATTTTGATTTAGATCCGTCCCAATATACTGCACTGATCGGTTTTTGAGGATCGAACTTCTCAATTACGATTAAATCATCAGGGAAACGCGAACTCAGTTCAAAGCTTAATAGTTGATATTCTCCAGTCTGCGATACAGTGAGAATTTTATCCTCCCCAGCAAAATCTCCAAGAAGTACGCCTCTACTGTCAATATTTAATCTTTGTACAGTATCATCAAACCAAATTTTCTGAGGATCTAGAGTAGAAATACCTTTGTGTTTCAATTCCACCTTACTGATTGGAAATTTTGACACCATATTGCCTTTCACTCCTCTACTTTTAATTGCTAAATCAGCAAAATTAATATCAAATTTTAGCTTGCGCGTCTTAGCTTTAGATTTTAATATTATTGAAACCGTCTCAGCCTCCCCATTGAAATTTACCGAAAGATGAAGTACCTTTGAGCCTGTATTTCCTGAAGTCAAATCATATTCTTTATCCCTAGTAATACTTTTTATAGGAAATCGTTTCATGTAGGTATTTCCTTTCTTCCCATCTGTGTAAATTAAATTATAAATCGTTCGAAGATCATTTTTCTTGAAAATAGCAATATGAATCACCTCTTTTCCAACAAAATTCTTAGCTGCTACTTTGGTAACTATCATCTTCCCATCTCGTCTAATCACAATGATATCATCTATATCTGAACAATCACAAATAAACTCGTCCTTTCGTAGGGATGTACCAATAAATCCTTCTTCTTGATTTAGATATAATTTCTGATTTCTGATTGCCACTTTGGAGGCCACAATTGTTTCAAAGGTTCTAATTTCTGTCCTTCGGTTTTTGCCTAGCTTATATTTCTTTTTGAGTCCTTTAAAATAATCTACTGCATAGTCCACTAGATGAGAAAGCTTATCCTTAAGATTTGCAATAGCTTCATCGATTCTTTTTAAATTCTCATTGGCTTTTTCCAAATCAAACTTAGAAATCCGTTTAATTTTTATTTCAGTTAGGCGGACAATATCTTCATCAGAAACTGAACTTTTAAGATTAGAAACATAAGGTGATAGACCTAGTCTAATTGATTCAATAACAGCATCCCATGTTTCACATTCTTCAATATCTCTGTATATTTTATTCTCAATGAAGATACGTTCCAAGGAAGCAAAATGCCATAAGGCTTGTTGCTCAAGTAGTAATATTTCAAGTTCAGCCTTTAACAACGCTAAAGTGTGGTCAGTAGATTGTTTTAGTATTTCCGATACAGACATAAAATAAGGCTTATCATCTTTGATAATACATGCATTGGGTGAGATTGAAATTTCACAATCTGAAAAAGCATATAATGCATCAATCATCTTATCAGGAGAAACACCTGTAGGCAGTTGAATAACAATCTCAACAAATTCTGCAGTATTGTCTTCTATTCTCTTGATTTTTATTTTGCCTTTCTCATTAGCTCTTACAATCGACTCTATCAAACTTGAAGTAGTCGTAGCAAATGGAATCTCAGTAATTTTAAGCTGCTTTGAATCTACCACTTCAATCCGTGCACGAACTTTCACCTTCCCCCCTCTTTTCCCATCTTTATATTGAGAAAAGTCAGCTATTCCTCCCGTTAGAAAGTCTGGATAAACCTTCATGCCTCTTCCTTTCAAAATTGAAATGGAGGCATCAATTAATTCTAAAAAATTATGTGGCATTATCTTCGTGGACAAACCAACGGCTATTCCCTCAACTCCATGGGCAAGAAGTAATGGAAACTTGACAGGCAATGCTTGGGGCTCTTTGGTACGCCCATCGTATGTAGGTATCCATTTTGTAATTTTTGAATTAAAAACAACCTCCAAGGCAAATTTTGATAGGCGAGATTCAATATATCTAGGAGCTGCGGCTCGGTCCCCAGTGAGGATATTCCCCCAATTACCTTGCATATCGATGAGCAAATCTTTCTGGCCCATATTGACTAGTGCATCTCCTATAGAGGCATCTCCATGTGGGTGATACTTCATTGTATTACCAATCACATTAGCCACCTTATTGTAGCGACCGTCATCCATTTCTTTAAGGGAATGAAGAATTCTTCTTTGAACAGGTTTTAAACCGTCATAAATATCAGGAACGGCTCGCTCTAAAATTACATAGGAAGCGTAATCAAGAAACCAACTTTCGTACATTCCATCAATTTTGGTGACAGAATTTAGCTCTTGTTCTTCGATATTGAATCGTTCTTCAGAATGTTCGATTTCATCACCCATATCTCTTACTCAACTGCTTTTTCTACACGTAAATTATCAATAATAAACTCTTGTCGATCAGGAGTGTTTTTACCCATATAAAATCTCAACATTTCTGCTAGAGATTGTTCTTTTCCAATCATTACGGGTTCCAGTCTAATCTCATCTCCAATAAAACCCTTAAACTCATTTGGAGATATTTCACCTAAGCCCTTAAATCGAGTAATCTCTAATTTCCCCAACAATTTCATTATAGCATTAGCTTTTTCTTTTTCACTGTAACAGTATATTGTCTTTTTTTTGTTTCTAACTCTAAAAAGAGGTGTCTGAAGTATATATAAATGTCCTTCTCTAATTAACTCAGGAAAAAATTGTAAAAAAAAGGTGATTAGCAATAAGCGAATATGCATGCCGTCGACATCTGCATCTGTTGCTATTACTACATTATTATAACGAAGATCTTCAAGACCATTTTCTATATTTAATGCAGCCTGAACTAGATTAAATTCCTCATTTTCGTAAACAATCTTTTTTGTTAGTCCATAAGAGTTTAATGGCTTTCCTTTTAAACTAAATACAGCTTGAGTAGCAACATCTCTAGATTTCGTAATTGATCCACTAGCAGAATCTCCCTCTGTAATAAATATCGTTGTCTCCAATCTACGCTCTTTCTTTACATCGTTGTAATGAATTCTACAATCGCGCAGTTTTTTATTGTGAAGATTTGATTTTTTAGCTCTTTCCCTACTGAGTTTTTTTATGCCCGCCAGATCTTTTCGCTCCCTTTCTGCCAAAAGAATTTTCTTTTGAATAGCCTCCGCGACATCTGAATTTTTGTGTAAATAGTTGTCTAATTTACTTTTTAGAAAATCATTCACAAAAGAACGGACTGTTGTCATGTTTGGCCCCATGTCGGAAGATCCTAATTTTGTTTTTGTCTGAGACTCAAACACAGGTTCTATAACCTTTATGCTTACCGCGGCATTAATAGATTGACGGATATCTGATGCATCGTAATTTTTTCCAAAAAAATCTCTAATTACTCTCACAACAGCTTCGCGAAACGCAGCTTGATGAGTTCCGCCCATTGTAGTGTGTTGACCATTTACAAATGACGAATAGGATTCCCCGTATTGATTACGAGTATGGGTCATAGCAATTTCAATATCCTCTCCCTTTAGATGAATCACCGGGTAATGAATAGCATTTTTATCAATCTCATTATTTAGCAAATCCAGCAGCCCATTATCAGAATGAAATTTATCTCCATTGAAGAGCATCGTGAGACCTGTATTTAAATATGCATAATGCCACATCATTTTCTCTACATATTCGTTCACATAGCCAAAATTGTGGAAAATACTTTCATCAGGAACAAAAGAAACTCGAGTTCCTTTTCTAACCGAGGTCTCTTGAATCTCCTCATCTTCGCGAACTTCTCCTTGGTGAAATTCAACTATCTTCGTCTTCCCATCTCTGACTGACTGAACTCTAAAATATTCAGAGAGAGCATTTACAGCTTTACTCCCAACTCCATTGAGGCCAATTGATTTTTTAAAAGCTTTAGAATCGTATTTTCCGCCCGTATTAATTTTTGACACACAATCAATGACTTTCCCTAAAGGAATTCCACGCCCATAATCTCTTACCGTAACTTTTTTTCCTCGCACACTGACTTCAATATTTTTCCCGTGGCCCATCACATATTCATCAATACAATTATCAACTACTTCTTTAAGTAGTATATAAATCCCATCGTCTTGAGAGGTGCCATCACCCAATTTACCAATATACATTCCTGGACGCATGCGAATATGCTCCTTCCAGTCTAAAGACCTAATACTATCTTCTGTATATTGATTGTCTGCCATCGTGTATTTTTTATTAATTCAAAAAAAAGCAGCACAGATAAACCACACCACTTTTTAAAATTAAAAAACATCCTTTAATTTTTGAATTTACATCACAAATTATCTAAACAATTTTATGAACAATTATACATTGAATCGGAAATGCATCACATCGCCGTCTTTTACCACATATTCTTTGCCCTCTACGGATAATTTCCCTGCTTCTCTACAGGCTAATTCTGTCCCTAAAGATATATAATCGCTATAACCAATTACTTCGGCGCGAATAAAACCCTTTTCAAAATCTGTATGAATGACACCTGCCGCTTGAGGCGCTGTAAAACCTTCTTTGATTGTCCATGCACGAACCTCTTTTTCACCGGCAGTAAAATAGGTCTGTAAATTTAGCAACTGGTATGCAGTTCGAATCACTTTTTTCACTCCAGGTTCACTTAACCCCATATCTTGAAGAAACTCTTGCCGCTCATCAAAAGAGTCTAATTCCATAATATCAGCTTCCATTCCAGCAGCAATAACAAGCATCTCAGCATCCTCTCCTTCGATTGATTCACGAACGGCTTGCACATAAGAATTTCCCTCCACAGCATCGTCCTCACTCACATTGCATATATATAAAATAGGCTTATCGGTCAACAACATCAGATCAGACACGACAAACTTTTCTTTTTCAGTGAGATCAATAGTCCGAGCCGAATTTCCAGACTCAAAATGAAGTTTATACTTTCCTAGCAAGGAAAGATCTTTTTGAGCCTCTTTGTCTCCAGTTCGAGTTTTCTTTTTGGTCGATTCTATTTTCTTTTCAATAGATTCTAAATCTTTAATCTGTAGTTCTAGATCAATAGTTTCTTTATCCCTAACAGGGTCAATAGTGCCATCTACATGAGTTATATTGTCATTATTGAAACAACGTAAAACATGAATGATAGCTTGAGTTTCTCGAATATTTGCCAAAAACTTATTCCCTAAACCTTCTCCTTTGCTGGCGCCGCGAACTAGACCGGCGATATCCACAATTTCAACAATTGCTTGTTGAACCCTCTGAGGTTTAACAAGCTCTTCCAACTTTGCCAAACGATCATCTGGAACCGGTATCACACCTATATTGGGTTCAATAGTCGCAAATGGATAATTTGCAGCAAGAGCTTTTGCATTTGATAAACAGTTGAATAAAGTTGATTTACCTACATTTGGTAGTCCTACAATTCCACACTTCATAATTTTAATTTAATTCGGGTATTAAAAAAAATCATCTAAAAAGATTCACTACACCTTTGATCTGAAAATCACCTAGTTCGAGTATATAAAAGTAAGTACCTTCTATTATTTCTTCTGAATTGAATAAACCGTCCCAGGGTTCCTCCATGGGAGCAATAGAATAAAACACCTCATTTCCCCATCTATTAAAAATTCTTATTACAGCACTTTCACAATCTCTTAATCCTTTGACTATCATTAAATCGTTCTTAAAATCCCCATTTGGAGAAAACACATTAGGAATATTAACTGCAGAATAAATATCGTCAATGGAATAACCAATCGTTGCACTTGTAGAATTAGAGCAAAATTCATTGTTGACTTCCAAGGTTACAATCAAATTAGAGCCTGGGATAATTTGAATAGTGGGGTTTTCTTCTGAACTAAATTGGGTTTCTCCAAAATTCCAAAAATAATCATCTGCATATTGTGAAGAATTCTCAAAAGTCAGAGAATTCGAACAAGTATCTATAGAAAACGAAAAATTGGGCACCGGATTCTGTAAAAAATTTATCTCAAGTGCACTTGAAAAAATGCCCACACAACCCAAATCTGTCTCTAATTGAAGATCTACAGAATAGACACCCTCATCGAAATAAGTGTGGGAATCTTCGAAAATAGAGTTTGAAACTCCATCCCCATAATCCCATTGCCAATTGTCTACTGCATCTAAATTTGAGATACTACTATTATTAGAGAATTGTACAGAACCTTCTAAGCATTCTTCATCTGGCACTAAACTAAAAGACACTACGGGTGGATAAACTACAGTAATTGAACTATTCGCCTGGTCGACCAGATTGCATGAAGATGGATTGGTCGCAGTAAGTAAAATATCATATTCACCCTCAGCAAAATACTGGTGATTAAATTCTCCATTGTCTATTACCCCATCACCATAAGACCATGATAGCGAAGTAGCGTTATCAGTATAATCAGTGATTTGGATCTCAAGATTATCATTACAATAATAAGTTACATCAAAGTCAGCGGAAATCTCGGGTGAAGATTCTACCTCAATTGTCTGAAAATCGTCTGTTGCACATGAATACTCACTTATCGCTTGAAGAGTCACTTCAAATTGACCTTCATCAAAAGTTAAAGATAAATCAGTTTCTGAGGATACTGAAGCACCATTCACAAACCAATTGTAATTTTCGGAAGCGATACTCTCATTATCAAAATTTAAAAGTAAAGGGGCACAGCCAGAGACTTCACTTGCAGTGAAAAAAGCTTCTGGTTGGGGATGGACTATAACAAAACTAGGCTCAGAAAAGATGGATTCACAACCAGTAACAGAATTCAATACAGCCAGTGAAACATCATATTCCCCCGGTAAAAATTGTATAGTTGGATTTGAGACATTAGAAAACTGCCCATCACTAAAATCCCAAGAAAAAATCAAATCTGAGAGAGGTACTAATGCATTTACAGAAAAATAACTTGTTTCTGGAAAACATAATTCTTCCTCTGAAATCTCTAACGAAATAATATCAATACCTCCTGTAATCATTGAGGAAGTATAAGACTCCTCACAATCTAAATAAGATACTGAAAAAGTAATTGACTGAATTCCATCTTCCACAAAGACTACATTTGAAGGGGACATTTCATTTGAGAACTGATTGGTCGCATTGGAACCAAAATCCCAAGAAAAATCTGCAAAATCAGGAACTATACCTGCTCCTATAAAACTATATAAGGCATCTTCAGAGCAATCTGTATCAGGCGTAATAAATAGAGGAAATAAATCGGGAAAAAGAGAGAAAGTGACCTCTGCAGTATCCGCACAAAAAGTTCCTGGATTGGAAATTAAACTTACCTGGTAAAAGCCACTATCAGGGTAAGTATAACTTGGCTCAAATTCTGAGGAAATATCTTCGGTGGCAGTTTCATCGCCAAAATCCCAGGCATATTCAAAAGCATTCTCACTGTTATTTTCAAATGAAACAGTCAGACCCTCACAATATACATCAGCAATTGGGACGGAAGAAGTAGCAATTTCACAGTCGATAACTAAAAATCTAAAGTCTCTAATCACCTCACCTAAGTATACCCCATCTCGAAATTCTTCAACCTTAATTCCAATCACATAAAAACCTTCTTGAGATGGAGTACCAGTGATTAAACCCAACTCTGAATCAATACTCAGTACTGGGTTAGAATCCATAGGATAAGTGTCCGAATAAGCAGTCTCCCATTCTACTTGAGGGTATGGAGGAGCATACGTTCCAGTAGGATCAAAATCGCTTGAACCATGAAAGGGAGCAATAAAAGAATAAACCAAATCATCTCCATCTAAATCAATAGCCGATTGCATTATATCCACATCAGAGCCAACACATAGAGCCAAAGGAGGATAACTCTCAAACTCAGGAGAACTATTACACTCTGCCGCTGACGAAGGAGGGATATAGGCCACCAAGGAAGAACCGTAGTCTTCTGGAGTCTGAATATTAGTAACCTGTTCGTTTCTGCAACATCTTTGATAAACAATCTGATATCCATTTTGATTTTCGGGAAGGGTAATAAGTATTGTATAAGTTCCTTTTTCCACACATAATTCTGGAGAAAGTGTTAAGTAATCAGAACTGAATTCATCCACGACAAATTCTTCGAAGGCAATACCATGTTCATAATCATCATAAAAATTATTATTCATATTATATACCGTAATGACTCCATTGCTGTCAAAACCTGTATTATTGACATTTGTTGGACCACAATCTCTATAAATAACCACTTTAACCTCATATTGGTTCCCCCCTAGACATCGATAGGTAAGCTCTCCTCCGATGAGGTGAGTACCAAAGACAAAATCAATTGAAAACAAAGAAAAAATTAAAAGTATATATCTCATGTAATTTACAACATTATAATTCATGTCAAATAACAATAATTATTCCAAAAAAATAAAATTCTCGTGAGTAATTATTTTTTAAAAATTGGAAAATCTGCCATCATATGATTTACTTTATCGGCCACGAGTTCGAGAACTTCCACATTAGAAGAATTCTGAATAACCTCATCGATGAAATCAACAATCTTTATCATATCCTCTTCTTTTAAGCCTCGAGTTGTAAGAGCCGGAGTACCTAAGCGAATTCCTGAAGTAACAAAAGGAGATTGGTCATCAAAAGGAACCATATTTTTGTTCACTGTGATGTGCGCTTTTACCAAAGCATTTTCAGCATCTTTCCCAGTGATATTTTTTGAACGTAAATCAATCAACATAGAATGGTTATCAGTCCCTCCAGATACAATATGATATCCTTTGGACAAGAATGCATCCGC
The DNA here is from genome assembly GCA_964516765.1 of uncultured Cryomorphaceae bacterium. GTDB lineage: Bacteria > Bacteroidota > Bacteroidia > Flavobacteriales > UBA7430 > CAZEWZ01. The sequence continues at coordinate 19,956 of CAZEWZ010000019.1, read as the reverse complement.
CATAGCAGATGCATTCTTCTTGACCTGAACGATGTAATGAAAGAAATCATCGGTTAGAGCTTCACTAAAAGCAACTGCCTTTGCAGCAATCACATGTTCTAAGGGACCTCCTTGCATTCCTGGAAATACTGAAGAATTTAGTAACGCCGAAATCATGCGGACTTTACCTTTAGGGGTAGTTTGACCCCAAGGATTTTCAAAATCCTTAGGCACCATAATTAAACCTCCTCTAGGTCCCCTCAAGGTTTTATGCGTTGTGGTGGTAAGAATATGACAATGACTAGCTGGGTCATTCAATATTCCCTTGGCTATTAAGCCTGCTGGATGAGAAATATCTCCCAATAACAATGCTCCAACCTGGTCTGCAATTTCTCTAAATCTTTGGTAATCCCAATCCCTCGAATAAGCTGAAGCCCCACAAATAATTAATTTCGGTTTTTCTTCATGGGCTATGGCTTTTACCTTTTCCATATCCACCAAACCTGTTTCTTTTTGTACCCCATAAAAAGAGGTTTTATAAAGTTTTCCAGAAAAATTGACAGGTGAACCATGGGTAAGATGACCTCCATGTGCAAGATCAAAACCTAAAATTTTATCTCCTGGACGCAAACAAGCTTGAAAAACTGCTGCATTTGCTTGTGAACCTGAGTGGGGTTGAACATTTACATAATCGACCCCAAATAGTACTTTCGCTCTTTGAATAGCTATATTTTCAACTTCGTCGACAACCTCACAACCTCCGTAATATCTTTTACCTGGATATCCTTCTGCATACTTGTTTGTTAAACAAGAACCTGTCGCCTGCATCACTTGATCACTCACAAAGTTTTCTGATGCAATAAGTTCAATACCGTATAATTGCCTCTCGTGCTCCTCCTGAATTAAATCGAATATTTGCTTGTCTCTTTCCATGACTTGATGATGCTATTTTTTTATGATGATACGAATGATCTAATATGCAAATATAATCCTTATTTTTGTTGAAACTTTAGTAAAATGATAAAAGCAAATAATCCAACACGAAAATCTTGGATTGAGGTTTCTACAGAATCTGATTTCCCGATTCAAAATATCCCTTTTGGTTCATTTAAAAACAAAAATGGTGAATCTTGTGTAGGATCTAGAATTGGAGATTATGTAATTGATCTTAATACTCTGCAAAACTTAAATTACTTTGAAAACATCTCTCTAATTAAAGGAGTTTTTATGGGTAATCTTAATGCTTTTTTAAAACTAGAAAAAAGTATCTGGCGGAAAGTTAGAGATCGAATTGCTGATATTTTTGATGAAAGTCAACCAATGAATAAAGAGCATATTGACCTCATATTATCTCCCATTCAAGAAGTCGAAATGTGTATGCCAGTCTCTATAGGAGATTATACCGACTTTTATTCCAGCAGACAGCATGCATACAATGTGGGATGCATGTTCCGCGACCCAAATAATGCACTACTTCCAAACTGGCTGCATATGCCTGTGGGTTATCACGGAAGAGCATCTTCAATTATATTGTCGGGACAAAATATTCACCGACCAATGGGACAACAATTACCAATTGATTCAGATCAGCCAATTTTTGGACCAAGTAGTCTACTAGATTTCGAACTTGAAATGGGCTTTATTACTGGAAAAGGAAAAGAAATTGGAAATCGAATTTTAACATGTGAAGCAGAGGATTATATTTTTGGAATGTGTATATTCAATGATTGGTCTGCAAGAGATATTCAAAAATGGGAATATGTTCCATTAGGACCTTTTCTAGGGAAGAGCTTTGCATCCTCAATTTCTCCATGGATCGTTACCTTAGATGCACTAGAACCTTTCAGAGTATATGGGGAAAAACAAGAACAAGAGGTTCTTCCTTATTTAGAATTTAAAGGACCAAAGAATATTGATATTAAACTTGAAGTTCAAATAGCCTCAGAAAAGTTTGAGCCACACACAATTTCACGCTCCAACTATAAAAATATGTATTGGAATATGGCACAACAGTTGGCTCACCATACAGTAAATGGATGTAATGTTAATGCTGGAGATTTAATGGCTTCTGGAACTATTTCGGGCAGTGATCCTGAATCTTATGGCTCCATGCTTGAACTTTCTTGGAAAGGAACAAAGCCATTAAAAATGCCAGACGGTTCTATGCGTAAATTTTTGCAAGACCAAGATGTTTTAATAATGAAAGCCCATTGTGAAAGTAAAGAATATAGAATTGGATTTGGAGAAGTTCGTTCAAAGATTCTTCCTACAAAAAAATAAATACTGTATCATATTACCCATTGAATAATCCGCCACCCCAGCCAAACTCGCGAATGAAAAAGTTTGACATAGAAAAAGAAAATAAAGATATTGTTCTTCGCTACAAAGCGCTACTTCGAGCTTGCAGTAGTGAAATTACTAGAGAAGATAAAAAGCTGATTCGAAAGGCTTTTAATCTTGCGGTGGAGGCACATAAAGATGTTCGTCGCAAAAGTGGCGAACCCTATATATTTCACCCAATCGCTGTTGCCCAAATTGTAGCCAAGGATATCGGATTAGATGCTACTGCCATATCTTGCGCACTCCTTCATGATGTAGTTGAAGATACAAAGTATACTTTGGATGACATGAAACGGCTTTTTAATCCTAAAGTTAGCCAAATCATTAATGGACTAACAAAGATTTCTGGATTCGGCGAACAAAATAGCTCGGCACAAGCAGAAAATTTCAGAAAGATGTTATTGACTATATCTGATGATGTGCGCGTTATCCTAATTAAATTAGCAGATCGGTTACACAACATGCAGACTTTGGAATCGATGCCTGATCAAAAACAGCAAAAAATTGCCTCAGAGACGCTTTACATCTATGCTCCATTAGCTCACAGACTTGGCTTATACTCCATCAAAACTGAACTTGAAGATTTAGGATTAAAATATACCCAGCCAGATATGTATCGTGATATCGCGAGGCAACTAAACGAAACTAAAAAAGCACGAATTCAATATATTCAAAGATTCATAAAGCCATTAAAGGATTCCCTGAAAATCCATGATCTCAATTTTTCTATTAAGGGAAGACCTAAATCTATTTTTTCTATTCGAAAAAAAATGAAAAATCAAGGAATTAGCTTTAATGAAGTCTACGATAAATTTGCAATACGAATCATTCTTACCTCAGACTTAAATGGAGAAAAGTCTGACTGTTGGAAAACCTATTCTCTAATTACAGACCATTATCACCCCAATCAAGATCGACTAAGAGATTGGATTTCCACTCCAAAAGCAAACGGATATGAATCTCTTCACACAACTGTAATGGGGCCTGCAGGAAAATGGGTTGAAGTTCAAATTAGAACCGAAAGAATGGATGAGCTCGCCGAAAAGGGTTATGCTGCTCACTGGAAATATAAACAAAGTGGAAAGCCTAAAGAAGGAAATCTAGAAGATTGGATAAACCAAATTAGAGAACATCTAGAACAACCAGAAGCCAATGCTGTTGATTTTTTGGAGGAATTCAAATTAAATTTATTTTCCAAAGAAATTTTTGTATTCACTCCAAATGGAGAGTTAAAAACACTACCTCAAGGTTCTTCGGCCTTAGATTTTGCTTTTGAAATTCATAGCCAATTAGGAGCAAACTGCTTAGGCTGTAAAGTTAATGGAAAAATCACCCCCCTTAGCCACAAACTTAAAAGTGGCGATCAAGTAGAAGTTATTAGCTCTAAAAAACAGAAACCAAAAAAGTCTTGGTTGAATTTTGTTGTGACAGCAAAAGCAAAAAACAAAATTAAAAGTTCCTTAAATGAGGAAAAAAAAATAATTGCTGACGAAGGAAAAGAAGTCCTGCAGAGAAAGTTAAAGCACTTAAAACTGATTTTAAATGACAATACAATTAATGAATTAACTACTTACTATAACTATAAGACAAGTCTTGACTTATTTTATGAAGTTGGCTCAGGAACCTTCACAAATGAAATGATTAAAGAATTTGTTTCCAATAGAAATAGTTGGTACCAATACCTTAAAAACAAAATTTATAAAAAGCCTTCAAAAGCCCAAGAAATAAGTGAAGAAATTAATTTTGACACATTAGTCTTTGGTCCAAATGAAGAAAAGCTCAATTATACAATATCCAAGTGTTGTAGTCCTATTCCGGGAGATGGAGTTTTTGGTTTTACTACCATTCGAGACGGAATCAAAATTCACCGAAATGACTGTCCAAATGCGCTTCGGCTTCATGCTAATTTCGCGTATCGAATACTACTAGCAAAATGGCTAGACAGCTCACAGATAAAATCGATTGCTATTCTTCACATAAAAGGAATTGATAGCGTGGGACTTATAAATCAGGTTACTCAAATACTATCCAACAATCTAAAACTAAACATACATTCAATCAACATAAGCAGCTCAGATGGAGCTTTTGATGGAAGTATTAAATTACGTGTTCAAGACAAAAAAAGCCTAACTTTAGTAATGGAAAATATAAAAAAAGTTGTCGGAATTACTCACGTCACTCGCAAATTTAAAAGTGTATGATTTCTGACCAGAATTGAAAATTAATCCTTATTTTTACTTCAAACATTCCACTCGCATTGTCAATACATGACTAAAAAAATTCAGAAACAAGTGAAAGAGGTATTTACCACATACCTTGAGCAAAATAGGCAACGAAAAACGCCTGAAAGATTCGCTATACTTAAGAAAATTTATGATTACAATGATCATTTTGATATTGAAACTATGTATATCAAAATGAAAAATCAAAATTATCGAGTCAGTAGAGCTACATTATACAACACCATTGATCTTCTCCTTGATTGCAACCTAGTAAGAAAACATCAATTTGGTGAAAATCAAGCTCAATACGAGAAAAGTTTCACAAACAAGCAACATGATCACCTTATTTGTACAGAATGTAAGAAAGTATCTGAATTTTGTGATCCACGCATACAGAATATCATGAATGCTGTTGAAGAAAACATTGGATTCACAGTCGTCCATCATGCTTTAAACATGTATGGAACATGCGAAAGTTGCAAATCAAAATCAAAATAAATCACTTTAAGAAAAATAAAAAAATGGCCATTGATATTCTTTTAGGTCTCCAATGGGGAGATGAAGGTAAAGGGAAAATTGTTGATGTTTTGACTTCTGATTATGACATAATCGCTCGATTTCAAGGAGGCCCTAACGCTGGGCATACTTTAGAATTTGACGGAATAAAGCATGTTCTCCATACCATTCCCTCCGGAATATTCCATCCCACAGCAATAAATTTAATTGGGAATGGAGTCGTGATTGATCCAATTATATTCAAAAAAGAGCTTGAGGAACTAGAAAAATTAAATCTCAATCTTGATGGAAAACTTCTTATTTCAAGAAAAGCACACTTAATATTACCTAGCCATAAATTACTTGATGGTGCCTCTGAAAAGTCAAAAGGAAAAGATAAGATAGGATCTACCCTCAAAGGTATAGGCCCGACATATATGGATAAAACAGGGCGAAATGGCCTAAGAATTGGTGATATCGAATTGAATGACTTTAAGGAACGTTATTCTAAACTAGTCGCTAAGCATAAACAAATACTTACTCATTATGATTATAAGTATGATCTTGAAAAAATGGAAATCGAATGGTTTGAAGCCATTGAAAGATTAAAGAAAATTACATTTATAGATAGTGAACATTACCTTGAAAACGCTTCAAAAAAAGGTCAAAAGACACTTGCTGAAGGGGCTCAAGGTACACTTTTAGATATCGATTTTGGAACATATCCTTTTGTCACCTCTTCAAATACAGTTTCTGCCGGCGCTTGTACGGGTTTAGGGATTGCCCCTAATAAAATTGGAAAGGTTTTTGGAATATTCAAAGCATACCTGACCCGAGTGGGAAGTGGTCCCTTCCCAACGGAACTTTTAGACGAAACAGGGGCTAGAATGCAAAAAGCAGGAAATGAATTTGGTGCTACCACAGGACGGCCCAGAAGATGTGGATGGATTGATATCCCCGCATTAAAATATGCTATCAACGTGAACGGCGTCACCGAACTCATGATGATGAAGGCAGATGTTTTAAGTGAATTTTCTTTGATCAAAGTTTGCACTCACTACAAATACAATGGTGATATAATAGATTACCTTCCATATGACATTCAGGAAGACAGTATTGAACCTCTCTACAAAGAATTCCCTTGTTGGAATGAAGATTTAACTGGCAAAAAAGAAATGTCTGAACTACCCAAAGAATTAATCAATTATATCGACTATCTTGAAAAGACTCTGGAAACTCCAATTTCTATTGTATCAGTAGGTCCAGACCGAATTCAAACTATTCTTAACAAAGAAAAATGAGTCCCTTAAATGGGACTTTTTTATGCAAAGATATATAGCTTTAATTTTAATTACGTACATTATTATCCCGATCGGAGATCTCTGCGCACAATCAAAAATTGAAATAATCAATGCAGATGAAATTTCCTTCAATCAAAAATTAAATAAAAATAGACAAGTGCTTCGTGGGAATGTAAAGACTAAACATGAAAATAGAATAATGACATGCGATAGTGCCTATTATTATTCTAATGAAAATATAATAGAGGCCTTTAACAATATTTATATACATGAAGAAGACAGTATTTCGCTTAAAGGAGAATATTTGATATATAATGGAAATCAACAACTAGCCGAAATAGAGAAAAAGGTAATGTTTACTCATTACGACATGTGCCTTTATACAGAAAAGCTTAATTATAACTTCACCTCCAAAAAAGGTTTTTTTAATCAGCAAGCCCATATAACTAGCGACAAAAAATCCATAACTAGTAATGAAGGGGAGTATGATTGTAAAAGAGAGGAGTTTAAATTTTATAAGAATGTGGTCCTAATAGACCAAACTGACACTCTAATAGCTGATAGCGTATTTTATAGCTTGAAAACAGATGAGGCTACTTTTACATCGAATGGAATAATAAAAACTGAATCTTTGATAATCAATGCTATGTCCGGTTGGGTTAACCAAAGCAATGGGGATGCCATACTTCATGGAGATATTCAAATGCATCATTTATTAGATGGGGCGAAATTATTCTCCGACCATTGCTTTATACAAGAACAAAAGAACACTTCCATAGCCTTTGGGAATGCCCTAATAGAAATACCCTCAAAAAATGATACATTATATCTAATGGGAGACACTCTTTCATATATAGATCTAGAAGATAATGGTATTTTTACTGCCTCATCAAAGGCAATTTTTCAGAGCAGTGAAATTCTGGGGAAATGCGACTCATTAGTTTACATGCGAAGAAATAATCAAATGACCCTATTTTTTTTACCGGCCATATGGATAGATGAATTCTTACTCAGTTCAGATACTATCAGCATAAAATACGATACAAATCAGTACATCAAAAAAACTGAACTAAATAAGAATGCATTTATCAGTTCAATGGTAAATAGCGAACAATTTAACCAGATAAAAGGAGAGGAGATGACCGCACATTTCTCAAAAAATAAGCTCGATAACGTTGAAGTCGACGGAAATGGAGAGAGTATTTATTATATTGAAGAGGAAGACCAAAGATTTGCTAGAGGAGTAAACAAAGTACAATGTAGCCGAATGAATATTTCTATTTCCGGTAACCAAATCGAACGAATTGTCTTCCATCAAAATGCCGATTCATTTATCAAACCCATAGAACAAGTCGTACCCGAAAATATGCTATTAAAAAACTTTATTTGGTACAAAAAAGAAAAAACATCTCTAAAATTAGAAAAAAGAATTAACCAATATTCGGTTCATCTCAAGAAGAATAGAGATAATTTGACTACTTTCTAGAAAAAAACTTTATTGATTAATCTCAATAAAATTTGATTAAATGCTTTGGAGTATTCGAATTTTTAGTAAATTCACCCATTCAAATGATTTATTTATTAGTAACAATAACAAAGAAACAAATTTCACAGGTATGAAAAAGATTATTCTTTCATTAGCAGCGGTTTTAGCTTTTGCACTAAATTCTGACGCGCAAACTCGTAAAGGTACTGTATTGCTAGGTGCTGGAAGTCAAATGTCTGACACCGAATGGACAACACTAGCCATCACTCCTAAAGTTGGATACTTTGTTCAAGATGGTATTGCAATTGGTGCATTAATTAATTTCCAATCTGACAATATAGACAAATCAGAGTATGAACTAAACAGTACTGTTGCTGAAATTGGTGTATTTAGCCGATATTATGTATCTAATAATCTGTTTACTGAAATCTCATTGAGCAGCATGAATTCAAGTTCTGAATCTTATGAAGACATTGAAGACTTTTCTCAAGTATTCGTAGCCGGTGTTCCTCAGTTTGATGCTACAGGTGCACCCATAATGGCATTACAAACTCTTCCGCAAGTAATAGAAAATTCTATTAAATCTCTAAATTTCAATATAGGATTAGGTTATACGATAGTATGGAGAGAACATTTTGCTGTAGAACCTTTCATGAATTTAACCTTTATGAATGGAGAACAAAAAACATATGATGCTACAAATCTTCAAGTAGAATCTGATGATTTAAAAGGAACACACTTTAATTTAGGAATAAATCTTAGCTTATTCTTCTAAGTAAATAAAAATAAAAAAAAAGCTTGCCAATAGGCAAGCTTTTTTTTTTGCATAAACTTTAGAGATAACGTTTGAGCCAAGAGTCCTTAACAGCAATCTCCCATGAAGACAATAAATCTGCCTTGGATGAAATAAGGTGATTGAATACAGTACTCTCCCCACTGAGCTCTCCGAAATCTAAAGCTAGTTTAAATCGATCTAATTTCATGAGTCGAACATTATTATTGGCTTTGAAAGCAATGGAAAATCGATCAAAAAAAGAAAGCTGGTATTTATGTCCAAAGTCTTTAAATAGAGCTGTAACAGAATCAATAGAACAACCTGAAGCTAATTGCTTTTGCTCATCAGCAGCTACAATTACAAAACAATCATAAACAATAGTATGAGAACCTTGCATTAACTTACCATGAGTAGACCACTGGCCAATAAAAGATTTCATTTTTTGGTCTATGTCCTTCCTAACGGATTCGCTTAGTAACCTGTCTGATTGAAACAGCCATATTCTACTGTCCAAAGACAAATCATTAAATGGAACCCACATACTTATAAATCTTTTGCGGTAGCAATCATTTCTGCCAAATCTAAGACCTCTATCTGGCCTTCTTTTTCATTATTCTTGACTCCGTCAGTCATCATAGTATTACAAAAAGGACAACCTGTTGCTATAACTTCTGCCTTAGTCTCAACAGCCTCTTCTGTTCGCTCAATATTAATATCCTTGATACCTTTCTCAGGTTCTTTAAACATCTGAGCACCTCCAGCACCACAGCAAAAACCTCGAGATTTACATCGCTTCATCTCGACCAACTCGGCATCTAGATTCTCAATGAGAATCCGGGGAGCTTCATAAACATTGTTGGCTCGACCCAAATAACAAGGATCATGAAAAGTTATTTTTTTTCCTTTATAATGCCCCCCTTCTATAGTCAACCGACCTCCGTCAATCAAAGATTGAAGCATTTGGGTGTGGTGAACAACATCAAAATTACCTCCCAACTCGGGATACTCATTTTTTATCGTGTTGAAACAGTGAGGACAAGTTGTAACAATACGCTTAACATCATAAGCTTGGAGAACCTCAATATTTGCCATGGCTTGCATTTGAAAGAGGAATTCGTTTCCTGCTCGCTTTGCGGGATCTCCACTACAGGATTCTTCTGCACCCAAAACGGCAAATTTAACATCTATATTATTTAATATTTTCACAAATGCCTTGGTTATTTTCTTTGCTCGATCGTCAAAACTACCCGCACAACCCACCCAGAAAAGGATATCTGGCGTTTCGCCTTTGGCCATCATTTCAGCCATCGTAGGAACCTGTAATGGGGTCTTTTGTATATTATTCATCTCTCCATTTTAAACGATCAACTGCCGAAAATTGCCAAGGGGCACCATTATTCTCTATATTATTAAACATCATATTTAATTCCGTAGGAGCAGCTGACTCCTCCATCACAAGGTACCTTCGCATATCAATGATAATCGAAAGTGGATCTATATTTATTGGGCAAGCTTGAGTACATGCATTACAAGATGTACAAGCCCAAAGTTCATCGCGAGTAATATAATTATCTAACAAAGATAGCCCATCCTCACTTTCGTAATCATTAGCAGTTATATTTGCACTGTATTCTTCAAGGCGATCCCTTGTATCCATCATTATTTTACGAGGAGATAAGAGTTTTCCGGTTTGATTAGCAGGGCATTCTGCAGTACATCTCCCACACTCTGTACAAGAATATGCATTCATCAATTGTACCCAGTTTAAGTCATTAACATCTTTCGCACCAAATCTCTGCGGAGTCTCCTCTTTAGATCCATCATCAGAAACCGCATAAGGATCAGCATTGGGATCCATCATCATTTTAACTTCTTGGGTCACTGAGTCCATGTTAGTAAAACCACCTTTTGCGTCTAAATTAGAAAAATAAGTGTTCGGAAAAGCCAATATGATATGAAGATGTTTGGAATAAGGCAGATAGTTCAAAAAAATAAGAATACCGAGAATATGAAACCACCAAAAACTTCTTTCCATTAGATACGCTGAAGGGATGTCCAAGGAACTAAACAAGGGCAAACACCAAGAACTAATTGGATAAGAACCTGCTTGGACATAATGATCTGCGCCCAAATTCTGAAGGTGTAAATCGGCTGATTGCATCAACAAGAAAGCGGACATGAGTAGTATTTCAAAAATCAAGATTAGATTGGCATCTGTTTTTGGCCAACCATCCATCTCTTTCATCACTAAACGTTTTATTTGAATTACATTTCTTCGCACAGCGAAAATAACACAAGCCACAAGTACTAAAAATGCTAGAATTTCGAAGCTACCAATCAAAAAATCATAAACTCCACCTAAAAAGGAAAACACTCTGTGTGTACCAAATAATCCATCAATAATAATTTCTAAAACTTCGATGTTGATGACGACAAAGCCAACATAAACTAAAACGTGAAGAAATCCAGCGACAGGACGAACAGTCATCTTAGATTGACCTAGAGCTACTAGTGCCATGGTCTTCCATCGAAGCATTGGTTTATCGGAGCGATCTATATCCAAACCTATCTGAATATTTCGCTTTATTCGCATCACATTCTTCACAAAAAGGAAACTTGCAAGACCTAAACACAAGGCGAAAATTAGATTTGAGGCATCCATGCTCTTAATTAAGATTAATGGTGTCTTTAAGCGATTCCTTACGACCAAAAAGTGAAAAATGAACATAGCGTTTTGGATGATTTCTCAGATCTTGGAGTAAAAGTTCAAATTGGGCCATGGAATTAGACATATCAGAATAAAGTTTATCACTAGACAATAACTTGGAAAAACTTCCGCTTCCCGAATGGATTTCTTGCAAAACTAGATCAATACTTTGCATAGTTTTATCAGCTTGAGAAATCGCTTCAGAAAAACCAGACGAAACTATATCTTTACTGAATGAAGCCATATTAGAAAGAATAATCTTAAAATCTTCTTTTTGAGAAATAAATACTTGAGACAGTGAGTCAATATTAGCTGTTACATGCGTGATACTTTGTTGATTTATGTCTATCAATTTAATAACATTATCAGACAACAAAGTAATTGACTTTAATGTAGAATCAATAGTTTTCATTAATTTATCGGTTCCATCTTTTATTGGAACAAATTGTTTAGTAACTTGTTCTGTCAATGAAATCTGAATATCTCCAAAAAGTGTATCCCCTGAAACTGCACTGGTTTTGGATTCGCCAGGAATTAATTGTAGTCCTTTAGCTCCCATGATGTCCATATCATATATTTCAACTTTGGTATCAGCACTAAAATTTAATGGCTTGGAGATATGAAAACCAACTAAAAGTGGCCCACCGAATGAAGTATCAAATTTTATTTCGGTTACTTGACCAATTTTGTATCCATTTATAGTCACGGGTTGCCCAACTTCTAGGCCATGAACATGTTCATAAAATGCATAATAATCATGCTTAGCTGAGAAAATATTTTTTCCTTTCAAAAAGTTATACCCACCAATTAAGCAGGTGATTGTTGCTAGGGTAGTGATTCCGATAACTAATTCTTTGCTATACTTCATTAATCCAATGTTTACAATATCAAAAATACAAATTATTTAAGTAGTTCAACCACCTTATTTACATGTACCTTTTTTTCATTATGAATTCCAACCATAAAACAGTCTCCAAAACCATTATTTATAAGACTTTCTTTGTGTTCAAGAGCTTCTTTTAGGTTTTGAAACTTTCCACTAAAATAAGTGTATCTATCATTATGCAACAAAAAAAAACCTTCTACATCTATTAAACTTTCCGATTTTAAAGGACTAACTGAACTAAATATTTGAATAGAAAAAAAAGTTTGTTCTATACTAGGCATTCTATCAACATCTGAAGCCATGAGAGAACGATGTTCTATTAATTCTGAAAAGATTCCCTCCTGCTCATCTCTATAAGACTTGAAGGCTCTATAAAGAGCAGAAGCCATATATGTCTTTCCCTGTTCTGAATTTAGAAAATCTTCTTCTTTGGGATTAGTCAAAAAGCCTAATTCAACAAGAACAGAAGGCATAGCTACTCTACTAGTCACATACAAGGGTTCTCGTTTCACTCCTCGATCTCTTCGGTTTACTCTTTCTCTAAATTGGGTTTGAATTTTGTCTGCTAACAAGAGGCTGTTGTTTTCATACATTTTTTGATACAGTGAAACTTCGATTTGGTATTCTGGGCTGGCAACATCAAAATTCCCATAATTAATTCGGTCTTCTTTTGAGGAAATCACTGGATTCTCTTTGATTGCTACCCGAGAATGTTTTCCGTGATTTACTCCGACAACAAAGGAGGAACATCCATTTGCTTTGGAGTCCTTGAACGCATCACAATGAATAGAGACAAATAAATCTGCTTTCTCACTATTAGCGATTGCGGTTCTTTCATAAAGTTCTGGAAACTCATCTTTTTTTCGAGTATAAATGACCTCTACTTCAGGCATGTTTTCTAAAATATAACCTCCAAAAAGCAAAGACACATCAAGGGCAATATCTTTTTCCTTAGAGGCATAACGGCCGGTACCTAAGTTGCCGGGATCTTTACCGCCATGCCCTGCATCAATTACTATCTTTCTTATCCCAATTTCTGTAGCAGATGTGAATAGGTAGGGCCAAACTGGGATGGAGTAAAGTGCAAGAAATATGACAATAATTCGTTTCACCTTTGGTCGATTTTTTTAATTAGTTTTGTAATGTAATTTATAACAAAAATAAAAATAAAATTCACTTTTGTCTTCAAAGTATTTAAACTCTATTTGTTGCTTGTCTATTTTGTCTTTTTTTGTATCACAGATGCTCTTTGCTCAGGATATAAAAAATAACAGTGCTTTGTCTCCTGAACCGTTTTTAGAATCTGAAGTGACCTACTTTTCGAAAGACTCGAGTGTAGTAGATATATTAGAGAAAAAAATTTACTTGTATCACCAGGCTCAAGTTAACTACGAAAACATTAAGCTTCAAGCGGAATATATTGTTCTTAATTGGGAGGAAAATACAGTTTATGCTATTGGAATCCCTGACAGTACTGGGAACATTGTAGGAAAACCAATTTTTAACGAAGGCGGTGAAATATACTATTGCGAAAGTATTTTGTATAACTTTTCCACTAAAAAAGGAAATATAAAGCAGATGAAGACTCAAGACGGAGAGGGTTATATTCATGGAGAAGAACTCAAGAAAAGTGCAGACAATTCGATGTTTGTGCAAAAAAGTAAATATACCACATGTTCGGCTGATGAACCTCACTTCTATATAAGCGCAAAAAAACTAAAAGTAGTACCTGGAAAAAGAATTATTTCTGGGCCCGCTAATTTAATTATTGCAGACATCCCCACCCCTTTATATATTCCTTTTGGATTTTTCCCAATTCAAGACAAACAAAGTTCTGGGTTTATTATGCCTACTTATGGTTATTCGGTAAATCAGGGGTATAACTTGACCAACGGAGGTTGGTATTTCTCAGTAAATGACCACTTAGATCTTGCATTAAGAGCCGGTGTATATTCATTAGGATCATGGAGAGCAAAAGTGCAAAGTTCTTATAAAAAACGCTATGCTTACAATGGGAGTTTTAGCCTTAGCTATTCAAAGAATTTATTAGGAGAAGAAGGTTTGTCAAATTTTCAAGACAACAGAGATTTCTTTATAAATTGGATCCATAATCAAGACAGCAAGGCACATCCCAACATACGGTTTAGTGCCAAAGTAAACGCTGGATCAAGTAGCTTTAACCAACTAAATTCGAACCAAACGAATGATTACCTAAAAAATACACTTACATCCAATATTTCATTCAATTATTCTTTTCCTAAAAAGCCCTTCAATCTGTCTACAAACCTAAGACACAGTCAGAACACACTCAACAATTCAATTAGTTTAAGCCTTCCTGATGTAGCTTTTACCATGAATCGAATTAATCCTTTCGAGCGAAAATTAGCTTCTGGAAAAAAACGATGGTATGAAAATATAAATTTGAGTTATACTGCTAATGCAAAGAACCAAATTGAAACTATAGACAGTCTATTATTTCAGGCGGAAACTATCGATAATATGAGGTTCGGAGTCAAACACAGGATTCCAATTTCTAGTACTTTTAAATTATTTAACCACATAAATTTGAGTCCTAATCTAAACTATACAGAACGTTGGTATTTTAATCGCATTGAGCGAACTTGGAACGAAGAAAACTTTTCGGTTGATCAAGACACGATTGCAGGATTTCGTTCTGTAAGAGACTTTAACACTGGTTTTAAATTGAATACCAAATTATATGGAATATACTCCTTTAAATCGGACAAAATAAAAGCCTTAAGACATGTAATCACTCCCAGTATTTCCTTCAGCTACCGGCCTAACTTTAGCGATGAAAAATGGGGTTATTACGATTGGAACACTATAGATTCTTTAGGGAATGAGGAAAGGTATTCCTACTATCAAGAAGGCTTGTACGGAACCGCACCTTCTGGGAAATCTGGAAATATCAGCTTTAATCTAGATAATAATGTGGAAATTAAAGTGCGTCAATTAAATGATAGTATTATTGAGTACAAAAAAATTGCAGTATTTAGAAACTTAAACTTTCGATCCAATTACAACCTAGCAGTTGACTCTTTTAATTTATCAAATATTACCTTCAATGGAAGAACAGAATTAATTCCCAACATGAACTTTAAATTTGATGGAGTAATCAATCCCTACAAGATAGGTCAGAACGGAAATTTAATTAATGAATTTGAATGGAAAGACAAAAATTCTATTGGACGACTCACAAGCTTTAGCTTCACTATCAATTGGAGTATGAAAAATTCAATGAATTCTGCAAGTAGACCTAATAACTCAAATGAGAACGAGGGAGAATTAGGAATGATTCAAAACCAACCACAGAATTATGTAGACTTCAATATTCCGTGGGACTTAGGGATTGATTACAAATATAATTACAGCAAACCTGGCTTTGAAAAAAGTGTCAGAAAAACTTTTAATATCAGGGGTAATGTGAAGTTGACGAACAAATGGAAAATTGGTTTTCATTCCGGATATGATTTCGACAACAAAGAAATCTCCTACACATCTTTAGATTTTTACAGAGATCTTCATTGCTGGGAAATGCGTTTTAACTGGACTCCATTTGGGTTTCGCCAGAGTTTTAACTTGAGTATCAATGTAAAATCTTCTGTTCTACAAGATTTAAAATTAAACAAGCGAAAAAGTTTTTACGATTTCTAGAAATCAATTGGTAGCGTAAAATTATTAACTTAGTTTGGTTGGATATTACACAAGACTATGAAGAAAAAAATAGCCATTCTTAGAGGAGGGGACTCAAAAGAAATCGATATCTCTATAAAGAGTGCCGATGTGGTATACCGTTCTATCGATAAGAAGAAATACAGTCCTTATTTAATCCATATAGAAAACCAGGAATGGTATTTGATTGATGGACATAAAAAATGGCCAATTCAAAAAGATGATTTTTCCTGTATGATTCATCATGATAAAATCACTTTCGATGGGGTTTTCATGGCCATTCACGGAACCCCAGGCGAAGACGGAATCTTACAGGGATATTTTGATCTTCTCAAGATACCATACAATTGCTCTGGCTCCTTCGAATCTTCTCTCACTTTTAATAAAGCAATGTGTAACGCATTGCTCAAACAATTTAATATTAGAAGTGGCGAGGCCCTTATCTTAATGAGTAAAAGAGATTTTACTATAGATGAAATTGAAAAAAAAATAGGTTTTCCTTGTTTTGTAAAGCCAAATCGAGCAGGGTCTAGTCATGGAATTTCTAAAGTATCAAAACCGGATCAATGGTTTGAAGCTCTTGAAAAAGCTTTCAAACACGACCAACAGGTCATTGCAGAAACCTACATTAACGGAACAGAAATTAGCTGTGGAATCATCGAAAAAGAGGGGGAATTAATTGCTTTGCCCTTGACAGAAATATTAACTGAAAATGATTTTTTTGACTATGAAGCTAAATACCTTGGCAAGTCCCAAGAAATTACTCCTGCCAGAATAGAAAAGAAAGAAAGCGAACAGATTAAATCCATTAGCAAAGAAATCTATAAAACACTTCATCTGAAGGGGATTGTTCGCATGGATTATATCATAGAAGACAAGGAAGCTTATCTCATTGAAGTCAATACTGTTCCAGGGTTTTCCAAGGAAAGCATCCTCCCTCAGCAAGCATTGAGCTGTGGATTGAGTCTGAAAGAATTATTTGGTTTGTCCATCGAAAATATGTTTTCTTATGATTAAACCTAAACGAACTCACCAAAAGAAAAACCTTTTATTGTCCGAATACGTTCAAGGGTTGCAGAAAGGAGATATTAGTGTTTTGGGCCAAGCTATCACAATGGTCGAAAGCACAAAAATGGCCCATCAAAAATTAGCCCAGCAAATCCTCGAAAAAATTATATCCAACTCAGGTAACTCAGTTCGAATTGGGATTACTGGAGTTCCTGGTGTTGGGAAAAGCACCTTCATAGAGATCTTCGGTACCTACTTAACAGGATTGAATAAAAAAGTAGCTGTACTTGCCATTGATCCAAGTAGTGATCAAGGAGGTGGAAGTATTCTAGGAGACAAAACTCGGATGGAACAATTAAGTAGAGACACAAAGGCATTCATACGCCCCTCACCTACAGCAGGCTCTTTAGGCGGAGTAGCAAGGAAAACAAGAGAAACCATCCTTCTATGTGAGGCTGCAGGATACGATGTAATCTTTATTGAAACCGTGGGTGTAGGGCAATCAGAAACAGCAGTACATTCAATGGTTGATTTTTTCCTCTTACTAATGCTTGCTGGGGCAGGAGACGAACTCCAGGGAATAAAAAGAGGAATCATGGAAATGGCAGATGCCATTGCTATCACTAAAGCAGACGGAGACAATCTCAATCGAAGCAAAGTAGCGGTTGGAGATTACAAAAGAGCCTTACACTTATTTCCCGGAAAAAAAAACGGTTGGATACCTAAAACCTCTTTATGTTCTGCGCT
Organism: uncultured Cryomorphaceae bacterium; assembly: GCA_964516765.1. Lineage (GTDB taxonomy): Bacteria > Bacteroidota > Bacteroidia > Flavobacteriales > UBA7430 > CAZEWZ01. The sequence goes on along the minus strand of CAZEWZ010000019.1, from coordinate 2,317 downwards.
AAATAATGAAGGAATTCAAGAAATATGGAATACTATTAGTTCTTTTGTCAATCATTGCGTGACAAACAACACTTTTAAAGAGAACAGAACAAGACAAGCAAAATTTTGGCTCCATGAAAGCATTCAAGAACAATTAGGAAATTCTTTTTATCACAATAACCGGATTAAAAAACATTTGGCTATCCTAGAGAAAGATGTCGAAAATGGTAAAACAAATCCATTTGACGCAGCAAACCAACTTATTCATATTTTCCAAAAGACATGAACATTCCACAAGCATTAGTAGAAGTCTTAGACATTACATTAGCTGGATTCCGTAAAGAAAATGAATCTTTCCTAATCTCTATTTTATATAAAAAAGAGGAAATCCTTCAAGTGATTAATCAAAGTATGCTAGTAAAGCCTAGGACAAAAAAGGGAGAATTCGGAATTGTATTAATCATTTGCTTTGATGTAAAAAATGACTCGGAGGCCCTACATCGCTTCGAACATTCTCATTTTAAATTTGAATCAGAAAAGGCTAATAATAATGAAAAAGAAATGAGAGAATATTTCTTGCCATTACCTGATAATTCGGAAAAAGCAGCAACAACCATCAGCAAATTGTTAGAAAAAACTTATCAAATTAAAAGCGACCAACATTTAAGTTTTGAATTTTACGAAGTGGAGGAATAACTCAGGACGAAAAGAACAACTTTGACTCTACGGCGTGTATCAAAGAATGAATCACCTTAATATGTATTTCCTGAACACGGTCCGCATGCATAGAAAAGGGTGCTCTTATTTCGATATCACAAAGGGTAGCCAATTCACCCCCATTCTTTCCGGTCAGTCCAATAATTTTCATTCCTTTCTCTTTAGCAACTTTTGCAGCATTGATTATATTTTTAGAACTCCCACTAGTGCTGATGGCGACGAGCACATCTCCAGAAAAACCCATTCCTTCCAGATATCGAGAAAAAACAGCTTCTGCGCCATAATCATTTAAAACGCAAGATATGAAGGAAGGGTCTGATATAGCTAAGGCAGGTAAAGCTGGCCTGTCTGCTCTAAAACGGCCTGAAAGTTCTTCAGCTAAATGCATAGCATCACACATAGAGCCGCCATTACCACAACTAATTAATTTACCATTATTCTGGAAAGAATCCACCAATAATAAGACTGCTTTCTCAATGGCATCTAACCCAGAATCACTCTCTAAAAAAGAATGTAATACCTGCTGTGCCTCATGAAATTCTTTACGAATTAAATCTTTCATTATTTATTGTATTCTGTCAAGCCGCGACTCAACCAATCTTTAAATATATCTACAGAACCATAATCCTGATAATTAGCAGCCTCCACTAGGGGATTTTCCTGATGATCAAGGATTAAATAATAAGGCTGGGAATTAATATGATATCTTTCAGTTTGCATCACCATCCATTGGTCTCCGACAGTTCTGACTTTTTTCTTCTTTCCAACAATAATTGTTTCATATTGGTCTTCTGGAGCCAAGGGAGTGCGTTCGTCTACATACAGAGAGATTATGATCATCTTTTCGGCGAGTATTTGTCTCACCTCAGGATCAGACCAAACTTGTTCTTCCATTTTTCTACAATTCACACATGCCCATCCAGTAAAATCAAGCATTATTGGCTTATTAACGGACTTAGCATATGCCAAACCAGTCTCATAATCATGAAAGACCATAATGCCTTGTGGACCTAAATGTTGTCCTTCTAATTCATCATGAGAAACAGAAGAACCTCCTTGAGTATTTCCAACTCCATAGGGTGATTCGCTGTAGTGCATTGGCGGAGGGAAAGCATTAATTAATTTCAAAGGAGCACCCCATAAACCAGGAATCATATAGACAGTGAAAGCTCCAGTAACCAAGGCCATAAACAATCTAGATACTGAGATATAGGGCATGTCTGAATCATGAGAGAGCTTTAACTTTCCAAGTAAATAGAGGGTTAACATGGTAAATATCACAATCCATATCGCAATAAAAACTTCTCTTTCTAATAAATGTGTTTGCATTACTAAATCAGCATTTGACAGAAATTTGAAAGCCAAAGCCAATTCGAGAAAACCTAATACAACCTTCACAGAATTTAACCAGCCACCAGATTTTGGAAGAGAATTTAACCAACCAGGGAAAGCGGCGAAAAGCGCAAAGGGCATGGCTATGGCCAGTGAAAAACCAAACATTCCTACCACAGGACCAACATAAGAACCTCCAGAGGCAGCTTCTACTAAAAGTGTTCCCACGATCGGGCCCGTACAAGAAAAAGAAACTAAAGCCAGAGTAAAAGCCATAAAAAATATACCG
>CAZEWZ010000018.1:0-35887 GCA_964516765.1 uncultured Cryomorphaceae bacterium | reverse complement strand
TTATTTCATACAAGTTTACTGGGGCTTGAAGGTATGACAACTCCACCAAAACAAAATTTCTCTTTAAACACAACAACTTTTGTGATTGAATTTTCTCTAAAAATGTACTATCTATTAAATACTCAGAAGCAAAACTAATATCTGATTGCCCGGGCTCTATTTTATTTGTTAAACCTTCATAGCTTTCCTTAATATTCTCATAACTATTATCCCATACACCGGCCATCGTGTGGGGTGTAGCTATCATCTTGCCAAACCCCAAATTCTTCATGTCCTGAATTAATTGAATACTTTGACTGATATTTTTTGCTCCATCATCTATTCCCGGAAGAATATGTGAATGTATATCAACAAATCCCTCAGGAATAAGATCTACTAATCTGGGCTTTTTCTTTAAAAAACTAAACATAATAATCAAGTTAGTTGGGTAGACATTAATTCAAGTGAATAAAGTCTTAAGTATTTTAATATCTTGCGATAAATTTAAACAATATGTTGGGAGTTTCTATTAATTCTATTATTGTTCTGATAACTGCTTTTGCTGTTTCAAGTATTTGCGTTCCTCTAGTAATAAAATTAGCTATCAAAAAGAGGCTTCTTGGAGAGTATGGAGAAGGAAGGCATGTTCACAAAGGTTTTGTCCCTAGATTAGGTGGCGTAGCGATTTTTGCAGGCTTTATGTTCTCGCAACTTTACTTAATTATTACTAACTATCCAGCGGAATTTCTCTCAAAAAGTTACTTTCTCTTACTTTTTGGCGTATTGCTAATTTTTCTTCTGGGCATATTAGATGACCTAGTAGATATTCGGGCGCATTTAAAATTTTATGTTCAAATACTTGTCTCGATTATTCTAGTTTGGAATGCGGATATTCGCATTGTATCTCTTCATGGAATTCTAGGCTTAGAAACCCTTCCTTTATGGTTGTCTTACTCTTTTTCGGTCCTTGTTATAACCTTTTTTATTAATGCCTATAATTTGATTGACGGTATTGATAGCCTTTCTTCATCAGTTGGGATTTTTGTTTCAATCTGCTTTGGAGGTGTATTCCTATTTAATGAGGCTTATATTGAAAGCGTAATGGCTTTTTCTGTGTTTGGTTCTCTTCTAGGGTTTTGGTTTTACAACAAGCCTCCGGCGAAAATATTCATGGGAGATTCTGGAACTCTAAGTATGGGGCTAATGATGGCTTTTTTTGCTATTAAGATAGCAAATCTACCCATTGACCCTGAAGGAAAGATAAGTCCTGTTTTTGCTTTAGTTGTTCTTTCTTATCCAATAATTGACACCCTAAGGGTCTTTACAAAAAGAATTTTGAGTGGAAAATCTCCTTTTACTCCAGATAGAAATCACATACATCACTTGATGCTAGACCTTGGATATAGTCATGGGAAATCGACTCGTTTAATTATCTTTTTTACCTTGCTACTCACATTGACGGGCTTTCTACTTAGAGGCTTTCCTAACGCTTCATTTATTATTATGGGAAGTTTAATTGTCATCGTTTCTTCTATTCCTGGCTGGATTTTGAAATACCGAAGTAAGAAAAAATGAACAAAATATTAGTCACTGGTGGTCTAGGTTACATTGGATCTCATGTTGTAGTTGAACTTCAAAATAAAGGGTATGAAGTTGTCATCATAGATGACTTGTCGAATTCATCTTTGGAGGTGTTGGATAGTATTTTTGAAATTACTGGAATTAAACCGACATTTGAAAAAATTGACTTAAAAGAAAAGCGGTTGATTATTGAGTTTTTTAATCGGCACTCTGATCTGAATGGCATTATTCATTTTGCCGCGTCCAAAGCAGTTGGTGAGAGTGTAAATGATCCACTAAAGTACTATGAGAACAATATCCATTCTTTAGTCTACATTCTTCAAAAACTGAATAATCTTGCCGCTCCAAAGCTTATCTTCAGCTCTTCATGTACAGTATATGGTCAAGCTGATCAGCTTCCTATTTCCGAAAATGCATCCATCAAAGAGCCCGAATCTCCGTATGGCAATACAAAAAAAATAGGTGAACAAATTATTAAAGACTCCTGTAGGACAAATGCATCATTACAGACTATCATACTTAGGTATTTTAATCCGATTGGAGCTCATGCTTCAGCAAATATTGGGGAATTACCAATTGGAACACCCCAAAACTTGGTGCCTTTTATAACACAGACTGGCATTGGAATACGTGAGAAACTTTCCATTTTCGGAAATGACTACCCGACTCCAGATGGGACTTGTATTCGTGACTATATCCATGTTGTAGATTTAGCAAAGGCTCATGTAGTGGCAATGGAGCGTTTACTGGACAAAAAGAATAGTCAAAATTATGAGGTTTATAATATTGGAACCGGGAAAGGGTCTTCTGTTTTAGAGGTCGTTGAAGCCTTTGAGACTGTCAGTGGAGTAAAACTAAATTATGCCTTTGCGGAGCGTCGTGTAGGCGATATTATATCCGCTTTTGCAGACACCAGAAAAGCAAATAACGTTTTAGGATGGAAATCGGAGCTCACCTTAAAAGAGGCTTTAGCATCTGCTTGGGAATGGGAAAAGAAGATTCCAAGGCGATAAAACTTACGAAGACTAGCCTAACAAAAAAGGTGTGAAAATTCATTGTTATTCTTAATGTGGCTAATCCAGTTATACATATAATGAAGAAGATAAATAGTTTTGAGGAATATCAATCAGAGTACAAAAAGAGTATAGATGACCCTAAAAAATTCTGGGGAGAAAAAGCGGAATCCTTTGTATGGAGAAAAAAATGGAGTTGTGTCCTGAATTGGGACATGGAAGAAAAAACATCTGAGTGGTATGCCGGAGGAAAATTAAATATAACCGAAAATTGCCTTGACCGCCATTTAAACTCCATCGCAGATAAAACAGCAATTCTATGGGAACCCAATCATCCTAAAGAGAAGTCTAGACATATTTCTTATAGAGAATTACACGCTAAAGTATGTGAGTTTTCAAATGCGCTACTTTCACTAGGAATTAAAAAGGGTGACCGAGTGTGTTTATACATGCCTATGGTTCCTGAGTTAACAATTGCAGTATTGGCTTGTGCTAGAATTGGAGCCATTCATTCAGTAGTTTTTGCTGGCTTTTCAGCCAAATCTCTCATCGGTAGAATTAATGATGCCCAGTGCAATCTTATTATTACTGCAGATGGTTCATTTAGAGCAGAAAAAGTAATAGACTTAAAATCCATTGTGGATAATGCGCTTGAAGAGTGCCCATCCATAAATCACGCTGTTGTGTTAAAACGGACTGATACAAAATGTGAAATGAAAGCTAATAGAGATATTTGGTGGCACGATCTAACACCAAAGTTTTCTTCAAAAAATATTGCCAAAGAAATGGGTTCAGAAGATCCTTTATTTATTTTGTATACCTCTGGATCTACTGGTAAACCCAAAGGAGTCGTTCATTCTTCAGGAGGTTATATGGTTTATGCCGAATATTCCTTCCGGAATGTATTTCAATACACTCCAAATGACATCTTCTGGTGCACTGCTGATGTTGGATGGATTACCGGCCACTCTTACGTAATTTATGGTCCATTATTGGCGGGAGCTACAACATTAATGTTTGAAGGTATTCCAACCTTTCCAAGTCCTGGTAGATTTTGGGAAATTGTAGATAAGTTCCAAGTAAATATTTTTTACACGGCTCCGACCGCAATTCGTGCCCTGGAAGCGAAAGGATTGGAATATGTGAAACCATATAAATTAGACTCCTTAAAAGTTATAGGAACCGTTGGAGAACCAATTAATGAGGAAGCCTGGAATTGGTACCACAAGAATATTGGAAAAGAACGATGCCCTATTGTAGACACATGGTGGCAAACCGAAACCGGGGGAATCATGATTGCTCCGCTGGCTGGAATTACAAAATTAAAGCCCACTTATGCCACACTTCCTTTGCCTGGCGTACAACCATGCCTTGTAGATTCTAAAGGAAAAGAACTTGAAGGGAATAACGTACAGGGAAACTTATGTATCAAATTCCCATGGCCCTCAATGATTCGAACCACCTATGGAGACCACAAAAGATATAAAGAAGTCTATTTTGATCCCTATCCCGGTAAATATTTTACTGGAGATGGTTGCAAAAGAGACAAGGATGGGTTCTATAGAATAACGGGGAGAGTAGATGATGTGATTAATGTGTCTGGGCATCGTATCGGAACTGCCGAGGTGGAAGATGCGATTAACTGTCATGCTAATGTAATTGAATCTGCCGTGGTAGGAGTTAATCACTCTATCAAAGGGCAAGGCGTTTGTGCTTTTGTTATTATTGGTAATACAGAAACTCTTGCTGATATACTTAAAAAAGAAATTGAAGCCCAGGTTTGTGATCACATTGGAGCGATTGCAAGACCAGAGTGCATTTACATTGTTTCGGGACTTCCAAAGACTAGGTCGGGGAAAATTATGCGCAGGATTCTACGCAAAATTGCTGAAGGAGAAAAAAGTAATTTTGGTGATACAAGTACACTGATTGATGCATCTGTAATAGATAACATTCTTCTTGTACTGAACTAATTATTTTGCTGATGGGCTGATAAAATATCGGCTATACTTCTATCATTTGCCAAGCGTGGAATCTTATTCTGTCCCCCCAGCCTACCCTGACTCTTCATATAGTCATGAAAAGCACCACTCTTTAAAGGAATAATCTCTAAAGACCTGAGCACCTTGCCTTCCCTCAAATCTTTGTAATAACTATTTTGGTTCTGAAGAGAAATATCCAAAGCTTCTGAAAAAGATAAAATATTTTTGGGAGGCTCCTCAAACTCTATAAACCATTCGTGATGAGGCAATCCTTCAACAGGGTTTATCATTGGCGCCACCGTAAATTCTGAAACAATTGTTTCGGGAAATAATCGCGTAGATTCCTTCATAGATTCCTCAACTTCTTTAGCAATTACATGCTCCCCAAAAGCAGAAGTAAAATGCTTTACTCTTCCAGAGACAATAATCCGAAAAGGATCTAGTGATGTAAATTGAACAAGATCTCCAATATTATACCCCCATAGACCAGCATTGGTGCTTAAAATCAACACGTAATTAACTCCTAACTTAACATCAATCAAAGAAATTCTGGAGGGATTTGGCTGATTAAACTCATCTGCAGGAATAAATTCATAAAATATACCTGAATCTAAAAGAAGCAAAAGGCCTTTTTCCTTGTAATTATCCTGAAAAGCAATAAACCCCTCCGAGGCTGGATATAGTTCAAGGGAGTCGATGTTTTTACCGATCATCGATTCAAATTTGGCTCGATAAGGCTCGTAGTTCACTCCACCATATACAAATAGAGAGAATTTAGGAAATAATTCTGAGATAGACCTTCCTGATGACTGCTGTAGCTTTTCAAAATACATCTGTACCCAAGAGGGAATTCCACTTATCAATCGCATATCTTCATTCAAGGTCTCTTGAACAATAGAACCTAGCTTCTGCTCCCAATCTTCTATACAATTTACGGAGTATGAGGGGAGTCTATTTCTTTGTAAATAAGAGGGGACGTAGTTTGCTACGATACCAGAAAGCCGTCCATTGGGAATGGCTTCAGATTGGTTTAAAATCGGTGAGCCTTGTAAAAAAATCATTTTTCCGTCGACAAAATCTGCATTCCCAGACCGATCAATATAATGTAATAATGCATCCTTTGCCGCTGAAATCTGAAAAGCCATAGAGTCTTTTGTAAGAGGAATATACTTTGCTCCTGATGTGGTTCCTGAGGTTTTGGCAAAAAAAAGTGGTTTCCCTGGCCAAAGAACCGACTCCTCCCCTTTCCTTATTCTATCTATGTAGGGACGTAAATCCTCATAATCCCTAACAGGAACCCTAGACTTAAAATCTTTGTAAAATTGGATAGCGTGAAAATCATGCTCTTTACCAAAAGCAGTTTTTTCCGCTTTGGAAACCAAATCAATTAGGACTCTTTCTTGTGTTTGAATTGGGTTATTAGACCATCTCTTGGTCTTGTGCACTGCATATTTGGCAAGCTGCTTGGCAAAAAAAGCTTTCAAAGAAATCAAAAGAGAATATGGTGTTCAGGATTAATAGCAACTCCTTTGTGCCACAATTCAAAATGAAGATGAGGCCCCGTACTCTGTGCACCAGAATTTCCAATAATAGCAATGACATCACCAGCCTTAACCTGTTCCCCAACATCTTTGAGCAAAACTGAATTGTGTTTATAGAAAGAAATTAGATCATTTGCGTGCTGAATTGCAATAGTATATCCCGTTTCTATGGTCCAGTCTGCAATAATGATAGTCCCAGAGAGAGTTGACTTAATTGCTTCGTTCTCCGGGGCCACTACATCAACACCAAAGTGCTCTTTGTTGACATCAAAAGAATCGCTCACAACACCTTTTAAAGGAGCATAAAATGCAATATCTACAAGTTCTGAAAAGTGATCATCTTCTTCATAAAACACATTGAACCTACCCTCTCGCTCAACTTCCTCTCTAAATAAAGAATCCTTAGATGAGGCTTTTAAGGGGAGTTGTTCAATCAAAAAATTTGCTGAATCTTGATAAAAAACAGAATCGTTTAATTCTTCACCACGCAATATTTTTGCGAGCACTACATACTTTTGCTCCTTGAGTTGAACCTCTTCAAGTAGAGAATCTGTTTGCAGAGATAGTGTGATTAAATCCTTTGATAAATTAGGGGGTGAGTAGCCTGGAATATACTCGCGCAATGATGAGTATGCCAAAACAAATGCTGTGATACCCGAGGAAAATAAAAACAAAAAGAAAACAATCAAGAAAACTTGTAATCTAGAAATACCCGCAGAACCGACTTCTTCATAAGAAGTATCGAATAAAACAAGGCGAAAACGTTCTGTTAAAAAGCTGTAAAAAGATGTTTTTCTTTTCATGAAGTAAATATCGTAATTTTAGGCCATTCTATTATAGCTTTTGATGATTACAATTAAAATCATTTAATCAGATCCTAAGTCTAATTTAAAATAAAAAATAAAATATTTTTGCTTAATTAAAGTTATAAGTATTTAACAAAAACTAATTTGAAATTACGATCCACATATTTTATATTGATTCTAATAAGTACGCTTTTATATTCCTGTTCTACCCAAAAAGATAAGTTTTTAAACCGATCTTTTCATCGTACAACAGCAAAATTTAATGGGTATTTTAATAGCAAAGAAAGCCTAAAAGAAGGTTTAGCAAAACTCGAGAAATCCTACCAAGAGGATTACACTAGCTTACTACCTATAAGTATTCTTGGGGATCAAAAAGACGCACAAAAAATATTCCCACAACTAAATAGAGTCATAGATAAAGCGGCCCTTGTCATTGAATACCATTCGATGGAAGTGAAAGGAAAAGAAAAAAACAAATGGATTGATGATTGTTATTTTATGATGGGAAAAGCTCTTTTCTTTAAACAGGAATATAGCCGAGCAATTGAGGTTTTTTCTTTCATCAATAGAGAGTATGAAGGGCTTATTCGGGACCAGGCTATGCTTTGGTCTACGCGAACACAAATACAACTAGGGAACTTTTCTACAGCGGAAAAACAATTGATGTACCTAGAAAGTGAAGCGAGGCTGAAAAAAAATGACCTAGCACTTCTAGCTGAGATAAATGCAGATTATCAAATTAAAAAAGAGCGCTGGGAAGATGCCTTACCTTATTTAGAAGACATTATAAAGCTAAGCAAAGAGAAAAATAAAAAAGCGCGAGTACACTTTATTATTGCTCAAGTATATCTAAAGTTAGAGGAATACGATACAGCCTATGACTACTTTAATCTGGTCGTAAAAATGAATCCAGAATACGAATTTCTTTTTAATGCCCTACTGAGTAGGGCTAGAGCATTTAACCCGAAATATAACGATTCTTCTAAGTTGATTAATGAAATCACTAAGATGTTAAAAGATGATAAAAACATCGATTACAAAGACCAAATTTATTATGCATTATCCGAAATTGCGTTAAAAGAAGGCCAAAAGATCCTTGGTATTGATCACCTACTTAGCGCAACAGAAAATAACCGTGGAAATGACCAGCAACAATCTGTTGCCCATCTGACTCTTGCAGATATTTACTTTGGCGATGCTAACTACCTTTCCGCTCAGGTTCACCTTGACACGGCGATGACTTTCTTAAATCAAAACCACCCTGACTACGATGATTTGTCTAAAAAGAGGGCCAGCCTGAATGATTTAGTTGAACTTTATAATACAATTTCTATGCAGGACAGCCTTGTCCAACTTACTGAACTTTCTGAAGAGGATTTAACAGCATTGATTGATGAAATAATTGAAGCAAAAAAAGAAGAAGAACGAATCGCAAATGAGGCTTTACAAGCAAATGCTAGGCCTCAAACCAATTCAAATTCAAGAAATCAATTTAATCCAATGTCTGGTGGTGGTGCTTGGTATTTTTATAATCCTTCTGCTATAAGCTATGGCTTTTCTGAGTTTATCACAAAATGGGGAGAGCGAAGACTTGAAGAAGATTGGAGGCGAAAAAACAAAAGACAAGTTTTCCTTGACCCAGAAGGAGGAGTAGACGAAGAAGACCGGGATATATACAGCCAAGAGTATTATCTGGACTTAATTCCATTTAGCGACTCCGCTAAATCAGCTACCATCTATATCATTGTTCAATCTTATTATCAATTAGGGCTTATCTACAAAGAAGATCTAAAAGATTATATGGAATCGATAAATACATTTGAATCACTACTCGATTTATACCCAAAAAATAAATACGAAGCACTATCCTACTACCAATTATACGCATGTCATAAGTTATTGGAAGAGCCTCTATCTGCTGAAAAATATATTCAAAAGTTAATGGCTGAGTACCCAGAAAGTGAATACTTAAAAATGATTTTGGACCCTGAATATTATTATTCTGAAAATAAAGAGTCGGTTGACAGTGCGATGATTTATTATGAGGAAATCTTTACTGCATTTAAAAGTCAAAATCACCAGGATGTCTTAAATACGCACAAAAAACTACGAGAAAAATATAAGGACCACCCGATTGCTGATCAGCTTGACTTAATTCGCTCGCTCTCCTCTGGATACTTATTCGGAGAAGATTCGCTTAAATTTGCCTTGAACGAACTTGTGTCTACATATTATTCGGGAGAAGTGGTTGATGAAGCTAAAGAAATTTTAGCTGGTTTGGAAAACAGAAATGCGATACCCGAAGAAACACTTTATACTTATGAGCAGAAAGAAGAACATTATTATATCCTTGTTTTTGAAACTGGGGGGCCAAAAGTTAATACGCTAAAGGTTGCCATGTCCAATTTCAATAGTAAGTATTATAGTATTAATCAATATAAAACTCAGAGTTTGATGTTAGATTTAGATTACCAAATGATCATCGTAAAAACATTTGATAAATCTAGTTCTGCAAAAAAATATTACCAAGCTGTAAATAATAGCCTTGATATAAAAAAAGAACTGGGGCTTTCTGAATATGAGCATTTTATCATATCTTCGAGTAACTTTAAAACTTTGTATAAAGAAAAGTCGCTTACTGAATACATCTTATACTTTGAAGCAAAGTATTTAAAATAAAATTCTCATATGTTCTCAAAATCTAAATCTAACCACATGAATCGATCTAATGAAAAGCTTTCTGACTCTGTAAATGCCATTGGCCAGGGAAGCACTATTTTAGGAGATATAAACACCGAGGGAGACCTTCGTGTAGACGGTACAATTAAAGGCAGCATTAATACCAAAGGACTTCTTGTGCTAGGTGAAACTGGTTTAGTTGAAGGAGAAATTATCTGTAATAATGCAATTATTTCTGGCACGATAAAAGCCAAAATTCATGTCGATGAATTACTTAGTCTAAAGGAAAAAGCAAATCTTTATGGCGACATCGTAACAAACAAACTGTCTATTGAGCCGGGCGCAAACTTTACGGGTTCCTGCAGCATGGGTGCCGCCGTAAAAAACATCAATCTGACAGATAAGGATGGGGGAACCAAAGAAAAAACAGCTTAACTTGCTTCTTAAATTTTCTAACTTATGCTTTCAAATGGGATTAATCATTGGATTGGGAGCATATGCAGGTTCATGGCTAGACAATGTCTTTAAGCTCGAGCATGTATTCACTGTTTTACTATCTCTTATTGCTATCTTTGGGTCATTATTATACGTAGTTCGAGAAGCAATAAATAAATAAATTTTGAAAAGTCTTTCCGTAATACTTTGGTTCTCGGTTGCCGCCATGTTTCTCGGACTCCTTCATCTAGTCTGTATTCAGAAAGAACTCGTTGGGTTAGAAATCAAGCAACTCTTAACGGCGCATCTTTTTAATTTAGTCCCTAGCTTAATATGCTTTATTACAACTTTACTAGTCCCTTGGCTTAAAAATAAAATGGGTTTTTCGCTTCTATTTGGCAGTGTCTTCAAGATGCTGGGCCTAATGTTTTATCTTACATATGTCATTCTACTTCTTCCGGAAGATAAAAACTTTATACTGCAATTTGTAGCTGTATACTTTAGTTACCTGTTTTTGGATGTTTTCTATGCCGTTCGATTACTTAAAATTGCTAGTTTAAAAGATGTCTAATTATTAAGTGGTAATTCCTCTCAATCGATTAAAATTTACTTACTTAATTCCCCTTATTAATTCTTTTTATTTAAAAATATTCTCTATTTTTGCATCAAAATTTAGTTGTATAAAACCAATAGATTTTATCTATGAAAAAGCTTCTAAAAGAAGTCGCCTTTGTTCTTATTTATCTTTCATTCACTCAAACTTCTTTCGCCTTTGAAAAAAGTGAATCAAAGGAAGAAGAAAGTGAGTTTAACTCAGTTGAAATGATCATGCATCACATTTCTGATGCTCACGACTTCCACTTCTTTGACTATACAGACCAGAACGGGACTCACCCTGTATCTTTATCACTTCCAATAATACTTTTTACTGACAATGGATTTGTGACTTTTATGTCAAACAAATTTCATCACGACTCACATGGGCACACGGTAGTAAGCCAAAAAGGACAAAGTTTTGTGAATTATCACGAAAACATATATCAGTTAAATCAAGGAGAGTTTGCCCTTACTTTTGACGAAAATAAGCAACCAAATAACGCAGTTAAGCCTTGGGATATTTCAATCACAAAAAACGTGTTCTCCATGTTGGTGAGCCTAGTACTTCTATTGCTCATGTTCGGAGCTGCGGGACGTTCTGCAAGAAAAAATCCTGGCTCTCCCAGAGGTCTTTTAGCTTTTTTGGAACCTATTGTAGTTTTCATTCGTGAGGACGTTATCATACCAAATGTGGGGGAGGGGAAATATAAGCCCTATGTACCCTATTTGATTACTGTCTTTTTCTTTATCTTCTTTAACAACCTACTCGGGCTTATACCAGGCGGAGCTAATGTCACGGGAAACATTGCAGTCACACTCGTGTTATCTGTGTTCACGATGCTAGTCACTAATTTTTCTGGAAATAAGAACTATTGGAAGCACATATTCCTTCCACCAGTCCCAAAGCTATTGTACCCTATCATGGTGCCTGTAGAGGTGCTCGGAATAATAACGAAACCCTTTGCGCTAATGATTCGTTTGTTTGCCAACATTACTGCAGGTCATATTATTATACTAAGTTTAATTTCATTAATTTTTGTGTTTAAATCAATTTTCATTGCTCCAGTGTCTGTTGGATTTGTATTGTTCATGAATACGCTAGAGCTTTTAGTTGCTTTGTTGCAAGCTTACATATTTACTTTGCTATCCGCACTATTTATTGGGCAAGCAATTCAGGAACATCATTAATTTTAATTTCAATCAATCAACTATTAACTAAAAAAAGAGAAAAATGGATTTTGGAGCATTCGCAGCAATAGGCGCAGGACTTGCAGCAATAGGCGCAGGTATTGGTATCGGTAACATCGGTGGATCAGCAATGGAAGCTATTGCCCGTCAACCAGAAGCTACATCGAAAATTCAAACAAACATGATTATTGCAGCTGCTCTTATTGAGGGTGTTGCATTATTCGCGGTTGTTGTTGCTTTGTTGGTGGCATAAAAATATCGCCCATACTTTAAAAAGTATGGGCGCTTATTTAAACAAACTTAACCTCACAACTCGTCCTATATTGAGGCTCTAATAATTTTAAAAAAACGGGAATCTGTTTTAGAATTTACCCCTGTTTAAAGAGCTGATGTATTATAAGTCGTGTTTGATATTTAATAATAAATAGACAAGAAATGGATTTAGTTACTCCTGGCTTTGGGTTGATTTTTTGGACGAGCATCGTCTTTATCATTCTGTTGCTTTTATTGAAAAAATTTGCCTGGACGCCTATTTTGGAAAATGTAGATGCCCGAAACAAAAGTATAGAAGATGCTTTGTCTGCTGCAGAAATGGCTCGCGATGAAATGTCAAACCTAAAAAACGACAACGAGCGCATTTTGAAAGAAGCACGTGCAGAGAGAGATGAAATGCTCAAGGAGGCTCGTGAGATAAAAGCAACCATCGTTTCAGAGGCAAAAAATATAGCTAAAGAAGAGGCTGAAAAGATGATTTCATCTGCAAAGTCTGTCATTGAAACAGAAAAAGTGGCAGCTGTATCCGAATTAAAAAACACAGTTGGAGCTCTGTCAATAGAAATTGCTGAAAAAGTACTCAAAGCTGAATTAAAAGACCCTGAGAAGCAAAATGCATACATCAATGATATGCTTAAAAATATTAAGCTTAATTAAACGACAATGAAGGACGCTAGAGTTGCTATTCGGTACGCAAAATCATTGCTTTCTTTAGCAATAGAAGGAAATGTTTTAGAGGAGGTTAGGGAGGATATGATGATTTTAAATTCCGTTTGCAATGAAAATCGTGATTTGACCAATATGCTCAAAAGCCCTATTGTAAAATCTGACATGAAAAGTACAATCCTCAACAAAATATTTAAGAACAAGCTTTCTTCACTCAGCATGAATTTTATTGAGTTGATCTCGGAGAAAAAGCGTGAAGCTCTTCTGAGCTCAATTTCTGAAGGATTTATTTCCCTCTATAACATAGAAAAAAATATTGTGAAAGCAACAGTTACAACTGCTGCACCCATTACAGATGGCCTAAGAGTCAATATTCTAGTAAAATTAAAAGAAGTAATCGGAGATGCGGATGTTCAAGTAGAAGAGCGCATAAATGCCTCATTGATTGGGGGCTTTGTACTTCGAGTGGGCGACCGAGAGTATAATGCAAGTGCCGCAAATAAATTGCGCCAATTAAAAAGAGAATTTATTTCCAACCCGTATATAAAAGAGTACTAATATGGCAAGTGTTAAACCAGCTGAAGTTTCAGCAATTTTAAGAGAGCAACTTTCAGGTCTTAAGACTGAAGCAGAGGTTGCAGAAGTAGGTACCGTTCTTCAAGTTGGAGATGGTATTGCCCGTGTTTACGGTCTAAGCAATGTCAGTTCTGGAGAGCTGATTGAATTTGAGTCTGGACTTCAAGGAATTGTGTTGAACTTAGAAGAAGATAATGTAGGAGCTGTATTGTTGGGACCCTCTAAAGGAATTAAAGAAGGTGATACGGTTAAACGAACCAAAAGAATTGCCTCTATCAATGT
This sequence comes from uncultured Cryomorphaceae bacterium, assembly GCA_964516765.1. Lineage (GTDB taxonomy): Bacteria > Bacteroidota > Bacteroidia > Flavobacteriales > UBA7430 > CAZEWZ01. The sequence goes on along the minus strand of CAZEWZ010000018.1, from coordinate 22,289 downwards.
AGGTGACGGATTATTAGGTCGTGTTGTAGATACTTTAGGGAACCCAATTGATGGAAAAGGCGCTGTTACCGGTACTACTTATGAAATGCCGTTAGAGCGAACAGCGCCGGGTGTAATCTATCGTCAACCAGTAAATGAACCTCTTCAAACTGGTATTAAAGCTGTAGACGCTATGATTCCAATTGGTCGTGGACAAAGAGAGCTGATTATTGGCGATCGACAAACGGGAAAAACCTCGGTGGCCATAGATACAATTATTAATCAAAAAGAATTTTATGAGGCAGGAGAGCCTGTATACTGTATTTATGTTGCCATAGGACAAAAAGGATCTACGGTTGCAAACATCGTGAAAATGCTTGAAGAAGCTGGAGCTATGCCGTATACAGTGATAGTTGCCGCAAATGCATCCGATCCTGCTCCAATGCAATTCTACGCACCATTTGCGGGAGCAGCTATTGGGGAGTTCTTCAGGGACACTGGCCGTCACGGTTTAATTGTATATGATGACCTCTCTAAGCAAGCTGTTGCTTACCGTGAAGTCTCCCTCTTACTTCGAAGACCTCCAGGGAGAGAGGCTTATCCTGGAGATGTGTTTTTCTTGCACTCGAGACTGCTGGAGAGAGCAGCTAAGATAAATGCCTCAGATACAATCGCTCAAGGAATGAATGACCTTCCAGATTCCATCAAGGGAATTGTAAAAGGAGGGGGATCGTTAACAGCCCTCCCAATTATTGAAACCCAAGCAGGAGATGTATCTGCATATATCCCTACCAATGTAATTTCTATTACAGACGGGCAAATATTCTTGGAAGCTGATTTATTTAACTCAGGGGTTCGGCCTGCAATTAACGTAGGGATTTCAGTTTCTCGCGTAGGAGGTTCTGCTCAGATTAAATCTATGAAAAAAGTAGCCGGAACGCTCAAACTAGACCAAGCTCAATTCCGTGAACTAGAGGCTTTTGCTAAATTTGGCTCTGACTTGGATGACGCTACCTTGTTGGTCATTAACAAAGGGAAGCGTAATGTTGAGATGTTAAAACAAGGCCTGAATGCTCCCCTCCCTGTTGAAGAGCAGGTAGCAATGGTTTACTGTGGAACTAAAAACTTAATGTCTAAAGTTCCAGTAACCAAAATAAAAGAGTTTGAAACAGAATTCTTGTCTTACATGAGAAACAAATATGCGGCTGAATTGGCTGCACTAAAGTCGGGTAAACTAACTGCACAGACTACCGATGCAATCGAAAAGTCCGCCTTGGAAATCTCTTCTAAATACGAATAAAATAACATGTGAAGCCTCGTCTTCCCATCTAGATTTTTTAAATGGCGAACTTAAAAGAAATTCGAACAAGAATAACATCGGTGGCTTCGACCATGCAGATTACTAGTGCAATGAAAATGGTCTCTGCTGCAAAACTAAAAAGAGCCCAGGATGCTATCACACAAATGCGTCCCTACGCCGAGAAATTAAGAGATGTTCTGATGAATGTAAGTGAATCTCTAGATGATTCTAGCGAAAGTATTTACGGCCAAAAAAGACCGGTGAAAAAAGTTATGTTGGTTGCTATTGCCTCAAACAGGGGTCTTTGTGGGGCGTTTAATTCAAATATCTTCAAAGCGACAGAAAAAAGAATTATAAATTATTCCAAACAAGAAGTGCAGGTATATCCAATAGGAAAGAGGTCTGTAGACTACTTTACTGGAAAGTATCCCTTGTTTAAATCCAATGTAGATATTTTTGGAGAGTTAAATTATGACAATTCAGAAGTTCTAGCTCAAGAGGTGATGAACGCTTTTATCGCTGGAGAATTTGACAAAATAGAAGTAATTTATAATGAGTTCAAAAATGCTGCAACACAAGAGGTCATTGTTCAAAACTTTGTTCCCGTAGAATCTATTGATACTGATTCTAGCCAATCTACAGATTATATATTTGAGCCGTCAACGCAAGATATTATTCGTGACTTAATTCCTAAATCCCTAAAAATTCAGTTCTATAAATCCTTACTTGACTCTCACGCATCTGAACATGGGGCTCGAATGACGGCAATGCATAAAGCCACAGACAATGCTGAAGATTTAAAGTCTGCTCTAAAACTAACATACAATCGCCAAAGGCAAGCGGCTATTACCAACGAAATTCTCGAAATTGTTGGGGGGGCCGAAGCGCTTAAGCAGAGCTAAAAACTCAAGATCAATTGTATCCCTGTAAATTTAGTTTTTGAATTCAAAGACTTCATTCAAATGCTTTTAGCCCACAAAGGCTGCTTCTTTGGACTAAAGAATTAACTTATATTTGTCTAGAATGAATCAAAGAAACAGATATAAGTATAAATTACGTACTAGGATATACTCCTCAATGATTGCCCTTTTGGTCGGGTCTTTCTTCTTTATCGGAGTCTTCACATATTATAATTTTAAGAGGCAAAACCAAAATTACCATGAGAATAGACTTCTCAGAAAAGAGGCCTCTACCCTATCCTCGATTCGATATTATATTCAATCTCATCCCAAAGAAATTACATCTAAATATGATATTAAAAGCCTATTTAAAAACAAAATTCATGAATGGGAAGACGTTCACAGCTTAGATATCGCTATTTATGACTTAGAGGGTGAGCTGATTCTGTACTCAAATGAAAAACTCTCTATAGAAGAGGTCATTTCTGGGACAATTAATCAAAGTATTTTGGAGGAGTTAACCAATCAGAAGATCCGAATTAAACAAAGATTAAACCATCAAGGGTTGGACTACCTGAATTCATATCAGTATATCTTTGACCTAGAAGGGAAGCCGATTGCTATTATTAGTATTCCCTATTTTGAGTTAGATGACAACTACAAGAGAGATCTTCAAAGTTATTTTATTGCGCTAAGCTTCCTGTATTTCCTTTTGTTTGTGGTGGCAAGTGTGCTTGCATTTCTACTTGCACGTCAAATTACTGACCCTATGAATAAACTGTCAGAAAGCATGAAAAAGGCCACTCTAAGAAAGAAATATATTCCCTTAAACTGGGATTCTTCAGATGAAGTAGGTCAGTTGGTGCAACAATACAACTATATGGGTAAAGAATTAGAAAAAAATGCTATCACCTTGGCAAAAAACGAAAAAGAGAATGCATGGAAGGAAATGGCTAAACAAGTTGCTCACGAGATAAAAAACCCCTTAACGCCTATGAAGCTTAACGTTCAACTTTTTGAACGAATGATAAAGCTCCATGCTCCTGAGTTTAAAGAAAAAGGAGCCCGATTTACTTCTTCTATGGTTGACCAAATTGATAAGCTCGCTAGTATCGCAAGTGCCTTTTCTAATTTCGCCAAAATGCCCTCTAGTAATAAAGTGCAGCTGAACTTAACTGAAACATTAGAAAATATCTTATTTTTATATCAATCAGTTAATATTAAGCTCTTTCAAGCTAAGGTTCCTGTTTATATAATTGGAGATAATGAGCAAATAATTTCAGTATTGAACAATCTCATTAATAACGCCATTGAGGCAAGCAAGGAAAATTCAATCGCTGAAATTGTAGTTCGATTAGGAGAAGAAAAAAATATGGCTATACTGAGCATCACAGACTCAGGATCGGGAATACCCAAAGAGGTGCAAGAAAAAGTCTTTGAACCCAACTTCACAACAAAAAACAGTGGAATGGGCCTTGGCTTAGCTATGGCTAAACAGATTTTGACTGATCTAAATGGAAGCATTCAATTTACTTCTGAAGAAAACATCGGGACAACATTCAATCTGTATTTTCCGCTGTTGAAACAAAAAACTAAATAATATTTTAAAAATTTACAAATGAGCTACGACAATATTACTCTGAAAGAAGATGGCGGAATTCGTGTTTTAAGCATCCACAGACCAAACAAATTAAACGCACTAAACATGGCGACTATTAGGGAGCTCAGTGAGGTCCTAATGCACCTTGAGGTTAGTGAAGATGTGCGGACAATCATCATCACTGGTTCTGGAGAAAAAGCCTTTGTAGCGGGAGCCGATATTACTGAATTTGCTGACTTTTCGATCGCTCAAGGAAAACAATTGAGCCAAAAGGGGCACGATGAACTATTTAGTTTCATTGAACAAATGAAAACCCCAGTCATTGCTGCAGTAAACGGCTTTGCTTTAGGCGGGGGGCTGGAATTGGCTCTTTCTGCTCATATTCGAGTCTTCTCTGAAAACGCCCTTGTTGGCTTGCCCGAAACTTCGTTGGGGCTTATTCCCGGCTACGGGGGAACACAGCGCTTAGCAAATATTGTTGGTAAAGGTCGCGCAATGCATATGATCTTAACTGCAGAAATGATTCACGCAGATACAGCATTAAAATTTGGTCTTACCAGTGAAGTTGTTCCGCATAAAGAACTGATTAATACGGCTAAAAAAGTTGCAAAAAAAATAATGAATAATTCTCCAAATGCTCTTGGAAAGGCCATTGCCTGTATAAATGCAAATTATAACTCGGGGGTCAATGGACTTGATTATGAGATAGAAGCCTTTGGTGATTGCTTTGGGAGTCCTGACTTTAAAGAGGGTACAAGAGCTTTTCTAGAAAAAAGAAAGGCTAACTTTTAATCTAAAACTAAATTATTACCACTTGAACTTTATCCAAAAATTAGCTGGAGAAACAGCAATATATGGCCTTAGCAGCATCATTGGGCGTCTGCTCAACTTTTTATTAGTTCCGCTGTACACTAGTATTTTTAGCCCCGAAGAATACGGGTTACTTGCTATATTGATGAGTTTCACTGCGTTTACTATGGTTCTACTTACTTATGGCTTTGAAACCTCATTTTTTCATTTTACAAAAAAAACTGATTCCCACGAAGCCGTTCTTTCGACGGGCTTTGTTTCTCTTTTGTGTTCCTCCATGATTTTTGTCTGCATATCTTTTTACTTTAGCACTGATATTACCCTCTTTCTTCATCTTGGAGCGCAAGAATCTTTTATTAAAATATTGTGTCTAATCATTCTATTAGATGTATTAACCACTTTACCTTTTGCGAAATTACGACTAGAAAACCGTGCTTGGAGATTTGCATTAATCCGAATTATAAATATCGTTCTTAACATTGGCTTAAATTTATTCTTCTTCCTACTATGCCCCTACTGGATTGAGATCGGGTTTGCTCCTTCTTTAACCAATCTAATCTATCAAGAAAACTTTGGAATTGGCTACATCTTTATATCGAACCTTGTGGCGAGCCTCGGGATGTTTCTTTTGCTTCTTCCAGAAATTATGAAAATAAAAGCCCAATTTGATTTGCAGATTTTTAAAAAAATGTGGCATTATTCATTCCCAATACTCATCGGAGGATTGGCGTATGTCATCAACGAAATGGTCGACAAATTGCTCCTAGAATACCTTCTTCCGAAAGATCTTTCAACAAGCCAAGTGGGAATATACAGCGCTTGTTATAAGGTTTCAATATTCATGACCTTATTTGTTCAAGCCTTCCGCTATGGTGCTGAACCTTTTTTCTTCGCGCAAGCAAAAAGCTCGAATGCAAAAGAAAAATATGCAGAAGTTATGAAGTTTTTTATCGCATTTGGCTGTTTTATATTTTTGGCAATCAGTGTTTTTATTGATTTCCTCAAACATTTTATTCAAAACAACTCATACCATGAAGGGTTAAAGGTGGTGCCCATTCTGTTGATGGCAAATCTATTTTTGGGGGTGTATTACAACCTTTCTGTGTGGTATAAAGTAACAGAAAAAACAAAATTTGGAGCATATATCTCTATGACTGGTGCTGCAATCACAATATCATTGAACATCTTGCTTATTCCAAGCATGTCTTATGTCGGGTCGGCCTGGGCCACATTAATCTGCTATTGCTCCATGTGTCTTATGTCTTTCTTATTCGGGCAGAGCCGCTACGCTATTTCTTATGATTGGAAATCTATCTTTTTCTACCTCTCAACCTCAGTAGGACTATTTTTCTTCTGGCTGACGCTTAGTAACTCTTCTTTCTTACCAGGTTTCTTAGTTTGCGTGACCTACATAATTGTAGTATTTGTAAAAGAAAAAAAAGTACTTTCGAAATCTAATTATATAACCTAAAAAAATGAACATTGAAATTATAAATAAATCCAAACATCCATTACCAAAGTTCGAAACAGATGGTTCTGCGGGAATGGATTTATGTGCAAATATTGACTCCGAAATCACCTTAAATCCTGGAGAAAGAATTCTGGTAAAAACCGGCTTATTTATTGCTCTTCCGAACAATTATGAAGCACAAATCCGACCCAGAAGTGGGATGGCATTCAAAAACGGGGTAACTGTTTTAAATAGTCCGGGGACAATTGATGCTGACTATCGGGGAGAAATTGGTGTAATTCTCATAAATTTGTCTCAAGAACCCTTTTTAATAAAAGACGCAGACCGCATTGCTCAACTGGTTGTAGCTCCTTACTCGAAATACAGTTGGATAGATGTTAAGGAATTAAGCAAAACCCATAGGGGCAACGGGGGGTTTGGCAGTACAGGTGAAAATTAAATTTATAAAATAATTATATGAAAATTATTGTTCCCATGGCAGGCAGAGGCTCTAGATTAAGGCCTCACACCCTAACAATTCCTAAGCCTTTGATTCCTATTGCTGGCAAGCCTATTGTTCAAAGGCTTGTTGAAGACATTGCTCGTGTTTGTGTCGAGAGGATCACAGAAATTGCATTTATCATTGGTGATTTTGGTTCTGAGATAGAACAAGAGTTACTCGACATCGCAAAAAAATTAGGCTCAAAAGGAACCATATACCGCCAAGATGAGGCTTTGGGGACTGCGCACGCCATATTGTGTGCAAAGCAGTCTCTCCAAGGCCCAATTGTCGTAGCATTTGCAGATACACTGTTTCGTGCAGAATTTAGTTTAGACACAAGCAGAGATGGAATCATCTGGGTGCAGAAAGTGAAAGATCCTAAAGCATACGGAGTAGTCAAGATAAACCAAAATGAGGTGATTACTGATTTCATAGAAAAACCAGCTGAACCTGTTTCAAACCTAGCCATTATTGGCATCTACTTTTTTAAAGACGGTTTAAGGCTTCGTCGAGAGATACAGTATTTAATTGATAATAATATTAAAGAAAAAGGAGAATTTCAGCTTACAAATGCTCTAGAAAATATGAAGATCGATGGGGCGAAGTTTTATCCGGGAAAAGTAATCGAATGGCTGGATTGTGGAAACCCTCTCGCAGCAATTCACGCCAACAATCGCGTTCTAGAATATACTGAAAATGACGAGCCTCGAGCAAACTTAATACTAGAAAACTCTTCTATCATTGAGCCCTGCTATATCGGGTCTAATGTAAAAATCTCTAACTCGACTATAGGCCCGCATGTGTCAATTGGAAATAATTGCGTGCTTAGTGAGAGCCTGGTCTCTAACTCACTTATACAAAACAACAGCAATATTACTAAAGCTGATCTAGACAAATCAATGATTGGAAGTCTGGTCGATTATACAGGAAACTCTAAACAAATTAGTATTGGAGATTATTCAAAAATAGGATGAGAAAATACAGCCTTTTCATAATCATAGTTGTTTTATCCCTCACATCGTGTAGGGCTTTAAAAAAACAACCTCAACAAAGTGCCACTCAGCTAAATTTCTACTCAGAGGGGCTACTTGGGTATAAAGATCAATTTAAATTTAAATATTTATTCTTGGAAGCCCAAAGGCAAAAAGCACTTGAAGAATATCAAAAGGCTAGTGAAACCATGGAAGAGTGCCTGAACATCGACCCCTTGAATGCAGACGCGCATTTTGAAATGGCAAACCTTTATTTAAAAACTAATCGTCTTAATCAGGCCTTATTTCATGCAATTCAAGCAAAAACCTTAGACCCAAATAACGAGTGGTTTGTCAGGCTGTTAGCGAACCTCTACCAAGCTCAAGGAGACTTTGAGGGGGAGGTAAAATGTTATAAAGAATTGTTATTAATGGATCCTCGGGATGTAGAAAGTTTATTTCAGCTGGCTCAGGTACATGCGCAAAATAAAAGTTATAAGAAAGCGGTTGGGACCTACAATGAGATTGAAAAACAATTAGGGGTCAATGAAGACCTTTCTATTCGAAAAGAACGACTCTTCATTCTTTTGGGCAAATTAGACCTAGCAGTACTTGAATTAAAGAAATTAATTGCTGTCTTTCCGGAAGAAATGCGTTTTATGGGGATGCTGGCCGAATTGTATAAAGCCAACGGTTTAGATGAGAAAGCAATTAATCTCTTCAGAGAAATCATTGAAATCGATTCTAAAAATCCTTATGCAAATATGGCCTTAGCCGAGCATTACCGAATGAATAATGACTTCGATTCTGCGCTGATACATATTAATCTTTGCATTGATAGCCCAGAAATTGAAGTTGAATCAGTGCTACAAATTCTTAGCACTTACGCTGAACTTTCATTTAAGAACAACAAATATAATGCTGCACTTGAATCCCTTCTTAAAAAAGCCCTCCTAAAGTACCCAAGTCAAGGCCGTTTACACCTTCTTTCGGCAGATATCTCTTACCAGAAGAACAAAAGCACTGAATCATTTCTTTCATATGAAAAAGCTCTCAGTTTGGGTTTAATAGACTTTACTATATGGAACAGATACCTAATGTTGGGGCTTGAGTTAAAAAAATATTCTTCTGTCAGTGAGAACGGATTAAAATCTATCGAGCTATATCCTATACAACCTACTCTATATCTAATTACTGGAATCTCATTTTCTTTATCTAACCAACACTTAAAAGCGATTGAAGTGTTGCAGGCAGGCCTTAATTATGTTGTAAACAACATAGGACTAAAGGCAGACTTTTATAGTTACTTAGGCAATTCATTCCACGAACTTCTTGAGTATGAAAAGTCGGATGAACATTACGAGAAGTCGCTAGACTTAATTCCTGAAAACCCTTTAGTATTGAATAATTATAGTTATTTCTTGTCCCTACGCTCTACAAAATTAGATCAAGCGGAAGGCTACTCTAAAAAGTCGCTAGAGCTCAGCCCAAACGAACCAAACTATTTTGACACCTATGGTTGGATTTTATATAAGTTATCTCGCTATGACGAGGCGCAAATATGGCTAGAAAAAGCGGTTATACTTCTTCCCAATAACCCAGTAATACTTGAACATTATGGAGATGTTTTATTTAAACTTGGAGAAACAAAAAAAGCTCTTTCTTACTGGAAAAAAGCACAAAATAAAGGGGGCGAGACGGAATGGTTAATTCAAAAAACTCGAGAGGGCACTTTGTATGAATAAAATGCTATTCTTACTTTTTTTCGTCACCACTCTATGGAGTTGCCGCTCTTCTAGAGTTACCAAACCATTTTATTCAAAGGCGCCCAAAGTAGAGGTCATCATTGAAGACCTGTATTCTGAACATTTTGACTTTCTCTCTATGAATGCTAAAATTTCAGGAAAATACGCAGGAGAAGACCAAAGCTTTTCTTTCAAAGGGAATATTAAAATTCAAAAAGACAGCCTCATCTGGCTTACAATAAGCCCAGGGTTAGGACTGGAATTAGGCAGGGTTTTAATCGACGAGGACAGTATTCATTTTATAAACCGATTTGATAAGACTTACTTCAGAAGCAGCTATCCCGATTTAAGTAAGCGCTTAAAAAGTCCACTCAGTTATGAGCGTATTCAGGCGATTTTAATTGGAAATGTAATGAGTGACCTTGCTCAAAAGAAATATTACTCGAGCATCGAGGCTCAAAAGTTTGTTTTGTGCTCCATGAGCCCAAAACAATTGAAAAAAATTGAAAAAAGTAGAAGAAAACCTAATCAAGAAGTGTACTTGGCATCAGTAAATCCTGAAAACTCTAAAATTCTCACACAAGAATTTACAAATTACGGCCTAAGCCAATCTCTTAAAATTGATTACCAAGACTTCGAATCGCACAACGAAAAATGGCTGGCTGAATCCCTTGAATTAAAACTTGAAGCTAGCCAAAATATGACTCTAAACTTGTCCTATTCTAAAATTAATTTGAATAAAGCGCTTAAATTTCCTTTTTCTGTTCCTCGTTCATATGAAATTATTGACTAAAACCTGTATTTTTTTCTTTTTTTTCGCTGCACTGTCAGCCCAAGATCGGGTGAGTTTGCAAAAGCGTAAAAAAAAGCTTTTAGAAGAAATTAATTTCACCAGCAAGATGTTAGAGCAAACAAACACAGAAAAGACCTTTTCCTTAAATCGGCTTAAAACCCTAAAACAAAAAATTGAAATTAGATCTCAACTAATACGAACTATACAGAAAGAACTTGGCTTTATTAACGAAGAAAGAACGCTGAGTCTAAATCAAAAAAAACTGCTACAATCGGAATTAGAGGCCTTAAAAGAAAGTTACGCCCTTCTGATAAGACAATCTTACAAAAGCGCCCGACACTTTAATCGACTGCTCTTTTTGTTTTCCTCTCGAGACTTTCAGCAAGCCTACAAGCGAGTCGCTCTGATTAAACAAATATCCAAATACAGGAAAAGTCAAGCAACAAAAATCGAATTGAAACAAGAAAAAATTGTGCAGAATATTGCTCGACTGGAAAGACATAAAAAAATAAAGGAGCGATTAGTTGAAGAAACCAAATCTGAAAAAAAACTTTTTAATCAAGAAAAAATTGCAAAATCAATTGGTTTGGCTGCCTTGTCGGAAAAAGAAAAACAATTGAAGCAAGAGGTGGATGAAAAAAAATTGCAAAAAGAAAAAATTCAAAAAGAAATTCAGAGGATTATCGCTGAAGAAATAAAAAAAAGAACAGAAAAAGAAAAAATAACAAAATTTGCCCCTACCCCCGAGACAATTATGCTCTCAAAAAGCTTTGCTTCCAACAAAACTATTCTGCCCTGGCCTGTATCTAAGGGCATAGTTATCTCTAAATTTGGAAGCCAAAAACACCCTGTACTCAATGGGGTGTTAGTTGAAAATAACGGAATAGAAATTGCCACAGAAGCGAATGCAGCATGCAGAAGTGTGTTTGACGGAGTGGTAAGCAGTATTCTTACTATGCCAAACGGAACAATAGTAATTATGATTAGACATGGGGAATATATCAGTGTATACACTAACTTAAGTGAATCCTATGTTGAAAAAGGTGAGCAAGTAAAAACAAAAGATCTCCTGGGACTTGTGTATACATCAAAATCTGGAGGAGTTACGGTCATTGATTTTCAACTATGGAAGGGTGCTCAAAAAGTAGACCCTCAAACTTGGCTGATGAACGAATAACCCTATGTTGAACTTTTAATCTGTACCTTTCCATATTGTAGTAGCAATTCATACATTTGCTTAAAGCTCCCTAAGGGAATAAAAAACAAAGACTATGACATTTTTATCTATCTTTTTTGGATTCATGGGCGGTTACGAATGGATTTTAATCCTTCTTGCTGTACTTTTATTATTTGGTGGGAAAAAAATTCCTGAACTTATGCGGGGTCTCGGAAGCGGAATAAAAGAGTTTAAAGACGCGACTAAAGAGGACAAAAAAACTATTGATCGCAAAGAAGATTAAGCCCTAAAGTCATCAATATTGAAGAACTTTACCTCAATTAGCGAAATTCAAAAAGCGCTTCTGTCAGACCAAACAAATTGTCTCTCATTAGTTAATTATTATTTGGGCAGAATTCAAGCTAATCAAGATCTAAATATTTTTATCGAAACTTTTGATGAAAAAGCTCGATTAGAAGCTCAATTAATAGATGAAAAAATAAAAAATGGAAAAGCAGGGAGATTAGCTGGCGTAATAATTGCATTAAAAGACAACATCTGTCTTAAAGATCATAAAGTAACTGCTTCCTCAAAAATATTGTATGGTTTTGAGTCTCTTTTTAGCGCTACCGTTGTAGAGCGCCTGTTGAAAGAAGATGCTATTATTATAGGCCGAGTAGCATGCGATGAATTTGCCATGGGTTCTTCCAATGAAAACTCTTGTTATGGACCAGTAAAAAACCCGAAAAACCCTGAGATGGTACCTGGTGGTTCTTCTGGGGGCTCCGCGGCCGCTGTAGCTGCAGATTTATGCCAAATTGCCCTCGGTAGTGATACTGGAGGGTCTATACGTCAACCCGCTGCTTTTTGTGGGGTATATGGATTAAAACCAACTTATGCTCGTGTATCACGGCATGGGCTTATCGCTTATGCCTCTTCATTCGACCAGATTGGACCCCTGACGAAATCTATTGAAGACTCTGCGCTTATCACTGAAATTATCTCAGGAAAAGATTCTTACGATTCGACAAGCTCCTCCATGACGGTTCCCACATTTTCGTCCATAAAACTCGATGAAGTAAAAAAGAAGTTTGCATACCTCAAGGAGTATCTTGATAGCCCTGGGCTTCAGCCAGAAATAAAAGAAAAATTCATCCAGCTTATTGATGATCTAAGATTTCAGGGACATTCCGTGGAAGAAAAAACTTTTCCTTTTTTGAGTGAAATAGTTCCCTGTTATTACGTTCTTACTACAGCGGAAGCCTCCTCTAATCTAGCAAGGTTTGATGGCGTTCATTTCGGTCTTCGAAGTAAAAAAGCCCATAACCTAGAGTCCACATATAAGCTTTCTAGGACAGAAGGTTTTGGGGAAGAAGTGAAACGGCGAATTATGTTGGGGACCTTTGTCTTGAGCTCTGGATATTATGATGCATATTACACTAAGGCGCAAAAGGTACGCCGACTTATTTTGGACCATACAAATGCTATCTTTAAAGATGCTGATGTGATTTTGACCCCAACGACCCCGACTACGGCTTTCAAAATTGGAATAAAAAACAATGATCCTACCGCAGCATACCTTGAAGATATTTACACGGTTCACGCAAACTTAGCAGGTATTCCAGCCATCTCCTTACCTCTTTGGGAGTCTATAGACAAAATGCCTATTGGTGTTCAACTTATGGCTTCTGCATTTAAAGAAGAAACCCTTTTTTCGGTATCAAAAATCTTGATAAACCTCAAAAGATAAAATGAAACTATTAATTCAACTTTTTTGTGTCCAAGTATTACTCTTTTCTGCCAAAACCTTTGGATTAAGCTTGTACATCGAAAATAAAGACAGCTTAAAACAGACCTATATTGATGACCCTTTAGTCGCCTCCTTTGACAGTGCTTTCATGTCAAAATTCTTGTATACTGACGACTTTTTTGAGGCGGTTGACCTAACAGAAATAGAAGAAGTGCCAGAGTTTTCTGACAGCATCTTTGCTCTGCGAATAGAGGCTCTAAACAAACAAACCCCTATAGACCTATTATTCAATCCTTATGTAAAACAATATATTAATGTATACACAAAAAGACGACGCGATCAGTTGTCGAGAATGATGGGCTTGGGAGCTTATTATTTCCCTCTTTTTGAAGAGGTTTTAGACCAGTTTGATTTACCAATCGAACTAAAATACCTCTCAATTGTAGAGTCTGCATTAAACCCTAAAGCAAAGTCCTGGGCAGGGGCAACCGGGCTTTGGCAATTTATGTACGCTACAGCAAAAGAGTATGACTTAAAAGTTAGCTCATATGTAGATGAAAGAATGGACCCATACAAATCGACCGTTGCGGCTTGTAAATTTTTTGAAAAATCGTACGCCGTCTATGGGGATTGGTCTTTGGCTTTGGCCTCCTACAATTCTGGTAGAGGAAACGTTAACAAGGCTATTCGAAGAGCGGGAGGGGAAAAAAATTACTGGCGTATCCGACGCTTTCTGCCTAAAGAAACAAGAAGTTATGTGCCAGCATTCATAGCGGTATGCTATGCAATGAATTATTCCTCTGAGCACAAGATCTATATGAGCAAGCCCGCTTTATCAAAAAGTCAGATAGATACCATTAAGATAAATTATCAAATAAACTTAAACTATATTTCTAGCTTACTAAATATTCCTCTTGCAGAACTCGAATTCCTGAATCCGGCTTACAAAATAAATATCATCCCAAATATCCAAGGAAGAAATTATTATTTAACATTACCACAAGACAAAATAGGAGTCTTTGTGGCAAATGAAAAGGAAATTTATACCCATTTCATTCGTTTGGACGAGAAAAAAAGAAATAAGTATCCAAAGTACTCTGAGCAAAACGAACAGATTATTTACAGGGTAAAAAGTGGGGAGTATCTTGGCGGAATAGCTAAACGATACGGGTGTTCTGTAAAAAAAATTCAGGAGTGGAATAACTTAAAAAGCGATGGAATTCGAATTGGGCAGAAGCTCGTATTGTTCGTACGACCAGACTATGTATAAGACATGAAAAACATTCTAATTCCGCTCTTCTTAATTCTAACTTTTAGTTTCAATGCTTGCAAAACTAATCCCTCGGGAGTCCGAGAAACAATAGAATTAAATGCCTTTTTACCCCCTAGCACAGGAAATTTAACCGAATTAGTTTTGGTTTTACCCGACCGTCTTTGGGCTTCTAATGTGGGAAGCATTACGCGAAAGTACTTTCAAGCCCCCTTGCAAGGGCTCCCCCAAAAAGAATCTATTTTTAATCTCATCGACATAAACTCATCTCAATTTTCTTCAATTTTTAAATCGCACAAAAACATTTTACAACTAATTTCTTCGGACAGTACTTATGTGAACATAAATCATTCTGGCTTGTCAAAAAACCAACTTTTTATTCGAATATACTACAATTCCGAAAAACAACTAGAAGAGCTACTCATTCATCAAGGGGGGGAGGTCAGAAATATGTTTCTTGAAAAGAATCAAAATAGAAGAATTCACGCTCTTCAAAAAGATAGAGATAGAAGCTTGGAAGAGGAAATACTAAAGGGCTATAACTTCTCTTTTTTAATTCCTAAAGGCTTTGAAGTGGTTATCGCTGAAAAAGACTTTTTGTGGCTACGCAGAGACCTTTCTAAATTAAATGTAATTGCCAATATCTGGGTCTACAGCGAACCATACAAAAACGAAAATCAAATGACTAAACCTAATCTAATCGCATTGAGGGATTCCATCGGAAAAAAATTCATCAAGGGTGGAAGGCCTGGCTCATACATGGCGACAGAGATGCTCTACGATCCCGACTTATATTTGCTCAAGGAAACCCCTTATTCCTTGGGAATGAAAGGCCTTTGGACAATAGAAAATGATTTTTTAGGGGGGGGGTTTGTTTCTCACACTGTTTTGGATCAAAAAACAAATTCGCTTGTTTATGCGGAAGGTTTCCTCTATTCTCCAAACCAAAAAAAGCGCCAACACATATTAGAACTAGAAGCGGTACTCTCTACCCTTGAGCTTCAGTAAAGAACTCAATATAAGCCATACAAAGATTTATAGTAGCCTCTACGCCTCTTTTGTGTGTTCTCTCTAGCCCGTGAGATGCTGATACACCGGGGCCGATAAGGGCTACTCTAAAGTCATTTCCTGCCCTTAATGCCGCGCTACCATCCGATCCATAATAGGGGTATACGTCTATTTGGTGAGGGATTTTATGCTGTATTGCTAATTGACTAAGGTCTTTTCTCATCTGATAATCGTAAGGCCCTGTCGAGTCTTTTGCGCAGATGGAGCAGCTTGTCTCTTTTCCTTCGCAGGCATCACCGATGACTCCCATGTCGATGACCAGAAGCTCTTCGATTGAAGTAGAATAGCCACAAGTTCCTCCGTGACCTACCTCCTCATAGTTTGAAAAGAATATTTCTACCGGAAAACTTTTTTTCTTTTCTTTCAGACGTCGAGCAATTTCAAACAAGACAAAGCAGCCCGCTTTATTATCCATAAATCGAGACTTAATAAATCCGCTAGGCACTTCTTGGTATCGGGTATCTAGACAAATAATGTCTCCTATCTGAATCTCCAATTTTTTGAGGTCTTCTGCGGTAGAAACTTCTTCATCAAGTCGGACATGCATATTTTCTATTGTTCTCTTAATTGTTCCCAAATCCTTATTAGCGTGTTTGGCAGGATTGTTTAGCAGGTATGTTCCAGTGTAAACCTTTCCGGTCATTGTGTACAAAGTAATGTACTCCCCCTCAGCCTGGTTTAGTGAAACGCTCCCAATCATTGATGCGGAGATTGTTCCGTTGGAGTTTAAACCTGACACTATTGCTCCCAATGTGTCTAAATGTGCTGCAATGGCTAGCTTCGGTTGTGAACCAAAAGTGCATTTAACCGCATTCTTATTAGTTTTTGTGGGAAACCAGCCTATTTTTTTCAGTAAATTAAAACAATATTCTTCCGCATTTTTACTGAAACCAGAAGGTGAGTCTATTTCTACTAATTCTTTAAGGGCTTGATATGAATTCATTAAAAATTTGCTCTTAAGGTTAAGATAAAGTTTCTGCCGGGTGCAGAAAGCCCAGATGCGAATGTTTTATAATGCTTGTCTAGAATGTTTTCTAAAGCTAATTGTATTTTGAAGGATTCTGAAATTCGGTACATCGCGCTCATATTTAGTGTGTACCATGCAGGCGTTCCTTGATAGTCTGCAATATAGTTCCCCTCATCGGTCATAATCCATTCTATGGGAGACTCTGATTCGTTGTCTGTTCCGGATACGATATCGTATTCATCTATGGCTTTTTTCCCATTGTAGAGTATAAAAAAAGAGGCTCGCCAACCTTCAAAGTCTGCGTAAAATGCAGTCTTTCCGAAGCTAGGTGGAATGTGGGTGAAAGGTAGATTTGTGTCAATGTTTCTTCCTTTGATGAGCGTATAATCTGATTCAATAGTAAAGTTACTAGCCAACCTAGCAGACAAACTAAAGGTGGCTCCATAAATTTCTGCATTTCCTACATTTTCGTTAGTTCTGATGTCTGAGAATTGTTGATCGGGATTTAGCACCCAATTTTGGTCTGTATTGACTTTCATTATCACATCATCAACCAAGGTGTAATATATGTTAGTGTTAAAAAGTATTGCATTGTCGATGTTTTTTGTAATATTTAACTCAGCTGTTTTTGTGTGTTCGGGCTGCAAGTTAAAATTCGGAATTGTCAAAACACCACTTTTATAAAACAACTTCCCTGTATCGTCAATGTTCGGCGCGTGGAATCCGGTGGAAATAATTCCGGCAATCTTCCAAGAATCATTCGGATGAAAGGCTAGACTTAGATTTCCAGTTAGTGCTTTGTACTCATAAGATATTTTATCAAAAGGGAGTTCCCACTCCTCAGGTATGCTATAAAACCTAGCTTTTAGCTGATTAGACGTTTGACGAAGTCCTGTGACGAACATAATACGCTCATTAAGCTTTTTTCGATAGGACAGATATGCGGCAATGGAACTCATCGAGGAGCCTCCATTTGGATACCTAGTTTTAACGCTTGGCCCTGATCTACCTGCTTTGTTGAATTGGGCAGTTGAAACTACATTGTTGTGAAAATATTCTAGACCGTAATGAACTTTCTTCTTTCTCAGGTTCAGATTGATGCTGTAAATGTCTACATTTTCATACTGGTCAAATTGTTCGCCGTCGTAATCATCAACCATTTCGATGTGCCTAGATTCATAAACATCTTGGTAAGCAAAAATAATTTGGGCAGAGTCCATCAAGGCTCTTTCTAAGGAATGATCTAGCTGAAAAGAGGAAAGTGTTCTTTTTTGAGGGCCATAATACCAATTACGATACTTTAATGATTCATAAACTGTTTCCTCGGAAAGAGGATCATATGAAATATCTTTGTAATCATTTAGACGGTCAAACCTGGGAATATCACTACTATTTGAAAGTTGAAAATTTCCCGTCAGAATCCAGTTGGGGTCAAGTTCAAAGATGACTTTTTGCATTATATCAGTTTGCTGGTAGCCTGTGTTTCTCTGTATGTTGACATTTTCATTCTCGAGCTGGTTACCGTTGTCCATGAAATGAAATACTTTTCCCCAATCTTCGAAACCGTGTGATCGGTTGGCCCCCATTCTTAGGTCTCCAAAATTATTCTGCGACCATGAAGTAAAAAGAGCAAAGTTCTTGCCAGTAAAAGTCATATCATAATGCCTACTGATTCCTTTATTGGCTGTGGCATAACGACTATAATAATTATGTGAGAATTGATTCTCCTCGCTAAATTTTGGTCGAATAGTTTGCATGTGTATAACGCCCCCTAGTGCATCGCTGCCATAGTCTGAACTACTCGGTCCAAAAACAATATCCACCTTATCTAAAGTCGCGTTGTCTATTGATATAATACTTTGCAAATGGCCCCCTCTATAAATAGCGTTATTGAGCCGCACTCCGTCAACCATTAGCAAAACTCTATTGGCTTCAAAACCTCTAATAACTGGACTTCCACCTCCCATCTGACTTTTTTGCACATTGATTCCTGCTCTTTTCTCGAGTAATTCTGCTGTTGTCTGTGTGTTGAGGCGCTCTATCTCTTTTCTGTGTATCACAAGCCTTCGATTGGCTGTAGTTTTTAAATTTTCGTCGTCTATTCGTGTCATGAGAATAACCTCTCCAATAGACTCTGAGTCAAACCTAAGAACAACGGCCCCTATATGTTCTAGCAGTTGCTTTTTTGTGAAAAGAGCAGTCACAAACCCCGTATGAGAAGCAACTATTAAATCGAGGGGTTCAAAGGAAGATAGGTCAACAAATCCTTCTTTGTCTGTAAAGGCGTGAAGGGTTCCCTGCCTATTGATTAAGAAGACATCCCGAATGGGATTGCCTAGTTCATCTATCCACCTTGATTGCTGAGATAAATCTTGGGCCCAAATAATTTGGGACAACGAAAAAAAGAGGAATATACAGCTAGTTAAGCTATTCATTCTCAAATATGGTTTGCAAAACATGATGCGAATTTAATTCTTTAAAATGAATCATGTGCAGTTGATAGTAAGTCATCAATGCATCGAGAAGGCCTTTTTTTATCGCCTGCGGTAGATGAATAACAGACATGTCTTCCAGGTTAGAAAAAGCCATCTCCTTCCATGCTAAAAGAAGTTTCCCGGAAATAAAATACGGGTGGACTGGGGCGTAATGCATGTAAACCCCTTGCTCTAAATCAAAAAAACCTTCTGGCCTAAATCCTTCTAACATCGGTGAAAAACCCAAATGCTTAGTGAGTTTCATCATAAAATATAGGTGAAAATGACTGCTATTTATTTTACAAAGATCAAGCCACTGAATCGAGCCGTATAAAAAATTAAACAGATCGCTATTGGTCTCTTCTTCTTTGATGCAGCTTTGAATTAGCTCCGTAATAAACATTGCAATCGATCGCTTTACAGGATTAAATAAAAGAGAGGTAAAGGGTTCTGCTATGCGCAAATCTGTGAGGTATCTTAAGTTAGATTTTTTGGCTCTATTATAACTGATTTCCAAAAGGTTAAGTGCTTGAAATTGAGCCGTGCGAAGTTTTCCTTTTTTACCTCGAACTCCTTTTACAATAAAAGATAAAAGCCCGTCTTCCTGGGTGAACATTTTGACAATCAGACTGGTTTCCGAATATTTTAACTGGTGTAATACAATAGCTTTAGATTGCTGCATCAGCGGCGAATAAATAAAAGTTTTGTAACATGTGTATTGTTTCCCTCTTGGTCGGAACAAAAAACTAAATATACCCCCGTATGCGCCTTATCTCCAGACATTGATTTCCCGTCCCATATAGCTTGACCTCCTAAGGATTCTGTTTGATAAATTAAATTTCCAGTGATATCTGTGATTTTCACACTCGCATCTGCAATTAATCCTGCTATAGTAATAAATCCATCATAACCTGGGTGAACAGGGTTGGGAAATACGCGAACATCGGAAAACACATTTACTCCTTTCGTAGCTCCTGAGCGGTAAGAAATTAATCCTTTGTCGGTGGCAAAAAAAACTTCTCCTGTCACATCGTTAATCTCAACATCTAGTACTTTATTAGAAAAAATAGGGCTGTTTTCTTTAGTGAAATGGTACAACTGTTCTGTTCCGTTTTCAGATGTAACGATTATGCCGTTATTATTTAATGCAAACCACTTTCTGTTTGCTCCGTCAACCTCAATGTCATTAACCTGTTGCCCATCCAACAAATAAGAATTAAACCCGTCATAGGTGACGGTAATTTTAGACGCTTCTTCTCCGTCAAAGATATTCTCTGGGTTATAAAAAACACAAACCCCATCGTCTGTTCCAATCCAAATTTCACCATCCATATCTTCAGCAAAAGAAAAGACTCTGTTTGAATTTAGACTTCCAGACCCCTCACCTGACCTTATGTTAACGGAGTTTACTCCTGAACGTTTCTCATCGAAAACTGCTAATCCAAGAGTTCTCAGTTGAACCCATTTCTGATCACTACGATCTATGAGTAGTTTACCCACATGTTGACTCTCGATGATGTTATTTCCCAAAGAAAATGAGTGCCATTCTTCATTTGTAAACTTAACAGAAATGGGTTCGTAGGTCTGAGAATTGGTACACCATAAGTTCCCTTCACTATCAAATTGCACATCGCCAATATTTACCCAATCGTTATTAACGGCCCTCTTCTGCAGCGAGCTATTAGTTTCATTATAAATAGTTTCTAAACTAAAGTCCTTCATTTTTATAAGGCCATGCTGCCATGTAGCGGCGTAAGTGTCATTTCCCTGTTGATTGACTGCCACTACATCACTAAGTTCTAAGTCTTCTAAAAACGCTGTCTTCTGCCAAGAATCTAAGGAGTGTCTAGAGATTTCTTGTCTATTCCAGGTTGGGTCCCAGTTTGCGTTTTTGGCGCCGTGGGATACCCACATTTCTTCACCTATATTTCTTAAATGAACAGCATCTGAATTTGCTGGTCCTGAAGGGTAAATAGACTCCACAAACCCGTTTTTGTAGTGAATCAACCCATTGTACATATCAGCAATCCAATACTCGTTTGATGTGCCTATGATTGCTGAGTTAAAATCAACTCTATCAAAATCAAACCCTCCAACTCCTAATTGATCCTCTAGACTTCCTTCTGCGTCGAAAACCTTAATTCCGTATCGGAAAGAGGCTATAAGCTTCTCTTGATCTACTTTTAAATCAACAAAGGAAACGCCGCTATAAAACTCTTGCCAAGAGATTCCGTCGTACAAATACAACACATCAGAATTAAATGAAGGCCCGGTTGTACTTAAATAAATCTGATTATTAAAAGAGGTCAGTAAATGAATTTGATCAGCGGAGGGAAGTTCTAGCGCTTCCCAAGATTGATAATTGCCCAAACTTGTCCCGTCAACGTTTGCTCTGTATAGACCTGTCTGTGTAGCAGCATAAATACTATTATGGGCTGTTGCGGTAGCTAAAACATTCACTTGACCGCCGTTTGTACCAATGTAATATGTATCTATAATTTCCTCTTTTTCTGTATTAACCAACACGATGCCAAAGCCGCATGAGAGGTAGGCGACTCCGCCATAAAAGTCAATAGCATTAATTTTTTTGTTCCCAATCAACGAAGCCCTCATTATATCAGAAATATTGTGTGTTTTTGTTCCACGAATTATATCTATGTTCCCGTTCTCATACCCAACCATCAACAAATCTCCATCTGTTTGGATGGCAGAAACTCCAGCATCTGAAAGAGAATTAATGGTGTTAAGCCTAGAAACGCTATTGTCTATTGTGTTGTAAGAAAAGAGAGCCCGGTCGGTGGACACATAAATAACATCCTTTACTTGGCAAACATCAAACGCTTTGTTGTAAGACAAGTGGTCTCTCCAATCACCAACTTTAAGACTTTGAGCTTCAGTAACCGATACAAATAAGAAGACTGTGAAAAGTGCAATTACTTTCATTCTATAAATTTAGATATAATATGGAACGTGTGGACTGTAAAAATAATATATTTACACCCTTGGCCCCGTAGTTCAACTGGATAGAATATCAGATTTCGGCTCTGACGGTTGGGGGTTCGAATCCCTCCGGGGTCACCCAAGCGGAAAATTGGTTATTTTTAACCGATTTTCCGTTTTTTGTTTCTCTCAGTTCCCTTGATATATCTGGGATACAGGAGAAAATAGAATTTACTATCGTGGTTCGAACTTTTCCATTTGACTTGTCGTAACTCAATCCGGATGGAAACACCAAATTTTGAATTTTCTTTTTCTGACTTAAATCCCCACAAGTCCATCTATCAGTCAGATTAGTTGACATGTCAAGTGCTGAATTAATGGCCTTTTGAAGGTTCGAACTCGAAATTGTGGAATTCAATAAATTTGACTCTAAATCCACTTTTTCTATATTGAATTTAGAGATGAACTTTTTGTAAATTGTATTGTCTATTTCGGTTCTGTCGCATTAATATACCAAATATAGATTATTTAGTTTTGAGTTAAAATTACTTCCTATGTTCAAGCACCACAGATATCCTAAATTCATTATTCTTCAAGCTGTTTACTTTAAGTTTA
>CAZEWZ010000017.1:32615-35922 GCA_964516765.1 uncultured Cryomorphaceae bacterium | reverse complement strand
AGAGTCCATAAGCGTTAAAGTAGCTTCTGAAAGCCCTTCAGAACACAAATCAGCACATGAACTTCCATCACCGTTTACAACACCACAGGCGTCTAAACATGAAGAATTATCACCATCACATACTCCACAGTCGTCTAATACTGATGAACCGTTTGATACTCCTGCACAGTCTGCACAAGAACTACCATCACCGTTCACTACACCACAAGCATCTACAACATCAGGGGCTGGACACATAGGATAAGGACAATCAGATGTTTGGGTTGTTTCAGAACCATCTGAACAATTAACTCCTCCATAAGTCCATTCACCATCAACTTTATAAGCCCATGAATCCATATATTCCCATGACTCTCCTGATCCGTCAGTATCAATATCTCCAAAGGTTTCGATTACAACTCCATTTTCGAATAACTCTATAGCATCATCTCCATTCTGTGATATATCTGAACCTGCAACTAGAACATGTTCGAATCCTAAATAACAGTCTGCTAAATATGATTCCATTACATCTGGCGTGCGAGCCAAAAGAATATCATCACCAGCAGAAACAGACATAACAGGAAGTGTTTCTTCTGGGCCGTCTGTTCCTCCTCCATTATTGGCTACGCCAATACCGAATATACTAATATCAGCAATATCTGCCATGGCTATCAAGTGAATAGCTTTTCCATCTGAACCTCCTGTAGGAACAGTTAAATCGAATATTCCTTGGAGAGAAAGTGCATTAGTTAAACCAGGATATTCACAAGAACCATCATCTGTATTTGCTTGTGAAGCAAAATTAGTAGCATTAGCATCAATACAGCCCAATGCGACATCAATACAACTTCCATCATCAGTGTTTGCATTATAATCATGATTGAAAGCTGTATCATCGATACATCCCTCAACAACTGCAATACAAGATCCATCATCTTGGTTTGCATCGAGACTAAAATTAAATGCCGCAATGTCTGTACATCCTAAAACAACATCAGGTGGATAAGTACATGAACCATTATCCAATTGAGCGGTAGAATTATAATTTTCTGCTGTCATATCTGTACAACCACTAGTTATGGGACAAAGAGGATAAGGTGCGCCAGATGTGTAAACAGAATATGTACCATCATCTTCATCAGCATCCTCTCCAGCAAAATTCCAAGTTCCATCAGCATTTCTATACACCCATGAATCCTCATAAGGATCTCCAGACATTGCTCCACTCATAAGAACAGCTCCATTGTAGGTCATAGAATCTATAAGAACATTATTTTCAAATAATGCAGACCCATCATCACCATTATGAGAAGGCCAGTTGCCACCAGCACTAATTGTAAGCTCAAATTGTGAATAACAGTCACCAAAATAATCTTCAAAGAAAGTCTCAGAACCACTTTCTCTGTAAACCAAGATGTCATCTCCTGCACTTGCTGATACTTGAGGTAATATGAATTCATCTGGTTTTAGAGTTCCTCCTCCATTTGATACAACATCTAATGAGAATATACTAAGATCAGCAACATCTGCATTAGCAATTAAGTGAAAGGCTTTTCCATCATTTCCAGTAGATCCGTTAGGACCATCATTGGCATACAAATCAATAACACCCTGTAATGATAAGGCATTGGTTTGGGCGCTCAATTGGCTGAAAGACAAGAGCAATAATGTTATTAAGAAATTTTTCATTAATGGGGAGTGTTAGGTTAAAATAATATTAATAGATTCAAATATAACTAATTATATGAAATAAAGCAAGATTGTTAAGAACATAAAAAATGCTACAATAACTATTTTCATTGATTAATTTTGGGTTTTAACTTATTCTAAAATATATTTTTGAACTGAACCGTCACTATATAAGTTTAATAATATATCTCCTTTAAATTGATTAATTGGATTAACTTCTTGACCAAGTATATTTAAAACTTTCACTAAAGTTTTAGTTTCATTTGGATGAATTAAAGCTGGGAAATCGTGAACCCAGTCAGGAACTGAAGGAGTCATTTCAATTCTTTCACCACTTACATCTGGAAAAGTGTATTCGGGTAATGAATTTAACATGAGAATTTGATACCCCTGACCGGGAATGAAATCACCAATTCCATTGAAGCCAAATTCAGGCCAGAAGACAGATGCATCATTGTTCTTCATAATTTTAATATTATCTACAATTGAGGATAATGTAGCAGTTATATCTTGAGCAAAAGAGAGAGTATACCCAATAATATTCCATCCAGATATTAAATCGATATAAATTGCTTCACAAGATCCAGAAGAAGAATTTAAACCTTCTTCGTATCCATCTTCATAACCATATCCATAAGATAAGTCGGCTTGACTATCGAGCTCATCTAGACCAACCCCATCATCAGCAGCATCAAAACCAGCCTGGTAGGCGGCATCAATATCAAACTGAGAGAACTGTCCAGAATCTTGGAAAGTCGTATAATTTAAATAAGCTTCTTGCCAAGAAATACAAGAATCATCATCGGTATTTGCAGCTTCATTGTAATTGAATGCTGTTTCATTCACACATCCTTCGATAATATCAATACAAGAACCATCATCAGTATTTGCAGCAGAGTTATAATTAATTGAAGAAGGATTGACACAACCTAAAATCTCTTCTGTCAAACAGGTAATTGAATTATATGTGATTGCTGAAATAAATGAAATCCCATTAGTTATATATACATCTTGAGGATTTGGACTTAAATTATATTGATGTCCATTGTTATCTTGGAATTTCCAAATAATATCATCTCCAGCAAAAAAACCGTCTTTATCTGATGTGGTCGCATCATTTGCATAAGCTGAAATCTGAACTTGAGCACCACTAAATTCAGCCGAACCACCACATAATTCGTGTCCATTACTATCTGTATAATAGACACCTATAGTTCCATTTCCTAGAACAGACAAATCACTTGCTCCTGAAGGTACAAGAAAGAGAGTCATATTTGATCCCGTATTAACTGCATCAAAAATCAAAGAAGGACAATCTTCTGGTACACCTGAATATTCACATGAGCCATTATTTTGGTTTGCAGAGGCATCGTAATTATCTGCAGTCAAATCAGTACATCCTTCGATAATATATATACAAGAACCATCATCGGTATTAGCAGCAGAGTCGTAATTTAATGCGGTTTCATTCATACATCCTAAGATATAATCAATACAAGAGCCATCATCGGTATTTGCAGCTTCATTGTAATTGAATGCTGTTTCATTCACACATCCTTCGATAATATCAATACAAGAACCATCATCGGTATTTGCAGCTTCATTGTAATTGAATGCTGTTTCATTCATACATCCT
>CAZEWZ010000017.1:0-32515 GCA_964516765.1 uncultured Cryomorphaceae bacterium | reverse complement strand
AGAGAGTCATATTTGATCCCGTATTAACTGCATCAAAAATCAAAGAAGGACAATCAGAATTATTTTCAGGTGAATCTCCGTCACAATCAAATTCAATAATAGAAACAGAACTAATATATGATACCGCATTTACAACAAAAACATTATTAGGATTCAATTCAATTGTAAAAATATTTCCTGCTTCACTTTCATAATACCATATAATCTGATCATTAGCTGAAAAACCGTCTTTTTCAGGAGTAGTGGAGTCATCCGCCATTAGTGGGAGTAATATCTGGTATCCCGTAAATGCAACTGAAGCTCCACAAGAAAGTATATCACCGTCCTGATAGAAAGCACCAATCTGTCCAGGACCAAGATCAGTAAAAATTGATTGAGCAGCATCCGGCGTAAAAAATACAGACATATTCGTGCCTGTATTTGAATATGAAAAATCGAGATCACATTGAGCTGACGAAGACATGCAGAATATCAATAAAAAGATAATTATAATATTTTTTTTCATCAAAGAGAAATTAATGATTAATATGTATTTAATTTGACAAGAGGTTTAAATTAATACCAATATTCATATATATATATATTCAAAAAAATTGATTTATTATTTAAAAGTAGTCAAAAAAAACTACAGTGAATTAATCAAATAATGGAAAAATATTATCCTTTTCAATAGCGTGAAAATTTATTTGGTCCTTGACATAAAATAAAATCACTAATTTATTTGTCCGAGAATAGTTCTGCCTCATAAAAATTAATATGTGAGGACTAATATGTAAAAAAATGATTTGTAAAATTAATCCGGATAACCCAAGCGAAAAAAAAATCCAAAAAGCAGTTGAATGCATTCAAAATGGTGGGATTGTTATATACCCTACAGACACTGTATATGCAATGGGGTGTGATTTAACAAATAAAAAAAGCTTAGGACGAATTGCAAATATAAAAGCAGTTAAACTCAAAGATGCACAATTTTCCATAATTGTGTATGATCTAAGTCATTTGTCCAAATACGCAAAACATGTTAGTACACACTCTTACAAATTACTTAAGCGAATATTACCTGGTCCATACACTGTCATATTAAAAGCAACGAATAAAATCCCGAAATTGTTTACTAAAAAAAAGAAAACTATTGGAATGAGAATCCCAGATAATAAAATTATTAGAGAAATTGTAAAACAGTTAGAACATCCTATCGCATCAACCTCTATAAATGACGAAGAAATAGAATATACTACTAATGCAGAACTAATGTTCGAGAAATATAATCATCTAGTGGACATGGTTATAGATGGAGGTCTTGGAATGACTGTACCATCAACAATTGTCAATTGTATTGATGACAGCAAATACATTATCGAAAGAGAGGGGAAAGGAAGTACTAACAATATTTATTGAGATTGAATATCTTTTATTAGAAATTCATGAATTTTAATAACTTGAGCCAGCAGTGATTCTTTTTCATCGTTCATTATAATAAAATCAGCATAAGATCTTTTTTTTTCATCTGACCACTGCATCTTCATTCTTGCCTTTACAGATAATTTGGAAATTGCATCTCTTGCCATAACTCGTTTTATTTTAAGCTCCTCTGGAGCTTGAACCAAAATTGTTGAATCCAAACTTTCGAAAGATCTACTTTCAAATATTATTGCAGCCTCCTTTATAACATAAATTGCATCTTGAAGAGAACACCACTCTTCAAAATCAACCTGAACAATAGGATGAACCAATTCATTTAATTGAAGAAGTAAAGATTGTTCAGAAAAAACTTTTGAAGCTATGTATTGTCTATTTAATTGTATTCCATCAAAAGACTTGGGGCCAAAAAGGGCTCGAATCGAATCCTTTAATAATAAATTCTCAGTCATCAAAACCTTAGCTCTAAAATCAGCATTATAAATTGGCACCTCCAATTGATTGAAAATTAATGATGTAGTAGTTTTCCCAGAACCAATACCACCAGTCAAGCCGACTTTTTTCATTTTAATTCATTTTAATAAATTCGATTGTAGAAGGATGGAATTTGACTCTTTGAACAATACTTGGAATCTTCTTAGTGTCTAAAAACACGTTAAGAACAGTACTTTCAGTCATCTCAGATTCATTGTAGTCGCAATAAAGTTTGAAATCAGAAGAATTCACTTTATCAATATCTTGAAGCGCAACCCAAAAAGATAATTTTACTATATCAGGCTTAATCTTTAATTTTTTACCAATTGGTACATTTTTAAAATCAATTGGAATCGATAAAGTCTTTTGAGTGAATCTAGCCACCTGTTGAATAATTTGAACTTCTTTGACATCAGAAGAAATCAATTTATTAGGAAAATATAATGGAAGAACATCTTCAATATCATTAGTGACATTAGTTTTAGTGGATTTTTCTGTATGCACAAAAGAAATAGTGTCAATTAAATGAGAAGGACCGTAAATATTAATAAAAGAGGGCAATATCTTAAATTCACCGTACTCTGCGTAAGTTTCTTTATAATTAAAATCGGTGGGAACTTTAACTTTCACAACCCTTTTAGTCTTAGAACTAAAGTTGAAAAATAATGTGTCGGGATTGATTTCGAGAATAGAAAAAGCATCAAGATCTTGAGTTAAATTCGCATTCTTAAACTCAGAAAGCCAAAAGTAAGAAGAAGAATTTCCCTGCCTTTGTAATCTGGAAAAATCAACTTGCAAAATTCGACTTTTAAAAAACTGTCTTAGGAAAGAAAAGCCAAAACCGTTGACCTTGACTTTTAAAATTTTACTATTATTGTCATTTATAAACTTATCTATCGGAGTATTTACAAACTCAATATGATAATTAAGATAATCGGTGTAATCCTTGGAAAATTTAATCAAATACCAAAATAAACTAGACGTCAAAAAGCAAATCACAAAGACGCTTCTATTTGTTCCTAACAAAAAAAATTGATTAAACTTATAAAGGGCCCTTTTGAACATAATAAATTGATTAATACAAATATACCTAAATTTGCTTTTCTTCTTAGTTTAGCTAATTGAATTCCAAATCAAGAGGATTCTTTAATTCGATTCTTAGGCTTAAATATTAGCTTAAATTTGGTCCATAAATCTCTTGCATCTTGAAATTCATCTCGATAAAATAGTCCCAAACCTTTTGTGTAACTATTTTCGTATGAATCTAAGAGTGGACTTTCCTCTAAACTTCTAAATGCAATAATACGAAGCTTTCTGTCTTCACTAATTTGGTACTCCACTTTAAAATCTCCTATAATTTTGGTTGTATTCTGACCCGCTTGTGTTCCAATATTTCCATTAAATGTAATTCGATCATTCACTTTCATATTTGTCAAGAGAAGTTCGAACTCTTTGTTGTTTATAGAATTATCTATATTGGGGTAATACTTAAATCCCAAATCAAATCTTTCTGAAAATTGAGATGACCAATTAAATAATTGATTATTTAAAACTTCAGCACCAGATGATACAGTTGAACTTAAGTAATCAATATCAGTACTCTCTAGGTCTTGAGAACTCATAAAACAGTTCAAGACTAAAAGAGATAAAAATTGCTGTGTTTTTCTCTCCTCAGTATTAATTTGATCAGCCAGAACTCGTTTAATATTGTCATCAGCATTGGGAATCTTAATATCAAATTCTATATCAGGCTGTAATAGGTTTCCATTCATGGATATCCCACACTCAACCTCGGATTTACGACTGTCTCCTGGAGATAATGGTTCGATACTAGGGTTAATTCTATATATTGCATCTAGATTCATTTGCGCATTGATAGGGTCTCCCTCCCAGGTAAATTTTGATCCTTTTTGAATCTCAAATTTTTTATTCACAAAATTCTGTAGGGTAAACAGATACTCTCCACCACTAAGAGTATAATCGCCAAACATGAAAAACTCATCTGCACGATTGACACCTAAATTAATGAAACCGGATCCGCTTGTAGTTAACTGATCACCTAATGTTTCATCAAAAATAATATTAATATCTGTATCTTCATTTAATTCTAAATTCATATCGATAGATAATCCGGAATTTGACTTCTCAAATAATTCTACCCCCAACGAGGATTCAATCGGATTGTCATTCTTTTGAATAAAATGAACACAAGTCAAATCTTCTAAATCCCCCTCATTATCTAGTGGAATAAAAAGTGTACTTCCTTTTTCAAAAATAGCATCAATATCAATCTGAATATCATCAGTAAACCCTGAAATACCAATATCTCCTGAGGCAAGAGCGCGACCATAATATCCTTCCTCGGAATAAATATCCGTATTTAAAGCAACCACACTATCGATATCTAAATTTAGATCTAAGCCGAAACTTGTAAAATAAGAATGTGTAATCATACCATCAAAGAGCCCTTCACCAATAAGAACATCATTTTCGACTGCGTGAAAATCAATCTCCTTGAATTCAATTTCTTCGCTACTTAGATGACATGAGGAATAACCTAAGGCAGAGAAATTCGTATTTAAATAAGGAACATAAATCCCTAAATCATCAATAATAAAATCGCCCTTAAATTTAGGTTGAATCATAGGACCATAAAAATGAAAAAAACCAATTCCTCTTCCGCTCATGTTGTCAATAAATGGAAGATATTGATTGATATGAGCCATATTAAAATCGAAAACTTCCAGATTTAGATCAATTTGGTCAGAATCTAAATTCAAGGGATATAATCCATCAAATGAAATACTTACTTCATTATTCTTCTGAACAGCCCCAGATATTTTATGCTTTTTAATAATATTATCATAATCAAGATCAATTTCAAGAAGCCCAAAAAGCTCATCATTAAAATATAGAGAATCAGTCTGAAACTGAGCGTAAAATTTATCTTCACCAGACAGATGATAAGCCTCAAAAATTCCGCTAATTTGGCCATCAATAATTGAATTTGAAGCAGAATACCAGGGATGAAAACCTACAATCTCAAAATTATTCAATAGAACTGAAGAAAAGTAATTCTCTTTGTTACCCCGCCAATCAAACTGTATATCCTGAACATTTGTATTCAAGAAAATCTGTGCCTGAAAATCATCCATATCAAATTTTAAAGCTGAGCAATCTTGAATAGACCACAAAGTATCTGAAAAATAAAAACAACTGGGTTCAAAATGTAAATCCAACTGACCATTATTTACTAATGTGTTAGCTTTAATTATACCATTTGATTTTAAAGAATCAGCACTATACCAAGACAAAATATTTCGTAGATTCCCAAAACTTCCTACTTGATCGAATTCAATATTTTCAGTCAAGAGTTGATCTCCATAATAAATATCTGACCCTTGGTAATTTAGATCCCAAAATTTAGAGGTTGCTGATGAATTCAGTTTGATATTTGTTAAGAACCATTTATTCCATCTTAAGCTTGGGCATTCCAAATTAATTTCAAGACCCTCCCCCATATTATTAAAATTTCCTGAAATATATGATTCATCAGCAAAATCGACACCAAAAGACATAAATTCTTTGATTATAGACGAATTAAATAACTTGAGATTAAAATTAAAATTCTGTACACCAACTTGATAGGTGTCAAAAACAGGGAAATGCGGAGATAAATATGATTCCACAGAACTAAATAATTTGGGGATATCAACTTGACCATCAAGATTAATATTCATAAAATCTGAAACAAGACTGAGGTGTTTCTGTCTACCTAAAGTTTGTGAATTAAAAAGTATTTTATCAAAATGATAATCTTTTTGATGTGTTTGTAAATTCATGTAATATGCACCCACTGTACCATGAAAATTTGACCAATTGTTCCCTTCAAAATTCATCTCTATAAGACCAGATAATTTAGCAATGGAATCTCGTAAGGGAATATTTAACTTTACTAAATCAGCCTCAAAGATGTCAGCGGTAAAATCTATTTTTGGAAGAAGTTCAGAAAAATCAATCTCGCCAGAAAAATCAACAAGTAAATTAGGATCTCTAATTTCTGATTTTCCAATAAAATAATTTGTGTGTAATCTTCCATCAAAGGAAATATTCCGATAATTATAATCTCTGAATTCTAATAATGAAATCTCGCCATTTATATCTGACAGAATATCGGACGAACGTAAACCTCTTCCATTGAGAAAAAACTCACCACTCAGTGATTTTAAATCGTCATTTCTCAAAAAAGAACCAACACTAAAATCAGACAAAATAATGCTACCTCTATACTCCGGAAGAGTTTTCAAACCAAGACTACTAAAATTTAAGGAAGACTTTATATTTCCAATACTAGAAAGTAATAAAATATCTATATCAAAAGATGAAAGAGTTCCTTGAGCATTAAAAGTAGAGTGAACATCGCCAAAAGAAGACCAGTCATATGAGCTTTGAAAATGGGGTTCAATCCAACTCCATTCATTAGCATTTAAATACATAGAATCAGAAACAATATGATAAAATTGATGAGTGGGGTTTCGCCAATTATTTATGGATAAAAAGCCTGAAAAAAAAGTATTATTTTGTGTGTTTAAAACAATATTATCTACAGATATAGAATCTCCTTTTAGATAAATCTCTGAAGATAAATTAATCGCAGAATGAGATGGCCAATAGGCAATAAAGTCTTGAATATCTGAAGAGTTAAATTCTAGATTTTTAATTTTTAAGACAGAAGAATCCCTCTGCATAAAAACATCTATATTAAATGAAGAATTCATATACTCCCATTGTAACTTAGAAGCCTTAAAAGAATCTTTTTTCATCTCAATGAATGCTGATTTAATGAGATGCTTTTTATCTTTTTGATTCATCCATGACAAATGCTTGATGAAAAAATTAAATTGATCGCCTAAGCGAACATCACCGGAAATTAGATTTATCGAATGAAAAAATTTTGTTTCATCGTTTTTAATAAATACTAATTCACCATCATTTACATGAATTTGCTGAATGAAAATAGCATCCGAAAAAAAAGATGAAAACAAATTTGAAAAATCGAAATTAAAATCTGTTAGCCCAGAAAAGGCCTCCTCTGAATGATGATAATATCTGGGTGATTTTAACTCTATACTCTTACTAAATTTTAATTCAGTAAATGTAGGCTTAAAATTTACTTCAGGTATATATCCAAGAGTGTCAGAGTTGGCATCTAGAAGCAAAATATCATACCAATGAAAACCACTAAAGATTGATATTTCAAATTTTTTAGAAGAAACAATCAAATCTGAACTATCCATTACCCAATTATCTATATAACTAGCCATTTTCTTTTGAATAAAGGGACTATTCAGAGATAATAT
Source organism: uncultured Cryomorphaceae bacterium (assembly GCA_964516765.1). GTDB lineage: Bacteria > Bacteroidota > Bacteroidia > Flavobacteriales > UBA7430 > CAZEWZ01. The sequence continues at coordinate 25,262 of CAZEWZ010000017.1, read as the reverse complement.
AAATGAAAAAGACAGCAGAGATAATAAAAATAAAATCCCCTTGATTATGTTTTTGTGTATATTAATAAGACAATTGTTTAATTTTGTCACATGGATAAAAAAAGCATCATTATTTTGGGAATAGAATCCTCTTGCGATGATACCTCTGCGGCAGTGATTATTGACGCAAAAGTACAATCCAATATTGTAGCCAATCAAGAAGTTCATCAATCCTTTGGTGGAGTCGTTCCTGAATTGGCCTCAAGGGCACACCAGCAAAATATTGTTCCTGTTGTTAATGAAGCATTAAAGGTAGCAAATATTAATAAAGAGCAAATAGATGCCATTGCATTTACAAGAGGACCTGGATTGATGGGATCTCTTTTGGTTGGAACATCCTTTGCTAAATCATTATCTATGGGCTTAGATATTCCTTTGATTGCAGTAAACCACATGAAAGGCCATATTATGGCTCACTTTATTGACGAAGGACAGGAATTTCCCCAACTCCCTTTTCTCTGCCTAACTGTTTCTGGGGGTCACACTCAAATCATCAAGATTAATAAAGATTTTGACATGCAAGTTTTAGGCGAAACCATTGACGATGCAGCTGGAGAAGCCTTTGATAAAAGTGCGAAAATTTTAGGGCTCACATATCCAGGCGGTCCAATAATTGACAAGTATGCAGAACTTGGAAATCCTCATAAATTTGTCTTTACTAAACCTCGAGTAGGCAAGTTAGAATTCAGTTTTAGTGGTTTAAAATCGAATATCCTTCAAAGGATTCAAATAGAAGTAAAAAATGATTCAGATTTTATTTCTAAAAATATTCATGACTTGTGTGCTTCAATCCAATATACAATAGTATCAATCCTACTTGAAAAAATGGATAACGCAGTCCAACAAGAAAAAATTACCCAAATTGCTATTGCTGGAGGTGTATCTGCAAACTCAGGATTGAGAAAAGCCTTAAGAGCTAGAGAAAAAAGCCATGGTTGGAGCGTATTTATACCAAAATTAGAATATTGTACTGATAATGCAGCAATGATTGCAATAGAGGGGTTTCACAAGTTTAAAAATAAAAATTTTTCTGACTCAGGAATCACTGCACATGCAAGAATTAAAATCTAATATTTTTCTCATAGCTTAATTTGTCTACTTTTGTGAACCAGATACTAAATTATGTCCAAAAATACTTTCTTTACACTTTTTGTTTTTATTTGTCTCTTTGAGACAACAAATGCGCAAGAAACCCATGATGTGAAAAGAGGAGAGACTCTTTACGGTGTCTCCGAAAAATTCGGAGTATCTATTTCCGACCTCGTTAAAGCGAACCCTAGTTCAAAGAGAGGACTTCGAGAAGGTATGAGTTTGGTAATTCCTATTCTTCACGAAAGCATTGATACTGTTGTCTATCAAATCTATAAGGTGAGGCCTTTGGAATCCTTCTATTCCATAAAAAACAAATTTGGTGTCGGTCAAGAAGAATTACTAGACTTCAATCCCGAATTAGCAGATGGATTTAGATCTGGAACTTTCATAAAGATTCCCCAATTCATCGAACTAGATGTTACAGAAGAACAAGATTCATTATCTACTTCAGAATTAGAAGATCTTAAAAAAATAAAAAATAAAAAATTTAAAAAGAAGGATGTATATAATATTGCTTTTATGCTCCCACTTTACCTCGACAAAAACGACACAATTGACACTTTTAACGAAATACAAGAAGATGTTAATATTTATAAAAAATCGATATATGGACTCGATTTTTATTCAGGAGCTAAAATCGCAATTGATTCTCTTCACAAGGCAGGAATGAACGTTAATATTCATGTATATGACACGAAAAATGACATTCAAGAAACATTTGACCTCGTTAGTCGAGAAGAATTTAATGAAATGGACCTAGTGATTGGTCCTTTTTACTCGAAAAACTTCAAGATTGCATCAGAAATTTTAAGTAGAAGAAATATTCCTACGATATCGCCTCTATCAACTAAAGGAAACCTTTTAGAAAATATACCTAATGCTTTTCAAGTCATTCCCTCTCTAAAAAAACAAATCTCTTATTTATCGGATTTTATTGCAGAAAATTATTCTGATAAAAACATCACCCTGGTTCGACGTAATAATCAAGACGAACAAAAATATGCTCAATGGATGAGTAGCTCTTTAAATCAAGATTCTCTAAACTACTTCAAAGAAATTGTGGTAGATAAGCCTGTAATAGATTCAATTCACCACGAATTAGATTCTATGGCTGAGACAAATATCTTTTTAATTCCATCCGTAGAAAAAGATTTCGTCACAGACATTCTCACTAAATTAAATGCTACCAGAGACAGCAATTTTATAGTTTTTGGTATGCCTGAATGGTTTACATTTAAAGATTTAGATTTAGACTATCTAATGGATTTAAATGTACATCTTCCAAATACTGGTTTTATATCATATGATGACTCACTCACCGATTACTTTGTAAAAAAATACCAAGAGTCTACTTCAAGCGATCCGAGCCAAAGGTTTGCATTTTCCGGATTCGATATAAGCTACTATTTTCTTTCAATTCTATATGATAAAGGTGGGATTTCTCCTGATATGGATATGAAGCCCGCAGAAATGCTTAACCTCAACTTCGATTTTAATTACAACAGAAATAGAAAAAACGGATCTCGAAATCAATTCGTCCAAATTATCACTTACAAAGACTTAGAAATCGTTCGCATCAAAAATGAATAAACTAAATTATTTTTAAAAAGCTTAATGCTTTTTTATTGAACTCCTCGGGTTGTTCGACGTTGACAACATGACCACAATTAGGGATGATCAATAAGCGAGAAGACGCATGATTTTTAACAAGTTTACTAATCGAGGGAAGAAACATATAATCTTGCTCTCCCATTAAATATATTGTGGGAATCCCTAGGTCTTTCATTCTAAATAAAGAAAGTAAAGGATTAACCTGAGAGACCATAGAGTACCATCTAATAAATTCTTTCCGATATAGCTTTTTAGCTTCATTGGTGAATAAACTTCTAGACTCACTATGATTTTTTCTGGGCATAATGATAAATGCAAAGAATTTGTACAGTAAAATGTAAGGAATGACTGATTTTAAAAAAAGCCCCAAATACATTAAAAATTGGCCTCTTATATTTAACTTCATGACCGCTCCTGCAAGCACCATACTTATAACTCTTTCAGGAAAACGCTCGGCAATTTCTCGAATAATAATGGTTCCCAGAGAAATGCCTATAAAATGACTATTTTGAATCTTCAAATGATTTAAAACCTCAATCACCTCGTTACCAATAACATCAAAAGTATAAGACTGTAACTTCTCATACACAAGACTTTTTGATTTTCCATGGCCTCTGAGATCAACTAGTAAGACATTGTGACTTCTTTTAAAATCTCGAAGTTGCTTGAACCAAATAGAGCTACTTCCACCAACACCATGAATAAAGGTTACCCATGAAAGTTCATCGCTTTTAAAAAAAGTTTTAAAATGAAGCATAAATAAGTTTGCTAGCCATATACATACTAAATTAAGTATTTACTTAATCAAAAAAAAGCCCCTAAAAAATAGAGGCTTTTTAAATATCTTCACATTAGTGTTTAGAAAAATAATCTGCAGCACCATCGTGACTTTCGTCCATAGCCACTTTTCCTTTTTCCCAATTTGCGGGACAAACCTGGCCATTTTCTTCCACGAAATTTAATGCATCCACCATCCGGAGAGCTTCCTCAACATTTCTACCCAAAGGTAAATTATTTACTAATTGATGCTGTACAATTCCTTCTTTGTCAATCAAAAATAAACCTCGGTAAGCAATCATTTCATTGTCTGCTTCCAACTCATCATTTTCATTGAAATAATAGTCTCCCATTAAAACATCAAAATTCTTTGAAATAGTTTTATTAGTATCCGCTACAATGGGATAAGTGATTCCTTTAATTCCCCCATCATCCTTATCCATTTGCAACCAACCCCAGTGAGATTTCTCTGTATCGGTAGAGCAAGCAACCACAACAGTATCTCTAGACTCAAATTCAGCTAAATTGTCTTGAAATGCGTGAAGTTCAGTGGGGCACACAAAAGTGAAATCTTTAGGGTAAAAGAAAAAAAGTACTTTCTTTTTTCCAAGGAATTGATCCAAAGAGAAGTTTGCTTCTTCTATCCCACCGTCTACAATTGCTTTTGCAATAAAATGAGGTGCTTTTCTACCTACTAAAACTGCCATATTTTTTCTGTTTATGTTTTACTATTTTTTTTGCTACACAAAACTACAAAAGATTACTAAAAAAACTTGCTAGAAAAAAAAATACTTATTCGGAGAGAAATTTCACAGAAACATCCATTGCAATTTTTAAACCCCAGGGAAAATGAGAGAATTTATAGGGGTGGCTTGCGCCAAAAGTATGGCCAGTATTTTTGATGAGATGCAGAAAAGAAAAGGGGATTATTTGATTAAGAAATTCTGCTTCTGAAAAGGAAACAGCTTGATCTTGCTCTCCATGAACAATCAAAACTTCTTGATTAATATTTTTACACTGTGTAGGAAGATCTAAAATCTCTTTATTATCAACAAAAGATTCGTAAAACTGATAGTATAAAGGCATCATTTGCTTGGTTCGGCTATTGTATACATGATAAACACCTGAGGATTTCCATTGTGAGTTATCGAGAGGAAATCTGGTAGAAAAATCGCTAACAGACGCCCAAGTTATAGTCTTTTTAATTCGCTGGTCCCTGGCCGTCCCCAATAAGGCTATTCCTCCACCTCGACTATGACCAATAATAGATAGTTGAGAGAAGTCAATGGGCAAATGAGTGCCTTCTAGCCAATCAATGACTAACGATAACTCTTTGAGTTCAATCAAATAATTATTATTTCCAAAAGCGACTAAATCAACAAAATCTTGGAGATGATCGGAAGAAACACCGTTATGTGAAAAATTAAATTTCAAAAACAAAAAATTCTTTTTAGCAAAAGCATCGGCGAGCAAATTATTGGCGCCCCAATCTTTAAACCCCTTGTATCCGTGAACATAAATAACAGGAATTATGGGTATATCGGAAGCGATATACCTATAGTCAATACTAATTTTCTTTTCCTGCCACCCCTTTATTTCTATATGTTCAATCTTCATCAAAGACCGTCGATTAATTGGCAAAGCAGACGGTCTTTTGCAGTAATTTTATTCCGTAAATCATGGGTACAAAAAGATAGTTTGACCTTTGAATAAACATTAAAAATTTCTGGATGATGGTTTTCTTGATTGCATATTTCAGCGACCTGATTAATGAATTTAATCGCTGTAATGAAATTATCAAATTGATACTCCCTGACCAATTTACCTTGAATTTCCTTCCACATATAGATATATTTACTGGTTATTTTTTGATAATTATTTAGTGTTAAGTCGAATTGCCTTATGGTAAGCTGCCTCATAAAGAGGTAATATTTTATTTATGTCATAGGACTTAGAGGCCACTTTGGCATTCAAAGAAAAACGAGTATAAAGATCTTTTTGAGTCAATAGTTTTAATATATCCGAAGACATCTTATTGATGTCTCCGACGGAAGAAGTGAAGCCGGTTTCATGGTCAATATTTATTTGTGAAAGACCTCCGGTATCGCTAGAAATAACTGGGAGTCCTGCAGCCATTGCTTCCAGAGCAGCCAGTCCAAAGCTTTCTTTTTCTGAGGGAAGAATAAATATATCACAGATTGCTAAAAGATGAGAAACATCCAAACTCTTTCCAAAGAATTGCACATCCTTTGTCAAACCCATTTCTCGACACATTCGCTCTGCTTCGTCTCGTTGAGGACCATCTCCAACCATAAATAATTTAAGAGGTATTTGGGAGCTAATCTTCCCGAAAACTCGAATGACATCAAAGATTCTTTTTACTGGTCGAAAATTAGAAACATGGATTATTATTTTCTCTTTTTCAAGCGCGTATTTTTCTCTAAGCTTCTTATTAAAAGTGAAATCATGGAGGCTGAAATCAATAAAATTTGGAATTACTTCCACTTCTTTATTTATGTTAAAAAAGGACAAGGTATCTTTCTTTAGACTTTCTGAGACTGCGGTAATAACATCTGAGTTATTAATAGAAAAACTCACTGCAGGGGAAAGGATAGGACTTTTACCTACCAAGGTAATGTCAGTTCCGTGAAGCGTGGTTACAAGTGGGATAGACAAGCCCTGATCTTTCAACATCTGACGAGTTAAAAAGGCAACATAGGCGTGGGGTATAGCATAGTGAACGTGGAGTAAATCTAGCTTCTCGTACTTAACTACATCAAGTAATTTACATGCCAGACTAAGTTCGTAGGGAGGGTATTCAAACAAAGGATAATCTGTTACTCTAACCTCATGAAAAATAACATTATTTATGTTGTCATTTAGCCTTACAGGTTGCCGGTAAGAAATAAAATGCACTTCATGCCCTTTGTCAGCTAAAGATTTACCTAACTCTGTAGCCACAATTCCGCTCCCTCCAAAGGTGGGATAACAAACAATTCCAATTTTCATATGCTATTGTATGGACTTATAAATCACTTCCTGAATTCTAGTTCTAATATTTTCTTTCACCAAAAGACTATTTTCTGGCGAAGGGTGAATTCGATTAGACAAAAATACATAAATCAAATCATGTTCTGGATCCGCCCACGCTATGGTCCCTGTAAATCCAGAATGACCGTAACTTGCGGCAGATGCTTGAATGCAGCTTGGACCTCCCTCTTCATCGATAAGGGGTTTATCAAATCCTATTCCTCGGCGATTCCCTGTGTCACAATATTGACAAGAAGTAAATTCATTCAATGTGTTTTCTTGAATAAAACGATTCCCACCATAAACTCCCCCATTTAAATACATCTGCATTAACTTAGCAACGTCATTCGAAGTAGAAAAAAGTCCCGCATGCCCCCCAATTCCGTCTTGCATTGCTGCTCCCGGGTCATGCACATAACCACGAAGAAGTTGATTCCTAAAATAAGTATCTTCTTCTGTAGGAACAATACATCTGGAATCAAATTTATCTAAAGGATGATAAGTCGTGTAATTGGCACCTAATTCTTCAAAAATTCTTTCCTGGACCAATGTTTTCAAGGAACTTTTTTCTTGATTTTCAATAACTTCCTTTAAAAGATAATAAGGAAGATCACTGTATTTATAGCCTTTTTGCTTTCGCATCTTAGAATGAATAACCCGATCCAAAATAGAATCTGAATATGAGGCATGCATGAATAAACCTTCTGCTATCTGAATGGTAAATGGTGCTTTATTTATTTTTGAATAAAGGGAATCTATTGTTCGGCCATGTTCATTCAGAGTCTCTCTATAGAAAGGAATCCAGGGCCAAAGTTGGGCATTGTGGGTCAACATTTCTCGAGATGTCAATAATGCTTTTGAACATGTATCTTCCATGCTCAAATAAGAAATCATCGACTCATCTATATCAAAAGTTCCGGCATCAACTTTTTGCATAATCAAGGGCAATGTAGATGCAATTTTAGTTACGGAAGCAAGATCGTACAGATCAGAATCTTTGACCGGTGTAATTTCATCATAGGTATGGAAACCAAAACTTTTGTTATAGATAACTGTCCCTGACTTAGCCACTAAAACTTGACATCCAGGAGTCGCTTTCATTTGGATAGCTTGATTTACAATACTGTCAATCAGAGAAAGTGTATCTGAATCAAGGCCAACAGACTTTGGAAGACCATATTTTAATCTATCGAGAGATGTACTGACAAGGCAGGTACCTAAGGGATATTTATTACTCAGAGTTACAGGTAATTTCCCTTTCATTTGAATCGCACCAAAAATAGCTTGACCAGCAGCAGACTGCATTGATGTTGAATTCTGATAGGCAATGAGGACAGATTTCACTTCGTCTAAACAAGATGCCTCAAGCAAACTATAAGGATTGGCAAAGACAATTAGAGAAACAGATGTGTTGGCCGAAAGTCGCCTAATCAGCTCTTTGTTTTGGGTAGAAATTTCATAAGATTTCCATGGCGACACATTGGATTTATGAACGGAGACAATCAGTTGGTCATAGATCTCTGGATTTTCATTTTTCTCATCGAATGCACTTACAGATGCATATTTTTTTAATTGATTAAAAAAAGTTTCTCCCGGAGCCCCACCTATACCAATCCAGCCAATTTTCTTATTTTTGAGACCAACTATAGGTAATAAATCTTCTTTATTTTTAATCAGCGTCAGAGCATTTTTATTCATCTCATTTCTCAAGAGTTCATTTTGACTATTTAGGGTTCTTTCCAGAACATGAACCGAATCAATTGGTGTAAAATTAGGAAGACCTAACCATTCTTTTGCTTTCAAAATTTTATGGCAAGATGTATTAATTCGATCAATAGTCAATATACTATCCTCAATAGCAACAAGAATTGCTTCGAATGCAGCTGGAATATCTTCAGGGAAGAGTAAAACATCGTTCCCAGCTCTCAACGCTTCCACTTCGAGTCGGCCAGAGTCATAAAAAGAACTCACTCCTTTCATATTTAGTGCGTCAGTGAAAATAAGTCCCTTGAAATTAAGTTCCTGAACCAATAAAGAATCTACTATGACGGGCGAAAGCGTACATGCTCTATTTTTTGTCGAATCTAGAGAGGGAATATTTAAATGCGCGACCATAACTGAAGCAACTCCTCCATCAATTAATTGTTTAAAGGGAGGAAGGTCTAAAGAATCGATGCTAGCTCTATTGTGCGAAATTAGAGGCAGCATTTTATGAGAATCAGATTCAGTATCGCCATGACCAGGAAAATGTTTTGCACAAGCCAAAACTCCAGCATCTTGCATTCCATTCATTAATGCTAAACCTTTTTTCGAAACCTCTAGGACACTTTCACCATATGAACGCATATTGATGATGGGATTAAGTGGATTTGAGTTAACATCTACCACAGGTGCGAAATTAAAATGAATACCCATTGCTTGACATTCTCCAGCAAGGGCTTGACCCATTTTAAAAAGAAGAGAATCATTTGTGATGGCTCCTAATGTCATATTCCAAGGATAGGGGTCTAAGCTATCTATCCGCATCGCTAAACCCCATTCTCCATCGATTCCATTCATAAGGGGAAGAGGCGATTTACTCTGAAATCGATTTACTAGAGACACATGACGATGAGGACTAGATTGAAAATAAATAAGCCCTCCAATCCCATAATCTTCTATCAGTTTATCGACAACTAAATAGTCTGTTTCTTCACTGTTTCTTCCATTGGCTGCAACCATAAATAACTGGCCAATTTTTTCTTCTAAAGTCAAAATATCCATAAGTGAATCAGCCCATGGACTGGGGATATTTAGATAGGGAGGATTTAAAGGAGGATTTAAATCAGGAAGCTTTCCACCTCCCCAAATACTGAAGAAACCAAAAATAAATATAAGAGCGAAAAACCGGAAAAACATAATGAAGTTTCAATATTTAATATATTTCTAAATTACAGAGAAATGAATCACAAAAGAGATATAAATATTTTAAAATAATATTTTTTATTAACAATTTACGTCTGAAATAACTTAGTTAAAAGAGGCTCAAGTGTAGCTATATTTTTCTATTTTCGAAGATAGAAGTTCAATATATGAAACTTTGCATTGCAGAAAAGCCAAGTGTGGCAAAAGAAATAGCTCAAGTACTGGGAGCAAATGAACAGAAATTGGGTTTTTATCAAGGCAATGGATACCAGGTCACATGGACATTTGGTCATTTCTGCACCCTGAAAGAGCCACATGAATATAATCCTTCTTGGAAACCTTGGAATCTATCCCATCTTCCCATCCTTCCTCCTACTTATGAAATTAAATTAATAAAGAATAAAGGAGTTCAAAAACAATTCAATATCATTCAATATTTAGTTGAAAAAGCAACATCTATAATCAATTGTGGGGATGCAGGACAAGAGGGTGAGTTGATTCAAAGATGGGTTTTAGAGCAAGCAAAAAACACAAAACCGGTAGAACGATTATGGATTTCATCACTGACTAAAGAAGCGATTAAGGAAGGGTTTTTAAACTTAAAAGATGGACGGGACTATGATCCCTTATTTGAAGCTGGAAAATCTAGAGCAATTGGAGATTGGGTTCTTGGTTTTAATGCAACTCGACTATATACTCTTCGCTATGGAAACGGAAAACAAGTTCTCTCGATTGGTCGCGTTCAAACTCCAACTTTAGCTATGATCGTTTCTCGTCAAAAAGAAATTGAAAGTTTCAAAAGTCAAAAGTTCTGGACGATTGAAACTCAGTATAGAAATGTCCTATTTCAATCCGAATTAGGAAAAATATCAGAAAAAGGAAAAGGAATTGATTGCTTGGGGAAGATTTCCTCAGCTGAATTTGAAATTATTGCTAATGAAACAAAAGAAGCAAAAGAAAATGCAGCTAGACTATTCGACCTCACTTCACTTCAAGTAACTTGCAACAATCGCTTTAGTATGACTGCGGAAGATACCTTAAAAACTATTCAAAGCTTGTATGAAAAAAAACTCTGTTCTTATCCTAGAGTAGATACCACTTTCTTGCCCAACGATATCTATCCAAAAATTAAGGAGATACTAAAAGGCTTGGCGGTTTATGGAGCCCTCATCCAACCCTTACTAGGGAAACCTATAAGAAAATCAAAAAAAATATTTAATGACAAGAAAGTAACAGATCATCACGCAATCATCCCCACCGGCCAAAATCCGAGTTCCTCTCTAAACTACCAGGAAAAGATTGTATTCGATCTTATTACAAAAAGATTTATTGCCGCTTTTTACCCGGATTGCTTGGTATCCAATACCACTGTAAAAGGGAAAGTTAGAGACATTTTATTTCGTACAAGTGGGAAACAAATATTAAATCCAGGATGGCGAAAGGTCTTTGAAAAAGACAAAAATAAAGAGATATCCGAGGCTGTATTGCCCAACTTTGTTCCTGGGGAAAAAGGTGAACACCAGCCCAATCTGATTGGCAAAACTACAAAAGCGCCTGCGTGGCATACAGAAGGTTCTCTTCTAAGATCAATGGAGACTGCGGGAAAGCAAGTAGAAGACGAAGAAATGCGGGATCTTATGAAAGAAAATGGAATTGGTCGTCCTTCCACAAGAGCAGCAGTAATTGAAACCTTGCTCAGAAGAAAATATATTACAAAGCAGAAAAGAAAGTTAGTAGCCACTTCCATCGGTATTCAGTTAATTGACACTATAGAAAATGATTTACTAAAATCACCCAAACTTACTGGGCAATGGGAGAAAAAGCTAAGAGATATTGAACTAGGAACATATGAGTCTTCTGTATTTTTAAAAGAAATGGAAGCATTAGTAACACAAGTAGTTCTGAAAGTAAAAAAAAGACCTAAAGCCGAGATATCTTCGAATAGAGAAATAAATTCAAAAAAAAAATTATTATGTCCAAAATGCAAAATCGGATATATTCTGACTGGAAAAATAGGCTGTGGTTGTAGTAATTTTAATGTCACATGTGATTTTGTTGTCTACTTCAATCAATTTGAAAAGACTCTCGATTCGAAACATATAATAAAATTAATTCATTCAAAAAAAACATCGTGGATAAAAGGGTTTAAGCAAAGTAATCTGCAATTAGAATGTCGACTTATTCTTTCCGAGGTACTTAAAATAGAACTTGAAGTAAAACCTGAAGAAATCCTTCAATGTCCGAAATGTAAAAATGGAAAAATCATCAGCGGTAAAACATCATTCGGGTGTAATCGATATATGGAAGGATGTAAAACTCTAATCCCATTTAATTTTTATGAAAAAAAAATAACAAAAAAACAACTAAACTTATTGCTTAGCAATGGGAAAACTAATCAAATTAAAGGTTTTATAATTGATGGAGAAAAGAAAAATGGCTATTTGAAATGGAATAAAAATTTCGAAATTTATCTTTCAGATAAATAAATATATGAAAATAAAGTAGATTATTTTTCAATACCGAACCCAAAAGTAAGACCTAATTGGATAGCAAAATTTTTGGCATCAAAAACATCAGCAGCTAAGGTATTATCTACAATAACATGCATTTGAACCGGTCCAGGACAAATTACAAAACCAGCTGCTATATTACTTATTCCGTTTAAATTTTGATAAGAAGCAAGAAACTCTAGAGATTCTGATGCTTGAAGCTGGTATCCCAAACTAAAAACATTAAAGCGACTTGAAATTTGATCTCTAGAATGAAATAAAAATGAAAAACTATGTTGCTCAGTCAATTCATATTTAGCCCCAAAAAATAAATTCGACTTCAACTTTGTACTGTAAGCAGTGGAACTGTCTGACAAGGAGAAGACACTGCTTAAATCGTCAACTATTTCTTCTACTTGAGACTCTAAATCATTATCCTCGGAGTCGGAGCTTGACATCTCAAGGCCATCTATTAAATAATTCACTTGCCCGTTAGTAGAATAATTCAATGTATTCTGCTTCGCCCAATTAATCTGACCCAGATCATTAATAGCTAGACTAAATTCCAATTCGTCAGTGGCTTGATAAGTCAGCCCAAAGTCAACTGCAAATCCTTTATTTAAAAATGGGTTAAAAGACAACGAATCTGGAGCAATTCCGGGAATAGAGGTTTGCAGCATCATATTAGCTTCTAAAGTAGTTTGGTATACCGGAGAAGAAGTTGAATCTGTATAAAAAGATAGATTAAATGTTTCGGTATTTATATTAGCTAAACCGTTTAGCATCTTAAATCGAGCTCCTATAGTCAGTTCATCTATGGGCCTAAATGAGGCTCCAATATAAAAACTGTTGTATGCTGTGGCTTGAAATCTTTCAGAATCAAAATTCATTTGTTGATTTAGAAAATAAGCGTTCCCTCGAGAAAGATAATCCAATAACTTCCCAGAAACGACAGCACCAACGTTTGAGACAAGTTCATCCCCTATATAGGTAAATATATTTTTCTCATGCCCAAGCTTGATGCCAAGAAAAAAGAGCTGTGCACGAGCTTGCATATATAAACCCTCTCCATCATCTAAATTATCGATAAGGGAAGGAATATCTATTCTAAGACTATCATCTGCTCCTTTTGATAAGGCTTCATTTAGAGAAAAAGGTAATTGTAATCCAAAATTCAAGTTGGATAAAGTAGGGAGGCCAATAACCAAATTAGACTCAGGAAAAGCAGAGGCGTTTGAACTTGACTTTAAAATAAAAGCATTTGAATGATAACCTGTATGAATGTTTTGAGCCGCTAGACCTTCAAAAGTTAAAAGGGCTATTAATATAAGTATATACTCTTTCATTATTGCTCAATTTTAAGTTCGACAATTACTCCAGCATCAATAATAAACTCATAATCTGTATATAGACGAATCGCAGAGTTTTGATTATCAAAAGAATTCATTTTAATATCAAGCAAAGCTTGATTCGCATTAAAAAGTGCATCAATCTGTCCAGTATCCAACTCAATAACAGTCTCGTAAATATTAGGAGAAATAGTACGTCCCATTTCATCAACAGCAGCAGCTTCAAGTAATTCTAAATTTAAGCTGTCCAAAACCATTCCAGTAAGAGAATCAGCAAAAAAAACTGTTAAATCAACATCAAGAGGGAAATCATTTTGGGTGCGAAGTTTCAATTTCACCAGTTCTATATCAAGCCCCTGATCCTCAGGATTATTTTCGGAAAATGTAAGAGTTAAAGTATCCTTAGAAACAGCGTCCTCAATTCTTAAGTGAAGAGGCAAGTCCATTTCAAAGCCAATTGATATTTCAGTTCCGGACAAAATGGTATTCAAAATTGATTCATCATTTTCAGGATTGGAAGTAACGAAACCGCTATAAGAAATAACCGAAGGAGACAAGGCAATTAATTGAGACAATTGAGAATTTGAATTATTAAAATCTTGGACTGTAAATTCATTAGCTGGAATATTTAATGAGGGACCATTTAGACTAACCTCTTCGCCAGCATTTGATCCAAGCAAATCCAAATCAACTTGAAAGGGAATCCCAATAGAATTATCTACAAAGAATCTTAAATTTGGGCTTTCTAATTGAATTCCAGAGGCAATATCTTCCAAAACACTCACATCAATGTCTAAGACATCCTCCTCAATAGATTCTATTTGTTGACCAAAGTAACCTTTAACTGAATTAAAATCTAAACCTATTATTCCAATCAAAAGTCTTACAGAGTCTGTGTTGTCATATGTGGTAAAATTCGGAGAGGAATTAATTTGAGTTTCATAACTGACAGAAATAACATTAGAATTGGAAGAAAAATCAAACTTGTACCCGGATAAATCATCCATATCAATCATTGTAGATGAGCCCGTGTTTTGAATAAAAAGCTGATTGCTGTATGAATTACCCAACTGGTCAATTAACTGAGGTATACTAATGGTTAAATCTATGCTTGCATTAATTGAAGATTCGTATTCGTATTCAATGAATCCAGAAGAAAGTTCTATTTCGCTCAGTTCAATACCATCATCTAATTCAAAATCGAAGGAAAAAGAATCCGAAGGACCGTTATCAATCTCTGGAATAACAACAATTCCGTGATCTACCACAAATGCATCCCCCTGAATATCAATGGTAATATTGTCTTCAATTGATATAGGTAAAAAAACATTTGAGTCTGATGGATTTGAACCAACACCACTTCCCTCTATAAAAATCTCAACTACCTCAAAGGAAATATCACTTAACATAGTTTTATTGTCTAGAATAATTGACTGACTAGAAGATTCTCCGGGCAAAATATTTAAAAAAGTCAGGTCTCCTAGAAAATCGCTTGCAAATTGATTCTTTATTTGGAGTCTAATAAGGTTAATTGGTACCCCTAAATTATTTATAACATCAAGAGACAATGAACCAGAAACAATATCTATACTTATAAATTGATCTGATGTATTTTGAGTGTATATACCACCAGACTGAGAAGTAATCGGAGGGAACCAAGCTAAACCTCCATTAAATTGAGCAAGGCTAAATGCAGTTGAAATATTTGATGAGAGAATAGGGTCAGATAACTGTTGAGATAATGCTTCGAGACTAATAACTTGAGAATTTGTTACATCTGGAAGATTTATGGTTCCAATTTCAAATGATTCTGAGGTTGGGTCTTGATCTTCTAGACTTAAAAATTCATCACTATCGATCTGAGCAATATTTTCCTCCATGTAGATAATACGGATAGCTCCATCTTGATCTATAGAAATATTTTCATCTTCTGGGAGTAAATCTATCAAGGTAGTTGAAGAATGGATCAGAGGAACAGCAATTTGAGCCTCTATATTCAAATCACTTGTTAGATTTTTGATGTCCTCATCAACACAAGAAATAAAAATAAATAAGGATAAAAACAAAAAAAGTTTCTTAGAATTATACATTTGGTTAATTAATTAAAATGATTAGTCAAATCTACAATATGTTAAGCTATCAATAAAAAAATTAAGAATTTAATGTTAATCGTGCCAAGAAATGGTAATTATCATCTTGGTAAATATGTTCTATACTCCATCCAGATTTAATTGCTATCTCTTTCAAAATATCATAGCCAACAAAAAGCCATGGAAATGTAGAAGCAGGCATGTCTTTATAGCCAATAGAATAGTCTAAATCTCCATAATAATCTTTGTGGAGATCAATCCACAAACTACCATCGTCGTTCTCGAACATATATTTGACATCTGAAGAATCAAGCAATAATTGACCATTTATATTAATCATTTTTCTGAGTCTAATTAGTAGATGCTCCAAACCTTCTAAATTTTTAGCTAAACCTATACCATTCATCATAAATAGAATTGTATCAAAAGAATCGGACTCAAAAGCCCATATGTCTTTACATTGGACTTTATTGATTCCTCTACACCTCATCACTTCACATGATACCAAAGACACATCAATAGCCGTGACATCAAATCCATTATTTTGCAAAAATAAACTATGTGCTCCTGCTCCTGCTCCAACATCAAGAGTCTTTCCACTAACCATTTCAAGAGCAATTTTCTCAAGTTTTGGCATTGAATCAAATTTTCTAAAAAGATGAGATACTGAAAGCTCCTCCCCTTCTGTAATGTTAGTGTTGACTAAAATAGGGCTCTGGTCTGCATGAAAAAAATAATTTGAGATTGCCTGACCCATAGGGTCATTATCTATGCTTAGCATACTGCTCTGTATATATTTTGTGCTAAAGTAATAAAACTAGTCTAGAGCAAAACCCTTTCTTTGTCTGTTAAAGTCGTATGTTTAAAAAAAAAACAAATTGCAGGAAGAAATTGATAAATTAAAAGATAAAGCTCGCTTAGATAAAAAAGAAAATAAAAAACTTTTTCTCAAACTAAAGAAAATGAAAGGAGCTCCATTAGACAAGAAATTTCTTTCACTTCATAAGGAAACCTTTCGAGAAATTAATTGCATGGATTGCGCCAACTGCTGCAAGACAAGCAGTCCTATATTTATTCAAAAAGATGTCGATCGAATTGCAAAACATCTTCGGATGAAACCCAACTCGTTTTATGACAAGTACCTCAAGCGGGATAAAGATTTCGATATTGTTCTTCAAAAGTCACCTTGCGTATTCTTGTCTATTGACAATGCTTGTTCAATCTATGATGTAAGACCTAGAGCATGTAGAGAATACCCACATACAGACCGAAAAAAGATGAATCAAATACTTCCATTGACTATGAAAAATATTGAAATATGTCCGGCAGTATCTAGAATAGTTGATAAGATGAAATAAATCACTCTATTATCTCCCTCTTTATAGCTCGAGTCATTTCCCTCTTTCCAGGAGGACCAGGAATACTTTGAAGATAAAAACCCACGGCTTTCAATGCCCGTTTCACTGAACCTTTCGCACAATAAGTAACCAACACACCTCCAGATCTTAAAGATTTAAACATTAATTCGAAAATCTCTTCTGTCCATAATTCTGGCTGGATTAGAGGAGCAAATGCATCAAAATAAATGAGATCAAATTCACTTTCAAAAACGGCTTCCTGAAGTTTTAACTTCAATTTTTTAAGCGAAAAAAAAGAATTTATCTGGCAATCAATTCCCCATGAGCAGTGATGCATTTTTGCAAAAATTTCAGAATCGACAGCATCTGGTTGTGACAAATAATTAAGTTGAGAAACGAGTTCCCAGTCTAAGGGATAAGCCTCTAATGAGGTAAATTTTACTATTCTTTTTGAATGATTGGCAGCCAACAGTGTCATCCATGCATTTAACCCTGTACCAAATCCAACTTCTAGAATAGATAGCGTATTTTTAGAAGAAATAAACTCAAAGCCCTCCTTGACAAATACATGGGCAGATTCTTGGACGGCCCCATGCCTAGAATGATATGTTTCGTTTAATTTTGGTACAAATAAAGTATGAGAACCATCTGAGGTAATTATAACTTCTTTCTTCAAGGAATCTTATTTGCTACAAATATAACAAAATAGTATCTTTGCAACGTGTAAAAATAATATCTACTCATGGCCATGAAAAAAAACTTTTTCCCTAAAAAATCCCTAGAATTTCTTAAAAAATACATTAATAACCCCTCACCAACAGGATTTGAGACAGAAGGACAAAAAATATGGTTGGACTATTTGAAACCTTTTATTGACGACTATAGAATTGACACATATGGAACAGTAGTCGGTATTGTCAACCCCGAGGCAAAATACAAAGTAGTGATTGAAGCCCATGCAGATGAAATCTCTTGGTTTGTTCACTATATTTCAAATAATGGATTTATTTACCTTCGAAGAAATGGAGGCTCAGATCATCAAATTGCCCCTTCAAAAAGAGTAAATATTCATACAAAAAAAGGAATGATAAAAGCAGTATTTGGCTGGCCTGCTATTCATACACGAACAGCTAAAGATGAAAAAAACCCACAGCTAGATAACATATTTTTAGACTGTGGGGCAGACTCAAAAAAAGAAGTTGAAAAAATGGGAATCCATGTAGGTTGTGTAGTAACATATGAGGACGAATTCACAACTTTGAATAACCGATACTTTGTTGGAAGAGCATTAGATAATAGAATTGGAGGATTTATTATTGCTGAAGTCGCTCGCCTGCTTAAAAAAAACAAAAAAGAACTTCCTTTTGGATTATATATCACTAATTCAGTTCAAGAAGAAGTAGGGCTTCATGGAGCAAAAATGATTGCGGAATCTATTCGTCCCGATGTGGCTATCATAACAGATGTTTGTCATGATACCAGCACCCCGATGATCAATAAAATAAAACAGGGAGATCTGAAATGTGGACTTGGCCCTGTTCTTTCATACGGTCCATCGATCCAAAATAACCTTCTAAATTTAATCATTGATACCGCCAACAGAAATAAGATTCCATTTCAGAGATTAGCCGCATCCAGGGCGACTGGAACAGATACAGATGCTTTTGCTTTTTCTTCTGGTGGCATTGCTTCCGCGCTTATATCTCTTCCTTTAAGATATATGCATACCACAGTTGAAAGTGCCCATATGGGAGATGTAAAACATGTGATAGAATTGATATATGAAACTCTATTAAATCTTGAAAACAATCAAGATTTTAGATATATGAAATAAATATGAGAATTAGTAAAATAAAAGATAGTCGTTGGTCTCATGAATTTGCTGATGAAAAGGAGTTTGGAAAAACTTTCTCTGATCATATGTTTATTCAGAAATTTAGGCATGGGAAATGGGAAACTCCTGAAATATTACCATATGGGAATATCAGTTTATCTCCATCTCTACATTCACTTCATTATGGTCAATCTATTTTTGAGGGAATGAAAGCCTTCAAAAGCAATCAAGGAGAAGTGTTTCTTTTTAGGCCTGAAGAAAACGCTAAACGATTTAATAAATCTGCACTTCGCATGTGCATGCCTCAAATAAAAGAAGAATTATTTGTAGAAGCAATTCAAGAACTTTTGAAACTAGACCATAAATGGGTCCCCAAAAAGCCAGATTCTGCTCTTTATATTCGACCATTCATGTTTGGATCTTCAGAGCTAATAAAAGCAGCACCATCAGAAGAATACACCTTTATGATAATTACTTCTCCCGTAGAATCTTATTATAAGGGAGAGCTTAATATAAAAGTAGAATTAGATTTCACCCGGGCCTCAAAAGGAGGGACGGGTGCAGCAAAAGCTGCAGGAAATTATGGAGCTTCTTTTTACCCTGCAAGATTGGCAAAAGAAGAAGGATTTGATCAACTAGTCTGGACTGATAGCGAGCAGCACAAATTTATCGAAGAAGCAGGAACAATGAATATTTTTTTCAGAAGAGAAAATAAATTGATTACGCCACAATTAAATGATTCTATTTTACCCGGTATAACTAGGGATAGTATTATCAAACTTGCAAAGTTTGAGGGAATTAAATGTATTGAAGAGAAGATCGACATCAAAAGATTGATGAAAGAGGCAGCTGAAGGTAAAATACTGGAAGCTTTTGGCGTTGGAACTGCGGTATCTCTATCCAAAATCAACTCAATAAGTTATATGGATAAAAAAATAGAATTTCAAACACAAAAAGATAGTCTTATAGAAAAACTAAAAACTAAACTACAAGATATCCAATATGGTAGGTCTAATGACCCTTTCAAGTGGCGAAATAAAATTATTTGAACAATATCTAGTTCTCTAATATACTTTTAATGTTAGGCTTAAAATAATTTTCTCCCTTTAGAATTTTCCCATCCTCTCTAAAAATTGGATTACCATTACTATCCAATTTAGATAAATTAGATTTTTGAATTTCATCAAATACCTCCTCTATTTTATTCTGTAAGCCGTGCTTTAGGATTGTTCCACAGAGAATATAAAGTTGATCACCTAAAGCATCTGCTATTTCTACTAAATCTCCTTCTTTACATGCATCAAGATATTCATCATTCTCTTCTTTCATTAAATTGAATCGGAGATTGTAAGTGTCTTGGCCAACATTTGCAATTGGAGAATTCTCATTTCCAATCTTGAATATCTCATGAAACTCAGCTACATGTTCAATTTGCTTTTTCATAGTTTATAAAGTTAAAGTGAGTTTTTTTAGTTATTTTTGTTGAAATTTAAAAAACTTATCTGATGAGAAGAATTACAACCACTTTATTTTTCAGTTTATTTTGTTTTGGCCTTACTTCAGCTCAAGACACTCTTTCAATATCCATGAATTCGAGTAATGTTGATTGGATTGGCGAAAAAGTGACTGGACAACATTCCGGTAATATCGATTTAGAAAGTGCTTATCTTTTATTTGATAACAACAAATTAGTTGGAGGGGAATTTGACATAGATATGCAAAGTATCAAATGTACCGATATAGAAAATCCTGAATATGCACTAAAACTTGAAAATCATTTAAAGGATGATGACTTTTTTGGAGTGAATAAATTCCCTTTGGCAAATTTTAAAATCACCAATGTCATTTTTGATAGCAATGCCTATATGATTACAGGAAATATGACCATCAGAGATATCCCACAAGAAATTACATTTCCTGCCAACTTTCATAGCCATGGCGAGGAATTCCACGCAGATGCTACACTCAAAATCGACCGTACAAAGCATGATGTAAAATATGGATCTGGCTCATTCTTTGGAGATCTAGGAGACAAGATGATATACAATGATTTTACTCTCAACATTCATTTGGAAGGAAAAAAATAAAAAACTCATTTATTCAATTTTATATTAGTTTGTTTGATTAAATAAATTTAATTGGGTTATAACTTCTTAATAAATAGGGAGATTCTACTCCGTAAATAAAAAAAAATGTCCCATAAACCGGCAAATAGAATTCAAGATTTAAAAAATTTTGGAGAATTCGGTGGAGTAAATCCTTCAATTGCTGATTCTTCCACTTTCACCTATCTCAAGGCATCTACAATGCAAGCAGTTTTTCAGGGTGAACAAGAAGGTTGTCATCTATATTCTCGACACACCAACCCAAGTTCAAACTATCTTGGAAATGCATTAGCCGCTATGGAAAATACGGAAGCTGCATATGTCGCGTCCTCTGGAATGGGAGCAATTACAGCTTGTACTCTTCAAATATGTAAGAGTGGAGATGAAATCATTTCTAGTCGAACAGTATATGGTGGAACTTACGCTTTCTTTAAAAACTTCTTACCTAGATTGGGTATTAAAGTGCACTTTATTGATGTTACAAAGACAGAAGATATCAATTCTCTTATTAATGAGAATACAAAAATGGTTTACTGTGAAACAGTAAGCAACCCCTTATTAGAGATTGCGGATATCCCAGAAATTGCTAAACTCACAAAGAATACTGGTATTCAGTTGGTAGTTGATAATACCTTTACACCTCTCATTTTCTCCCCAATCGAATTAGGCGCTGACATTGTGATTCATTCACTCACAAAATTCATTAATGGTGCATCTGATGCAGTGGGTGGTGTAGTGTGCGCTAATGCAGAATTCATATCTTCTATGCTAGATGTAAACGATGGAGCAGGTATGCTTTTAGGTCCAGTAATGGATAGTCTTAGAGCATCTAGTATTTTAAAAAATATGAAAACTCTGCACATCAGAATGAAACAACATAGCCAAAATGCAAATTTTATCGCAGAAAATTGCTGTAAAGAAGGAATTAAGGTGTATTATCCTGGAATTGAAAAACATCCACAGCATAATCTTATCAATCGCACCTATAACTCAGAATTTGGCTACGGTGGAATGTTAGTTATCGATGTAAAATCAAAAGAAAATGCTTACAATTTTATGGAGGCTATGCAGCAAGATAATATCGGATATTTAGCAGTAAGTCTTGGCTTTTATAAAACATTATTCTCTGCGCCAGGCACTAGTACTTCATCTGAAATCCCCGAGGAAGAACAAAATGAAATGGGCATTTCTGAGGGAATGGTTCGAATTTCAATTGGGATTGATAATGATATAGACCGAACATTCCAAAAGATGAAAAATTGTATGACTGCAGTTGGTATATTATAAAATAATTCGAAAAAGACTTTCTAAGATATTTTTTTTGTTTTAAGAATATTTTGACTATTTAAAATGATAATGTTTTATATATTCTTGAGAACCATCCATATAGATTAATTGTTCAATATATACCTGATAATGAGGAAAATCTTGGTTAGAAATTATTTGGCCTAAAAGATCAAAATATCTTGATTCATAAACCGATTTATCTGACAATGGCTCATCTAAACTTAAGGTAGCATTTACTACCTCTATAGTTATTGAAGCTATAATGTCTATTAGTCCATTACTAACTGATAAAACTACTTCCATAGTTCCATTTTGCAAATAGGTATGTAATGGATTAAATTCATTAGAATAAATCTCATCTCCAAAAGACCAATATTCTTGGTAATCATTACCTAAACCTTCTACATTAGAACTAAATTGGTAGAGTCCATTAGAGAAAACAATAAATGTAATTTCGGCAAAATACAAAATACAAGAACCGTCATCTGTATTGGCTATATTGGAAAAGTTATATGCTACTGGATCATTGCAACCTAAAATAACTGGAGTCAGACACATAGATGCATCTTCTGTATTTACCTCGGAATTATATTCTACAAAACTTGTATCTATACAACCCGCTATAATATCAATACAGGAGTTATCATCAGTATTTACCAAATTATTATAATTAAATGCTAAAGCATCAGTACATCCTAGTAGGACAAGAATCTCGCAAGAACCATTATCTATATTTGAAAGAGCATTATATTCTATATAGTTCTCATCTGTACAACCCGCTAGAATAATAGAAATACAAGAACCATCATTTGTATTCGCCAAAGAATCATATTCTATGAAATCGATATCTATACATCCCAATATAATAAGTGTTTCGCATGATCCGTTTTCAACATTGGCGAATTCATCAAACTCTATATAAAGTTCACTCATACAACCCAATATAACTTGAGTCAAACAAGAATTAATATCAACATTTGCGAGAGGATCAAACTCAATAAAATTAGGGTCTGTGCATCCAACTTGAGTTATATTTTGGCAGGTACCATCATCTACATTAGCCTCAAATGAAAATTCCAGATAAATCGGGTTCATACAACCCATCACAATCAAATTTAAGCAAGATCCATCATCTGAATTAGACGGAGGAAAATACTCTATATAATCCGAATCTGAACACCCAAGAATTGCAACAATAGCACATGTCGCATTATCAATATTTGCATTTATATCGAATTCTACAAAAGCACTATTAGTACAACCTTCTACTTGACATGAACCATCATCTGTATTTGCTTCTGAATTGAAATTTAGAGCATAATCTATGGTACAACCTAATATGACAGGAGCCGAACAAGAACCATCATCAAAATTAGCTAGGGCGTTATATTCGATAAAATTGACGTCAGTACAACCCAAAACAGAGTCAAGACATGACTGATCATCAACATTAGCAGCACTATTATAATTAGCCGCCAGAGGGTCTGTACATCCATATGTTGCTTGTATACTGCAAGTTCCATCATCTTGCGTGGCTTCTCCATTATATTCTAAAAAGAAAGCGTCTGTACAACCCAAGATTTGCGCAATACAAGATCCATCATCTACATTGGCTTGCTCCATGAAATTTTGAGCATCACCATCGGTACAGCCCAGTTGAGCAATAGTTAAACAAGAACCGTCATCTAGTGTAGCATTAGCATCGAACTCAACAAAATTATCATCCATACATCCATCAATTTTTGGAATACAAGTTCCGTCATCGACAGTAGCTATAGATAAGAAATTTAAAGATGAGGAATCTGTACATCCTTCAATAGCTATGATTAAGCAGGTTCCGTCATCATAATTAGCATTAAGATTATATTCTATAAAATCTTCATCGGTACATCCTAAAACTGCCCATTCTGGAAAACCGAATATCCCGCGAACACTGATTGCAAATTCCTTTGGGATTGGATTTGATATTACATCTGGGTTAGCTAAAATAATTGTAGCTGCATAGGCACTCGTTTCATCTTCTTCAGAAGATGTCCAAAGCCAGTTGGTATTGCCTGAGTTAATATATTCAAGTTCCCCCGTAGTATTAAAAATACCTCCAGCCATCTGGGCAGAAAAGCCAGATGTACCTTCTTCTTGTAATTCCAGAGACCCATATTCACTTAATAAGATATTTAGTTCCTGAAGATTGGGTAAATGCCACGAATACGGAACAGCAGATTGAGCGGCATTCCAATCATAATATCGACCATTAACGTCTATATTATAAGCATCAATTCCGGTATATATATATCCGCTATTTAGTTGACTCACTACTCCTCCTGCATCGATAGAAAGTTCAGAAGTACCTTGTGGTTGGAAACGGGAGTTTTCTTTCATCCAACATTGTTCTGCAATCAAAATAGTGGAGTAAGAATATCCATCTCTTTCATCTCTGTAATTCATTCCACAAAGCCAATTATCAAGAGTATATACGCATGGATCATCTGCCAAATTAAAAGTGGCTAATGGATTATAATTTAAAGCAACTTCGTTGGTACAATCGTCTACAACGAAAGTTAGACAATCTCCATTATCAAAATCTGCTTCAAAACCCTGTGTGTGGAATTCAGCATAGTTAATATCTGTACAACCTGGAGCGAAATAGCAGGAGGCATCATCTTCTTCAGCATCTGAATTATAATTAAATGCAGTATCAATCATACATCCATAAATTACATAATCATAACAAGAGATGGAAGCCTCCCATCCTGTGGAAGAGAAAAAGAAACTACTGGAAAAGGAAACCGTTAAACAACCTGTTGAATTAGTAATGCTAGCCCTGACCGTATCTCCCAGAAAATCATTGTATGAGCCAGTGGATAAAACAGAATTTGCTATTCCCATCCCGTCATAAATTGTCATAGTGCCTGCGGACACATCAAACTGATTGAATACTAATTGAGCAACAGTGCCATCCTCTTCAGGGCAAATTCTAATAAATGAATTTTCATTAATACCAAAATTATTATCAGGACCTCCGGAATCATAAAAAAGACCATTACAAGATGTTACATCAATAATACTTCCCATCAAGTATTCTTCGGGATCGACTACAACATCAAAAAAGGTTTCTGTAGAACAGCCCAAAGAATCTGAAAGTAAAACTGAATAACTTCCAGAAGTCAAATTTTCAATAGATTCGGTTATTTCTCCGGTTGACCATAGAATGTCAAAAGGAGAATTACCTAGAATAATATCTAAATTAGCAGATGCATCACTAGTTCCTTCTTCTGTCTCAAAAGTAGCAATAACATT
>CAZEWZ010000016.1:0-36657 GCA_964516765.1 uncultured Cryomorphaceae bacterium | reverse complement strand
AAAAATAGAATTCGCATAAAGGTGGTCTAAGTATCATTCAAAAATAAATAAAAAATGACAACTCAATAAAAATATTAAGTTGTCCTATAAGGCTCCCGCTATTATTCAAAGATGCAGCAAAAAATTTTCTTTTGACGATCCACTTACCTTGGACGATATCCATTTCTCCTTATCTAATAATACTTAATGGTTGTGATATTGCTGATATAACATTAAAACAACTGTCTGAAAACTGGCAGTAAACTGGCAGTTAAATAGTTTTTTATACATTTACACCTAAAGTCTGGAAACAAAAAAAGCACCTACATCTCTGTAAGTGCTTCGTTTTGCTAGCTCCCCCTCTTGGACTCGAACCAAGGACCCTCTGATTAACAGTCAGATGCTCTAACCAACTGAGCTAAGGAGGAGTATTGAGCAGGCAAATATACTAATCTTAATGAAAAGTAAAGCAATTAATTAAAAAAAAGGACCTCATTGCTGAGGTCCTTTATAAATAAATAAGTAGGTAAGTTATTTCACTACTTTTTCTACTGATCCATCAGTGTATATATGGAATAGAACTTCTCCTTTAAATTGGTCTTCTAAGGTAACTTCTTGACCTAATACATTTACAACTTTCAACAAGACACGATCAATTGAGTGTGATACAGAAACTATTTGATTCGTTACAATCGATCCAGCTATATTTATAGTATTTGGTATGTATGAAGATGATCCTTCTAACCATTTATCTAAATTAATGTTAGTGACCTCGTTAGATGTCCATACTTTGAATGATACTACTTCAGACATAAGCATCCCATCTTTAGAAGCTGTCATTGCGTCGTCTCCCCACACGGAAATAACAGTCACTGGGCTGGTATAAACAGAGGCTCCTACTAGGTTGCCATCTTTATCGAAAGCAGCTATTTCTGCTCCATCATCAGGAATTATATCCCATGCAACATCTTCGATTACAATAGTCATATTATTGTCTGTGATACTAAAGCTTGAATTATGAATCGCATGATTTTCTGTACGAACAAGGGCGGACATTCTGTAGGAGTCATCGTTAGACAAATATACTATTTGATCAGACTCATTTACTTTAAGTTGATATCCTTGTGTGGGGAACATATCTCCAATTCCATTGAAGTTATACTCTGGTAAATATGCGTTACCGTTAAAGTCCTTAGCGATTATTAAGTTATCGTTAGCAACCACATCAGCCATTACCGCCGAAGCATCAGCACTCTCTAATCGAAGGTACCCAATAAGGTTCCATCCAGGTGTTAGGTCAATTGGATTTTCTTCTGGAAGCTGATAAGTTCCAGGCATCAATATGGAAGACTCATTCACGAGCTTTACTTGATATCCTTGACCAATTAGAACATCGCCTACTCCATTAAAGTTGAAATCAGGGAGGTAAGCATTTCCTTCATTGTCTTTAGCAATAACTACATTCTCAACTATAGAGCTGAGGCAATAAGCAAGATCCATATTGTCCGCTAGCATATATACTGAGAAGTTTGACCAACCTGCTGGTAATAATAACAATTGATCTGTAACTAATGGAATAGAACTTAAACTTGAAATAGCAGAAATTCCGTTTACGACAAATGACCCTTGGTTTGGCAGGTTGTCTGAATAGCTAGCAGAGACCATTATGGCTTGACCTTCTGATTCATCCCACACCATCCATACAAAGTTCTCTCCGGATTGAAATCCGTCAATCTCATCTGTAGTTGAATCGTTTCCTTGAGCGGCGATAGCATTGTTTTCTCCCGTCCAAGTTATATATCCACCACATTGCAAATCGCCATTATCATCGGTGTAGAATAACCCTAAAGCATCACCTAATTCTAAAGATACTTCCCCTAAATCAAAAACAGTATTAGCATCAATAACCATGGTGTGATTAGATCCTGTTATAAGAATATCCCATGGAGCAGTAGAATCATTAACACCCGTATTATCGTCACAGGAAGAACTAAAGTCATAATTAGCAATTTGACCTGTCTCTAATCCTCCAGAAAACAATTCACATGATGCAGATTCTATATAGACCATTGCCCCGTTCCAACCATCTCCAAAAGAATCTTCTGCTATGAAGGTAAAAGATGCACCTTCTTCTAAACAAAGTGTTGTTTGGAAACTTTCATAGTTATTGTAGTCAGAATCTGAAGCAAGCGTATTATCAGATGCATCCAATATTGACCAGGAAATTTCGTTGGCAAAAACTTCTGTGTTTAATGTTAGTAATACTTCAATTTCATCACATGAATTATTAACATATTCACAAGAACCATCATCCACCGTTACATCGGGGTTATAGTTCAATGCACTAATATCCATACATCCAAAAATTGGATATAAACAAGAGCCATCATCCAAAATAGCATCAGGATTATAGTTAACTGCTGCCGGATCTATACATCCAGAAATTGGATCTACAACAACGCCACCACATTCACCAATACCACCTTGGTAGGGGGCTCCTCCTGAAAGTAACTCATTTCCGTCTATATCTGAGATAGTCCAAGATACTTCTGATGGGTAGAAACCTTCTGAACAAGTTACTACAATACATTCAGAAGTTAAATCTGCACAAGCTATAGCTGATTCTTGACTTCCATTTAGGATAGTAAAAACCTGACCATTTACAGAAATTTCGGAACCGTTCCATCCATCTCCCCATGAATCACTCAAATTGATTAAAAGGTTAGACGCTCCGTCACAATCGATAGGATACTCACAAGAACCATCATCTTCAATCGCTTCTGGATTGTAATTTAATGCGACAGGATCGGTACAGCCTGAGTCAAATGTATCTCCACAATCTCCTCCGTCATTGTCATAACAGGTTAAATCTGCATTCCATTGTTGGTCTTCACAATCGGGAAAGCCATCTCCAATCCATGTTTCAAGATGACATTCTCCAGACCCGTCACAATCTAGTACATAACCCTCATCACAAGGGAATTCACAAGTTCCATCATCATATGTAGCCAGAGTATTATAGTTAAGAGCTAATTCATCAGTACATCCAAGAATATCATAGTCAAAGTAACATGATCCGTCATCATCAGTGGCTTCAAGATTTACGTTGATCGCAAGTGTATCTGTACACCCAAAAATTGGATATAAACAAGAGCCATCATCCAAAATAGCATCAGGATTATAGTTGATTGCACCCGATTCCATACATCCAGAAATATAACCACAGTCTGCATTATACGAGAATAAAAGAACTCCTTGTGATCCGGAATCAAGCGTTCCACTAACAATAACTTGATTATCTGTAGAGATTGTAACAATATTTCCATTCCAACCATCTCCCCATGAATCATTCATAATAAACTCATAGCAGCCATCTTCAATACATGCTTCAGTTGAGCCAACAACTCCAGAGAAAGGTCCAAGTTGCCAAGAAACTTCATTTTGCCAAGAACCACCACCTACTTCAATAAGTATAGCTGTAAGGGTATCACAATTGATAGGGTATTCACAAGAACCATCTTCTTCTACCGCTTCTGGGTTGAAGTTTAAGGCCAAAGTATCCATACAACCAGCAACAGGATATAAACAAGAACCATCATCTGAAGTTGAATTAGCATCGTAATTTAATGCAGTAGTATCCATACATCCATAAATATATAAACAAGAACCATCATCTGTATTTGCTAATTCATTATAATTCAAAGCAATAATATCTAAACATCCATAAACTGGACCGCAAGATTCATCTGTGTTGAGTCCAAAACTAAGTGTTCCCTGAGAAGTAAATCCTTCAAGTGTTCCATTTAACAAAAGCTCTCCGGAAGGACCTGTTATATTTACTGATGCGTTATTCCAACCATCCCCATAAGAATCAAACATATTAAAGATTTGGCAACCATCTTCAAGACATACTTGAACGCTCTCGGCTACTCCTGAATATTGGCCAATTGTCCAACTAATTTCATAATCATATGTTCCACCACCTACTTCAATTAGTACAGGGGTAAGACTGTCACAATTGATAGGGTATTCACAAGAACCATCTTCTTCTACCGCTTCTGGGTTGAAGTTTAAGGCCAAAGTATCCATACAACCAGCAACAGGATATAAACAAGAACCATCATCTGAAGTTGAATTAGCATCGTAATTTAATGCAGTAGTATCCATACATCCATAAATATATAAACAAGAACCATCATCTGTATTTGCTAATTCATTATAATTCAAAGCAATAATATCTAAACATCCATAAACTGGACCGCAAGATTCATCTGTGTTGAGTCCAAAACTAAGTGTTCCCTGAGAAGTAAATCCTTCAAGTGTTCCATTTAACAAAAGCTCTCCGGAAGGACCTGTTATATTTACTGATGCGTTATTCCAACCATCCCCATAAGAATCAAACATATTAAAGATTTGGCAACCATCTTCAAGACATACTTGAACGCTCTCGGCTACTCCTGAATATTGGCCAATTGTCCAACTAATTTCAGAATCCCATGTACCACCACCTACTTCAATTAGTACAGGGGTAAGACTGCCACATTCATCATTATACTCACACGATTCGTCGTTTTCTGTAGCTTCTGGGTTGAAGTTTAAGGCCAAAATATCCATACATCCAGGAACCGGATATATACAAGAACCATCTTCTACTCCCGCTTCTGGGTTGAAGTTAAAGGCCAAAGTATCCATACATCCAGCAACTGGATATAAGCAAGAACCATCATCTGTATTTGCTAATTCATTATAATTCAAAGCAGTAATATCCAAACATCCATAAACTGGACCGCAGTCATCTCCACCGAAACTATCAGCAAATGGAGCCCCACCTGAAAGCAACTCATTTCCATCTGAATCTACAATTACCCAAGACACTTCTGATTGCCATAATCCACCATCGCAAGTTACCTCAATACATTCTGCGGTTAAATCAACACATACTGTTTCAGTAGCTTCATAGCCAGCCAATAATGTGAAACTTTGATCATTCAAAGTAATTTCATTTCCATTCCAACCATCTCCGAAGGAATCAAACATGTGAATAAATAAATTAGACAAGCCATTGCAATCAACTGGATACTCACACGATTCGTCATTTTCTGTGGCTTCAGGGTTGAAGTTAATCGCAGTAGAATCTGTACATCCATATACTAGACCACCTAATTCACCTACTACAGCGTTATCATTAATCCAATCTAATACATGCGATACTTTAGCCCATACACCCGGGTATAATACATCTGCACAACCGTTCCCCCAACTAGTCGCTCCAATGAGTAACCATCTGGAATTATCTGAACTTCTTACAACCAAAGGTCCTCCCGAATCTCCTTGACAAGCATCTTCCCCACCATTAACAAGATCTCCAGCACAAATCATAGACTCATCTAATTCAGAACAAAAGTATTGACCCGAGTTTCCATCAGCATCTGAATCTGAACCACAAGCAACATCATTATCAACAATAGGTGCTTCAACCATTTGAAGTACATCGGCTAACGATCCACCTGAAGAAGTTGTCCCCCAACCTGTAATAGTTGACATTACACCACCATCTTGAACCCCCAAGGCAATTTCAGATTCATCAATAAGATCAATCTTCTGCATGTTTTCACCATATTCAAATTCACCATTGATTTCTATCAATGCAAAATCATAAGAATTTCCTGAATAGTTTGGGTGAATAATTATTTGGGAAACAGAATATGAATCACCGCCAGAAGCGAATGAGGAAGATGTTCCACCTCGAATATATAATCCACTTGGACTGTCATTGTTGACACAGTGAGCAGCAGTAAGAACCCATGAGTCACCAATAATAGACCCACCACAAAATCCACTTCCGTTCGGATTTGATGTGAGGGCTACCTGCCATGGATAATCTTTAATATCGACATCTACACCACCAACAACTTTTTGTTGGGCAAATAGTGTGTTAATACCCATTGCAAAAACTACAGTAAATAAAGAAAATGATTGAATCAAAAAATTTCTTGAAAATGTGGAGGATTTTTTCATAATATATTGAAATAAAAATGTTTTGTAAATGCTTGATTTAAAATAATTGCGCAGTAATGCAAATTACAATAATCTTGCCACAATAAAAAACTTTTTAAAGCCTGGATTAATTTGCAGTCTAATATCTCAAATAACAATGTTTTTCAACAAAATTTAATCTCTTCTAAAAATGACAAAAATACATATCTGAGCATATACTATGCTTTGATTTATAAAAAAATATAGACATCTTTTTTCAAAAATAATACACATAAAATCATCAAATCAGGTTCATAAAAAACAATGCTCCGTGAACACATATTTTATATGAATTGTAATTCGTTGGCCGACTATAAATACTGATTGAATGAATATAATTTGTGACTTAAGGCTTAGTTGAAGGCCATCATAAATAGTTTAGGAAAGTAATCTCCAAATTGATTACATGGCAAAGCGAACCTTCAAACATTCTACTAAATAAGAAATTCTTGTATACATTTTTTTCTTAGCACAGGAATTTGTTATCATTTGAGTATCTTTGATACAAAGATTTGGGGAGGTAATTTATAGATTTTAGCTCCTTTTGATTAACTAAATTATCGCTAAAAATGCGGGATAGCATGAGTTGGAAGACCAAAATTTTTCAACACCATTCAAATAAATCCTTTGAAAAAATAGCTCTTGAGATATTTAAATATCAAGCTACAAATAATTTAGTTTATAAGCAGTACATTCAAAATATAGACCTAGAAGTTTCACATGTAAAATCATTATGTGACATTCCTTTTCTTCCTATACAACTTTTCAAATCTCATGCAGTCACTTGCCATAGCTCTAATCATCAAGCCACATTCACCAGTAGTGGCACAGGTGGTAAGACAAGCTCTCATCTGGTCTGGGATTTGAGTGTTTACGAAACAAGCTTTATTCATGCTTTCACTCATTTTTATGGCCCAATAGAGGACTACACGATTCTAGCTCTATTACCTTCATACCTTGAACGCTCTGATTCCTCCTTAGTATATATGTGTGACCGATTAATGAAGCAATCAGCAAAACCAGGAAACGGTTTTTATCTTAAGAATCATGATAAGCTGTATCAGCAAATAAAAAAATTAGAAAAGGATGGGAAGAAATCAATTTTAATAGGCGTTAGCTTTGGCCTTTTAGACTTTATCGAACAAAAGCAGCTAAAGTTAAATCACACCATTGTAATTGAGACTGGGGGAATGAAAGGAAGAAGAAAGGAAATGATTAGAGAAGAATTACATGAAAAACTTTGTCAGGGCTTTCAAGTAAATAATATTCATTCTGAATACGGCATGACTGAATTACTATCGCAAGCCTACTCTACAAATAGCCCCATATTTAATTGCCCGC
Organism: uncultured Cryomorphaceae bacterium; assembly: GCA_964516765.1. GTDB lineage: Bacteria > Bacteroidota > Bacteroidia > Flavobacteriales > UBA7430 > CAZEWZ01. Next base: position 29,301 of record CAZEWZ010000016.1, on the reverse strand, counting down.
CTTGGATGAAGGTATTTTGCAGAGATGCTTCCGACCCATTTTCTTCCTCACAAAATAGCGGCGCGCTAAATATTATTGACCTAGCTAATATTCATTCTTGCTCTTTTTTAGCAAGCCAAGATCTAGGAAAAGTTCATCCAAATGGAAGCTTTGAAGTTATGGGACGAATGGATGAAAGCCAGATAAGAGGATGTAATTTGATGGTTTACTGAGCGTAGTATCAGAATTTAAAAGGCCTTAATTAAGACATAATTCTTTTTCCCTTTTTGAATAAGAAGATAGCTGTCATTAAGCAAATCTTCTAAATTAACCACCTTATCCTCAGTTACTTTAATCTTATTCACACTCACCGCATTGGACTTAATCATTCTTCTTGCCTCGCTTTTGGATAAAAAAACTTGGGTTTTCTGAACTAATAATTCTATTATATGAGATCCTTTTTGAAGATCTGATTTTGATATATCAAATTGCGGCACACCCTGAAACACATCTAGTAAATCTTGTTCTTTCAAAGTTTTCAATTGATCTGCAGTGTCTTTCCCAAAAAGAATTTCCGAAGCAGAAATTGCTCGTTCATAAGCTGATTGGCTATGCACTCTGACAGTCACATCTTTCCCTAAAGCTTTTTGAAGCAGACGTAAATGAGGGGCTTGGTTATGTTCCGAAATCATTTGATTAACCTCTTCTTGAGAGAAAAGGGTGAATATTTTAATATAAGACTTGGCATCCTCGTCGGAAGAATTTAACCAATATTGGTAAAATTTGTAAGGAGATGTTCGTTCTGCATCAAGCCAGACATTCCCTCCTTCTGATTTACCAAACTTAGTTCCGTCTGCTTTCTTAATAAGTGGGGTGGTCATGGCAAATGCTTCGCCACGGGCCTTTCTTCGAATAAGTTCAGTCCCGGTAACAATGTTCCCCCACTGATCAGATCCCCCCAATTGAAGTTTGCAGTTATTTTTAATGTATAAATGATAAAAATCGTAGCCCTGAACAAGTTGGTAAGTAAACTCAGTAAACGACATTCCTGATTCTAAGCGGGACTTAACCGAATCTTTCGCCATCATGTAATTAATACCAATATGTTTCCCTACATCACGAATAAAATCAAGAAAATTAATTTCTTTAAACCAATCGTAGTTATTGACAATCTCAGCAGCATTATCTCCACAATCAAAATCTAGAAATCGAGATAATTGTTTTTTAACACCCTTAAGGTTCATCTCTAAAATATCCGCAGATAACAAGTTTCTTTCTTTAGACTTTCCGGAGGGATCCCCGACCATCCCAGTAGCACCTCCAACCAAGGCAAATGGCTTGTGACCAGCTTTTTGAAGATGAACAAGTGTCATAATCTGAACTAAACTTCCGATATGCAAAGAGTCGGCTGTAGGGTCAAACCCTATATAAGCAGAGGTCATTTCTTTTTGCAATTGTTCTTCAGTTCCCGGCATAATATCATGAATCATGCCTCTCCATTTCATTTCTTCAACAAAGTTCATAATGGGTCATTTTTTACTAAGTAAAAATAGCCCTTTTTTCTATATAAAAAACCTACAATTAGCATATCTTTGAAGCATGATTTTAATCACGGGAGCAAGTGGAATGTTGGGTTCTCATGTCCTTTATCAATTGTGCCTAACGGATAATAAAATTCGAGCAATAAAGCGTGAAAACAGCAACATTGAAGATGTGTTAAAAGTGTTTTCATTCTATTCAGACCAACCAAAAAGATTACTTTCTAAGGTGGAATGGGTGAATGCTGATCTTTTGGATGAGCACCAATTAGACTCAGCATTCTCTGGAGTAAAAAAAGTATACCACTGTGCTGCAAAAATTAGCTTTTCTAAAAAACATGAAAACATCTTATTCCAAACAAATGTTGAAGGAACTAAAAATATAGTCGATTTGTGTCTTCACCATGGGATAGAAAAATTATGCCATGTTTCCTCAGTTGCTGCAATAGGTAAAACTCTTGATGGGGGTGAGGCAACTGAACAAACTCTCTGGGCGGATAGTCCAGAAAACAGCTCCTACGCCATGAGTAAATATCAAGGTGAATTAGAGATTTGGAGGGGAATAGAAGAGGGATTAAATGCAGTAATCGTAAATCCCTCGGTCATCTTGGGCCCAGGAAATTGGGATAAGAGTTCTGCAAGAATGTTTGATCTAGTTTGGAAGGGTCTCCGATTTTATACTCCGGGAGGTACTGGTTTTGTTGACGTTAAAGATGTAGCCTATCTAATGATAGATCTCATGGAAAGTAAAGTAACGTCAGAGCGGTTTATTATTAGTTCCGAAAATCTTTCTTACAAACAGGTATTAGGTCATATTGCAGATTCCTTGAGCAAACCCAAGCCAAGATGGATTGCAAATCGCTTCATTATGATTTTGGCATATGGAATTCAAAATTTTATGACTTTTTTCTCTGGAAAAGAAGCTCAGCTGAGTAACGAATTGTTGAAATCAGGAACAAAAAAAACATCCTATAGCAATAAAAAAATTTTAGAGAGTATTCCATTCTCATTCCAATTAATTCATCAAAGCTGCCAAGAAGTTTCCACTCGGTTTATAAAAGACCATTCCTAAGGTTCAAAAAAAATTATTGGGGCAATTCAAGCATTTTAATTTTTATCAAAACAGAATCTAGGAGTCTTTCCATTGTTTTTGGGTCTCTAGAATAGCTTATGAAGCTCTGTTTGAATTCTTGCCTAGAATAAGATTGACTATCAAAAAGTGCTTGATAATAGTCTTCTATAGTAAAATTTCCAGATCGTATTTCTTCTGTGATTTTCGTTTCAAAAGCAGCTTCCAATAGATGCACCTCCACAAGTGCATCAATCATTAGAGCTTCATTGAGAATAAGTTGTTCGGTTTCTGGTCCTCTATTTGAGCACGAAATAAAAAAGCATATGAAGATTAAGAGAATATTACTTTTCATCAGCGATTAAATTTGAGACGCATCCCTCGATATGAATCATCTAAGTTCCCTTGATTATAAACTAAGTTTCCATTGACAAAAGTTTTGGAAACTCGTGATTGAAAAACTTGACCCTCAAATGGAGACCACGCGCAATGATAAAGAATATTGTTTTGTGCTACTTTCCATGGAGCATCTAAATCAATGACAACCATATCTGCGTAATACCCTTCTCTTATATAGCCTCTGTCTTGCATTTGAAAACATACTGCTGGTGCATGACACATTTTTTGAACTATCCATGTTAAGCTCACCTTACCTTTATGATAAAACTCTAACATGGCTGGAAGTGCGTGCTGAACCATTGGTCCGCCAGAAGGAGCATTAAAATAACTCTGATTCTTTTCTTCTTTGGTGTGGGGGGCATGATCTGTCGCAATCACATCAATTCTGTCTTCTAGTAAGGCTTTCCACACACCTTTTTTATCTTCTATGGATTTTACAGCTGGGTTCCATTTAATAAATGTTCCTTTCTTCTTATAATCTGAATCGTCAAACCACAAGTGATGAATACAGGCCTCTGCAGTGATTCTCTTTTCTGAAAGAGGAATGTTATTGCTAAAAAGAGCCGTCTCTTGAGCAGAAGAAATATGTAAGATATGTAGTCTTGTACCATGCTCTTTTGCAAGATCAACGGCCATAGAGGAAGATATATAGCAAGCCTCTGCACTTCGAATTACAGGGTGAAAATGTATCGGAAGGTTCTCGCCGTGCTCCGCTTTCATTTTTTCTGAATTCCTTCGAATGGTTTCTTCGTCTTCGCAATGAACCGCAATGAGCATGTCGCATTTAGAAAATATTAGATTAAGTACTTCTTTGTTATCAACCAACATATTACCTGTTGAAGATCCCATGAAAATTTTTATGCCTGCTACATTTTTTGGATCAGTCTTAAGGACTTCTTCTATATTTTCATTTGATGCCCCCATAAAAAAAGAATAATTCGCCAAAGAGTCTTTCGCGCCTATCTGATATTTATCCTCTAGCAAGTTTTGGGTCAAGGCTTGAGGTTGGGTATTTGGCATTTCCATATAAGAGGTGATTCCTCCCGCTACAGCTGCCCTTGATTCGGAATAAATACTTCCTTTGTGAGTCAATCCGGGTTCCCGAAAATGAACTTGGTCATCAATCAATCCTGGTAAAAGGTATAATCCTTCTAAATCAAAAACCTCTGCTTGGGAATCTGAAATATGAGGGGCAATTTTCGCAATCTTATTACCGTGAATCAACACATCGGCTTGAACAACTTTACCCTCATTGACTATCTGGGCATTTTTCAACAACTTCTTCATTTGTGTAGAAACCTATTCTTGACTGTATTTATAAAAAAAACTTTTTACCTTCATCTGGATGACTCCGAAAAAAGCTTCGTAAAAAATTGATGTACTCATTTTCGATTCTCCTTCTTTTCGGTCTGTAAATATTACAGGAACTTCTTTGATTTTAAATCCAAACTTCCAGGCTTTAAACTTCATCTCAATTTGAAAAGCGTAGCCCACAAAAGTAACATTTGAATTCAAAACATTTACAATCACATTTCGCCGATAACATTTAAACCCCGCGGTGGTGTCATCTATTGGCAAGCCAGTAATTGCCTTCACATAAAGAGAGGCGAAATAAGACATCATTACTCGACTTATGGGCCAATTAATTACATTCACTAGTCCTCCAACATATCGAGAGCCAATCGACAAATCATATCCGTCTACATGGCAAGAATTGTATAGATGAATTAGGTCTTCTGGATTATGAGAAAAATCACAATCCATCTCAATAAAATAAGAATACTCTTTCTTTAAGCCCCATTCAAAACCATGAATATATGCTGTACCCAAGCCCAGTTTCCCCTGCCTTTCCTGAATAAATAACTGATCCTTAAATTCGGATTGTAGTGATTTGACAATATCAGCAGTTCCATCTGGTGAACCATCATCTACAACAAGCACATGGTAAGATTTACTCAAAGAGAAAACCTTACGGAGCATTTTCTCCACGTTTTCTTTTTCGTTATATGTTGGAACTATGACTAAAGAATCTGACATTTATACACTAATAATCGCGTTAAAAACAAATGTAATAGAAATTTTCTTTCCTTGAATTTTTTACTGTACAATAAAATATAATTTTATGATCACTAAAGGCCTTGCCCATCTGCTCAGTTTTATTATTTTTGTTTAAACAAAACTTAATTATGAAAAACATCTACTCACTCGGGATTTCCATTTTTGCTGCATTTGGTCTTCAGGCCCAAAACTGTAATGATTTATTTATTTCTGAATACGTCGAAGGATCTTTTAATAACAAGGCGATTGAGCTTTATAACCCAACAAGCGAAGCGATTGATCTATCTAATTACTCTTTGTCTAGATGGAGCAACGGTGGAACAACTCCCCTTAATACAGTTCTGACGGGGTCAATTATGGCGAACTCAGCGTTTGTAGTTGCCCTTGACAAGAGAGATCCAAATGGAGAAGGCTATGAAGAGCCTTTATGGAACGGATGGTATGTCTTCACCGATTCGACCACACAACTATTAGATAGTATCTATACCGAAGAAGAGGATTTAATGAGTCTCGTGGACTTATTTATCTGTCCTAATTATGAGGATGGAACTATGTATTTTAATGGGAATGATGCAATAACTCTCGAAACAGCTTCGGGTGATATTCTTGATATCATTGGAAAAATTGGAGAAGATCCCGGTGATGCCTGGGCAGATGAAAACAATGCTTATTGGACTAAAGACCAAACATTAATTCGAAAATCAGAAGTTACAGGTGGGTTTGTATACGATAATTCTCAACCGTACTCGTTCGATCCAACTTTAGAATGGGACTCTCTTCCTCAAAACACTTTTACGGAACTTGGAAAGCATGTTTGTAGTTGTAACGAAACTTCAATTATCGAAAATGAAGTCTTGGTAAACCTATTCCCAAATCCAAATAATTCAGGTATTTTGTTTATTGAAAGTTCATCCCCAGCAACAAAAATTCAAATACACAATATTCTTGGGCAAAGTGTATTTTCAAAAACTTATAATGAAAGCCTTGGTTTAGAATCCTTGACTCTAGACCCAACTTTTAAAGGACTTTATTTTGTCGAAATTCTACTGCAAAACAATAAAAGATATCTTAAAAAGCTTCTTATAAAATAATCAGAAAAGCTCCTTTAAAATCTTTGGGCTTTTTTAATTTGCAGTCTATGCGACATCTATTACTTGGTATAGTTCTCATTTTTGGTGCTGAGCTATCCGCTCAAGTTATTCTCAAAGGATACGTTTATGATGACCTTAGCTCGGAGACACTGATTGGTGCAAATATTATTGCATCTAATGGAGCTGGAACAGTCTCTGACTTTGATGGCTATTACGAATTAGTCCTACCTAAGGGAGAAGTTATAATTCAGATTTCCTATGTAGGCTACAAAGAACAAAAGAAAACACTTAAGCTTGACGGAAATACAAACAAAGATTTTTATCTAGGTACGCAAATACTTGATGAAGTACTTGTAATCTCTGACATAGCAAGATCAAGAGAAACTCCTGTCGCATTTTCAAATATAAGCCCAAAAAAGCTTGAAGAAGAATTAGCTGGACAAGACATCCCACTTATTCTGAATAGCACACCAGGAGTGTATGCTACACAGAGTGGCGGCGGAGATGGAGATGCGCGAATTTCTATTCGAGGGTTCAATCAACGCAATGTGGCAGTCATGGTGGATGGAATTCCAATGAATGATATGGAAAATGGATGGGTCTATTGGTCAAATTGGTTTGGATTAGATCTCATGACGAAAACCATTCAGGTGCAAAGAGGATTAGGTGCATCAAAACTAGCTATTCCTGCAGTAGGAGGTACAATGAATATTCTGACAAAAGGGATTAATAACAAAGAGGCTCTGGTCTTCTCGCAAAATTTAGGAAGCAATGGCTTTTTGAGAACCACCGTTGGATACAACAGTGGAAAGCTCAATAATGGTTGGGGATATTCTTTAGCAGGATCATACAAAAGAGGTGACGGTTGGGTCGATCAAACCTGGACAGAGGGTGCTTTTTACTTTCTTAAGCTACAAAAAAAAATGAAAAATCACAGCCTTTCATTTACTGCTTTTGGAGCTCCACAAAGCCATGGACAACGATCTTATAAAAAAGCTATATCACTTTATGATATGGATTATGCAGCAAGCCTTGGCATAGATACCGCAGGAGTAGATGGAAACTACGGTCTTCGATACAACGAGCATTGGGGAGAATTAAATAGATATTCTGTCAACTTTGATGAAAATGGAAACCCGATAGACACAGTTTTTTCAAAAAATGAGGTAGTCAATGAAAAAATGAATTACTATCACAAGCCTCAACTGAGTTTAAATCATTTATGGTCAGTAAATGAAAAAATGATTGTCTCAAATGTTTTATATGCCTCCCTTGGAAGTGGAGGTGGCCTTGGGGTTACTCCTAGTCTTGTTTCAGCAAGCTTCAACGCCAATAGGCAAATTGACTTTCAAAGTATCTATGACACAAATAGTGGGAACACAAGACATCCTTTTTTAGGCGATCTTTCAATTGATCAAAATTACAGCAGTACTGAACATAAATCTTCACAATTTTTGCGTACCTCAATCAATAATCATCGTTGGTTTGGTTTGCTTTCCACCTATACTTATCAAGCGAATGAAGAATATACTTTTTCTGGTGGTGCAGACTTGAGACATTACACCGGAGAGCATTACAGGGAAGTCTATGATCTTTTGGGAGGAGACTATTATGTTGCTAACGATGCTGTGGCGGCCTCTGATAGTAGCGCAGTCATTCGAGAAGGAGATCGATTTTCTTATCACAATGACGGACTTGTAAAGTGGGCTGGGCTATTCCAACAAATGGAATACAAAACTGGAAACTGGTCTGCATTTGTCAATGTGTCATTCTCATCAACTGGATATAAAAGAATCGATTATTTTAGACCCTTAGACTTGGTCTTGAATGACACTATCATGGTTCAAGCTTTATCTTATGGTGACACACTTTTACATGACGGAAATGAATACACTATCAATTCTCCTGAAGCAAGAAATACCGAAAGTGAGTGGAAGTGGATTCCAGGTTATACCCTAAAGACTGGAATAAATTATAATCTAAACGAATTTAATAATGTCTTTATGAATGTGGGCTACCTAGAAAAAGCTCCAAAATTCAATAATATCTTCGATTATGATAACCGCCTTTTTGCTAACATCCGAAATGAAGAAGTAGCAGCCCTTGAATTTGGACATAGCTACCATAGCTCTAGAATAAGCTCCAACCTAAACCTCTACCATACCCAATGGAAAAACAAACCGCAGTCTGGAAGTACTGTTGTAGACGGTGAACCTCTTAAGTACAACATCAACGGAATTGATGCTCTTCACAGGGGGATAGAATTTGATGTTTCGGTCACTCTTTCTGAAAAAATATCACTTGAAATGCTCTCTTCTGTGGGAGACTGGAGATGGACTTCTGGAGATACCATACGAAGCTATGACGATAATAATGAACTGATCGGTTTAGATTATTTTGATGCAACAGGCGTTCATGTGGGAGATGCAGCACAATTACAAATCGGGTCTAGTCTTAGATACCAAGTTCACAAAAATGCATATATAAAATTGAAAGCTATGCGATTTGGGAACCATTATGCGGATTTTAACCCTTTTGATTTACAAGAAGGAAATGTCGGAAGAGATTCCTGGAAAACTCCTGCCTACAATTTGATTGACTTGCATGCAGGATATCGATTTAGATATGCCGGAATGAGCTTAGACTTTAAAATAAATGTGCTAAATTTACTTAATACAACCTATATTTCTGATGCCTTAAATAACGACACTTATATTTCTGGAAACCAATTTAATTTTGATGCCTCTTCCGCTTCTGTGTTTTTTGGTATGGGAAGAAGACTTACTAGTTCACTAAAAATTTCATTCTAATTCTGACAACATGAAAAAAATTCTCATCCTTTTGTTTATAAGTTATATGCCTATTTCAGCACAAAGTCCAAGTTATTATAACTCTGTACAACAATTGTTTGGAGATGAGCTTAAAGATGAGCTTCATGAAATAATTAAAGAACACAATGAGTTTTCATATACGTCGACAAAAAATATTTTAAAATTAGCTGACCAAGATCCAGAGAACGAGAATAATGTTATTCTGGTTTACAAAGGTATTTCTATCAGCAAAGATGATTTCGCAAGCAATAACCAACAAGATTTTTGGAATCGAGAGCACGTTTGGGTCAAGTCTCAGGGAGGATTTAACGGTGATGAAACATATGGTGCAACAGGTGCCTATTCTGATGCTCACAATCTCAAACCTTGCGATGCGAGTATAAATTCTGCCAGAGGAACTAAAGATTTTGACAATGGTGGCTCCCCTAATAGCGAAGCCACCGGATGTAACTTCACCAGCACCACTTGGGAACCTAGAGACGAAGTAAAAGGCGATGTCGCTAGAATTATATTTTATATGGATGCCCGATACAACGGAGGTCCGGGAGAACCTAACTTGACTGTTGTAGAAAACATCAACAATTCATCTGACCCTTTAATGGGTAGACTCTCGACACTTTTGGAATGGAATGAGCAAGATCCTGTCGATGCATTTGAAAGAAGAAGAAACCAAACCATCTTTAACTGGCAACAAAATAGAAACCCTTTTATTGATTATCCTGAATTCGCAAATCTGATATGGGGGGATGTCAGTTTGCCTTCTATTAATTTTGACCTAGTAGAGCTCTCAAATCCAACCCCCTTTGAAACAGACGATCAAATTGTAACTGCAACTATTACTTCAGCCTTGTCTGTTGAACTTGAAGTTCAAATTAAATGGGCCTCTTCCTGGGCAGAAATTGAAACCACAAACAATTTTATAAATATGGTTCAAGAGTCTGGCTCATCTTCTTGGTCTGCATCATTACCTGAGTTCGCGCAAGGCACAGATGTAAAATATGTTATTACTGCCAATCCCGGAGGGCAAGAAAAATATTTTTATGGGAACTATGTTGTTGCTATGAATCCCTTTGAAGGAACGTTAACAAGTATTCAAGATGTGCAAGGAGATAACGAATATTCTCCTTTTGAAAATCAAACTATTTCTACTAAAGGAGTAGTTACCGCTGTCTTGGGCGATGATTTCTATATGCAAGATGGAGATGCAGCTCGAAGTGGAATGTACGTCTATACTTCACCGGTTATTCCTTCAATAGGAGACAGCGTAATTGTCACTGGAGAAGTTTCTGAATTTCAATACAACGATCCTAGCTCGGAAAAAATGACCGAACTAGCCTTTCCAGATGTCGTTTATGTTCTCAACTCAAATAACCCAATACCGAATCCAGTAGATATAAGCACCGGAGATCTAGCTAATGAAGATTATGAAGCCATGCTTGTCAGAGTAAAAGATGTCACCGTTACTTATGCAACTTTTAATTTTGACGATTACGGACAATGGCGTGTAACCGACGGTACTGGAGAATGTAATATTCACAATACACAAGAAGGATACGAATACCCGGCTGAAATAGGAGAGTATATTACTTCTATTACGGGGGTATCTACTTATTTGTTTGGAGAATGGAAAATCGATTTGCGCATGGAAGATGATGTTGAAGGTGGATCAGACATTAGTGGTCCATCGATCATTGATATTCAAGTGACGAGTGAAAACTCAATCGCATTATTTTTTAACGAGGATATCGAATTAGCGAGTGCTGAAAATTCGCAAAACTATTCAATCAGCAATGGAATTACGGTGGAGTCTGCCACAAGGCATCCTTTTCAATTATCTAGAGTAAATCTTACTACTAGCCTTCAGGTAGGAGGTAATTATGTGGTCACGGCCTCAAACCTTACTGATGAACTTGGAAATACCTCTATAACAACACAAGGGTCATACACTATTTTAAGTATTGAAGAACAGGGCTATAACACTCTTAGACTCTACCCAAACCCTTCAATTGGCTCATTCGTAGTAAATGGACTCAAAGCTGGAGAGAATCTATATATAGTGGATAGATTAGGGAAAATTATCTATCAAGAAATCCCTGAAGAACCAGAAACAATTTTTGACTTAAAACTAAAACAAGGTATTTATTTTCTTCAACAAGACGGAATAAAAATTTCTTTTACAATTCTTTAACTCAATAGGGTAAACTGACTGAAATAAAAAAAGCCTCTTCAATAAAGAGGCTTTTTTTTGTAATAAATTTTTAAACTTTAAAATCCCTGGAGAGGCATATTGAGGGTCTTTAATAAAACTTTAAAACACACAATTATCCATATAAAATTAAATTGTAATTAATCTTGACTATTTAATCACGAAACTACCGAACCATTTGCTGATAAATTAGAAGGCGTTATAAATCGAAGACTCCCGTCATTGTCTTTAGCCATTAAAATCATTCCTTGGGATTCTATTCCCTTTATTTTTCTAGGAGAAAGGTTTACCAATACAGATACCTGCTTTCCTAGAATTTCTTCTGAAGAGAAGTGCTCTGCAATTCCCGAGACAATTGTTCTAGAATCAATACCTGTATCGACCGTTAACATTAATAATTTTTTCGTCTTCTTTACTTTTTTCGCAGCCGTAATCGTTCCTATTCTAATATCCATAGAAGTAAAGTCCTCAAAGCTAACATTCTTCTTTTGCGGGACAACAATGTGATTGTCAAACTTAATTGCTTCAAGCCTTTCAATTTGAGTGGTTATTTCTGCATCTTCGACTTTTCTAAAAAGTAAGCTTGCTTGTTGAATCTTGATCCCCGTTGATAATAGAGTTCCGCTTCCTGCCGCCGACCAGTCAGACACATCTAAGGACAACATTAACTTTAACTTGTGGGCCGTAAATGGTATAAAAGGTCCCGAAACAATGCTTAAATTTGCTGCTATCTGAAGGGCAATATACATAACTGTCTTGGTGCGTTCTTGGTCTGTTTTAATGAGCTTCCAAGGTTCTTCTTCAGCCAAGTATTTGTTTCCCAAACGAGCCAAGTTCATCACTTCCATAAGTGCTTCTCTAAAACGATAAGCCTCAATTGACTTGGAAATTTTAATAGAGAATTCCTTCAGTTCGGACAAGACTTGTTTGTCTTGTAATAAAAATTCTCCTGGATTAGGAACCACTCCCTGATAATATTTATTTGTAAGTACCACAACTCGGTTTACGAAATTTCCGTAAATAGCGACCAGCTCTGAATTATTTCGGGTTTGAAAATCCTTCCACGTAAAGTCATTATCTTTTGTCTCAGGAGCTGTAGCGCATAATACATAACGAAGAACATCTTGCATGTCAGGAAAATCTTCAAGATATTCATGCAACCAGACTGCCCAATTTCTCGAGGTAGATATTTTATCTCCTTCTAAGTTCAAAAATTCATTAGCAGGAACATTTTCTGGCAGAATATACTCACCATGAGCCTTTAACATCGTTGGAAAAATGATACAATGAAAAACAATATTGTCTTTGCCTATAAAATGAACCAACTTGCTATCTTCAGACTTCCAGTAGGGCCCCCACTCTTTCCCCTGATCTTTAGCCCACTGCTTGGTGGCAGAAATATAACCAATGGGCGCATCAAACCAAACATAAAGTACTTTCCCATCTGCACCTTCTACCGGGACAGGAATCCCCCAATTTAAGTCACGAGTCACTGCTCGAGGATGTAATCCTTGGTCTAACCAAGACTTACACTGACCGTAAACATTTGACTTCCAGTCAGATTTATGGCCTTCCAAAATCCATTTTTTAAGCCAAGACTCGTATTTATCTAGAGGCAAAAACCAATGTTTTGTCTGCTTCATGACGGGTTTATTCCCACTCAAAGCAGAGCTTGGATCTATAAGGTCTGTGGCATTCAGGGAGGTGCCACATTTTTCGCATTGGTCACCATAAGCTCCTACTTCATTGCACTGGGGACATGTACCTGTTATATACCTGTCGGCTAAAAATTCTTGTTCTGCTTCGTCATAATATTGTGCACTAGTCTGCTCTTCAAACCTACCATCTTTATGAAGTTTGTTAAAGAACTCTGATGCAGTCTGATGATGTAAAGGATCGGAAGTTCGATGATAAATATCAAAACTTATACCAAATTCTTTAAAAGAATCTCCAATAATTTTATGGTATTTATCGACAATAATCTGTGGCGAAACTCCTTCTTTTCTTGCTGAGATAGTAATAGGAACTCCATGTTCGTCAGAGCCACAGACAAATACCACATCTCTCTTTTTGGAGCGCATAAATCGCGCATAAATATCGCTGGGAATATATACTCCCGCCAGGTGTCCAATATGGACTGGCCCATTAGTGTAGGGCAAGGCGGCAGTGATTGTATATCTTTTTACTTCTTTCGACATCAGGAAATGCTTTTGTATCTTGGCAAAGTTAATGATTTACTAGACCTTAAAAATATAAATATTTCTTCGCTTCTCTATGGAAATAATCAACTTACTCAAACTTGAACCCAACAGCTCTGTCGCACTCATCTCTTGCGCGCGGAAGGTGAGCCATGAGGAAGTGAAATTTTCAATGGATTTACTTAAATCTTGGGATTTAAAACTCCATTATGGCAAAAATCTCTTTGCTCAGGATCATCAGTTTGCTGGAAGCATATCACAAAGAGTGGAAGACCTTCAGTGGGCGCTTGATGATTCTTCAATAAAAGCAATCTTTTTTGTTCGGGGTGGGTACGGTTCTGTGCAAATAATTGACCACATAAACTGGTCTAAGTTTAAAAAAAAGTCCAAATGGCTAATTGGATTCAGTGATGTTACGGTATTTCATTCTCATATTCACCAAAATATTCAGACTCCAACCCTACATGCACCAATGCCGGTAACCTTTTCGAAAAACAGTCCAAACTGCCTATCTATGCTAAAACAAATCTTGTTTGGAGAAAAAGTTTCATATAAGTTGAGCCCTCACCTATTAAATAAATTAGGACAAGCAGAGGGTAAAATTGTGGGAGGAAACCTTTCAATATTATATTCTCTTTTGGGGTCGGAGAGCCAACTAAACACCAAAGGTAAAATACTTTTTATTGAAGACCTAGATGAATATCTCTATCACATAGACAGAATGATGCAGGCACTACTTAGAGCTGGTATGCTTACTCATCTTTCAGGATTGATTGTAGGTGGTATGACCGAAATGAATGACAACAAAGTTCCCTTTGGGAAAACAGCTCATGAAATTATTTATGATGCCGTATCAGCTTATTCATTTCCTGTTGTTTTTGGATTTCCCGCAGGTCATATTCAAGATAATAATCCCCTCATTTTAGGACAAAATATTCAACTTTGTGTGGAAGAGAGCCAAGTAAAAATCTACTAAACTACTCGGTTAAATATTTAGAGACACGAATTGCGTGGTGGAAGGATTTAAGGATGATGTGAGGTAATTACCAAGGTGTTTCTTATTAAAAATAGCATAACATATTATTTCATGTAATTAAAGGTTTAAGGAACATGATTGTAATGTCCTTGACTTGAAATACGACTTGCTTTTTGGTAGAGATAAAACCAGATATCCCTTTAAATTTAGGCTTTTGGATGTGCGGTGGTGTTCAAAAAAAATACTTCTGGATACAGAGAAGATATTCTTTGAACAACAAAAATATTTAGTGAAATTAGCTTTGGCATGATCTCTATCATAAAAAACTGCTCCTGATATCTGTATTTTTAGGCTCGAGACTAAAACATGACTATTTAGCCCTCTATTTCTCTGCTGTGATAACACGCAAGTATTTAGTACTTTTGATGCTCAAAATAGGATATCATGTTACGAACTCATACTTGCGGAGAATTAAACAATAATTATTTAGAACAAATTGTAGTCCTGAGTGGTTGGGTTCAAAAATCGAGAGACCTTGGAGGTCTTACTTTTGTTGACCTCAGAGATCGATATGGAATTACCCAACTGGTCTTTAATATAGAGAGCCATGCAGGGCTTTGTCTTGAAGCCCGAAAGTTAGGTCGAGAATTTGTCATTCAAGTTCATGGAAAGGTCATTGAAAGAAGCGCGAAAAATAAAAATATGCCTACCGGTGATATAGAAATTGAGGTATCAAAATTGACCATTTTAAATGCTGCAAAAACACCTCCATTTACCATTGAAGACATAACAGATGGAGGGGATGACCTTAGAATGAAATACCGATATCTGGATCTTAGAAGAAACCCGATAAGAGAAAATATAATCTTAAGATCAAAAGTTGCGATTGAAACTAGAAAATATTTAGCCGATCAAGACTTCATCGAGATAGAAACTCCTGTATTAATTAAGTCAACCCCTGAGGGAGCTAGAGATTTTGTGGTTCCGAGCAGAATGAATCAAGGGCAATTCTACGCCTTGCCTCAATCCCCACAAACCTTCAAACAGCTACTAATGGTTTCGGGCTTTGACAAGTACTTTCAAATCGTAAAATGCTTCAGGGATGAAGATCTTAGATCTGACAGACAGCCGGAATTTACTCAGATAGACTGCGAAATGTCTTTTGTAGAACAAGAAGATATTTTAAATACTTTCGAAAACCTTACTCGACACTTGTTAAAAACCGTCATTGGAGTTGAGCTAAAAGATTTTCCGCGAATGACCTTTGATGAGGCTATCAGGGACTACGGTAATGACAAACCAGACATCCGTTTCGATATGAAATTAAATAACATCACTGAATTAGCTCAAAACAAAGGCTTCAAAGTCTTTGATGATGCCGAACTAGTTTTAGCAATTAAGGCCGAATCATGTGCAGGATATACCAGAAAACAAATAGACAAGTTAACCGACTGGGTAAAGCGACCACAAATTGGCGCAAAAGGAATGATCTATGTTAAGTGTAATGAAGACGGAAGCTTTAAATCTTCAGTCGATAAATTTTTTGGCCAACAAGAACTCTCTTTGTGGGCAAATGCAACAAAAGCATCCAAAGGAGATTTAATATTGGTACTGAGTGGAGATAGAAAATCTGTACAAAAACAAATGAGCGAACTTCGTCTAGAAATGGGTGAACAACTTGGCTTGAGAGATCCGAAAGTTTTTGCCCCGCTTTGGGTCATTGACTTTCCTTTACTTGAGTGGGATGATGACACCGCAAGATACCATGCAATACACCACCCCTTTACCTCCCCCAAACCTGAGGACTTACATAAACTAGATTCTACTCCTGGAGAAGTAAAAGCAAATGCCTACGATATGGTGCTGAATGGATCCGAAATTGGCGGTGGATCAATCCGTATTCACGATAGAGATCTTCAAAAATTAATATTTAAACACCTCGGATTTACAGACCAAGAAGCACAAGATCAATTTGGGTTCCTAATGAATGCTTTTGAATATGGTGCTCCTCCTCACGGTGGTCTTGCTTTTGGTTTAGATAGATTGTGTGCACTGATGGGGGGCGCAGAATCCATTCGAGACTTCATCGCTTTCCCTAAAAACAATTCAGGAAGAGATGTGATGATTGATTCACCAGCTAGAATAGATCAAGAACAACTCAAAGAATTGAATTTGAGGCTAGGAGAATAAAGAAAATAAGTTCTTAAAAAGAAAAAAGCGGCTATTAGCCGCTTTTTTTTATGTAGTATAAATCTTTATTATTTTAAAGCAGCCAAGTAATTTGAAGCTACTTCATCCCAATTAATCACATTAAAAAAGGCATTAATATAATCAGGTCTTCTATTTTGGTAATTTAAATAGTATGCATGTTCCCATACATCAATACCCATAATTGGAGTTCCAGAGCATCCCACCCCACTCATAATAGGATTATCTTGATTTGCTGTAGAGCAAATTTCTAATTTACCAGACTTGACACATAACCATGCCCAACCTGAACCAAATCGAGTTGCAGCAGCGCTTGAAAATGCTTCTTTAAAAGCGTCTAAGGAGCCAAAGTCTCTATCTATTGCAGCGGAAAGATCTCCACTAGGGTTTCCCCCTCCATTGGGCGACATAATTTGCCAAAACATGCGGTGATTATAATAACCCCCTCCGTTATTTCTAATTCCAGCAGAAAGTGTCCCTGAGGTTAAAATATCTTCTATGGTCATTCCTTCCATTTCGGTCCCCTCAATGGCAGCATTTAACTTGCTTGTATATCCAGCATGGTGTTTCCCGTGATGAATCTCCATTGTCCGAGAATCTATATGTGGTTCTAATGCATCAAGTGCATATGGAAGGTTCGGTAATTTAAAATTCATAATTTGATAATTTTTGGTTAATAAATGCTAAGCAAATATAAGGAAAATTGGGTCAGTTTTATGCACAAAAGGCCTGAACTCCATCGAGAAATAAGTTTTAAAATAAAAACCAAAACACGAAACAACCCATGCATTCTAAACAATATTATGTAAAAAATGCCGTTTTTTACTTAAATTCGCGAAGAAGTTAGCCTGCTTTTTGTTAGCTTAAAAAATTTGGAAACCCTAGCTATTATCCATTTTAAAATGGGACTGGCGGGGCGAAGCTATGAAAAAAAGTATTGAATATGAAAGAACAACAAACACTCCCATACTTTAGTCATGAAACTAGTTTAGTTGAGCTGCCATGTCAAATCGGAAATGGCACTAAAATATGGCACTTTTCACATATTATGGCAAATTGTAAAATTGGAGAAAATTGTAATTTGGGTCAAAATGTCTTTGTATCCGCTGGTGTTGTTCTTGGCAATAATGTCAAAGTTCAAAACAATGTTAGCATTTACGATGGAGTTCACTGTGAGGATGATGTGTTTCTTGGACCTTCCATGGTATTTACTAATATCATAAACCCTCGCTCGGCAGTAATTCGAAAAGAAAAATATATAAAAACTACACTTGGAAAAGGAGCAAGTGTTGGAGCAAATGCCACACTTATTTGCGGTAATGATATTGGTGCTCATGCGCTTATTGGTGCAGGAGCGGTAATTACAAAACCTGTTTCTCCTTATGCCCTTATGGTGGGAAATCCTGCCAAACAAATTGGTTGGGTAGGAGAATACGGGCATACGCTTCTGTTTGATCACAACAACAAGGCAATCTGTGAAGAAAGCCAACAAGTATATAAATTAGAGAACAAGTTGGTAAAAAGAATCTCTTAAAATAAATGGCGAACGTCTAAAAAATTTTGAGAAAAAACTTAAACTAAGTGGAAGACACCTAGCAAAGACAATTAGTTGGCGGTTTATTGGCACAATAGATACTCTAATTCTTTCTTTGTCTATTACATTGGTGTCGACTTAATTATGGATTAAGCGACAGATTTACAATGAAAAAACTAATTCAAGCCTGAAAACATGAGTTTAAATATACAACTACATGAATTTAATATCGATAAATTGGCTCGTGAAAAACTACACAAACATAACGCTCTGCTAGTCTGGTTTACTGGCTTGTCTGGATCTGGAAAATCTACTTTAGCCAACTCAGTAGAAGTAGAATTAAATAGTCGAGAGATTTCATCATATGTGTTAGATGGAGATAATATTAGAAATGGCATCAATAAAGATTTAAATTTCTCTGCAAAAGATCGCTCTGAAAACATAAGACGAATTGGAGAGATAAGCCATTTAATGATTGATGCCGGCGTAGTCACCTTAGCCGCTTTTGTTTCCCCCTATATTAAAGACAGAGAAAGAGTTAAAAATATTGTAGGAGCAGAAAACTTCATCGAAATATATGTGAATACATCACTTGAAGAGTGTGAAAGACGAGATGTAAAAGGTCTTTATAAAAAAGCACGAGCTGGAGAAATTATCAACATGACGGGGGTCTCTGATCCATATGAAGCTCCTGAGAATCCAGCATTAGAAATCGTAACTGATAACCAAAGTATTGCTGAGTCTGTTAAAATAATAACTAAATTTTTAGAAAATAAAATTAAACCTAGTATCTATGAATAATTATACTTTGGGACATATGAGGGAGTTGGAAGCTGAAGCGATTTTTGTAATTCGTGAAATTGCCGCACAATTTGAAAACCCTGCCTTATTATTCTCTGGAGGAAAAGATTCAATACTATTAACACATTTGGCAAAAAAAGCCTTTTATCCTGCAAAAATTCCATTTGCCTTAATACATATTGATACCGGACATAATTTTCCTGAAACCATTGCATTTAGAGATGACTTGGTCAAAAAACTTGGTGTTCAACTTATTGTAGGCTCGGTTCAAGAATCGATTGATCAAGGGCGGGCTAAAGAAGAAACTGGAGCTGATGCCTCTAGAAATGCATTGCAAATTGTCTCCTTACTTGATACTTTAGAATTTCAAAAAATAGATGCTGCCATGGGGGGAGCTCGTCGAGACGAAGAAAAATCAAGAGCGAAAGAGCGTTTTTTTTCCCACAGAGATGAGTTTGGCCAATGGGACCCAAAAAACCAACGTCCTGAATTATGGAATCTATTTAATGGCCGAAAAAACTTTGGGGAACATTTTAGAATTTTCCCTATTTCTAACTGGACGGAGATGGATGTCTGGGAATACATAAAACTGGAAAATATTGCTTTGCCAAGCCTTTACTTTTCTCATAATCGCGATTGTATCCTTCGAGATGGAGTCATTTTAGCTTTTTCTGAATATGTTAAATTAAAAGCCCAAGAAAAAATTATACAAATGACCGTGAGATATAGAACTTGTGGAGATATGCCTATAACTGGTGCCGTAGAATCAACTGCAGATACGATAGACAAAATTATTGAAGAAATTGCAATCACAAGAACTACCGAAAGAGGAGGAAGAGCTGATGATAAAAGGGCTGAGACGGCGATGGAAGATCGAAAGAAACAAGGATACTTCTAAAAAAACATCTACTGATAAATGAAAAAATCAAATATAGAATTATTGCGTTTTACTACTGCAGGAAGTGTAGATGACGGAAAAAGCACCTTAATCGGAAGATTACTTTACGACAGTAAATCTATTTTTCAGGATCAATTAGATGCTGTAGAGGCCTCAAGTAAAAATAAAGGTTTTGATTATATTGATTTGTCTTTGTTGACCGATGGATTGAAATCAGAAAGAGAGCAAGGAATCACCATTGATGTAGCTTACAGATATTTTGCTACCCCAAAAAGAAAATTTATTGTAGCAGACACCCCAGGGCATATTCAGTATACTCGAAATATGGTCACAGGAGCTTCTACTGCAAATCTTGCCATTATATTAATTGATGCTCGAAAAGGCCTGTTAGAGCAAACTCACAGGCACTCTTTTTTGGCTTCATTATTAGGAATACCTCATGCAATAGTGTGTGTGAACAAGATGGATCTTGTGGATTATAAGCAAGATGTTTACGAAAAAATTGTATCTGATTTTAGGCACTTCTCTTCTAAATTAAATATTAAAGACATCCAATTTATTCCTATCTCTGCTCTAAATGGAGATAATGTGGTTGAAAAGTCGAAAAATATGGACTGGTATGAAGGAAGTACAATTTTATATCATCTTGAAACAGTTCATATTTCAAGTGATGATAACCATGTAGATTGTCGATTCCCCATACAGACAGTTATTCGGCCACACACGCTGAAAAATCAAGATTTCAGAGGTTTTGCAGGCCGAATTGACGGAGGGGTATTCAAGCCTGGGGATAAAATCATGACCCTTCCTTCTGGTTTTAAATCTACTATCAAAAGTATTGAGCTAAATGGAGAGTACATTCAAGAAGCATTTGCACCCATGTCCATAACCATGACTCTGGTAGATGAAGTTGATTCTAGTCGCGGGGATATGATTGTGAGAGAAAATAATGTCCCTAAAGTTTCACAAGATATAGAGGTTTTAGTTACTTGGATGAATCTTAATCCACTAATAGAAAAAACAAAAGTGGTCATAAAGCACACCACCAATGAATGTATTGGAATGGTGAAAGAATTAAAGTATAAAATCGATATCAACACCTTACATAGAATTGAGAAAATTGAGAAAATGGAAATGAATGATATTGGGCGTATTTCAATTCGCACCTCAAAACCCATCTTTTACGATGAGTATAAAAGAAATCGTAAAACCGGAAGCATTATTCTAATAGACCCTCAAACTAATGAAACCATTGGTGCGGGCATGATTATTTAATTTTTAGCTCATGGGATCCAATTTAAAAATAGCTCTTAATACGGCCTTAGAAGCAGGAAAAGCTGTTTTAGAAATTTATTGTAGTGGCAATTTTGATGTCGAAATTAAAGACGATCAATCTCCATTGACTAAAGCTGATATTGCTTCTCATAAAATCATCATTTCCTATTTGGAAAAAACCAATATCCCTATTCTTTCAGAGGAAGGAGAAAACATTCCCTATAAGAATAGAAAAGATTGGTCTGAATTATGGATTGTTGATCCCATTGATGGCACTAAAGAGTTTATCAAAAAAAATGGGGAGTTTACAGTAAATATTGCTCTGGTAAAAAATCAAGAACCCATCCTTGGTATTATTTTGGTACCCACTTCTGGTGAGCTATACTTCTCTAGAGAAAACAAGGGTGCTTTCAAGGCTATGGTTGATATGAAAAATTACAATGTTGATGATATTATTAACCAAGCAAAAAGATTGCCCATCGCTCAACAAAAAAAGCGACCCTTTACCATCGTAGCTAGCAAATCGCATATGACATTAGAAACAAAAAACTATCTAACTAAGTTACAAAACATACATGGTGAGGTAAATCTTATCTCCAAAGGAAGTTCTTTAAAACTCTGTATGGTTGCAGAAGGTAGGGCAGATTGCTACCCTAGATTTGCCCCAACGATGGAGTGGGATACCGCTGCAGGGCAAGCTATTTGTAATCATGCTGGTTTTGATGTAATTGATTGGAAGACAAAAAAAACAATGCTTTATAATCGCAAAGAATTATTGAATTCTTCATTTTTAGTTAAAGCTTTTTAAGAGAAATTTAATTTTATGCTAGGCCTCAGGTTTTGAATTAATAAATACAAAAAATACATCCATTGAGAATCGATTACGCCAATTTAAAAATAGCTTATCAAGCTCATCAAAAAGAATTTGATCAAGCCATGCAAAAAGTTTTGACTAGTGCACAATACATTATGGGGCCTGAAGTAAATGACTTGGAAGCTAAATTAACTCAGTTCACTCAAGCAAAACATGCAATCAGTTGTTCTTCAGGAACCGACGCACTTTTACTGGCCTTGATGGCGATTGATGTGGGGCCAGGAGATGAAATTATCACATCTCCCTTCACCTTTATATCTACCGCTGAGACAATTGCTTTGCTTGGGGCTACTCCCATTTTTGTAGATATAAGTGAGGACTCCTACAATATAAATACCCACAAAGTGGAAGCTAAAATAAATAAGAAAACCAAAGCAATTCTACCTGTATCCTTATTTGGACAAGTCGCAGATATGAATGAGATAAATCAAATCGCGGATAGGTATCAGCTTCCGGTAATAGAGGATGCCGCTCAAAGTTTTGGAGCAAGTTACCGTGGGAAAAAAAGCTGTTCACTTACCACATTGGCTTGCACCTCTTTTTTCCCTGCCAAACCTCTTGGATGTTTTGGAGATGCGGGTGCTGTTTTCACTAATAACTCTCAACTTTCAGAAAAAATATCAAGCCTTCGACTTCATGGGCAAAGCAAACGTTATCAACATCAACATATAGGTCTAGGTGCGAGGATGGATACTCTGCAGGCTGCCATCTTGTCCGTCAAAATGGATTATTATGAAGAGGATATAAAAAATAGACAGAAAGTCGCAGAAAAATATGATGAACTCTTAAGTGGGCAAATAAAAACTCCTATCATTCACTCATTTAATCGCTCCGTATGGGCGCAATATTCCATTCGACTAAAAAATAGAGAACTGATTCAAAAAGAATTGAGTAAAAAAGAAATCCCTACAGCTATTTATTACCCCAAACCGCTTCATCTTCAGGATTGTTTTGCATATCTTGGATATCAAGAGGGAGATTTCCCAATATCTGAGAGAGTGTCAAATGAAATCATGTCTTTGCCTATGAATCCATACTTAAGGGAAGATGAACAAGAGTTTATCGTAAAAGAGCTTATCAACTGCCTATGAAAAAATTTGGACTAATTGGCGCTTCGGGATATATTGCCCCTAAACATGTGCAATCGATTAAAGAAACCGGAAACATTCTTTTGGCGGCAATAGATCCACACGACAATGTGGGTTATTTAGATACTTATTTTCCAAAAACAGCATTCTTTACAGAGTTTGAAAGATTTGATAGGCACATAGACAAGCTTCGATCAAAAAATAAAGCCTTGGACTATATCTCTGTTTGTTCACCAAATTATTTGCATGACACACATATCAAATCGGCACTTCGTTGGGGAGCAGATGCTATTTGTGAAAAACCAGTAGTCTTGAATCCATGGAATATGGATGTGCTTGACAAATTGGAAAAAGAAACCGGACAATCAATATGGACAGTCCTGCAACTGAGATTACACCCAAGTATAGTAGCGCTAAAAAAGAAAATTGATGGGTCGCCATCTGACATAGTTCACGATATTGATTTAAGCTACATTAGCGCAAGAGGAAATTGGTATTATGCCTCTTGGAAAGGAAATCTTGAGAAATCTGGAGGAATCGCCACTAATATAGGGGTACACTTTTTTGATATGCTTGCATGGGTTTTTGGAGAAGTAAAAGAAAATATCGTTCATCTAAATGACCACGATCGATCTGCAGGCTATTTATCTTTTAAAAAAGCCCGTATTAGATGGTTTCTATCAATAAATGAAAATACTTTACCTGACATTATAAAAGAGAACAAGCAAAGCACTTATAGATCAATAACCCTTCAAGGGGAAGAGATTAATTTTAGTGAGGGATTTACTGGACTCCATAAAAAAGTCTATGAAAATATTCTTTCAGGGAATGGAACCTCGCTTCAAGACAGTAGATCTGCAATAGAAATCGTCCATCAAATAAGAACTCAAAAACCAATTGGTTTAAAAGGAGACTTCCACCCTTTTGCTTTGAACGAAAAAAGTCCTCATCCATTTTTTAAATGACGAAAACCAGAAAATGACCCATTCAAGTCTAAAGATTGCAAAAGAAGTATTTGACCTCGAAGCGGCACAAATCAAAAATCTATCTACACTATTGACAGAAGATTTTGAACGAGCAGTTCAGATTATTCTTTCAGGAGAGGGAAAATTAATTGTCTCTGGAATGGGTAAATCGGGTATCGTTGGAAAAAAAATTGCTGCAACTCTTTCAAGTACTGGAACTCCGAGTTTTTTTCTCCACCCAGGGGAAGCGTGTCATGGCGATATCGGAATGATCGAAAAAGAAGATATCGTTTTACTGATATCAAATTCTGGAGAAACGGATGAGGTTTTAAAGTTGATTCCTTTTCTTATCTCTCAAGGAAATAAAACAATTTCAATGTCGCGGAGCCCGGAATCTACTCTTGCAAACAACACCCACCATCATCTTAACATTGCAGTAGAAAAAGAAGCCTGCCCACTTCAATTGGCGCCTACATCTTCCACAACAGCAACGATGGTAATGGGAGATGCACTTGCAGTTGCGCTGATGAGACATCGAGGTTTTGAGGATCAGAACTTTGCTAAGTTTCATCCTGGCGGAAGACTAGGAAAACAGTTATTACACACAGTAGAATATGTGATGCAAAAAAAACCTCTCCCTTTTGTTGAAATGGAAGCATCAATCATGGATGTAATTCAAGAAATTACTAAAGGAAAATGTGGATTGGCAATTGTTCAAAGCTCAAATAAAAAAGTGTTGGGCATTATTTCAGATGGAGACATTCGACGTGCCATGAAAGAAAAAGAAGAAAACTTCTTTAAAATGAGAGCGAAAGATATAATGACTGAAAACCCTAAAACAGTTTTCAAAGACGAAAAATTGGCCGATGCGGCAAAACTTATGACGCAATACAAAATCAACTCTCTATTAGTAGTCGACCAAAACAAAGACTGCATAGGTATTGTCCAAGTGTTTGACTTAGAATAAAAAATGAAAAGAATTATTCTCATTCCAGCTCGTCTTGAATCATCTAGGCTGCCTAAAAAAGTTCTTTTAGACCTTGGAGGTAAACCTATGATTCAAAGAGTTTATGAACAGTGTATTCTAGTTAAGGAGGTCGATGTGTTTATTGCTACGGATAGCGAAGAAATAAAAACAGCATGTAGCAATTTCACAACAAACATTCTTACAACTCGAGCAGATCATCGCTCAGGAACAGATAGAATAGCGGAGGCCATAAAGCATCTAAGTTCATATGACTATGTCATTAATGTTCAAGCAGACGAACCATTTATCGAACCTAGTTTAATTTCAAGTCTTTTTGAGTCTCTTAAAAAAAAAGAAGTCAAAATGGTCTCTGCTATGCATAAAATAAGTTCTGCAAAAGATCTTCATGACCCTAGTGTGGTTAAAGTAATTACAGATGCCCAGAATAATGCGCTTTACTTTTCTAGAGCTTGTATTCCTTTTGATGCACAGCAAGACAAAAAAAATATCAAAGACTTAAACTATTCTTCACACAGTTATTTTAAACACCTTGGAATATATGGATTTAAAAGAGCTTTTTTAATTGAATTTGCTGCAACAAAAATGGGTAGATTAGAAAAGTTAGAAAAACTAGAGCAATTAAGAGCTTTAGAAAATGGAGTTAAAATAAAAATGATAGAAACAAATTATACTACCTTAGGAATTGACACCCCTGAAGATTATCAAGAAGCTATCAATATATTCGAACAACAGCAATCTAAATAAATGGAAAATCCTTCGAACAACTTTTTTCTTATTGCCGGACCCTGTGCCATTGAAGGTGAAGAAATGGCGCTTAGAATTGCAGATCATTTGGTGAATATTACTCAAAAACTAAATATTCCCTTCTACTTTAAAGGAAGTTTTAAGAAAGCAAATCGAAGCCGATTGGATAGTTTTACTGGTATAGGAGATGAAAAAGCATTAAAAATCCTTGACAAAGTCCGTCAAAATTTCGCAATTCCTACTATAACTGATATTCATAAAGAAAGTGATGCAGAAATAGCGGCCGAATATGTCGACGTTTTACAAATTCCTGCGTTTCTAGTTCGGCAAACAGAACTCGTTCAAGCAGCAGCAAAAACAGGGAAGATTATTAATCTTAAAAAGGGTCAATTTATGAGTCCTGAAAGCATGAAACATGTTGTTCAGAAAGTCTATGACACTGGCAATGAGCATGCTTGGATTACAGATCGTGGAACCATGTTTGGCTACCAAGATATGGTAGTTGACTTTCGAGGCATTCCCACGATGAGAAGAATTGCTCCTACAGTACTTGATGTTACGCATTCTCTTCAACAACCCAATCAAACAGCTGGAGTGACTGGAGGTCGACCAGAAATGATTGAAACAATTGCTAGGGCAGGAATTGCTGCCGGGGCAGATGGGCTATTCATAGAAACTCACTTTGATCCAACAAATGCAAAGAGCGATGGTGCTAACATGCTTAAACTAGACAAAATTGAGGGGCTACTTCATCGTTTGGTCCAAATAAAGCAAACCATTAACTCGTTTTCTAAAATCGAATAAAAATTTAATTTTTGAATGTAGTCGTCACAGGATCAAACGGACAATTAGGGTCCGAATTTAAAAACCTTAAACTAAATGATATAGACTGGGTGTTTTTGAATTCGAATGAGTTAGATATTACTAATAACGATTTCGTTCGAAAATACTTTAAGTCTAAAAAAACAGACTTAATTATTAACTGTGCAGCTTTCACAAATGTAGATGGGGCAGAAGAAAATATTAAACAAGCAATCTTAGTTAATAAAACAGGAGTTCAGAACTTAGTTGAAATTTGTTCTTTACATGGAATTAAGCTTATACATTATTCAACTGACTATGTTTTTGATGGATTAAGTAATACACCTTATATAGAATCTAATCAAACTAATCCCTCAAGTATTTATGGTCAATCTAAACTAGATGGAGAAAAAATAATTCTAGCATCAAATATTTATGGATTGATTATACGAACATCCTGGCTTTACTCATCCTATGGAAAGAACTTTGTTAAAACCATGATAAAAAGAGCTGAAAGTAAAAATGAAATTAAAGTAGTCTCTGATCAAAAAGGAAGCCCGACTTTTACACATGATCTTGTAAAAGCCACATTAAAAATTATATCTTCCAATAACTATAAATGGGAAAAAAGAGCTGATGTGTTTCATTATTCTAATCAAGGAGATTGCTCTTGGTATGAGTTTGCAAATGAAATTTTCAGAATCAAAAAAATTCAAGTTAATACTATCCCAGTATTATCAGAAAAATTTGAAACAAAAGTAAATAGACCAAAATACAGTTTACTTGATTCATCAAAAATAAAAATGGTGTTTGATTTAAAGATTCCTCATTGGAAGGAATCCCTAAAAACTATGTTAAACTAATTTATGAAGATCTTAATTACTGGAGGGGCTGGATTTATTGGCTCCCATGTTTGTCGACTTTTTGTTCAAAAATATCCAGAGCATCACATATTTAATTTAGATGTACTGACATATGCTGGTAATCTAGATAATCTGAGAGATATTGAAGGGGAAAGCAATTATACATTTGTTAAGGGAGATATTACTGACGAACCTTTTATTTATGATTTGTTCCAAACACAAAAATTTGACTCGGTCATTCCTAGCGGCAGAATCGCATGTAGACCGATCGATATCAGACCCCCTCAATTTTGCCAAAACAAATATTCTAGGTACGATGGTTTTGCTAAATGCTTTCAAAAAACTTTGGCAAAATAAATGGGATGGTAAACGGTTTTATCATATTAGTACTGATGAAGTATACGGCTCATTAGGGGAGGTGGGACTTTTCTCAGAAAGTACTCCCTACGATCCAAACTCACCATACTCCGCATCAAAAGCTAGCTCAGATCATTTTGTCCGAGCCTATGGTGAAACTTATGGTTTACACTACATTATTAGTAACTGCTCGAATAATTATGGGGGATTTCAGTTTCCAGAGAAACTAATTCCTCTTTTCATCAAAAATATCATGCAAAAGAAACCTCTACCTGTGTATGGTGACGGAAATTACACGCGGGATTGGTTGTATGTCAAAGACCACGCAAAAGCAATCGATCTTTTGTTTTATAAGGGAGCAAATGAAGAGACCTATAATATAGGCGGGGGCAACGAATGGAAAAATATAGATCTAGTCAAGGAGTTGTGCCAACAAATGGATACTAAATTAGGAAGAGAAAAAGGGGAAAGTGAAAAGTTGATTACCTTTGTTAAAGACCGTCCTGGGCATGACCTTAGATATGCGATTGACGCCAATAAAATCAGTAAGAACCTAAACTGGAAGCCCTCTGTGACTTTTGAAGAAGGCTTGGCGAATACAATTCAATGGTATCTGACTCACCAAGAATGGGTGTCAAATGTAACCTCAGAGGCTTATAAAGATTATATAAAAAATCAATATAAATGAAAGGAATTGTATTAGCAGGTGGTTCGGGAAAAAGGCTTTACCCTATTACTAAAGGAGTTTCTAAACAACTTTTGCC
Source organism: uncultured Cryomorphaceae bacterium (assembly GCA_964516765.1). Lineage (GTDB taxonomy): Bacteria > Bacteroidota > Bacteroidia > Flavobacteriales > UBA7430 > CAZEWZ01. The sequence goes on along the minus strand of CAZEWZ010000016.1, from coordinate 796 downwards.
TATTTACGACAAGCCCATGATCTATTATCCGATCTCAGTGCTCATGAAAGCTGGAATTAAAGATATTTTGATCATTTCTACACCTAACGACTTGCCAAATTTTAAAAGATTACTGGGAGATGGTAAAACCCTTGGTTTATCATTCTCTTATTTGGAACAACCAAGTCCAGATGGTCTAGCGCAAGCCTTCATTCTTGGTGAAGAATTTATTGGAAATGAATCTGTTTGCCTAGTTTTAGGAGACAATGTCTTCTATGGCCATGGTCTAGATGAGATGATTAATTCGGCCAAAGAACAAGTAGAAAAAGAAAACATGGCTACTGTTTTTGGATACTATGTCAGTGATCCCGAACGCTATGGTGTTGCAGAATTTGATGATTTAGGAAAAGTTATTTCTATTGAAGAAAAACCCAAAAACCCTAAATCTAATTATGCGGTTGTTGGATTATATTTTTATTCAAATGATGTCATTAATATTGCTAAAAGTATCCAACCATCTAACCGCGGAGAACTTGAAATAACGGCCGTCAACGAGGTCTATCTAAAGAATGATTCCCTCAGGGTAGAGCTTATGGGTCGAGGCTTTGCATGGCTAGATACTGGGACACACGATTCCTTAAACGAAGCAAGTAACTTCATTCAAACCATCGAAAATCGTCAAGGACTTAAGGTAGCTTGCTTGGAAGAAATTGCATACGAACAAGGATTTATCTCAAAAGACGAACTTTTGACTCTAGCTGAGGAACTTAGTAAAACCGGATATGGGCAGTATCTTAAAAATAGAGTCCTAAATGGA
>CAZEWZ010000015.1:0-38029 GCA_964516765.1 uncultured Cryomorphaceae bacterium | reverse complement strand
TCTTAAAAACAATAGTAAATGGAACGGCTATTTCAAATCCTTGGATGAAGAAATAAACAGTCTCATATTTCAATCTAAAAAAAGCCGAAACATTTGTTTCGGCTTTTTTTATGTCTAAAAGTAAAATGTCTTGTGGTTTTATCACAAAAGTTCCCTTATATTTTTCATACTAGTAGTTATGAACTTAATATTCTCCTTAAAAAAAATGATGATTAGTTTTATACAACTACTGATATATAATGGATAAATTAAGTAGCCTAAATTTAGATGAAATTTAAGATAGAGTAATTGATTTTGTACTATTGGTGTTTAAATGGTAAATTCCATTAGTCTTTTGATTGAATTACTCATAACTTCTAATAGTAAGTAATTTATTTTGGAGGTATTTTGATAAAAATAAAAAGGTTGTAATTATAATTCATTAATAATTCCTGTACCAATAGTTAGCGTGTAATCTGTATATAACTTTACAAAGTTATTTTCATCTCCAGAGCTACTTAACTTTGCTGATATAGTTATTTGGTTTGCGTCAATAAAATGTTGAATTTGATCCTCCTGAAGTTCTATAGAAAAGATACTTAATGAAGATTGCGATACTTTTCCTTGGTCATCTATTTGAGCTGATTCAATTAGTTCTACTTGAATGGAATCCATAGTCAGACCTGAAATTGAATCATTAAGGTAAATATCTATAGAGGCTTGAAATGGAAATCCATTTTCAATACGAAACATCAAAGTAGCCATTTCTACATAATCTATAATAGAATTTAATGAATCTCTTAACAGATTAAATGGATTATTTTTCACAGCCAGTGTATCAGTTAATATAAGATTTTGAACACTTAATTGCATAGGTAAATCCATTTCAAAGCCAATATTTAATCCTGTTCCGGGTCCAATAAAATTTAAAGTCCCGGTATTTCCTAATGGATTTGACATTACAGATCCAGAATAAATTATTTGTTGAGGATTTAAGGCTATAAAATCTATGATTTGAGAATTTGTACTATTAAATGTAGAAGTGGAAATTTGATTAGATTCAATAGGAATACTTGGTCCATTTAAATCAATGTTTTGACCATTGTTTGATCCTTGCATCTGAAGTTCAATTTCAAAAGGAATACCCATTGTATTTTCTGATACGAAGGTTATGGTCGGATCAGCTAATGCAATATTCTGTCCAATTGATTGTAGAGCATCCATTTCTAGATTCAATTCATTCGGATTAATTATTTTTTCAACTTGTCCAAAATAGCCTTCAATCGAACTAAAATTCATATTATCGAGAGCTACAGTTACCCTAACGGTATCATGTTCGCTAAATAAAACATGGTCTTCAGTTTCTGATGTAGGGACAACAGTAGAGGAAAAATATACATCCAATTGATTTTGTGAATCAGTCAAATCAAAATTATATCCATCCATTGAGTAACTGCTACTTTGAGCTCCAGAATTTTCAGTGTTAGTTACAAGGAGAGAAAATTCAAACATTTCTAGTTCACTGTTTTTAAGTTGAGGGATAGTGAAGATTAAGTCAATATCAGTTTTTACAGAAGATTCAAAGCTACAGTTAAAGTCACCTTCAATTACATCCATTTTACTCAATAGCATCCCATTTTCAAAATCTAAATCTACTAAAATAGTATCTGAAGGGCCTTCTTCTTCTGGGAAACGGACTAATCCTTCCTTCACTAAAACTTCGCGTGTAGAGACTACCACATCAACTCCTTGGTCGTAACTAAGTTCCACATATGTTTCTGTATCAAATGGGTCTAGTCCACTTCCTTCCAAATGGAAGGTGTGGACATGCATTAGTAAGTCATTGAACAGTAATTGATTTTCTACAAATAATTCGCAATAGGCGGTTTCATTTATAGGGATATTGTCAAAACTAAAATAACCAATAACAGCTGAGTCCACCATATTCATAAGAGTCATATCTATACTGGTAATTTCAACAGGCATTTCGTTATATAGAGATATTTCAATAATTCCAGATTCAATCAATATATATTGGAAAGCATCAGGTCCTGGTCTTGAATAATATCCTGCAGATTGAGGATTGATAGGAGGGAACCATGCAGATCCATTTTCGTTAGAGTATTCCACACCTAGCGGAAATAAATTCCCCAATGCAGTATCTTCTAAATTTTGGCTTAATTGCAATATTGTCATACGAAAATCATCTTCGTAAGGTTCTAACTCAATAGCTCCTAGTTCCATGCTTCTAACTGTTGGTGCTTGATTTTCTAAATCCAAAAGAGAGTCGCTCTGTACTGTGGCAAAGCTATCTCTTTGGTACATTATGTGAATGAACTGATTGTCTTCAATATAAATATGCTCGTCCACAGGCATTAAATCAAGCAGTGTTATAGAAGATTTAATAAAAGGAATTGCTACAAGAGTTTCAAGTTCTTGCTGACTAGATATTGAGCTTAAATCTTCGTCTAGGCAGGCCGGAATTATACAAACTAGACTCACTAGAACAAACAGTTTAAAAAAATAACATTTTCTAATCATAAAAATTTATCTCCCACAAAAATAACATTTTTGTAACTAATGTTAGTGTATTCAATTCATTACTAATTTTTTAAAGGTAAGGGTTGATAAATTTAAATTTTATTAGATTTCCTTGTACATTTGTAAAAAAATTAATTTTTATGAAAAAATTATTGATACTTGTTTTGTTTGCGCTCGTGGAAAATTCATTTTGTCAAACGAGTAATCCTGAGTTAGTGATTGGTGAAGTAAGAGTTGAGCCAGGAATATTATTTATTTTTGAAGGTGCAATAAAAGATAATATAATGCCCAGTTCAATGCATTTGTCAGAAAATGAAACAAATATTCATATTGAGGCTAGAGTCAACTGGGATATAGATAATATACCAAATGGTGCTGTGAAAAATGGTTTTATTCCTTATCTGCATATAAATGCAAAAGTAATTAACGAAAAAACAGGTTTAAGTACCTTTATTGACTTGGTTCCGCATATAAATTTGATTGATAATTTTCATTATGCACGTAATATTTCATTACCAGGATCGATAAACGATTTGTATGCAGTTCAATTTAATATAATTCCTCCCACTCAAATTGATATGTCTATTCACATGGACTGGGTCCAGGAATATGGAAAAGAATTGATGGAAGAATGTAGCTTTTTTTATAAAAATGTCAACTTCAAAGAGGTTGCTCAAGCAAAAAGAAGATAAATTTATCTTAATTTTCACAAATATTAAAATTTGCTATGCTTGTTTTTATTTTTACTGAATAGCCGTATCCACGTTCCATAGATTCTATACCATTGAAGTTCCATTCAGGTAAATAAGCCTCTCCAAGGCCATTTTTTACAATAATGATTTGGTTAGTTATGGAAGAAAAAGTTATTTCTGTGTCGGTGTTTTCTGAGCAGTGAAATCCAATCATGTTCCAACCTTCAGTTAAATCTATTAGAATATGTTCGCACAGGGAAGAAAAAGTACAAGATCCATCCTCAACTGTAGCGCTACTAATATAGTTTAAAGCCAAAGAATTCATACAACCGTATTCGATAATGCAGTCAATATTGCTGTCAAATATAGATGCAGAAGAAGGTGCTTCAATGAGTAATGGACAGAAACAAGGATCTTCAATGAGGTATTTTTTTAACCATGAAAGAGCAGTTAATCCTACATCTCCGTTTCCGCTGTTAGGACTTGTAGCAAGCGTATGGCCTGCTAATCCTACTTCATATTTAATTTTATCAGTCGTATTGGGAATCATCTCATAATGAATGTCTGCATGAAAAGCAGGCGCAGCAATTAAGTCTATTTGACCACTAATGATAAGGGTGGGTATGTTATGGTCTAAAGTTTCTACGTTCAATAAATTTAGCCAAGGGCACAATGCAATTATTGCCTTTATATTTGAATCCATACCGGCGGCTAATAATGAGCCCCCTCCACCCATTGACCATCCTAAAAGAGCAATATTGTCTGTATTCAGTAAATTGAAGAGTGGAGAAGAAATCCGAGTGTGTTCTTGTTTTAAACTATTAACCGCATCTAGAAGTGCATAGGCTCGATCTTCAGGATCTGCAAAAACACTATTAGTACCAATAGTCATAGTTACAAACCCATAGGAAGCAAAAAAAGGACCCCAATCTTCCATAATTGACTCTGGATTTGTAAGACCAGGAACAATTACAATACTTGCCAATGAATTGTTTTCATTTATGGGGTAGTATATGCTTGATCCAGAATATTCACTTCCATTTAAAATTCCATCGGATTCAGTATAAAAATTGAAATCATAACTTCCAGTATATTCTGGCAGGTCTAAATTCTCCATACATGGGGAGTTTTGTCCAATTAAGAATAAAGGATACAGAATAATATAGAACAGGAAGTTTTTTTTCATTTTTTTTTCAATACATAAAGGTATCACATAAATTTCTTTTATCTAAAATCAATTATAGAATTCATTTTTTGAGTACGATAATCTTTTTTTGATATAATACAAAGTTTGAAATTAGCATTAATTAAAAATGTTTGATTTTTTATTCTGACTCTATGGATGTTTTTTTAAAATCTCTATTGTACTTTTGCATAAACAAAAAATAAATATGCGAGAGTCTATGGTTTTTGATATTGCAATAGTAGGAGGGGGTATAGTTGGTTTAGCTACTGCCTACAAGCTTCAGCAAAAATATCCTAATTTGACTATTGCAGTTCTTGAAAAAGAAGAACAACTCGCATTTCATCAGACGGGTAGAAATTCTGGAGTTATTCATTCAGGTTTGTATTATCGTCCAGGATCATTCAGAGCAACGAATTGCGTGAATGGCAGAAAACAGATTGTCGCTTTTGCAAAAACACACCAAATTGATCATGAAGTTTGTGGTAAGATTGTGGTCGCGACTCATCAGGACGAACTAGCTCGACTAGAGAAAATTAGAGAAAATGGCCTAAAGAATGGATTGGAAGGAATTGAGATTATTGATCGCGATGAGATTCTTAAAATTGAACCATTTATTGAGGGTATAAAAGCTTTATGGGTTCCAGAATCTGGTATTATAGATTTTAAAGCAGTGACTCTTAAATTAGCTGAATTAGTAAAAGAAATTAATCCTAATTCAAAAATTATCACCTCTTGCAAAGTAAAGAATTTTGATAAGGGAGAAATTAGTCAAATTAATACCTCACAGGGATTAATTCAGTCTAGATATATGATTTTTTGTGCTGGGCTTCATTCAGATAAAATGGCTAGAAAAGATCAAGTTGATTTAGACATGCGAATTGTAGGTTTCAGAGGAGATTATTACGATTTAACACCTCAAGGGAAAAAGAAAATAAAGAATTTAGTTTATCCGGTCCCTAATCCTGAATTCCCATTTCTAGGTGTTCACTTTACTAGAATGACTGACGGTACAACAGAGTGTGGGCCAAATGCTGTCTTCACATTTAAAAGAGAAGGGTATGGCAAAACAGATTTTAATTTGAAAGATACTCTAGATGCTTTACTCTTTTGGGGTACCTGGAAATTATTCTTCAAGCAATGGCGATTCGGTTTGGAAGAATACAAACGAGCTTTTTCCAAAAAATTGTTTCTTAAGCAATTGCAGCGTATGTGCCCGAGCTTAACCCTTGAAGACATCACCCCCGGAAGGTCGGGTGTTCGCGCTATGGCTTTGGGTGATTCTGGAGAAGTGATAGACGATTTTAAAATTGAGTACAAGGACCGTAGTATTCATGTTTTAAATGCACCCTCTCCAGCCGCTACTGCCTGTTTAGCTATTGGAGATGAAGTCATGTTAATGGCAGAAAAACATTTTTCATTTGACTAATTCTGCTATTCAAAACTTTGGTGTGCTTTTGTTTCTTATTTTTGGTTTTGAATAAAGGATTCTTTTAACTTTGGAGTATATTTTATAATATGAAAAAGCTCCAACTGAATATTAAAAACGAGACAGCTCAACTAGAAGCGGTTGTATTGGGTATAGGGTTAGATTTCGGCGGAGAACCCCCCTTAAATGATGCCTATGACCCCAAGTCTAGAGAGCATATCTCTAAAGGAACTTTTCCCTTAGAGAAAGATTTGATTAGAGAAATAGATGCTTTTCAGAAAATTCTTGAAAAGTATAATATTCAAGTTTTTAGGCCTGAAAATATTAATCAATTGAATCAAGTATTTTGTCGAGATATTGCTTTTGTCGTTGACACCTTTTTTGTAGTTCCAAACATTATTAAAGCTCGATCAAAGGAGTTTGAAGCACTTTCTTATTTTCTTGATCAAATTGATTCATCGCAAATTATTAATATGCCATCAGACGCTCAAGTCGAGGGTGGTGACGTAATGCCATGGGATGACTGTATTTTTGTTGGAGTATCAAACAAAATAGATTTTGAGAAATATACCGTGGCACGAACTAATTACATGGGTGTGGCTTTTTTACAGAAGACTTTTCCTAACCGAACAGTTGTCTCCTTTGAATTGAATAAATCAGATTCGGAACCCAAAGATAATGCTCTTCATTTAGATTGTTGTTTTCAACCTATTGGAATGGGGCAAGCACTCATTTATCCGGGGGGGTTTAAATATGAAGATGATGTACAATTTTTGGTAGATTATTTTGGAGAAGAAAATGTGGTCAAAATATCACGAGATGAAATGTTTCACATGTCCTGTAATGTGTTTTCTATTTCCCCAAAAGTAATTGTTTCAGAAAAAGGATTCACTAGATTGAATGCTATTTTGAGAGATAAGGGATTTATTGTGGAAGAGGTTTCTTATTCAGAAATTGCTAAAATGGGAGGCTTATTGAGATGTTCTACTTTACCCCTAATAAGAAAGAATTGATGCTAACACAATTTACATCCAGCTTATTAATGATTCAGCCTGTAGCTTTCCGATTTAACGAAGAAACTGCTGTAAATAATTACTATCAGAGATTATTGAAGGGAGTCACCCAAGACCAGATTCAATCTCTAGCACTCATAGAGTTTAATGATTTTGTACACCTATTGGATTCAAATGGAGTTGAAGTGATAGTCGTGGAAGACACTATCCTCCCTAATACTCCAGATTCAATATTTCCAAATAATTGGATTTCTTTTCATCAGGATGGTCGGGTTGCCTTGTATCCAATGTGTGCGCAAAACAGGAGGCTTGAACGTCGTCTGGATATTCTTGACATTTTGAGAAATAAGCATAATTTTATAGCTCTACAGCCGATTGATTTTTCGCACTATGAACAGAAAAATATTTTTCTTGAAGGTACTGGATCAATGTTGTTAGATCGAGAAAATATGATTGCTTATGCCGCATTATCTAATCGGACATCCCTCCAAATATTGCAAGATTTTTGCAAGATTTTTGGCTACAAGCCTCATACCTTCATTTCCAACCAAACCGTAGGTTATGAGCGTCTTCCTGTATATCATACTAATGTAATGATGTGTCTAGCAGATAGCTTTGTAATATTATGTGCGGATTCAATCGATAATCCATTAGAGCGTCAGAATCTTATTAATAGCTTAGTGTCGACAGGAAAAGAGATTATTTATATTACTGAAATCCAAAAGCACCGTTTTGCCGGAAATATGCTACAGGTATCTAACAAATCCCAAGATCGGTTTTTGGTGATGTCTAATTCTGCTCATCAAGCTCTTACAGCTAATCAAATTAAACAAATTGAAAACCATTGCCCAATTTTATCTAGTTCACTAGACACAATTGAAGCTTGCGGAGGAGGAAGTGCAAGATGTATGATGGCGGAGATATTCTTGCCGAAAAAAAATAAAAATCAATGAAAGATCTCCAATCAATATTATTGGTGGCAGTTCAAGATGCGATTAAAGAACTGTATTGTTCTGACTTTCCTGTAAGCCAAATTAATCTCCAAAGCACACGAAAAGAATTTGAGGGAGACATTACATTAGTTGTCTTTCCATTGCTCCGTGTGTCTAAAATTAGTCCTGAGCAAACCGCAAAAGTATTAGGGGAGTTCTTAGTTAAAAATTTGAAAATTGTAAAGAGCTTTAGTATTGTTAATGGTTTCTTGAATATATTGATTGAAGATGCTTATTGGCTAGCTCATTATGCGGACGGATTTACACAGAAAAATTACGGGCACATATCAGCCGGTAAGGATGCGGATTTAGTTGTTGTGGAATATTGTTCTCCAAATACCAATAAGCCGATTCACTTAGGCCATGTAAGAAATAATTTACTTGGCTTTTCCGTAGCCGAAATATTGAAAGCTAGTGGTAAGCATGTGAGAAAGGTGCAGATTGTAAATGATAGAGGGATACACATATGTAAGTCTATGCTTGCATGGAAGCTTTTCGGTGGAGGTGAAACCCCTGAATCCTCAGGTATGAAAGGAGATCATCTAGTGGGTAAATATTATGTACGTTTTGATAAAGAGTACAAAAAAGAAATTGCTAAATTAATTTCAGAAGGGAAAACTGAGGAGCATGCCAAAAAAGAAGCACCTATCTTACTTGAAGCTCAGAAAATGTTACTGAAATGGGAGGCACAAGATACTGAGGTTAGAAGTTTGTGGAAGACTATGAATGAATGGGTCTATAGTGGGTTCGAGCAAACATTTAAGCGTATGGGTGTCAATTTTGATGCCAATTATTATGAAAGTGATACTTACTTATTGGGTAAAAAATATGTCGATGAAGGATTGACTAATCGAGTTTTTTATAAAAAAGAAGATGGTTCGATTTGGGTAGATTTAACCGATCAGAAACTCGATCACAAATTACTTTTACGTTCTGACGGAACTGCGGTATATATGACACAAGATATTGGTACAGCCATTCAAAGACACCTAGACTTTAACTTTAGCAAAATGGTTTATACTGTTGGTAATGAGCAAGATTACCACTTCGATGTGCTTTTTAAAGTCCTGAGTAAATTAGGACATATATGGGCAGATGATTGTCAGCATCTATCTTATGGAATGGTTGACCTTCCTACTGGTAAGATGAAATCGAGAGAGGGTACTGTTGTAGATGCTGACGATCTCATGCAGGAGATGGTAGATACATCTAAGTCTATTTCGGAGGAATTAGGAAAGCTAGAAGGATTTTCAAAAGAAGAGCTTACAGTCCTTTATGAAAATATTGGGTTGGGAGCATTAAAATATTTTATTCTTAAAGTAGACCCAAAGAAAAGAATGCTTTTTGATCCCATTGAGTCTATAGATTTCAATGGTAATACTGGCCCCTTTATTCAATACACCTATGCACGAATTTGTTCCTTGCAAAGAAAATATGAGGGCCTACTTTGTGTATCAGAGCCCAAATCTGCTCTTCTGGCAAAAGAAAAAGATTTAGTAAAGATATTAATTCGTTATCCTGAAGTTATTCAAGATGCTGCCGATAATTTAACTCCTGCAGTGTTGGCCAACTATACTTTTGAACTCGTAAAGGAATACAATCAGTTTTACCAGCAAGTACCAATTTTTGGTACAGATATTAAACAGGATATTGACTTTAGAGTTGGCTTGTCCGCTTTTGTAGGACGTCTTATTTTTTCATCAATGGGACTTTTAGGTATAACCGTTCCCGAAAGAATGTAAATTGATTATTTTAGTTGATAAAATTTATGCTGTATGTTTGAAAATTTATCCGAAAAATTAGACCAGGCCTTTTCGATTCTCAAAGGTCATGGTAAGATTACTGAAATTAATGTCGCGGAAACCTTAAAAGAGGTCCGTCGTGCACTTTTAGATGCCGATGTGAGTTTTAAAATTGCCAAAGATTTCACTAATAAAGTTAAGGAAGATGCTCTAGGAAAAGATGTGCTTACCACACTAAAACCGGGCCAATTGATGGTTAAACTTGTAAAAGACGAGTTAACCGAATTAATGGGAAGCCAAACTGAGGGAATCAATCTTGAAGCTCCTATTTCTGTAGTTCTTGTTGCTGGTCTCCAAGGTTCGGGTAAAACTACTTTTACTGGAAAGTTAGCACTATTCTTGAAAGACAAAAAATCAAAAAAACCATTGCTTGTTGCTTGTGATGTTTATCGCCCTGCAGCTATTAAACAATTAGAGATACTCGCAGAGCAAGTCGGAGTTGAAGTATTTACAGATAATGAAAACAAAGATCCGGTTGCAATTGCTAAATCAGCTATTTCTCATGCTAAAGCCAATGGTCACAATGTAGTAGTGATTGATACTGCAGGTCGTTTGGCTATTGACGAACAGATGATGAACGAGATTTCCAATATTAAGAAAGCTGTTTCTCCTCAAGAAATTTTGTTTGTTGTTGATGCTATGACTGGACAGGATGCTGTAAATACTGCAAAAGCATTCAACGATCGTTTAGATTTCAATGGAATTGTAATTACCAAATTAGATGGAGACACCCGGGGTGGTGCGGCGCTGACAATTAAATCTATTGTGAATAAACCCATTAAGTTTGTGGGTATGGGAGAGAAGATGGATGCTTTGGATGTATTCCATCCAAATCGCATGGCAAACCGAATTTTAGGTATGGGAGATGTTGTTTCCCTTGTTGAGAAGGCTCAAGAGCAATTTGATACAGAGACGGCTCGAAAGCTTCAAAAAAAAATTGCTAAAAACGAATTTGATTTTAATGATTTTGTTACCCAGATTGTACAAATTAAAAAAATGGGAAATATGAAAGATTTAGTGGGTATGATCCCCGGTATGGGAAAAGCAATGAAGGGAGTTGAAATCGAAGATGATGCGTTTAAACATGTTGAAGCGATGATTTCCTCCATGACAAATAAAGAGCGTTCAAATCCGTCTTTATTAAATGGATCTCGAAAGCAACGTGTTGCCAGAGGCTGTGGCCGAAGTGTAATTGAGGTAAATCAAATGATCAAGCAGTTTAGCGACATGGGTAAGGTCATGCGAATGATGCAGGGCGGAGGGATGAAGAATATGATGAAAATGATGGAGAAAGGTGGGAAGCCAAATTTCCCAATGTCTAAATAAGATGATACAATTAAGCATCTCATAAATCTAACAAAACTATGCAACTACTCGATGGTAAAAAAACGTCAGGAAAGATAAAAGATGAAATAGCCAATGAAGTAGATGCTATGCTCTCTAATGGTGAGAAAAGACCTCATTTAGCAGCTATTTTAGTGGGAGAAAATGGAGCTAGTGAAACCTATGTAAATGCTAAAGTGAAAGCCTGCGAGCTTGTAGGATTTCATTCCACGCTTATCCGATTGGATAAAAGTACCACTGAGAGTGAAGTATTAAACGAAGTCGCAAAAATTAATCTAAATCCGGATATTGATGGCTTGATTGTTCAACTTCCATTACCTAAGCACATTTCTGAAATGAAGGTGACTGAAGCTATTGTTCCCGAAAAAGATGTAGATGGTTTTCATCCGATAAATATTGGTCGTATGACTCTTAATTTATCAAGTTTTATTTCTGCAACACCTGCTGGTATAATTGAGCTGTTAGATCGTTATGAAATACATACCTCTGGAAAACATTGTGTAGTAATTGGACGGTCTAATATTGTAGGTTTACCCATGAGTATTCTAATGGCTAGAAACACCAAAGTAGGAAATTGTACAGTAACCTTGACACACAGTAGGACTCAAAATTTAAATGAAATTTGTCGTTCAGCAGATATTCTCATTGTTGCCTTGGGAAAGGCTGAATTTGTTACTGCAGAGATGGTTAAGCAAGGAGCTGTGGTCGTTGATGTCGGAATAACAAGAGTGAAATCTGATAAAACCAAATCGGGATGGAAATTATTAGGTGATGTAGATTTTAATCAAGTTGCACCTAAATGTTCTTTTATTACTCCTGTTCCCGGTGGGGTTGGTCCTATGACCATTGCGTCTCTATTGAAAAACACCTTATTGTCCTCACAAAATAAAATCTACTAGTAATATTTTCAGCAAAAAAAAACTCACGAAAGTGAGATTTTTTTTTGATAATAAAATATAGATTAGTTATAATCTGGTAAAAAGCTATATCGCTTAGCATAATCAAGCATTTGTTGTGAAAAATCTTCGGGATAGGTCATATCAATGGAAACAATTTCTCCCATTTTGTCTGTCTTGGCAATCATTTGAGGATTAATAAATCCTCCATAGGGAGCAATACTTAGCTTTTTAACACGTGCCAAAACTTCTTTGTGAAGATTGGGATCTACTTTTACCCCATAGCCCTCGACTAATGCTTGACATGCAGCATAATCTCCTTCAGATTTAATCCTTTGTACTTCCATTAATAGTTCACCAAAAATTGTTTGAAGCTTTTTGTAATCATTGATTTCGAAATATGTTTTACCGTCTCTGGATATTTTTGAAATTACATCTTCTTTTATTCCTCTTTCAAATGACCAAGCCGACACCCATTGTCGGTTTCTCATATGAGCCTCTTCAATATTAGAACCAGGTTCAAGACGCTGCATTTGGACCATTAAACCATTTCTAATATAAGAGTCATATTCGGCTCTTCCTGTTTCTAGTGATTCCATCAATCCTAATTCGATAAGCTTTTCATCCATCAAGAAGTAAAGTGCTACTAAATCTGCACGCCCCTCTTCTAAAGTTGAAGCATAGCTTTTGATTGTTTCTTTAGGTGTACCTACGCCTGGATTTAATTGACCTGATGCATGCCCTAAAACTTCGTGAAGGGCCGTATGAAGTTTACCCGCTAATTTAGAATGTTCTTTTGCTCTTGTCACCTCTTCTGTGTCATGACAAAATTCTTTTAACATTCCCTTGCCTCCAGCCTGAGCGTAAGCATAAACAATATTCCCCAGGCTCACAGATTTTGAACCATGCGTAGAACGAATCCAATTTGCATTTGGAAGATTAACACCTATTGGAGTTGATGGTGACGAATCACCAGCCTCGGAAGCGACAGAAACCACTTTATAAGAGACTCCAGTAATTTTTTTCTTTTTGTGTTCTTCCATTATTGAAGAGTTGTCTTCGAACCATTGTGCGTTGTCCGAAAGAACTTTCATTTGAGCAGAGGCTTCAAAGTCTGTAATCTCCACGAGAGATTCAAATGATCCGGTGTAGCCTTTGGGATCATTGTAGACTTCTATGAAAGAGTTGATGTAATCAATATCCCCCTCAGTGGCGCCGACCCATGCGATATTATAATCGTCCCAGGTTTTTAAGTCTCCAGTTTTATAATATTCTATTAGAAGTTTAAGAGCGTCACCCTGAGCTTTATTTTCTGCTACTTCACTAGCTTTTTCTAACCAAGAGATAATCTCTACAATTGCTTCGCCATACATTCCATCTAGTTTATATACTTTTTCTTCAATTCCATTTTCTCCACGAATTAATTTGGAATTTAATCCGTAAGACAGTGGTTGATTGGTCTCAGTATTTTTAATGGATTTAAAATAAGCGTCTACTTCATCTTCTGTTATATCTTCTTGATAAAAGTTGACGGCGGAACCTAAAATTAAACCTTTGGTTGGGTCAAGATTTACTTTCTTGGCATCAAATTCAGGATCGAAAATAGCCATAATAGCTTCGTCATTCAGCGATGTATTCACTTGCTTCATCAAACTCATGAAATATTCTTTTGAAAAATTGGGAACAAATTTCGCCATAGAATAGTGGTGGTGAATTCCATTTGAAAACCAAACTCTTTTGGTATAAATCATAAAATTCTCCCAGTTGCTAGAAGATTTATCTCCAGAATAATTCAGAATAATATTTTCTAATGCTCTACGAATAGAAAGGTTATGGCGGTAGTTTTGGTCCCAGATAATATCTCTACCTGAATAGCCGGCTTCACTCAAGAAGTAGACTAGCTTTTGCTGTTGAAGGGTTAATGAATCAAATCCAGGAACTTGGTAGCGAACAATTTTGAGATCGGCAAAAGTTTCTGTCTCAAAGGAAAAAGTAGTTTCTTTTTTTTGGGTGGTGTTGCATGACACGAAAACTAATCCGATTATCATACTTAGTGCGATGATTTTTTTCATTTTGTGTTTTTGGTTAATAGTGTTCCATAAATAATGAATATTCATGGTATGAAGGACTCGTATTAATTTCTAAAATATTTATTCTTCAGCTTTTAGTATCTGGTTCATGGAAGCCATTTTTATAGCAGCTATAGCGCATTCACATCCTTTGTTTCCTAATTTACCTCCAGAACGGTCAATGGCTTGCTGCATGTTATCATCGGTAAGAAGACCAAATATGATAGGTATATCTGAGGAAATATTGAGTTGGCTAATGCCGTTGCTAATACCTTGGCATATAAAATCAAAATGTTTTGTTTCTCCTTTGACTACAGATCCTAAAGTAATAATGGCGTCAACATCAGTTGTGTCTGCTATTAAGGAAGCACCAAAGATCAGTTCGAAACTTCCAGGAACGTTCATTCGAAGAATATCTTCAGGCAATACACCATTTTCTAATAATACTTTATGTGCCCCTTTATAAAGATTTTCTGTGATATTTTCATTCCATTCAGATACAACAATCGCAAATCGCAGACCTTCTGCATTTGGGATTGATTCTTGGTCATAATGTGATAATTTTTTTGAGGACATAAAAAAGTTATTCAGCTGCTGTCATTCGAGAAATATATTTACTAATATTTTGCCCTTCACGAGTTTTGGAATAATCTTTTTCGATGCGTTTATATAATTCAAGAGCTTGGTCGTTTTTTTTGAGAATATATGCAGTATTTGCAGCCTTCATTAAATATATGGGTGTTGTAAACTCATTATTTCTCATATTCGCAGCTTTAACATAGTAAGTGAAAGCTTCATCATTTTGACCCAATTCCGAAAATGCATCGCCAATGGCTCCTTTTGCAATAGGAGCAAGGATTTCGTCATCCGAAGAAAAGTTGTCTAGGTGAGAGATTGCTTCTTCTAGATTTCCTAATTTCAAATAAGAAATTCCTGTATAATATTCTGCCAAATTTGCTGATTTGGTTCCACCATAAGTGTCAATTATTTCAAGTAGGCCAGCATATTGCTCATCTCCATCTAAAGCTTCTTGAAATTTATTTTGTTCAAAATTCTTTTCGCACATGTACATTTCTGTCAATGCATTATTTTCTTTTGGTTGAACATAAAATCGATCGTAAGCGAAGAATGCACTGAACCCTATAGCAATTGCCAGCACGACTACCATCAGTTTGTTTTTGTTGTCTTCCACATACATTTCTGCTTTTGTTAGACTATCTTCTATTGCCTTTAATTGTTCCGGAGTTTGGTTTTTCTTGTCAGCCATTTTATTTGCTATATGTTAAATGTTGTACAAAAATAAAAGAAATTCTCAAATCAACGCTATAAATTTAAATTCAGGTCTTATTTTTACTAAAATAAATTTTCAATGTACCTCAAAAATCTCTGTTTAGTCGATTTTAAAAATTATGAGTCTGCTCAATTGTCTTTCTCCTCCAGCATCAACTGCTTTGTTGGAGATAATGGTGAGGGAAAGACTAATTTGTTAGACGCAATTTATTATTTGTGTTTTTGTAAGAGCTATTTTAATTCAATAGACAGCCATAATATTCGTCATAAAAAGCCGTTTTTCACTTTAGAAGCTACTTTTGACCGCAATCATTTAGAAGAACACATTTTTTGTGGTGTTAAAAAAGGACATAATAAGGTGTTTAAGAGAAATAAAAAAGAATACGAGCGCTTTGCTGATCATATTGGTCTTTTCCCATTAGTGATTGTCTCTCCAGCCGATCGAAATTTGATTTTAGAAGGAAGTGAGACTAGAAGAAAATTTATGGATGGAGTTATCTCTCAGTCTGACAAATTGTATTTGCAGCACCTTATTTCTTATAACAAAATACTTTCTCAGAGAAATGCTCTCTTAAAATATTTTGCCGCAAATTTTACATATGATCCCACTACACTTGGCATATATAACGAACACTTAGAAGATATTGGGATGAAAATCTATGAGAAACGATGTGCGTTTATGGAGGAATTTAATCCTATTTTTAATAGTTATTACACAGCTATTTCAGGATCAAAAGAAAAGGTCGAATTAGGCTATAAGTCACAACTTCACGATCAATCATTAGCATCTTTACTTGAAGAAAACCTGACAAAAGATAAAATACTGCAGTATACTACATGTGGGATTCACAAAGATGATTTATTATTCAAAATAGGAGATTTCCCTATCAAGAAACAAGGATCGCAAGGCCAACAAAAAACCTATTTAATCTCTCTTAAGTTGGCTCAATTTGATTTCATAAAGAATTTAGTTGGAAAAAAACCTCTCTTGCTATTAGATGATATTTTTGATAAATTAGATGACAAACGCGTAGAGGCAATTGTTCGTCTAGTTTCTGAACAACATTTTGGTCAGATTTTCATCACCGATACGCATAAAAATAGAACAGAAGACATTGTGAAGAAAATTGACGATTCTTATCAGATGTTTTATGTGAATGACGGAATTGTTTCATGAGAAGAGCTAGGGGTCAAACCATAGGAGAGGTCATTAAAGAACTTCTTAATAATTATGACATTACTTCAAAATTTAATGAAGCTCATATCGTGACATCATGGGATAAACTTATGGGCCCCTCAGTGACTAAATACACTGTGAGTATAGAGGTAGAAAAACGAATTCTTTTTGTAAAATTAAGCAATGCAGCACTCAAACAAGAACTTAGTTATTCCAAGGAGAAAATTAGAAAAATGCTTAACAAAGAAGTAGGCGAGGAGGTGATTACCGAAGTTCGAATTTATTAATGGATCTTTTTTAAATTTGTCTTTTCAAGGTCATTATTCATTAATTATCCCAGGAAGAGAAACATTATATTTTAAATTTAATTTTTTCTTCACGATATTAGATAGTCCATCTCGGTGCATCAATACTGATATTGTATTTAGCTTAAAATATGATTCAGAGACAAGAATATGTCCTTTAAACCCTTCCATACCTATTTTGTCTCCCCAAGAGTTTTTAACCACAAAATACTCTTTTCCACCTGGATCTTCAACCAATCCGACTATATGCATTAAGTGATCATCTCCAACAGCATAATTATCAAAGGCTTCTTGGCGATAAGCTTGGCTCACTTCCATTTCATTTGAAACAAGATTAAAATTAGGTTTTTCGCCCTCTATAGCAACAAGCGCTAAGCCCTTTTTGGAGTTAAATCCAGAGTTGCTAACATCGGTATCCCATTCGATGGTAAAGCCATTTTTTAATGCATTTTTTGTACTGTTGTAAAGAAGATCAATTGGCAGATTGTGAAAAAGTCCATTGCTCCAGTTGTCTGGTATACCCAAAATAAAAGAACTGTAATAGGGCTCGTGGGTATAGGAAGTTAAACTAAGATAATTGTCAGCACTTAAACCAAGAGAAGTGGAAAAACTTTTTGGACTAAATATTTCCTCCTGATATATAAAAGATTCAGGAAATTCACCAAGATATACATCTAGAAGTGCAGTATATCCTTCTCTCCATAGCACACTAAGTTCTCCTCCTTTATTTTCAACAATCGCTTCTAAGTAAGCTTTTAGTATATTTGACAGTTCAGCATGATTGTGTGTTCTGGAAATGCTTTGGAGCCCGCTAAATACTTCCTTAGGAACGATACCATAAGTTTCTATGGCATTGATCATATCATGGCCCAAGCTACCTTCTCCAAATTGTGTTTTCCCATGTCTTCTCACATAATTATCAGCTTTATCCAAATAGGTCTGTCTTGCGACAAACATTTCAGATAGATTGTAAGTACCTTTTCCCATTCGAATCAATTCTGATTCCAAGAATGAAGTGGTTGAGAAGCTCCAACAAGTTCCCGTTTTGCCTTGACTTTCAATTGGATTTGCATCCCATTGAACTATTTTATCGAACTGTAAACTGTCTTGAGCATAAGAGATGTTTAAACTCAAGATTAGTGAGTATAAAAGTGTTTTTTTCATTTTAACATAGCTTATTTTCTTAAAAATATAAAAAGAACCATAAAGGAACTTTGTTTTTAATTCTTTTCTAGCGAATTTTTTTTTGATATAGGTTGGGTCAGATTAATATTTAGTCATATTTGGATCAATATCTTCCGCCCAGGAATGAATTCCTCCTTCCAAATTAATTAGATTTTGATATCCTTTTACTTCTAGGTAATGGATGACATTTCTACTTCGAACCCCGTGATGACAAATTACAACAGTTGGGGTTTCTTTAGAGATTTTATCGATACATTCCTGAATTAAATTCACAGGTATATTTTCTGCACTCTCTAAATGGCAGATATCCAATTCTATAGGTTCTCTAACATCAAGAATACGAATATTATATCCTTTTTTTATCAATTCATTGAGTTGGTATGCAGAAATTTCTTTAGGAATATCGTTGATGTTCATATTGTTTTTTTCGGAATACATTACTGGATACTATGCTAAGTCTTATCAAATTCATTGAGTTTTTATCTCATACTATATTTGGAAAGTTTGGCTCTACTAAGCTTCATTTTGTTAATTTTGTAACAAAGTTAAACTTCGCAGGAGATTATGATCTTTAATTCTAATTCAAATACCAAAAATAATGAAAATATTAGTTTCTGGAGGCACGGGCCTAGTAGGACAAGAATTAGTGAGAATATTAGCAAATCGAGGTCATCAAGTACTTGTTTTAACTCGAAATATCTCTTATAAATCTCTTCAAAATCATTTTCATTGGGATCCGACAAAAGAAGAAATTGATAATTCCGCATTTGAAGATATTGACGGTTTGATTCATTTAGCTGGCGCAGGAATTGCCCAGCAGAGATGGACCAAAAAAAGAAAAGAAATTCTTTATAATAGTCGTATAGCTAGCGCCAAATTTTTGCATAGAAAATGTCTGGAATTGAATGTTTCTCCGAAGTTTTTTATTTCTTGTTCTGCTACGGGATGGTATGGAGGAATAAATGACCTTGCCCCAAAAACTGAAGTTATGGATGCATATCCAGATTTTTTAGGAAATATGTGTGTCGACTGGGAAGAAGCTGCAGATTTATTTAAAAATGATACGTGTCAGGTTTCTAAACTTAGGCTTGGTCTTGTTTTGAGCCAAGAGGGAGGAGCATTGCCTATTATTTCTTTGCCTATTAAATTTGGTATTGGTTCTAGATTGGGTTCTGGAAATCAATTCATGCCCTGGATACATATTGATGATCTCTGTGAGATATTCTTACAACTTGTAGAAGGATTACTCCCCCATTCCATATATAATGCAGTCACTCCAAATTATGTGACCAATAAAGAGTTTACTCGACTTATTGCAAAAGCTCTTCATCGTCCACTTTGGGTTCCTCATGTTCCCTCTTTTGTTTTGCGACTTTTATTTGGGGAGATGTCTAATATCTTATTGAAAGGTAGTCCGGTATCTGCAGATAAATTATTTAATCATGGATTTACTTTTAAATTTCCCGAATTGTCAATAGCCCTGAGTCATATATGGCGTAGGGTAGATTGATCGATTTAAGTGATTATTTTAATATATTTATAGAAAATATAATAGTGAGCCATGAAAAATCAAATTCTACTTTTATTTTTAATTCTTTTTACATTATCCAGCTGCTCCCCAACTATCAATAAATCCTTATATTCTAAAAGTGATAATGCAAAGAAATTAATTCTATTAGAGTACGGTAATCCTTCAAATGTTGAAAATAAAGAAGAAAAAGAAATATGGATATATGATTATAGTAGTCAATTCAAGAGCAATAGAACCGTTGTTTTTAATAAGTATGGTAAAATCATTTCTAACAAGAAGCACTATAAGGTATTTCATATGATTACCGGAGTTAATAGAGACGGATATATTTGGGGGGGCATTGTAATTGCTTTGGCAATAATATTTGGTCCCTTCCCTGCTTTACTTTGAAAAAATTAAATTTAAAGATTAATATATTATGAGATCCGAATTTGATAGTTACTTTATTGAATCTATGACTTATTGAAATCTCAATTAGTTGCTTTGTGCAAATAAATTATTCATATTTATTTTAAAGAGAATGACTCTATCGTATGACATCATTATTGTGGGAGGAGGTTTAGCAGGATTGGTTAGTGCCTTAAATTTATCCATGAAAGGGGAAAAAGTACTTTTAATAGAGAAGCATGCGTATCCAAAACATAAGGTTTGTGGGGAATATATTTCGCAGGAGGTACTACCTTATTTACATTCCTTAGATTTTGACCCTTATAAATTCGGAGCCAAAGAAATTAAAAAGCTAACTCTTAGTACTTCTTCAAACTTATCTATTAGTAGCTATTTGCCACTTGGTGGATTTAGTATCAGCCGCTATTGCATTGATTTTGAGTTAAAAAAAAAAGCAGAACTTAACGGAGCGCATGTTTTAAAGGCTAAGGTTTCAGGAATTAAATTTCACAATGAGTTGTTTTCTGTCAATACCAGTTCCATGGATATCTATACTGCTCCATTGGTTATTGGTGCTTTTGGCAAGCGATCTAATATAGATATGAAGCTGAACCGAGCTTTTTTACGCAAGCCATCTCCCTTTCTTGCTGTAAAAGCTCATTATAAGGGTGTTTTTCCAGATGATTCGGTAGGCCTTCATAATTTTGAAGGGGGCTATTGTGGTATTTCAAAGGTCGAAAATAACCACATTAACATCTGCTATTTAATGGAAGCTAAAATATTTAATAAGTACAAAAATATCCGGGAGTTTCAAGAGAAGGTATTGTATAAAAATAAACTTATTAAAGAGGTCCTTGCAAATTCTGAATTAGTTTTCGACCAACCTTTAGCAATTGGGAATATCTGCTTTTCAAGCAAAAATTTAGTCGAAGACCATATGTTGATGTGCGGAGATTCAGCGGGAATGATTCACCCCCTTGCAGGCAATGGGATGGGTATGGCAATTCGTTCTGCTCAAATGGTCTCCAAATTAATACTCGCATATTCCCAGGGTGAAATTAAATCTCGAGATGAACTTGAAAGAGTTTATTCAAAAACTTGGAAGAATGAATTTGGCTTGAGATTAAAATATGGACACATTATTGCACGATTATTTAGATTGAGAATTATTGCAGACTTGATAATGCGAATTATTCATATTTTCCCATCAGTACTTCCATATATTATTACCAAAACTCATGGTAAACCCATCCTCGAACATTGAGTTTTATGGTTGAAATAAGAGAACGAAGTAAACAGTCGGAATTAATGGATAATCTAGAATTGTCTAGCCCCTTACTTCTCAAAACATTAGATCAAATTTCTGCTATAAACAAATGGCTAGGCGGCAAAAGAGTTACTCTAGACGGAGTGAAAATACTGATTAAAAACCACCCCAAGGAAAAGTCATTATCTATTGTAGATTTAGGTTGTGGTAGAGGCGATATGTTGAGAGATATAGCCAAGTATGGTAGGGAAAATGGATATCAATTTATACTACTTGGTATTGATGCGAACCAAACCACTATTGATTATGCAAATTCCCTATCGAAAGAATTTGAAGAAATTGAATACATAAAATTAGACGTTCTTTCAGAAGAGTTTTCAACTAAAAAGTTCGACATTGCGTTGTGCACATTATTCCTGCACCATTTTAACGATGCAACTGCATTAAATTTTATTCAGTCTACATTGAAGAATGTTGAAAAAGGAATCATCATAAATGATTTACATAGATGTCGTCTTGCCTACTTTTTATTTAAAATACTGTCTATTTTTATTCACAACGAAATGGTCAGAGTAGATGGAGCAACCTCCATATTAAGAAGTTTTACAAAAACAGACCTCTTACGTTTTTCCGAACAAATCAAGCACAAAAGTACCATTAAATGGAAATGGGTCTTTAGATACCAATGGATGATTAAAAAAAAATGACTGTAAAAATAACTAGTATTGCTACTCAGCTCCCTTCCTTTTCAAGAACCACCCAAGAGATAATACCGTTTCTTAAAGTTTGGCTCTCAGGACAAGAAAATCGCTTCCAGAGAAAAGTAATCAAGCTTTTCGAAAATGCGGGAGTAGACAAAAGGTATTCTATCATGGACGCCAAAGATGTTTTCCTTAAAACCTCTTTTGAGACTAAAAATCAAATATATAAGCGCGAAACTATAAAACTCGCACAGGGAGCTTTAGTAAAAGCATTGAACAAAGCTAACCTTAAACCTAGAGATATCGATTATATTATTACCGTAAGTTGTACCGGGATAATGATTCCCTCTGTAGATGCATATCTGATAAATAATTTGGATATGAAACAAGATATTGTTCGATTACCAGTAACGGAGATGGGCTGTGTGGCTGGTGTTTCAGGGATGATTTATGCTCACAATTTCTTAAAAGCAAACCCAAATAAAAGAGCCGCTGTTATCGCGGTAGAATCCCCCACTTCTACATTTCAGTTAGATGATTTTTCGATGGTAAACATTGTTAGTGCGGCTATTTTTGGTGATGGTTGTGCTTGTACTATAATGTCCTCTCATGAAAATGAGGCAGGGCCAGAAATACTAGATGAAGCGATGTACCATTTTTATAATGCAGAACACATGATGGGTTTCGACTTAACTAACGGTGGGCTTCAAATGATTCTAGACAAGGATGTTCCTGAAAAGATTGCCTCTCATTTCCCTGAAATAGTACATCCATTTTTAGCCCAGAATCATTTATCAATTAATGAAGTAGATCATCTGATATTCCATCCTGGAGGCAAAAAAATTGTGCAAACAGTGGAGCAATTATTTGGTTCCCTAGGGAAAAATATAGACCATACCAAAGCGGTACTTAAAGAATACGGAAATATGTCTAGTGCAACAGTGATGTATGTTTTAGAAAGGTTCATGAAAGAAGGCGTTAAGAAAGGTGATGTTGGACTTATGCTTAGCTTTGGTCCGGGGTTTACCGCACAAAGATTATTGCTTAAATGGTAGCTATGGAATTCAAAAACACAAACGAATGGGCAATTATACTCGGAGCATCAAGTGGCTTAGGATTAGCTTCTGCTAAAAAGTTAGCCCAACATGGCCTTAATCTTTGCTTGATTTATAGAGCTAGAAGATCTGATTTAACCGATATTCAATCTACGTTTAACGCCATAGAATCTAATTACAATATTCAAGTTATACATTTTAATGCGGACATCATAAAACCCGAGACAAGAGTAAACACTTTAAATGAATTAATGAAATTAATGGCTGATAATGGTAAGGTAAAAATGTTGATTCATAGTATTGCAAAAGGAAACCTCAAGCCCATGTTATCTCCAGAATCTGCCCAACTAAAGAACGACGATTTTCATCTTACATTAGAGAATATGGCCATAAGTCTATATGACTGGACTAAAAGTGTTTTTGAAGCAAATATTTTCTCTAATGATGCTAGAATAATAAGTTTTACCAGCGAAGGAAATAAAAAGGCTTGGAAGAATTATGCGGCAGTTTCTGCCGCAAAAGTTGCATTAGAGGCTATCACTAGAAACATTGCCTTAGAATTTGCACCTTTCGGAATAAAAGCAAATTGTATTGAAGCAGGGATAACGGATACAGCATCTTTCAAATTAATACCTGGAAGTGAAATTCTAAAAGAAAATGCAATTCAACGTAATCCTTTTAAACGATTAACTAGACCTGAAGATATTGCAAATGTGGTATATTTATTAGCTAAAAAAGAATCTGCATGGATCACTGGGGCAATCATTCCCGTAAATGGAGGAGAACACTTAAACTAAATGAATACAAAAGAAATTATTGCGCTACTTCCTTACAAGGATCCGTTTTTATTTGTAACAGAGATTGATTCGATTAACGCAAAAGGAGTTATGGGACAGCATACTTTTTTAGAAAGCTCAGACTTCTACAAAGGACATTTTAAGAATAAGCCAATAACTCCCGGAGTTATTTTGACTGAAACGATGGCTCAGATTGGCTTGGTTGCTCTTGGGATATATATAATGCATATTCAAGGTAAAAATGTACAAGACATACAAATTGGAATGACTTCTACCGAAATAGATTTTTTTATCTCCGTTTTTCCTGGAGAAACAGTAAAAGTCGTCAGCGAAAAAGAGTATTTTAGATTCAATAAGCTAAAGTGTATTGTACAAATGTTTAATGAAAAAAATGAGCTAGTTTGCAGAGGTAAAATAGCGGGCATGATTAAAGAATAATATGAATAATCGCGTTGTAATTACTGGATTAGGAGTAGTGTCACCCAACGGTGTTGGTCTTGATTCGTTTACAAATGCACTACGTGAAGGCCTATCAGGAATTAAGCATATAAAAGAGATGCAAGACCTTTCATTTTCTTGCCAGATTGGTGGTATTCCTCAGATTTCAGAAGAACACAAAAGAAACTATTTCACCGAACTTCAATTAAAAGGATTTAAAAGTTCGGGTATTTTATATGGATGTATTGCTGCTATCGATTCATGGAAAGATGCAAAATTGCCCATTTCAGATCATATAGATTTTGACAGTGGAACTATTTTTGGGACCGGTACCTCTGGAGTAGATAAGTTCAGAGAAGCTATCTATAAACTAGATGATAAAAAAGTGAGAAGTCTGGGAAGTACTGTTGTCGCCCAAACAATGGCTAGTGGTGTAAGTGCGTATATAGGTGGCTTGATTGGTCTAGGGAATCAAGTGTCAACTAATTCTTCGGCCTGTACAACAGGAACAGAAGCTATTCTAATAGGATTTGATAGAATACAAGCAGGGAAAGCCAAAAGAATGTTGGTAGGTAGTTCTAGCGATGATGGAGTATATTTATGGGGAGGCTTTGACGCTATGAGGGTGCTTAGCTATAAAAGCAACCAAGATCCCGAAAAAGGATCTAGACCAATGAGTTCTTCAGCCTCTGGATTTGTGCCTGGAAGTGGAGCGGGAGCAATGGTGTTAGAATCCTTAGAAAGTGCTTTAGAACGTAATGCATCAATTTATGCAGAAGTGTTAGGGGGAGAAGTAAATTCGGGCGGACAAAGAAATGGTGGTACAATGACGGCTCCAAATTCAGAGGCTGTACAAAGATGTATTAGCAAAGCGATAGAAAATAGTGGTATTGAATCCAAAGAAATAGATTTGATTAACGGACATTTAACCGCCACCACAAAAGATTTTACTGAAGTTCAAAACTGGTCAAAAGCCTTGGGATTAAAAGGAGAAAATTTCCCTTATATAAATTCATTAAAATCTATGATCGGACATTGTCTGGCAGCTGCGGGATCCATAGAGAGTGTTGCTAGTGTGCTGCAATTAAAAGAGGGTTTTATATTTCCAAATATCAACTGTGAAGATCTAAACCAAGAAATAGCTCACCTTATTTCTGAGAAAAAAATACCAAAAAAACTAATAGAGAAAGACTTGAATATTATAGCTAAAGCCAGTTTTGGTTTTGGAGACGTAAATGGATGTGTAATTTTCAAAAAGTATAAAAAATGAAAGAAGAAATAGAAATCATTGAGGCCTTAAGAATCATAGTAAAGCCCTATATTCAGAATCATGAGGCCTTTGACAATTTAAAAGGAGAAACGGATTTCATTAGCGATCTTAAAATAAATTCGGCTAATCTTGTAGATATTATTTTAGATATTGAAGAAAGATTTGACATTGAAATTGACAATGAATCGATGGATAAGATGTTAAATGTGAAAGCGACGATAGAAGTAATTAACACTAAGATTTCTGAAAAATAGTGCTCGGTAACGATATAATTG
The DNA here is from genome assembly GCA_964516765.1 of uncultured Cryomorphaceae bacterium. Taxonomy (GTDB): domain Bacteria; phylum Bacteroidota; class Bacteroidia; order Flavobacteriales; family UBA7430; genus CAZEWZ01. Next base: position 12,411 of record CAZEWZ010000015.1, on the reverse strand, counting down.
ATATTAATGAGACCAAGAGAATTACAAATTGGCAAAGGCGAGGTTTTTTAGATAAGATATTCTCTCCCTATGAGAAAAATGAAATACTAGAAAGCCTTAATCCTTTTCATTTAGTTTGGAGGTTTTGGAGTATGAAAGAAAGTGCCTATAAAGTATCTATTCAATCTGGGCATGAAAGATCATTTAATCCATCCTCCATACACTGCAGTATCATCTCATCCGAAAAAGGACTGATTTCAATTGGAGGACTCACTTTAACTTCTGAAACAAAGACAAACCAAGATTACATTCTATCTGTCGCTAGCCCTACAAGTTATCCAATTATTACGACTAAGATACTCAAGCTGCATTCTCGTAATTTTAAGGCTCAACAAGAAGTTTTGTACCAGCAGATATTAGCATACGTTGCCTTAGAACTTGAATTTGCGAAGGATGAGCTAAGGATCCAAAAAACAAATTTGAACATTCCTTATATTTCTTACAAAAGCAAAAAGATAGTATCTAATTTATCTATTTCTCACCACGGAAAATATGGGGTATTTTCTCTAAAAATCAAGAAAAAAAACTAAAAAATGAATGAATTTATCACTTACGCCAAATCAAAATTTGACATAGATAAAAAACTACTCCTTATTTATGTAATTATTTACTTTTTGTGGGGAATGGGAATGGATAAGTTTGGATCCATCATGGAAATTGCAAGATTTACTTATTGGTGGCAGGTTATTACTGTATATCTATTGTATATGATTCCTATTTCTTTGCTGCTAAGAAAATTACCCTTTTACACACAATATGCTTATGGTTTGGTTACCATGTGTCTACTAGAGTTCGGGGGCTATTTATTAGAAACTTCCTATGCTTACCCAAATAATCTAATGGATCAATATCTTAATATTCGAAATTTCAGCCTTGGTATGGCCATGTTTTTCGCATTATATTACCCTGCTGGAAACTGGCTAGTATCAAAAGTTTATAAACTTATTTTCAGGAAAGAAGCGAAGTAATAATCCATTACATCTCTGCTGTAAATTCTTGATATTTTAGGCCAAATATTAGATAAAATTCAAAATAGGTAAGTTATGTTCTACAATTATGATAACGGAACTTTAAAAAAAGTAATTAATCTTATTTCTTTTCTAGAATTAGCGTTAATTATGAAAACTATTAATTATTTGTAAGTTTTTTTTAGTCAATTTTAATTGAGCTGAAATTGTATAAATATTTACCTTAATAGAATAAGTGAGTGCTTTTTTCTAAAAGATATGCCGTCAAAATCTTTTATTATTAGATCTACGATATAATTCCCTTGAGGGCATAATGATCCATCTGATAATTTGGTTCCTTCCCACTTAAAATCAAGTTGATCACTGAAGAAAACCATTTCTTTTTTTCTATTAAAGATTCGAATTTCAATTTCTTGGAATGTATTAGTATTCAATGCAAATATGTCATTTGTACCGTCATTATTTGGAGTGAAGGCATTTGGCATGAAAAGTACAAGGGATATGGAAAAACACTTAGTATTGGAAATGCTTTTTAAATCGTTATTATTAGCGTTGATAGCAACAATTCTGTAACAATCTAATGTTCCTGTTCCATATTGATTTGCCTCTGTTTCAATGTATTCAAGAGTGTCTGCATCTATTTGTTCAATAGATTGAAAGGCATTTTCAGTTTGATTAAAGTACTCAAGGGAATAGTACTCTATTCCGGAAGTCCATTCAATATATGGTGTCCATTCTAAGTAAAAATTATTCTGAGTTTTTTCTCCTGTTAAAATAATATTAGAACCTAGATTACTTAATGGACTAGAATTCCCACACTCATCGTTATAAACAATTCGGTAATTATACTGCTTGTTTGAGGGAATTGCATCAAAGTCTAAGAAGGGCGGTTCCGATACAATTCCAAAGTTTTCTACCCATCCAAAATATTCGTCCCAGCGGTCTATGAGATAATAACTTAGCTCACTTTCATTTGAAATGTTCCACTGGGTTAAAATATATTCATTGCCCTCTTCCAATGATATGTTTTGAGTATCATAAACGGATGTGCTTATTAAAAATGGGGGCTCTGTAAAGTCAGTAAACATTGGTTCTATTTGAATTTTATTTGATCTAGACTCAAATTCTTGATTAGGATGGTGAGCGATTACATAGTAAGAGTAATCTCTATTACATAGACTTCCATCTTGATAAAAACTAATATTACCATCTACAGTATTAATAATCTGGTATTCAGAGTTATCTATGGATCTATATATTGAGTAATAGTCTACTTCATTCCATCCATTATATTCTGACCAGGATAAATCGATTGTTTCAAATACATTACTTGATGCAGAAAGTACAATGGTTGAATGAACAATGGAGCTATCTGAATAATAACCGCATGTATCTTGATGAATAATAGTGTAATTATTTTCTAGATATGTTGGTGTTGAAAAATGAGTAAATATATTTGGGGTAATAATTGTAGAATTATAAATTGAATTCCAATTTACAGTACTATTTTGGTGATAAATATTAAGATTTTCAAAGGATGCATCTATATCTTCATCCCAGAATATTTCAATACTGTAATCATTTACCGTCACATAATTTATTTTGGGAGAGGGAACCAGAGTATCTAAAATACTCATATTGATATCCATTGATGTTATGTCTGAACATCCTCTTAAGTCAGTTATCATGAGATTTAATGTAAAAATTCCTGAAGATTCAAATTGTATGGTTGTATTTTCCTCAGTGCTCGTAAATTCAGGATCAAAGTTCATAGACCAGTTTGACAAAATAGATTCAGTTTCATATTCTGATGTATTTTCAAAATATATTTCTGAATTATTATAACAATATTCTGTCGGTCCACTATAAGTGAATGATGCTGAGGGGTAATCAAACACCTGAATTAATGTAGATAAAATAGTGTCCGAATAGCATCCATTATTTGATTGGATACTATGAAATACTTGATATGATCCGGGCTCAGAATAGGTATGTTCCGGATTCATTAAACTTGATGAAGTACCATCTCCAAAATCCCAAAAGTATGTTGCATTCTGACTATCTACATAATTACTTTCATCTGTAAAATTGACCAAAAAAGGAGGGCAGCCAATCGAATCGTTTAGACTCAAATTGACACTCGGTTTTGCATATATTGTTGCAGTTTGAGAGAAACTACTTGTACATTCTCCCAAAAATGCAATCAGACTTATCTGCTCAGTATGTTCGTACCCATCAATCTCATCGTATGGAAATGATAAATAAATTTGTGTTGTATCTTCTAAATTGTAGTATAAACTATCCAAGTATAAATCGCCATAGGTTAACAGGATATTACTTGATAAAATGGAGGAATCAACGATACTTATTAAATCTCCCTCACAGCTATATTCAGGGATAATAGAAAACTGCGGGTAGGGCTTTTTGACCTCAACGAGGTTCTCATAGTTGATTGAATCTGTACATCCATGTTCTGAAATAACTGATAAGCCAACATCTATATTCGCCATTTCATTACATTGAAAAACGAAGATTGAAGTATCAAGTGAAGCATTAAAATATTCTGTTTCTCCAAAATAATATTCATTGTTATAATTCCATTGGTATGAATCGACATAATTGTTATATGTGCTCTGGAAACTGAGCTGAATTGGAGCACATAATTCACCAGATAGATCTGGAAGGAAATCTGCAATTAAATTATAGACTTCTATGGAGTCTTCTAGAACAATAAAACATCCATTTTCATTGGTTATAGTGAGGCTTAGAGGTAGAGAAATTTGTTCGTCTCCACCTATATTATTTTGTTGTGAAATTAATGTGGTTGGATTGGAGTTTGGATTAGAAAATATAACTGAAGATTCTGAATTCCATTGGTAGGTTGTCTCTTCTCCAATTCCTATTGATGCGTCTGCTTGTATTTCGAAGGCAGTACCCACGCAGATTATTTCAGGGAGATTTAAGCTCCCGATGACTCCAACCTGAAATTCAAACGTTTCTGAAAAATAACAATCTTCTTTTGATCCATTATCTATTTGTACTGCATAAGAAATAGTATATATATCAGATTCAGAAAAAGTGAGATATAAATTCAAACTGTCCTGATTATTTACAGGAATATTTGGCGAAATCTCCCAACTAAATTCGACAATGTTTATAGGAACATCATACTGCGAAACAAAATTTATTTGAAAGTGTTTATCTACCTGCTCTAGTCCATTAAAACAAATTGTTGAATCCAAATCTAATATTTCTAACTCTAGATTCAAATCATTCATTATAATTATCGAATCAGCATAATAAGAATCACTACATCCATGAATTGAGTTTATTGATAATTCTATGTCATAAACAGAGGGGTCATTAAGATTGAAATTATTGCCGACGCCACTAAATTCATTATTTAATAAATTTTCACTGGGACTCAAGTGCTCATATACTGACCAATCCCATTGCTCAATATAAGTGTTGTTTAAACTCGTAACTACGAAATCTTGAGGACCACAATGGAACAATGAGTCTGAGACCTCAAAATCTGGTATTAGTTGATAAACATCAACATTTTCTGTTTTTGTATACCAGCAGCCTACCTCATTTGTAACTGTAACTGATAGATCATAAATTGTATCAAGTCCATTTATTAGAGGACTTATTGGACTAATTTGAATAGTATCATCAATTGAGTTAGTTATACTTAATTCAGTAATACTAGAAGTCCAATTAAAGTTGTGACTATCGGACCAGTTATCTAGATTTACAACATGTGCAGTAAATAACCCTCCTACACAAATAATGTCATCTAATGAGATCGAGACATCGACCCCTACATTAAAAACAGCTGTATCAGTATACATACAGTATGCAGTAGTTCCAATATCTTCTATTAAAGCAGAATAAACAATAGTATATTGGCCAGGAGCATAAAACTCATATTCAGCAGAACTATTTGTGGCATTTGTTTGATTAAAGTCTAAGGGATTGTTATTTGAAATTATATTCCAAGAAGCTTCATAAATTTCATAATCAAATCCATTTTGGTTAGGTATGACTATTGCCGAAAATTCATGGAAAATAGTATCAATTCCTTGAAAACAAATACTGTCCGGAATTGTATTGATAATAAGATCGTATGTGTTTAGAAATACATTAGCGGACTCTGAAGATTGGTCTGAACATCCATGTTCGGATGTAATTTCAAGACTTGTAGATGAAAAACCAGGGATTGTATATGGATGAGTATATGAAGAATCTTGAGTATCTATATAGTTTGTTGGAACGGGGAACTCATCGATATTCCATTCCCAAAGAGAAATATACTGATTTTGTAAGCTAATTAATGTAGCGTCTTGACCAACACAGTGGAGTAGTGAGTCAGAAACATCAAAATCTGCGACAACTTCATAGACTTCTATGCTTTCTGTTTGAGTTTTCCAGCATCCAACATCATTTGTTATTTCAAGCGAAATATAGTATGTGTCTTGAATTCCCGGTCCTAGTGGAATAGATGTGCTAATTGGTGTAGATATCTCTGTTGGATTTTCAATATTTAGCTCAGAATTAATAGATGTCCAAAAATAGCTAATTGAGTCAGACCACTGATCTAAATTGATTGCCTCAGCATTAAATATTGGATCTGTAAATTGACTATTTTTATTTGATTGAATTCGAATTGATTCTGAAGAATCAGGGGGTATAACTACACAAATGATTTCATTGTATGAGATAGATGCGTCTATACCTACGTTAAATATTGCGGTATCACTATATGCGCATATTGGAAGGTCAATATCTCCCACTAATGCAGAATAAATAATAGTGTATTGTCCAGGAGAATAGAATTGGTATTCAGCAGAGTTATTCGTGGCGTTTGTCTGAATGAAATTTAATGAATCGTTGCTGTTAGAGAGAATAGTCCAAGTTCCTTCGTGAATTTCATATGGTAATCCTATTTGAGTGGGGATTACTTCAGCAGAAAAACTTTGAAAAACTGAATCAAGTCCTTGGAAACAGATACTATCGGGAATTGTATTTATTATAAGTTCGTAAGTATTTAGAAAAATATTATCAGTCTTTGAAATTTGGTCAGAACATCCATGCTCAGATGTAATTTCAAGACTGGTAGATGAAAATCCTTGATTTGAATAACTATGGATGAAGAAAGAATCCTGAGCAGATACATAGTTTGTCTGTGTTAAATTTTCATCTATATTCCAATCCCATTCTGAGATATACTGATTTTGTAGGCTAACTAATGTTGAGTTTTGACCCTCACAATGCAATAATGAGTCAGATACTTCAAAATTAGCTACTACCTCATAGGCAATTACAGATACCTGGGTTGTGTCTTTACAAGAGGCGCTATTGGATACAATTAGGGAAAGGTCATATGTTTCTTGAATATCAGGTACTATTGGAGTGAGAGTCTGAATAATAGCTGTAGAAGAATCACCCTGTAAAATTTGTAATTCTTCACTGTTGCTACTCCACTCATATATGATATCCGAAGACCATGTATCCATTGTAGAATTTACTTCAAACTCATTTCCTAAACAGATTGTAATAGGTTCTTGAATATCTACATTTACGCCTATGTCAACATTAAACATTTTTTGAATTTCACAATTTGATGGTCCTACTGTTAAACTGTAGAGGAGGTCGTAGGTGTTAGTTTCGTCAAAACTATATGTAACAGAATCTAAATTAAAATTTTCTGATATTAAAGTGCTTCCCGAAGATGGGTTCATACTCCATTCAGTAGAAAAATTTTCTTCAAGGCTATCAGTTTGGTAAAGTGCAGTGACTTCTGAGAAAAAAGTATTGGCAACTTGCATTTCATCATTGAAACAAAAGACACTATCTGATATTAATTCAATTTCATATCCAATAAGTAATAAAACTGAATCTTTTTGAATTTGATTTGAACAACCTTCCTCGGAGGTTATTTCTAGTGCTACAGAACTATATCCTGAATTACTAAATGTATGAGCATAAAATTCATTTTGAATATTTTGATAGGTAGTTGTATCAGACGATTCTTCCACCGACCAAATCCAGGAAGAAATATGGTCATTATTTATACTTGATAATGTTGCCTGTTGATTTGAGCAGTAAAGCAATGAATCAGATATTTCAAAATTCGCAATAACCTCATACACATCAATAGTGTCTGTTTTTGTTACCCAACACCCAACTTGGTTAGTAACTTTAACAGATAGATCATAAACAGTGTCAAGTCCTCCGGATAGTGATATCAAAGTGCTTATTGATATTGAGTTGTTTATTGAGTCGGATAAACTTAGTTCAGAACTGTTTGTAAACCAATTATAACTGTGTGAACTAGACCAGGTGTCTAAATCAACAGCTTGAGCATTAAACTGTGCACCCACACAAATTAATTCGTCAACCATTAAATTTGCATCCACACCAACATTTATTTCTTGGGATGAAGAAATAGTACAGTTTTCTCCCGATCCGAAAAATTCAGCTGTATAAATTAATGTATAAACACCAGGCGAACTAAACATGAAATCTGCTGAAGTTGAATCTGAATTTATTAGTACAGGAGAACTGCTGTTCTCAATACTCCAAGAGTAACTAATAATTTCATATGGAATATCTTCTAATACCGGGATTATTGAAGATGTAAATGTTTGAATAATACTATCAGATCCTTGAAAACAAATTGTATCGGTAATTGGGTTAATAGAAACATCAAAAGAATTAATTTGAATAAATTTCTCTTCAATGGTCTCAGATAAGCAGCCGTTAGTGGTTTCCGTAATCAATGTAATATCATAAATTCCAGGGTCTAAATTGATAGTAATTTCTGATTGGTTTATTCCAATGATAGAATCTCCATCACTACCAATAACCATCCATTGATAAGATTCAATTAAATTATTCTCCATGGTGAATATTTCAATTGAGGGGGAGCAGGATAGTGTGTCTTCAGATAAAATACTATTATTTAAACTTTCAACATTTATCAATAATGAATCAGTGCTGATACATTGAGATGTTTGATTTGTAACAGTCAAGTTTAAATGATAGTCATTGTTTGATTCAATTAATGTACTAAAACTAGTTGCTTCTAAGCCACTATTTAATGAAATTATAGAGTCACCTGTTGAGAGTTCCCAGGAGAAATTATCTAATCCGTAAGAGGGAGAGTTGTTATTTACAAGAATATTTGTAATGAATGGTAGGTCACATACTAATTGATTATTTAAAATTGGTTCAATTATTGGATTTGGATAAACAATTGCTTGAGAAAGTAAATCACCTGACTCACATTGATTATCTGTTACTTCTAAAATAATATCATAATTTCCAATTTCGACCAAAGAAAAAGAATCATTATATAAATCACTAGTTGCAATTATTTCTAGTGGATTATTACTATTAAAAACTGTCCATTGATAATTGTATTGTTCAACCTCTGCTGAAGTAATAATATTATTTGTTTGAAGAAAAACCTGATCATTTTCACATAATGAAATAGGTCCAGGATTTATTTCAACTATAATTCCTCCTAGAGAAAAATAATTTTCAAAAAAGCTATTACCTGAACAACCAGTTTCTGTATTGTCAATGGTTAAAGAAATAGAGTAGCTCTGAGATTGAGAAGATATAATTTGAAAATTAGGACTCTCAAGATTACTTGTAAGATTTGAAGAAGAATCATATTCAGGAGATTCAGGAGTAACGGCCCATTCATAGACATAAATATTGTCATTTGGGCCTAGAATAGTTTGGTGAGACAATGCAAGTGTACTGTTTAACTGACAATCTAGTTGACTTATGTTATCCGATAAAACAGGTTGTATGAGATCTACATTTACACTAATAGTAGTATCATAGAGACTATTGCAAGATTGAGAGTCATTGAAGTTTAATGTCCAGGAGTAATCTCCATCTTGTTCATATGAAAAAGAAATTTCTTGGCCAACAATTGGTTCATCAATTCCCTCTATATCCCAAGAGAAAAGTGAAGCAGTTTGATCATTAAAATGCGGGCTTGTGTTCGTTAAAGTAATTTGCTCACCATTACAAAGTATTCCATCAAATTCAATTTCAAATTTAGGTTCCCAAATTAATGTTACTAAATCCTCGGCTAAAAGAGTGTCTGAACAATATTGACTGTTGACTGCTAATTCTATATCCCATGTTCCCACTTCAATTTCAAAGAAAGGAATTTGTTGGTCGCTTGTTAAAGTATTTTCTCCGCTTGTTGCCTGCCAATAATAACTAACTAAATCATCAGCTGTACTAAGATTTTGTAATGTCAGAATCTCAGAGTTTTGACATAATATAGAATCTCCAACAAGATTAAAATCTGCATTAACCAAATCTACATTTACATATATTGTTGTATCAAAGACGCTAAAGCAGCCGTCAGGATTGTTATAGTTTAAAGTCCAATTATACTCACCATCTTCTAAATATGTGAAAGAGATTTCTTGGCCTACTAGGTTTTCATCAACTCCTTGGATTTCCCAAGTGAAAAATGAAGCATTTTGTTCATTGTAATTTGGACTAATATTATTAAGAGTAATATTTTCACCAAAACAAAGAGTACCATCAAATTCAAATTCAAATAATGATTCGTAGAATATGTTATGAGTAAAATCGAATTCAGATATTACTTCACATTCATTATCAAATTCAATTATAACTTGAATTGGAAAAACCTCACTATTAATTGTTGGATCATTGCTGCTAACAATGTTTAAACTATCAGGTTGAAAAGAAATAATTGATGCTTGTGATTGAGGGATATTTGTGTTTGGCTGGAATCCGATTGTATAATTAGTAGAAGGAGATATGCATATTTCAGAATCATTAATAATTTCTACAAAAGTATTATTATTTGAAGGTCCTTCGATAATTACAATCTCCTGGTCAATTCTAGATCGACATCCGTTAATATCATCTGCTTCAACACTTATTGTGAATTGCCCAGGCTCATTAAAAATCTCTGAAAATACTGGAGAGTTTGAAATAATTGTTTCTCCATTATTGTTGAAATTATACCAACTTTCATTGGAAACTTGATCCAAAATCTCAAAATCTACTTGGATGGATTCATTACATAAATAATAGTTTCCGTCAGTAATATTTGTTTCAAATCCAATTGGTTCAAATACTTCAAATTCATAACTAGAGGCGCAATCGCCATCATCTAAGGCAGTCGTAATATATATTCCTGGATCAAAAAAACTTAGAAGAGCAGAGTTGTTAAAGTTAAATTGGTTTAATTCATAGTTTAATCCGTCAGGTATAGTATTTACTGACCAAGATGGACTTTCAGCATCACTATCGAAGAAAAGTTGAATAATTGCTGGCTCCCCATCCACGACACATTGGGTTACTGAATTACCCAATGTTAAATCACACTGAGAATACAAAAAAGTATTGGTGATTAAACTAAAAAAAAACAAAAGAAACAGACGCTTAATCATGTAAAAATATTTGGTTTTAAATATTATTCGAATATACTAAATATTGAACACCTTACTCATACAATATAAATTGTATTTCCTTCTTAATTAGTAAATAAATGACTCAAATAAATTGAAGATATAACTAGGTCTTCATTAAAATTATTTTGATGTTTTGGGTGCCAAGAAAATACTGCTAAAGAAATTATGATTTTTATATATCATCTATTTTACAATTATGAATAATCAATTTGAAGTCTTAATTTTTATGTAAGTTGCCCACTGAATAAATGTTTTTTTTATAAACTCAGATCAATATTTTTATTATAAAGTTATTTTAAATTTTAAGAAGATAAATATTATAAAGTGTATTTAATACATTAATTTTAGGGGCTAATTAATTTTTAAATTATGATTAAAATTGGAATTAATGGATTTGGAAGGATTGGGAAACTAGTATTTAGAGCTAGCCTAACAAATTCTAATGTTAAGGTTGTTGCAATTAATGATTTACTGAGTATTGAACAACTAGCTTATTTGCTAAAATATGACTCTACGCATGGAGTCTTAGAGGAGAAAATTGAGGTAGAAGGTGACTTTATAAAAGTTAAAGGAAATTTTATTCGAGTTTCCTCTAAACCAAATCCTCAAGATTTAGATTGGAAATCAATCGAAGCAGATTATGTTGTGGAATCTACTGGTTTATTTTTAACAAGTGACCAAGTAAAGCCTCATCTTTCAGCAGGTGCAAAAAAAGTGATTATTTCTGCACCAGTTAAAGATGATACTCCAATGTTTGTATTTGGAGTGAATCATAAAGATTATAAAAAAGATATGGATGTCGTATCTAATGCATCATGTACTACTAATTGTTTAGCACCAATTGTGAAAGTTATTGATGATAATTTTGGAATAGAAAGTGGATTGATGACTACTGTTCATTCGATCACATCTACCCAAAATACTATTGATGGACCTTCTCAAAAAAATTGGAGATTAGGTCGAAGTGCTTCTCAGAATATTATCCCGTCCTCTACGGGTGCTGCTAATGCTCTTGGAAAAATTATCCCATCACTTGATGGAAAACTTACCGGTATGGCCTTTCGAGTCCCTGTTACAAATGTCTCAGTTGTCGATTTATCTGTAAATCTTAAAAGTGAAGTAGATTTTAAGGATATATGCAAGCAGATGAAGAATGCTTCAGAGTATGGTGACCTAAAAGGAGTTTTGGGATATACTGAGGATGCTGTTGTATCTTCAGACTTTATTTCGGACAAAAGAACATCAATTTTTGACGCAACTTCAGGAATACAAATTTCAAATACTTTCGTGAAAGTAGTTTCTTGGTATGATAATGAATGGGCTTATTCAAATAAAATTATAGATCTCATTGAACACATGAATTATAAAGACACCCATTTAATAATTAAGTGATCTTTTAAAATCTGTCTAAAAGCAGTTCGAATAAGTACATAACTTGGACAGAGTTCTTAAATGACTAAGTTTTGAAAAAACATCAAATTAATCAGCTATAATTCCATACATCTCAGAAATAACAATGTTATTTTGACATGGACCTAATCCTTGAATGTATCCTATTGAATAATTTCTATTTTCATATAAATTATTGTTATGATATGTTGTAGCGTTAATATCCAAACAACCATTAAAACTATCTATATCATAGTTATATAATTGCATCATATAATAAAATGTTGTCCCGCTTATTGCTGTCGCAGAAAATGTTTTTGTGGTGAATAAATATAGGACCTCTATTTACTGAGAATTCTTGTTCAGTCATAGGCTGAAAGTTTTATCCTCATATTTTATGAGAATTTGACATTTATTGATAATTGGTATATTTGTATCATTAACACACTCACTATGAAAAAGATACTATACACCCTCTTATTTGTTTCAATTCTTGGTTTTGCTCAAGAACAAGACCCATGTTATTCTGTGAA
>CAZEWZ010000014.1:9566-43416 GCA_964516765.1 uncultured Cryomorphaceae bacterium | reverse complement strand
GAGCGTCAGCCTTCCAAGCTGAGGGTTGCGAGTTCGAGTCTCGTCTCTCGCTCAATGTCACTACACGGGGTAGTGACTTTTATTCATTTAGGTTTAATTATTAAGCTATCTTATCATGGCAAAAGAAACTTTTCAACGAGGTAAGCCGCACTTAAACATTGGTACTATTGGTCATGTTGATCATGGTAAGACAACTCTTACAGCTGCCATAACTACAGTGTTAGCTATCGATGGTCTTGCTGCAAAACAAGATTTCGAATCAATTGACAACGCTCCAGAAGAAAAAGAGCGTGGTATTACTATAAACACTTCCCATGTGGAGTACGAAACTGTAAATCGTCATTACGCTCACGTTGACTGTCCTGGTCACGCCGATTACGTAAAGAACATGGTTACTGGTGCTGCTCAAATGGATGGTGCTATATTAGTAGTAGCCGCCACCGATGGTCCAATGCCTCAGACACGAGAGCACATACTTCTTGCACGTCAAGTAGGTGTGCCCCGATTGGTTGTATTCATGAATAAAGTGGATATGGTTGATGACGAAGAATTATTAGAATTGGTAGATATGGAAATCCGTGATTTACTTTCTTTCTATGAGTTCGACGGCGAAAACACTCCTGTTATTCAAGGATCAGCCCTTGGTGCATTAAATGGTGAAGATTCATGGGTTTCTACGGTTAAGGAATTGATGGAACAAGTTGATGTTTGGATCGAAATGCCTGTACGCGATGTTGAGAAAGATTGCTTGATGCCTGTAGAGGATGTGTTTTCGATTACTGGACGTGGAACTGTTGCAACGGGTCGTATTGAAACAGGTATCTTTAATACTGGTGATGTTGTAGACATCTTAGGTATGGGTGCTGTTGACCTTCAGTCAACTGTAACCGGAGTTGAGATGTTTCGTAAAATCCTTGACAGAGGTGAGGCTGGTGATAATGTAGGTCTATTGTTACGTGGTATTGAAAAATCTCAAATCAAAAGAGGAATGGTGATTTGTAAGCCAGGTTCTGTAACTCCTCATGATAAGTTCAAGGCTGAGGTATATGTATTGAAGAAAGAAGAAGGTGGTCGTCACACACCCTTTCACAACAAATATCGTCCCCAATTTTACATTCGTACAACAGACGTTACAGGTGAAATTATTCTTCCTGATGGTACTGAGATGGTTATGCCTGGAGATAATTTAACAATAACTGTTAATCTAATTAATACTGTTGCCTTAAGTAAAGGTTTACGTTTTGCAATTCGTGAGGGTGGTCGAACTGTAGGTGCAGGTCAAGTTACGGAGATTCTTTAATAGAGAATTTTCTAATTTAAATTAAAAGAGTGAATCCTATATAGGACTTCACTCTTTTACACACGGGTATGGTGCAATGGTAGCATTCCGGTCTCCAAAACCGTCGATGGGAGTTCGAATCTCTCTACCCGTGCTGTAAATAAAAATAAAATAATCATGAAGAAGTACATTACAGAATCGATACAAGAACTGACAAATAAGGTGAGTTGGCCTACATGGGCTCAGCTCCAGTCAAGCACAATTTTGGTTGCGGTTTCTTCTGTAATTATAGCCTTAATTATCAGTTTGATGGATTTAGGTTTTGACACAATTCTTGGTGAATTTTATAGTATTTTCTAAAACCGAAGAGATATTTTGATGACTGAGTTGAAGAAAAAATGGTATGTAGTTAGAGCTGTTTCTGGTCAAGAAGCTAAGGTTAAGCTTTACATTGAGAAGGAAATTGAACATTTGGGGATGCAAGACTTCGTCGCTCAGATATTAGTTCCTACAGAGAAAGTATACCAAGTTCGTAAAGGAAAAAAAGTAACCAAAGAAAGAAATTTCTTTCCTGGTTATGTAATGGTTGAGGCAGCTCTTGTTGGAGAGGTTGTTCATGTCATTAAATCTATTACTGGCGTGATTGGTTTTTTAGGGGCAACAAAAGGAGGAGATCCTGTTCCACTAAGAATGAATGAGGTAAATCGTATTTTAGGTAAAGTTGATGAATTGACTGAGGCTGATGAGTTGATGAGCAATCCTTTTATTCTTGGAGAAACTGTTAAAGTTGTAGATGGTCCCTTTAATGGATTTAATGGTTCTATCGAGAAAATTAATGAAGAAAAGCATAAACTTTTAGTTATGGTTAAGATTTTCGGTAGAAAAACTCCTTTAGAACTAAACTTTATGCAAGTTGAGAAAGATTCATGAATTGTAATTTTTTTTAGCGACTTTTTTCTACCACTACCAAGTCAATGATATAGAATATTTATTTAATAAGCATAAAAAATTAAGATAATGGCAAAAGAGATTGTTGGACTCATCAAATTGCAAGTAAGGGGCGGTGCGGCGAACCCTTCCCCACCAGTAGGCCCAGCCCTAGGTGCCAAAGGAGTAAATATTATGGAGTTTTGCAAGCAGTTTAATGCTCGTACTCAGGATAAAGCTGGAAAAGTTCTTCCAGTTGCAATAACTGTTTATGTAGACAAGTCCTTTGACTTTGTTATAAAAACTCCTCCTGCAGCTGTACAACTGTTGGAAGCTGCAAAAGTAAAAAAAGGGTCTCAAGAATCAAATCGTAAAAAAGTTGCCAAGGTCTCTTGGAGCCAGATTCGGATTATTGCTGAAGACAAAATGCCCGATTTAAATTGTTTCAAGGTTGAATCTGCGATGCAAATGGTAGCTGGTACTGCAAGAAGTATGGGTATTACTGTAACCGGAGAATTTCCATCTGTATAATTATAAGACATGCCAAAATTGACAAAAAAACAAAAAGTAGTTGCTACAAAATTTGATGCAGCAAAATCATACAATGTATCTGAAGCGAGCTATATCGTTAAGGAAACAACCTCTGGTAATTTTGATGCTAGTGTAGATTTAGCTATTCGTTTGGGTGTAGATCCTCGTAAGGCTAATCAAATGGTTCGTGGTGTAGTTACCCTTCCACATGGAACAGGTAAAGATATTACCGTTTTGGTGCTTTGTACCCCAGACAAAGAGGAAGAAGCCAAAGCTGCTGGAGCCGATCATGTCGGTTTAGACGAATACGTTGAGAAAATAAAAAATGGTTGGACTGACATTGATGTAATTATTACAATGCCTAGTTGTATGGGTAAATTAGGCCCTCTTGGAAGAGTCCTTGGTCCTCGTGGACTTATGCCTAACCCAAAAACAGGGACTGTAACTATGGATGTAGCCAAAGCAGTCACAGAAGTTAAATCCGGAAAAATCGATTTCAAAGTAGACAAATACGGAATTGTTCATGCTGGAGTTGCAAAAGCTTCATTTGATGCTGATAAAATTGCAGAAAATGCAAATGAATTGATTCAATCGATTGTTAAGTTAAAGCCTACTTCATCAAAAGGAACTTATATTAAAAGCATTATTATATCAAGTACAATGGGAGTTGGTGTGAAAATTGATACTAAGACCGTTTAAGACTTAAGGAACCTAAATTAGCCTAGTGTTATGACAAAAGAAGAAAAAAAACAAGCTATTGATAAACTTTCAGAGCTTTTAGGAGCAAGTAAAAATGTATACCTGGCTGATATTTCTGGAATGGATGCCGATCAAACAAATAAATTACGTAGACTTTGCTTCAGTAATGGAGTTCAAGTACAAGTTGTAAAAAACACCCTCCTCAAAAAAGCTATGGAATCTTGTGACAAAGATTATAATCAGCTATATGATGTTTTAAAAGGAAATACTTCTATGATGCTTTCTGAGATAGCAAATGCTCCTGCGAAAGCTATTACAGAATATCTAAAAAAGAATAAAGGGGCTGAGAAGCCGCTTTTCAAAGGGGCTCATGTTGATGAGTCTTATTATTCTGCTAATCAATTAGCCATTCTGGAGACTTTAAAATCTAAAGAAGAATTGATTGGAGATATTATCGCGCTTCTAAAGTCGCCTGCTACCAATCTAATTTCCGGATTGCAGTCTGGAGGAAATACTCTTGCAGGTTTAATAAAGGCCCTAGAAGAACGAACGCAATAAATTGTACGCACTCTGTTTTCACATATATATTAAGTAACCTAACACTAAAAAAGTAAATTATGGCAGATTTGAAAGAATTCGCTGACCAATTGGTTAATCTAACAGTAAAAGAAGTTAACGAATTGGCTACGATTTTAAAAGACGAACACGGTATCGAGCCAGCTTCGGCTGCAGTTGCAGTTGCAGGTCCTGCTTCTGGTGGCGGAGACGCTGATGAAGCACAAACTGAATTTGATGTAATCCTTAAAGCCGCAGGTGGTTCTAAACTAGCTGTTGTTAAGCTTGTTAAAGAATTAACCGGCTCAGGTCTTAAGGAAGCAAAAGAGATAGTTGATAGTGCTCCTGCACCAATCAAAGAAGGAATAGCGAAAGACGAAGCGGAAGCTCTTAAAGCTCAATTAGAAGCTGCAGGTGCTGAAGTCGAATTGAAGTAACATTCTATTCTTTTAAATACACAAGGTTTAGGCAATTAAACTATGTTTAATTGCTTAAACCCTTTTGTGGTTATAATAGTTCATTTATTTTTTTCATTTAAATTTTTGTCCATTGGCTCAGACAAAATCATACGAAAGAATCAGTTTTGCTTCTATCAAAACTAAGTTTGAATATCCAGATTTTCTTGATATTCAATTAAAGTCCTTTGAGGATTTTTTCCAACTAGAAACAAAATCTGAAGACCGTGAAAACGAAGGTCTTTTTAAAGTATTCAGTGAAAATTTTCCAATTTCTGATACAAGAAATAATTTTGTACTCGAATTTTTGGATTATTTTGTTGATCCACCTCGTTACGAATTAGAAGAATGTATTCAAAGAGGATTGACTTTCAGTGTTCCTCTTAAGGCTCGATTGAAGCTATATTGCACCGATCCAGAACACGAAGATTTCGAAACTATTGTTCAAGATGTATATCTTGGTACAATTCCATATATGACCCAAAGAGGAACCTTTGTGATTAATGGAGCCGAACGTGTTTGTGTTTCTCAGTTGCATAGATCTCCTGGAGTTTTCTTCGGACAAAGTTACCATGCAAATGGTACTAAACTATATTCTGCAAGAGTTATTCCTTTCAAGGGTTCCTGGATTGAATTCGCTACTGACATTAATTCTGTGATGTATGCATACATTGATCGTAAGAAGAAATTACCTGTAACGACTTTACTTAGAGCAATCGGTTACGAAAGTGATAAAGATATACTTGAAATTTTTGATCTTGCTGACGAGATTAGAGTCAGTAAAGCTGGATTGAAGAGAGTTTTGGGACGCAAACTTGTTGCTCGTGTTCTCAAAACTTGGTTTGAAGATTTTGTTGATGAGGATACTGGTGAAGTTGTATCTATTGAGCGTAATGAAGTTCTCTTGGATAGAGATGTAATACTCGAAAAAGAACATGTAGATGTTATTATGGAAGCAGGAGTCAAAACGATTCTTCTTCACAAGGAAAGTGCTGAAGCATCAGAGTATGCAATTATTCACAATACGCTCCATAAAGATCCTACAAATTCTGAGAAAGAAGCTGTAGAACACATCTACAGACAACTTCGTAACGCTGAACCGCCTGATGAGGAGACAGCTCGTGGTATTATTGATAAATTATTCTTTTCAGAAACCAGATACAGTCTCGGTGAAGTAGGTAGATATCGAATCAATAAAAAATTAAATCTTGACCTTGGATTAGACGAGGCAACCCTAACTAAATTAGATATTATTTTAATCATAAAATATCTAATTGAACTAGTCAATTCAAAAGCGGAAGTAGATGATATCGATCACCTAAGTAATCGTAGAGTTAGGACGGTTGGTGAACAATTAAATAATCAGTTCGGTGTGGGACTAGCTCGTATGGCTAGAACCATACGAGAAAGAATGAATGTTCGTGATAACGAAGTTTTCACTCCAATTGATCTTATTAATGCGAAGACTTTATCTTCAGTCATTAATTCTTTCTTCGGTACCAATCAACTTTCCCAGTTTATGGATCAGACGAATCCATTAGCAGAAATCACTCACAAGAGGCGGTTATCTGCACTTGGACCAGGAGGTCTATCTAGAGAACGTGCTGGTTTCGAAGTCCGTGATGTTCATTATACTCATTACGGAAGACTGTGTCCTATTGAAACACCTGAAGGTCCAAATATCGGTTTGATTTCTTCCTTGTGTGTATTCGCTAAGGTAAATAAGATGGGATTCATTGAAACACCCTATCGAAAAGTGGTAGATGGAGTTGTAGATTTAAAAACTGGCCCCATTTATTTAAGTGCAGAAGAAGAAGAGGATAAAATAATTGCACAAGCTAACACCCCTGTCAAAGAGAATGGAATGTTCTCTGAGGAACTAGTGAAAGCAAGAGATACTGGAGATTTCCCTGTTACTGATTCCAGTAAATTAGACTTTATGGATGTTGCTCCAAATCAAATTTCTTCTATATCTGCATCATTAATTCCATTCTTGGAACACGATGATGCAAACAGAGCCTTGATGGGGTCAAATATGATGCGTCAAGCCGTTCCACTCATGAATCCAGAATCTCCTATTGTCGGAACAGGACTTGAAGGGCGAGTTGCTTCAGACTCTAGAGTCTTGGTAAACGCAATAGGAAATGGTGTGGTAGAATATGTAGACGCTAACCAAATTATTATCAAATATGATAGGACCGAGAAAGAAAAACTTGTGAGTTTTGATTCTGATTCTGTGACATATAAATTGACTAAGTTTCAGAAAACAAATCAAGGTACGAGTATCAACATCCGTCCGATAGTAAAAATGGGCGACAAAGTTAATAAAGGGCAAGTCCTGTCCGAAGGTTATGCAACACAAGACGGTGAGTTAGCCCTTGGTAAAAATATGAAAGTAGCATTTATGCCATGGAATGGTTATAATTTTGAGGATGCTATTGTTATCTCAGAAAGGGTAGTTCGTGAAGATGTGTTTACTTCAATTCATATTGATGAGTACTCACTAGATGTTCGAGAAACTAAATTAGGTTCAGAAGAATTAACTCCTGATATTCCTAATGTTTCTGAGGAAGCGACTAAAGATTTAGACGAGAATGGACTGATTCGCATCGGTGCACATGTAAAACCTGGTGATATTTTAATTGGAAAAATTACTCCAAAAGGAGAGTCAGATCCTTCACCTGAAGAAAAGTTACTTAGAGCGATATTTGGAGATAAAGCTGGAGATGTAAAAGATGCATCTCTCAAGGCTTCCCCTTCCCTTCATGGAGTAGTTTTGAGTAAAAAACTCTTTGCTAGATCAATTAAGGACAAAAAGTCTCGATTGGCAGATAAAGAGGTGATTACTGAACTCGATCTTGAATTTAAAAAAGAAGAGGAAGCTCTCAAAGCAATTTTAATCGAGAAATTGATTTTTACTGTAGCGCGTAAAACTTGTCAGGGTGTAATTAACGAACTAGGAGAAGTTATAATACCTAAAGGGAAAAAGTTTTCTCAAAAGCAGTTGAATTCTATTGACGACTATTCTAATATATCTACAGACGGTTGGACTACTGAAAATGAAAAGAATCAGATCGTAAATGATTTAATTCATAACTATAATATCAAGTTAAACGATCTTAAGGGAGTTTACAGACGTAAGAAGTTCACTTTATCTGTGGGCGATGAGTTACCTGCGGGTATTTTAAAACTTGCAAAAGTTTACATAGTTAAAAAACGTAAACTCAAGGTAGGCGACAAGATGGCTGGGCGTCATGGAAATAAGGGTATTGTTGCTCGTATAGTTCGAGATGCAGATATGCCTTTCTCTGAAGATGGAACTCCTGTGGATATTGTATTGAATCCTCTGGGTGTTCCTTCACGGATGAATATTGGTCAAATATACGAGACTGTCCTTGGTTGGGCAGGTCAGAAACTAGGTCGAAAATATGCGACGCCTATATTTGATGGAGCTACCCTAGATGAAATCACTGAATTGACCAATGAAGCTGGAATTCCTGAATTTGGTCATACCTATCTTTATGATGGTGGAACAGGTGAAAGATTTGATCAAGCTGCCACAGTCGGTGTGATTTATATGTTGAAGCTGGGTCACATGGTAGACGATAAAATGCATGCTCGGTCTATTGGTCCCTATTCACTCATTACTCAGCAACCTCTCGGAGGTAAAGCTCAGTTTGGTGGTCAAAGATTTGGCGAGATGGAAGTATGGGCCTTAGAGGCTTACGGTGCTTCTAATATCTTGCGTGAAATACTCACAGTTAAGTCTGATGATGTTGTTGGTAGAGCCAAGACATACGAAGCTATTGTGAAAGGACAAGCAATGCCCGAACCAGGATTACCAGAATCTTTCAATGTTCTTTTACACGAGTTGAAAGGCTTAGGTTTGAAGATTACTTTACAATAAATTATTTCATAAGGAGATGCCAAATGGTATCTCCTATAAAACTTTAATTTCTTCAGTATATGTCAATGAGAAGGAAAGACAATAGTCCAAAACAAAAACGATTTACTAATATTACGGTTAGTTTAGCGTCTCCGGAATTTATTTTAGAAGCTTCTAGTGGTGAAGTTTTGAAACCAGAAACTATCAATTACAGAACTTACAAGCCAGAGCGAGATGGTTTGTTTTGTGAGCGTATTTTTGGTCCGGTGAAAGATTATGAATGTCATTGTGGGAAATACAAGCGTATTCGTTACAGAGGCATTGTATGTGATCGATGTGGTGTAGAGGTAACTGAAAAGAAAGTCCGAAGAGAACGAATGGGACATATCAATTTAGTAGTTCCTGTTGCTCACATATGGTACTTTAGATCTTTACCTAACAAAATTGGATATCTTCTGGGATTACCAACCAAGAAATTGGATATGATAATTTATTACGAGCGATATGTAGTTGTTCAAGCCGCTGATGCTTTAGATAACGAAGGTAATCCTCTTGAATATCTACAGTATCTAACCGAAGAAGAATATTTAGACGCCTTAGAGCGTCTTCCTAGAGAAAATCAATATCTTGACGACAAAGACCCAAATAAATTTATTGCAAAGATGGGTGCTGAGGCTTTAGAATCTCTTTTGACTCGACTCGATTTAGATGAGTTGTCATATTCTTTAAGACACAAAGCAAATACTGAAACATCTCAACAAAGAAAAACTGAAGCCCTTAAAAGACTAGCTGTCGTGGAAGCTTTCCGGGATGCAAATACCAGAATAGAAAATAAGCCAGAGTGGATGATTATGAAGGTTGTTCCAGTTATCCCTCCTGAATTGAGGCCTTTAGTTCCTCTTGATGGAGGAAGGTTTGCTACTTCTGATTTAAATGATTTATATCGACGTGTGATTATACGTAACAATCGGTTAAAGCGATTGATTGAAATTAAAGCACCAGAAGTAATCTTACGCAACGAGAAACGAATGCTTCAAGAATCTGTTGATTCTCTTTTAGACAATACTCGTAAAGCTTCAGCTGTTAAGACTGAATCAAATCGAGCTTTAAAGTCCTTGTCAGATTCTCTCAAAGGTAAACAAGGGAGATTCCGTCAAAATTTACTTGGTAAACGTGTAGATTATTCAGCTCGTTCAGTTATTGTTGTTGGGCCCACTCTTCAGTTGTCTGAATGTGGGATTCCAAAAAATATGGCAGCTGAATTATATAAGCCCTTTATTGTTCGAAAATTAATCGAGCGCGGAATTGTAAAAACAGTGAAGTCTGCAAAAAAAATTATTGATAAGAAAGATCCGGTTGTTTGGGATATTCTTGAAAATGTAATTAAGGGACATCCAGTGTTATTAAATAGGGCTCCTACTCTTCACAGACTTGGTATCCAGGCTTTTCAACCTAAATTAATTGAAGGCAAAGCTATTCAATTACATCCTTTGTCATGTACCGCATTTAATGCCGATTTTGATGGTGATCAAATGGCGGTTCACTTACCTTTAACACCAGGAGCGATTTTAGAAGCTCAGTTATTGATGTTAGGTTCTCATAATATATTAAATCCTGCAAACGGAGCTCCAATTACAGTTCCTTCTCAGGATATGGTTTTGGGTCTCTATTACATGACCAAACCACGTAAATCAGACAATTCAAAAACTATTCTTGGGCAAGGTCTGACCTTTTACTCTTCAGAGGAAGTTCTAATTGCATTCAATGAATCAAAAGCTGAATTAAATGCCATTATTAAAGTTCGCGCGCTTATTAAAAAGGACGGAAATCTTGTCTCTGAAATTATCGAGACCACGATTGGAAGAGTATTATTTAATGACGTAGTACCAGATTCCGTCGGTTACATTAACGAAACCCTAACAAAAAAAGCTTTAAGAAATATTATTGGTAAAATACTTAAAGAAACAGATATTCCTACCACTGCAAAATTCCTTGATGACATAAAAGTCATGGGATACAAAATGGCATTCAAAGGAGGTTTATCTTTCTCTCTAGGAGATATTATTGTTCCTGATCAAAAGGTCAATATGATTTTAGATGCGAAAAATTCAGTTACTTCCATTACTGATAGTTATAATATGGGATTAATTACCAATAATGAAAGATATAATCAGGTGATTGATGTTTGGACAAAAACTAATTCTGAGCTTACTGAGCATGCGATGACCCGTTTGATTAATGATCAGCAAGGGTTTAATTCAGTATATATGATGCTTGATTCTGGCGCTCGTGGTTCTAAAGAACAAATACGTCAACTTTCTGGTATGAGAGGTTTGATGGCAAAACCTCAAAAATCTGGTTCGTCAAGTGGTGCCATTATTGAGAATCCTATTACATCCAACTTTAAGGAAGGGTTATCAATTCTAGAATATTTTATTTCTACTCACGGTGCACGTAAAGGTCTAGCAGATACGGCACTTAAAACAGCAGATGCTGGATATTTAACTCGTAGACTGGTAGATGTCGCACAGGATGTGATTATTTCCGAAGTAGACTGTGGAACACTTCGTGGCCTCCAAGGAATCGCACTTAAGAAGAATGAAGATGTTGTAGAAACTCTTGCAGAAAGAATATTAGGTAGGACATCACTTCACGATGTATACCACCCAATAACTAATGAATTATTAGTTGCATCTGGTGAAGAAATCACAGAAGAAATTTCCGAAAATATTGAAATGTCACCTGTTGAATCTGTCGAAATCCGTTCTGCTCTTACTTGTGAGACAAAACGTGGTATATGTTCAAAATGCTATGGTAGAAATTTAGCTACCAATCGAATGGCAGGAGAAGGAGAGGCTGTTGGTGTAGTTGCCGCTCAATCAATTGGTGAACCAGGAACTCAGTTAACACTTCGTACTTTCCATGTCGGTGGGACTGCTTCCAATACAGCAGAAGAGTCTAAGCTCATATCGAAATTCGATGGAATGATTGAGATAGATGAACTCAGAACTGTTACGGGTAAGGATCTCGACGGAAAAGATTCTACTATTGTAATTGGTCGTACAGCAGAGATGAAGCTAGTTGATCAAAAATCTGGGATTACACTAGCTACAAATAATATTCCCTATGGAGCTACTATGTTTTCAAAACATGGAGATAAATTGATAAAAGGTCAAACTATTTGTGAATGGGACCCATACAATGCTGTTATTTTATCTGAAATCACAGGTAAAGTTGAGTTTGAAAACCTACAACAAGGCATTACTTATCGAATAGAAATTGATGAGCAGACTGGATTCCAAGAAAAAGTAATTTCTGAATCTAGAGATAAGACAATGATTCCAACTATTATTGTTAAAACACTAGGTGAAAATAGTGAATCTAAATCCTATAATCTTCCGGTTGGGGCTCACATTATAGTGAAAGAGGGAGACAAACTTACACCTGGAAATATTATTGCTAAATTACCTCGCAAGACTGCAAAAGCTGGTGATATTACTGGAGGGCTTCCTCGTGTTACTGAGCTTTTTGAAGCTCGTAATCCTTCTAATCCTGCAGTTGTAGCTGCGATTGATGGAATTGTCTCTTATGGTAAGATTAAACGTGGTAACCGCGAAGTAATTATTGAATCTAGAACTGGTGAAGTAAAGAAATATTTAGTTTCTCTTTCCAAGCAAATTCTCGTTCAAGAAAATGATTTCGTCAAGGCAGGGACTTCATTGTCTGATGGAGCAATTACCCCAAAAACAATTCTTGCTATTAAGGGACCCACTGCTGTTCAACAATATCTAGTTAACGAAATGCAAGAAGTATATCGTCTACAAGGTGTGAAAATTAATGATAAGCATTTCGAAGTAGTTGTCCGTCAAATGATGCGAAAAGTTCAAATTGATGACGCGGGAGATACGCGATTCCTAGAAAATAATTTGGTACATAAAAACGATTTTTTAGAGCAAAATGATTGGATTTTTGGAAAGATGTATGTTGTTGAACCGGGTGATTCCGAAAACTTTAAAGCTGGACAGATTATTCCTGTTCGTAAATTGAGAGATGAAAATTCTATGTTGAAGCGCAAAGATTTAAAAGTTGTTGAAGCTAGAGAAGCTATCCCTTCTACTTCCACATCTATCCTTCAGGGAATTACCCGTGCATCGCTTCAAACAAGAAGTTTCCTATCTGCTGCCTCTTTCCAGGAAACAACCAAAGTACTTAATGAAGCGGCTGTGAATGGAAAAGTTGATATGCTCCAAGGTCTTAAAGAAAATGTCATTGTTGGGCATAAAATACCTGCGGGAACTGGGCTTAAGAAATATAATAAATTGGTTGTAGGTAGTAAAATTCAATTAGAACGCTTAACAGCTACCTCCAATGATGATGTTGGAGATGCAAAACCCGAAACTGTTGAAGTATAATGGCTGATAAAAATGAAAAAAAACAAGTTACTATTGAGCTACCGGAAGATATTGCTCAGGGAGTATATACAAGCCTTGTAATTGTGAATCACTCACAAACAGAATTTGTATTAGATTTTATTTCTATGATGCCTGGTATGCCAAAAGCTAAGGTAAAGTCAAGAATTATATTAACACCTCCACATGCAAAAAGATTATTAGCAGTATTGAATGAAAATGTAAAGAAATATGAATCTCAATATGATGAAATCAAAGATATAGGTAAAAGACAACAATTACCCCTATCATTTGGAGGTCCTAAAGCTGAAGCATAACAAAAAGAACCTTTTGAATATTCAAAAGGTTTTTTTTGTTTAGATGCTATTTATTTCCAATCTTTGATTTAATACTTATTCTTCCTATTATTGTTATAAAATATATCTGCTATGTTTTTTCGAAGTTTATTGATTTTTATTTCATTTTTTTTAAAATTCAATCTAATCCAAGCTCAGTGTGGTAATTATGGATCACAGTTAGTTATAGATAATCAGTTTGATTTAAATCCTCTCGTCGGTTGCGAAATTTTCGAGGGAGATTTAATTTTAACCTCTCAAAATATAACCGATTTAAGCCCGTTGTCCTCTCTTTCTGTTGTCAATGGTAGCTTTTATCTAATGAATTCTTTCGTGACTGATCTTTCCCCTTTATCTTCTTTAAATAGTGCTTCACAAATATTAATTCAGTCTAACTTATTGCTTAACTCATGTTGTGCTCTTCTGCATTTTAATGATGCATTAGAATTCGGAACTATCATGAATTTATCTATTTCTAATAATGGTTCCTTTTGTGACGATATGAACGCGCTCATGTTGGAATGTGTTGGATATATTTCGGGCTGTATTGATTCAGAAGCATTAAATTTTAATTCCTCGGCTACCGAAGATGACGGAAGCTGTTTATACTATTGCCCAGAAAGTATTGATGACATTGTTGATTATACTTGCCATAACGAAGCATTTCCTTCAAACTGTAGCCCTCTAATTATCAATGAGCCTAGCGATGGGGCTGGGCATTATAATAATCCTACAGGTCTGTGTTACAGCGAAAGTCCTCCCTCCAGTGGTCCTCATAGATCTATGTGGGGAAGGTGGGGTGAATATGAGTATATGCCTCCACAAAGATATATCCACAACCTAGAGCATGGAGGAATAGCTCTTTTGTATCATCCTTGTGCCCCTATTGAACTGATTGATTCCTTAAGAAGTATAGCTTGTTCAAGACCTACAGATGATGGAGGCGACTTCAGATGGATACTTACGCCTTATGTAGACTTACCCACGAATATTGCGATTGTTGCATGGGAATGGACTTATTTAAATGATTGTTATGAATCTGAAAGTATCAATGCTTTTATTGATGATCATTATAGGAATGCTCCTGAAGATTTTTATTATAATGGTACTTATGACACACTTTATGTTGGTAAATGTGAAGCATACGGATGCAATGATCTCAATGCAATCAATTTCGAATCTTCATTACTTATTAATGATGAATCTTGTATATATCCCTCATTAGATACCCAATTAGTTGTTTTAAATGATGGTTGGAGTATTTTTTCCACCTATATTTCTCCCTTCTCTAATGAAATGTCTCTTATCTTTTCTGATATTTCAGATCAAACAGTAATTGTCAAAAATAATCTAGGTGCAGCATATCTTCCAGATTGGAACATCGATATTTCCTTAGAAGCAGGAGAAGGATATTTTGCTAAAATGAATTCAAATGCTACTTTAGAGATTACAGGAACGCAATTGATGCCAGAACAAAGCCCAATATCTTTAGCTGAAGGTTGGAATCTTTTGGGATATCTTAGAGAAAATCCCGCGGATGTCCTTCTGGTTTTTCAAGATATTTATGAGCATGTTATTATTATAAAAGATGGTCTGGGTAATGTTTATTATCCAGAATGGAACTATAATAATATTGGAGATATGAGCCCCGGTAAAGGATATCAGATTAAGATGAATACTCCTGCTCAATTAGAATATTTATCCAACGAGGAGGAATATTAATCCTTTCCATCTGCTATTTCTTTTATAATATTGGGTGGAATTGTATGTCTGCCCTCATATTCAATCCATTTGGCATCTAAATTTTTCATGCTTTCTTTGTATGATGCAATATCTACTTTTGAATAAAATTCATCATCAGTTCCGAAAACCATTAAAATTTTTGTGTTTTTTTTGAGGTGGGTATATTTTTCAAAATTAAAGTCATTAGCAATATAGCCCCCCCATAAAACCATCTTGGCTACTTCTTCATTAGTTCTAAGAAGCCATCTACTCAATGTTGCCGTTCCTTGAGAGAAGCCTAAAAGATTAATTCGACAGTCTTTGTGCGCTTGTTTTTTGATCCTAAAAATGAGTGTGTCAAGGAATTTACAGTAGTCATTTATTTCATCAAGTCTATTTTTCTTAGTCATCCAACTTGCACCGACCCGACCATTATATCCTTTTAAATAAAATTTATTTAATCCTTCTGGAGCAACAATATATCTCTTTGGACGTTCGATGACTTTAAATTTTTCAATAAAATATTGAGCCAATTGTCCATATCCATGACAGACTAACCATATTTCTCTTGTTTCCTTATTTATTTCTCCAAGTGAATAATAATGCGCTGACCGTTCTATTTTAATTTCCTGTTTCTTCATTTATGAATTTATTGTTAAGCTCAATGAATTGGTGCATTAAATCGTTGTCAATAGTTACAGAGAGTTGATAGTGTTCTAGTTTCCATTCATCTTTAATCAATCTAAGTACACCTGTAGATCTACACTGTCCCATCCTAGTATCTAGAACCTCATCAAACCACGCTAAACTTTTCTCTTCCCCAAAGCGAATATGTCGTTCTTTTGCTAAGAATGTCCAAGCCTTACCTTGGTCAAAAAAGGGTTTTGAGAAATTTGAGAATTCATTTTTTGTCCATCTTTCTGATATGTCAGTGCCAATAAAAATTCCTTTATCTGCAATGAAATCAAAATAATCATCAAATTCTGCATATGACGCGGCAAGATGCCATGCATCTATTTTTTCATTTAAATTTGAATATAGATTTTTATTATTAGTGTTTTGGCAGGACCAAAATATCGAAATGAGAGAAATCATTTTGATTATTTTCATTGGAATAAAGTTTTTCTTCCATAACTCTTGCATATGGTACAATTTAGAGGATTATGAGATCTTGCAGGACAATATTCTCTTCCATAAAATATAATTTGGAGGTGTAGTTTGTTCCATAATTCTTGAGGGAATAGTCGTTTTAAATCTTTTTCTGTTTTTTCGACGTTTTTTCCGTTGCTTAACTTCCAACGGTATGCCAAACGATGGATATGAGTATCCACTGGGAATGCAGGTATTCCAAATGCTTGAGCCATCACTACTGAAGCAGTTTTATGACCTACTCCAGGTAATGCCTCAAGGAGTTGAAAGCTTTGTGGTACATTACCTTTATGTATATCAATAATAATTCCAGATAATTCGTGGATTGCTCTTGATTTTTTTGGTGATAATCCGCAAGGTCTTATAATCTCTCTAATCTCCTCCACTGACAATTTGACCATGGCATAAGGGGTGGCTGCTTTTTCAAATAAGTGTGGAGTGACTTTATTCACTCTAGTGTCAGTGCATTGAGCAGATAGCAAAACTGCGATAAGAAGAGTAAACGAATCCGTGTGGTCAAGAGGAATAGGAGTTTCTGGATATAATTCTTCTAGATAATTCGCAATTTCAATTGCTATTTTTTGCTTTAGACTCATTTTATTTATCAATTTAAATCTATTGCCTTCCGGGATATACCTTTAGACCCTCTCGAATAATTTCTATGGCATCTTGCAGTTTGTTTGCATTTAAGACATAGGCAATCCGAATCTGCTTTTGTCCAATTTTTGGACTCGAATAAAATCCTTGTGCAGGAGCCACCATTACTGTTTTTTGTTTCCAACTAAATTCCTCTAGTAACCACTGAGCAAATTTTTCTGCATCATCTACTGGTAGCTCAGCAATACAATAGAATGCGCCCGATGGCATTGGGCATATGACCCCATCTATTTCATTTAAGCCTTTTATAAGTAGGTTTCTTCTGAGCACATATTCTTTAATGACTTCCGAAATATAAGTGTCTGGTGTTTTGAGTGCTGCTTCTCCTGCTATTTGACCATAAGTTGGAGGACTGAGGCGCGCCTGAGCAAATTTTAAAGCGGTTGCAATTAGAACTTTATTTTTAGATATCAAACACCCAATTCTTGCTCCGCACAAACTATATTTTTTTGAAACAGAATCAATCACAATGGTATGGTTTTCTATACCGTCTAATTCTAAAACAGAGATGTGTGTTTTTCCATCATAGGTAAAATCTCTGTAGACTTCATCCGCAATAAGAAATAAATCATGTTTTAAGACTAGTGATTTGAGTGCTTCCAATTCTTCACTCGAGTACAAGTAACCTGTTGGATTTCCGGGGTTACAAATTAGAATAGCTTTTGTTTTTTTAGTTATTAATTTTTCAAATTCTGAAATAGCAGGAAGTGAAAAACCACTTTCTATGCTTGATGATATCGGTTTTACAGATACACCAGATGCAGTAGAAAAACCATTATAATTCGCATAAAATGGTTCCGGGATGATGATTTCGTCGCCCAAATCCATGATGCTATTCATTGCCATGGTAAGAGCTTCTGAGCCGCCAGTAGTAATTAGAATATCAGATTCACTAATATTAATTCGTATCTTTTTATAATATTCAGATAGTCCTTTTCTATACGATTCGAAGCCTGCAGAATGACTATATTCTAATACTTTAGGTTGAAAGTGTTGAATAGCATTCATAGCAACTTCGGGTGTTTTGATATCGGGTTGACCAATGTTTAAGTGGATTACACCTATTCCTCTTTTTTTCGCATTTTCGGCAAACGGCACCAATTTTCTAATAGGTGATTCAGGCATTTTTTGTCCTTTGGCTGAAATATTAGGCATAGTTAGAGTAATTGTATGATTCAAAAAAAATGTCTCGCATTATTGCGAGACAAATTTCATAAATAAAATTAGATAAATCTATTATTTCATAGGTTTTGCAGTTGGAGAATTTCCTGTCTGCTTTTTGAGCGGGGTAGACTGTTCTGAATTTGCAGCAAGAGTTTTCCCTTTAATACGAATGACTTTAGTTGGATCTATTTTTGCGTTCGAAGAAATGGTAATACTTTTATTGAATGCACCGATTCTTTTCGTATCATATTTAACTTTAATTACATTAGATTCCCCGGGTCCAATAGGTTCTTTAGGCCAAACAGGAACTGTACATCCGCAACTTCCTTTTGAATTAGAAATAATTAATGGAGCATCCCCAGTATTGGTAAATTTAAATTCATACAATCCGTCTCCATTTTGTTGAAAGGTTCCGAAATCATGTAATTCTTTTTCAAAAGATATTTCTTGACCTTGTGAAATGTAAACTGAACAAAATGCAAATAAGCTAGCTAAGATTAATTTTTTCATTTTCATATTTTTTTTAGTTTTCACAAATTTACTTGAATCTAGTAGATTCACAAACTCATTCTTTAAAATTATTGTTAAAGCTTTGTTAATTAATGTTTTGACATTTATCTAGATAGAATTTGGTAGGTATTATCTGTAAAGGTGAACAAAACCAGTAATTTCTTTTTCCTTAGGCTCTGTGTAAATATTTACTTGGTAAACAATTCTATAGAAGTAAACTCCATCATTTACTTCTCTTCCTGCTTTATTTCTTCCATCCCAGCTTGGGTATTCATTATCAGATCTAATACTCGTAATATGCCTTCCCCATTGATTAAATATTTCTATACTGAAATTAGTAGATTGACATATATTTTCAGGTTCTGACTCTTGTTCATGATTATTAATTGGCTTGAATAATGCATTTTCTTCATCTGCGTTGGGTGTAAAAATATTTGGCATTTCCAAAGCACATTGGCATTCGTTAACAAACATAGTGACTATATTTTTACTTAAATGAATCCCACATGTATTTTCAATTTCAACTTGGTACTCATATTGTTGGTCGAATTCGATCTCTTCGATAATGTCTTCAATAACAAGTATTCTTTCTGATTGGGTTGGCTCAATCCCTAGAGGTATTCCATCTAAATACCAGAAGTGAGTATATTCTTGTACACTACTTTGTGTGATAAGCGATGGGTTATCCTCAAGACATATGTCAACAATCGAATCTATATTAATTTCTGAGTCAGTCATAGAAAGTAAAAAATCTGGATTATCAAGATCTATGATCACATTGAATTGATCATAAAGAGTGTCTTGTCCATAAAGTTCAAGGGAGTAAAGTCCAGATCCATAATTTAGAATATCAATACTATTTCCATTACTGATAGTATCTCCATTTAGGAACCATGATGAATTATAATCATCAAAACCTCCTTCTGGAACAAATATCAAAGTGTCCCCGGACTCGCATATATTAAAGTCAGTAAACCAATTCATTTCTGATTGGCTCCATGCATTCATGTGAAGAGTCAATATAGAGAATATTCCAAGTACTTTTTTCATAATTAATCAATTGAATTCGCAACCCTTAATAAAAACCCGCTGGATTATGTTATGGCCAAAATTATATGGCAAAAAAGCATAAGAGGGTATTTTCTTAGTGATAAATATATTACCTTTTTTTCCTTTGGCAATACTTCCCTCAGATTTACTTATTCCTAGGGCATAAGCGCCATTGACAGTAGCCGCATTGATGGCTTCTTCGGGACTCATTTTCATTTGAATACAAGCCAAGGAAACCACAAAGTTCATATTGCCCGAGGGAGTAGAACCAGGATTGTAATCAGAAGCCAAACACACAGGAAGCCCTTCGTCGATCATTATTCTCGCAGGAGCATAAGGGATATTCAGGAAAAATGAACAAGAAGGTAGAAGGGTTGCCATGGTATTACTTCCTTTAAGACTATTTATATCTTCCCATTCCATGACCTCAAGATGATCTACTGATAATGCACCAAGCTTAACCGCTGAGGGAATTCCTCCAATACTATTAAATTGATTGACATGTACTTTTGGTTTTAAGCCCAATTTTTTTCCAGCTCCAACAACACGTTCCATGTCCTTCACAGAGAAATAGTCTTTTTCACAGAAGATATCTATATAATCAGCCAATTGTTCTACTACTACTTTTGGCAACATTTCTTCTTCAATTAACTTTAGATAAGATTCTTTGTCTGATGAATATTTTTCCGGAAGTGCGTGGGCACCCAGGAATGTCGACTTGATAGTGATGGGGAAATCTTTTTTGAGTCGTTTGATGACCCTGAGCATTTTGAGCTCACTTTCGGAACTAAGTCCATAGCCGCTTTTTATTTCGATGGCACCAGTGCCCATCAAAATAAGGTCTCTGAGTCTTTCGGCGGCACTTTGGTAAAGTTCTTCCTCACTAGTCAGAGATAATTTTTTGGCGGAGTTTAATATACCTCCTCCTTTTTGAGCAATTTCTTGGTAGCTAAGGCCTTGAATTCTGTCTACAAATTCTGATTCTCGACTTGAAGCAAATACTAGATGGCTGTGACTATCTATCCATGAAGGGAATACCATTCCCCCTTTTGCATCTTCGATTTGCATCTCGGAATCATTCAAAAATTTAGAGATATCACGCATAGGACCGAAATCCGAAATCAGTCCATTTTCGATCAACAGATA
Source organism: uncultured Cryomorphaceae bacterium (assembly GCA_964516765.1). Classification (GTDB taxonomy): domain Bacteria; phylum Bacteroidota; class Bacteroidia; order Flavobacteriales; family UBA7430; genus CAZEWZ01. Next base: position 22,942 of record CAZEWZ010000014.1, on the reverse strand, counting down.
TGCATCTTTCAAGGTGTCCAAATCTTTCATTTTTTTGCCCAACACCCTATCTTTAATCTCTATTTCGACTTGAATTAGCTCGCCAATATTTTTTATTAGTAACTTCATTGTTTAATTTAATACTCAAAAATAAGAAAATGGATGCAGATAGTCTCTTTCTTATACGAGATACTGTGTTGCTTTTTTTATTTTTGTTGCTATGAGTTCAAATTCCTCAGGAAAAATATTTCGTTTAACAAGCTTTGGCGAATCCCATGGACTTTATGTGGGAGGTATTTTAGATGGATGTCCTGCGGGATTTAAACTCGATCTAAATTTAGTTCAGCAAGAACTTGATAGAAGAAGACCAGGCCAGTCTTCTATAACCACCCCAAGAAAAGAAAGCGATCAGGTTCAGTTTTTGTCTGGTATTTTCGAGGGCAAAACTTTGGGTAGTCCAATCGCTTTTCAAATTCCGAACAAAGATTCCAAATCAAATGAATATTCCCATTTAAGCTCTTCTTTTCGTCCCTCCCATGCAGATTATACTTATGCCTTTAAATATGGTGTAAGAGACTACAGAGGCGGGGGGAGATCTTCCGCTCGAGAAACAGTGGCAAGAGTGGTTGCTGGAGCCATAGCCAAGCAAGTATTACAATCTTTAGGAGTTCATATATATGCATATGTTTCTTCCGTGGGCGAAATCTCTTTGGATAAGAGTCATACGGATTTGGATTTGTCTGCAATTGATTCTAATATAGTTAGGTGTCCTGACCCCATAATAGCTGAACAGATGATTTCTCTCATTAACTCTGTCCAAAATCTGGGAGATACACTCGGAGGTCAAGTTACTGGAATCGCCACTGGTATTCCTGCCGGTTTGGGTGCTCCCGTTTTTGATAAGCTTCATGCAGACCTAGCCAAAGCTATGATGAGCATAAATGCTGTGAAAGGTTTTGAATATGGTGGAGGATTTGCAATGACTCGTCAAAGAGGATCACAAGTAAATGATGAATTTATTCAAGACAAAGGGAAGATAAAGACAAAAACAAATCATTCTGGAGGAATCCAAGGGGGTATATCCAATGGCGAGGACCTTTATTTTAATGTAGCATTTAAGCCCGTATCAACCATCATGCAAGATCAATTTTCTGTAAATGACAGCGGAGAAGAAGTTTTAATTAAGGGAAAGGGTCGACACGATCCTTGTGTCGTTCCAAGAGCTGTTCCAATAGTAGAGGCTATGATGGCTATGGTTCTTCTCGACCATTATTTAAGAAATTTGAGTATCAAACTTTAATCCTACTGAAATGAAAAATTTAGCATTGCACTGGAAAATTATTATTGGAATGATTTTGGGCGTGGTCTTTGGTTTGCTTTCTATTATATTAGGATTAGATCAATTTACAAGCGATTGGATTAAACCCTTTGGCACTATTTTCATCAATCTACTCAAGCTCATTGCGGTTCCTTTGGTCTTTGCATCTCTAATCAAAGGAGTGGCTAGCCTAAGTGATATATCCAAGCTTTCAAGGATTGGCTCAAGAACGGTCGCGCTTTATTTAACTTCTACTGTTATAGCTGTCACTACTGGTCTGTTTATAGTGAATACTTTACAACCCGGGAAGTATTTTTCTGAAGAAAAGCGAGTAGAGTTTAAAGAGAAGTATGCGTCCAAAACAGAAGCAAAAATGCAAGCTGCCGCTCTAGTCAAAGACCAAGGCCCTCTTCAGTTTTTAGTCGATATTGTTCCACAAAATATTGTCGAAGCAACCTCTGAAAATAGAAATATGCTACAGGTTATTTTCTTTGCCCTTTTGTTTGGCATATCCATGATTATGTTGCCCGATGATAAAACTGTGTATGTAAAAGGTTTTTTCGACGGAGTCAATGATGTGATTCTTCAAATTGTTGATCTGATTATGCTTTTGGCTCCCTATGGTGTATTTGCTCTATTAGCCTCTCTCATGGTTGATTTTTCGGATGGTCATATCAATAATGTCATAGAATTGTTTTCTGCATTAGGGTTCTATTCATTGGCAGTCATTTCTGGCTTGTTGCTAATGATTTTTGTAATCTATCCCATAATTTTGAAAATGTTTACCAAGATTAAGTATAGGGATTTCTTTATGGGTATATTTCCTGCTCAAATGTTGGCTTTTTCAACTAGTTCTAGTGCTGCTACTCTTCCGGTAACTATGGAAAGATGTGAAGATCATTTAGGAGTGTCCAAAGAAATTAGTTCTTTCGTTCTGCCTCTCGGTGCAACTATTAATATGGATGGGACGAGTCTTTATCAGGCCGTGGCCGCAGTTTTTATTGCACAGGCTTTTGGAATTGATTTAGACTTGGGGCAGCAATTAACGATTGTTTTGACTGCAACTTTAGCTTCTATTGGAGCTGCTGCAGTTCCAGGTGCAGGTTTAGTTATGTTGGTAATTGTTCTTGGTGCAGTTGGTATTAATCCAGATGGTGTTGCTTTAATCTTTGCAGTGGATCGAATTTTGGATATGCTTCGTACTGTGGTAAATGTTACTGGTGATGCAACTGTTGCCACTGTTATTGCAAGTACCGAAGGACAACTTAGAGAAATCACTCAAGACGAACTAATGTCTTAGTTTCATTTAATAATAAAACGATGTGATTATGTAGAGCTTTTTATAGCAGTATTTTTATTGAGGATAAACGTACAATCAAAAAAAATAATTAATAAACTTTCACGTAAAAGAATTAATAGCTAAACACTTATTACTTAAAGATATTTATTAAACATGGTTTATTACCAATTTTAATTTTGCATCAATATTTCACTTTACTATTTACCCAATTTTTTGCATTAATAAAAGCCTGAATCCATGGAGAAACTTCATGTTTTTGATCCGGATAATACGCCCAGTTCCAAGGAAAAATTGATCTTTCTGGATGAGGCATCATCACAAGATGTCTACCGTTTTTGGAGCATATTGCGGCAGTTTGATAGTCAGATCCATTTGGGTTAGCAGGATAATTTTTATAACTGTATTTAGACACAATAGAATATGCATCTTCTTTCATAGGTAAATCAAATTTTCCTTCCCCATGAGCCACCCAGACTCCAAGGCGAGATCCTGATAAAGAACCAAACATGACAGAATCATTCTTTGGAATATCTATATTCACAAACCCACATTCAAATTTGTGCGAGTCGTTAGGAACCATTTTGGGTTTTTCAGTATGATCAGGATTAATCATTTCCAATTCGATGAATAATTGACAACCATTGCAGATTCCTATGGAAAGTGTATCATCTCTATCAAAGAAATTCTTCAAAGCAGTTTGGGCATTTTCATTGTATTTGAATGAGCCTGCCCATCCCTTTGCTGAGCCTAAAACATCCGAATTAGAAAAGCCTCCTACCGCTGCAATAAAATGTACATCGCTTAAATCTTCTCGACCGCTCATCAGATCGGTCATGTGTATATCTTTCACATCAAACCCTGCCAAAAATAATGCATAAGCCATTTCTCGTTCGGAATTTGATCCTTTCTCTCTTATAATTGCTGCTCTTAGCCCACTTGGAATTTTTCGATTTGGATCTAATCCCATGATTGAAAGTTGGCCTTTATAGTCACCAGGAAATTTAAATTTAAGCGGCATTTTCTTGTAATATTCAAAACGTTCGAGGGCTTTTTTCTCTCCGCTTTGTTTTTGGTCTAAAAGATATGAGGTTTTATACCAATCATCTCTGAGTTCATTTATATTCAATTTTAATTTGCTATCAGAGTGTGTGATCTGAAGTTCAGGCTTCTCCAACACTCTTCCTATTTGATGGAATGTAATCTTATTTTCTGATAAAATAGCATCTACCTTTTCTAAGTCATTTACCTGAAGCAGTACACCAGAATTCTCCGCAAAAATTATCTTTGTGAGATCTTTTTCGTTTAAAGAGTTAAAGTTTATTTTCGCGCCAAGCTGAAGTTCGGCAAAGCACATCTCTAACAAGGTTGTAATCATACCTCCCGCAGAAATATCGTGTCCTGCCTCTACTAAGTCAGATTTAATTAGATTTTGAATCGCATTGAAGCCATTTTTAAAGAATTCAGAATCTTTTATGGTAGGAGTATTTATTCCCACTTTATTTAAGGTTTGTGCAAAGGAGCTTCCCCCAAGCTTATAAGTATCTTGAGACAAGTTGATATATATAATTGGAGCATTATCAATTTTCTGTAATACGGGACTGACTACTTGGTTGATATCGCTGCATTCGCCAACCGCAGAGATGATTACCGTTCCTGGTGCGATCACCTTGCTTCCATCTTTATATTTTTGCGTCATCGAGAGACTATCTTTTCCGGTGGGAACATTGATACCCAAAGAAATAGCGAATTCACTAATCCCAGTTACCGCATCAAAGAGTCTTGCATCTTCTCCTTTGTTTCGGCATGGCCACATCCAATTTGCACTCAATGAGACTCCTATCAGGTTTTTTGTCATTGGTGCAAATACAATGTTTGTAAGGGCTTCGGCAATAGAATTCCTTGAACCTGCCACCGGATCAATTAGTGCACTAACTGGAGCATGACCTATTGAAGTTGCTATTCCTTTTTTCCCTCTGTAATCCATGGCCATTACCCCACAGTTATTAAGGGGTAGATGAAGAGATCCTGTATTTTGTTGCTTTGCTACTTTACCAGAAACACAGCGGTCTACTTTGTTGGTTAACCAATCTTTACAAGCCACTGCCTCCAGCTGAAGTACTGCTTTTATTTGCTCGATAATTTTGTCGGAAGGATATTCTAATCGCGAAAATTTTTGTCCCAAACGACTGTCTTTCATTATTGTTTTTGGAGAAGAACCAAAATAGTGTTTCAGCTTCATATCGATGGGCTTTCTGCCATTTTTACTGGATTCAAATGAGAAATTCATATCATTTGTTATGTTTCCTACATCGTAAAAAGGGGCTCGTTCACGTTCTGAAATTTTCTTTAATTCTTCTATATTTTTTTCATTTATTACTAAACCCATTCTTTCTTGAGACTCATTTCCTACAATTTCTTTTTCGGAAAGCGAATGGTCCCCAATGGGAAGAGCATCTAGGTCAATCTTTCCGCCGGTTTCTTCTACGAGCTCTGAAAGACAGTTTAAATGACCCCCAGCTCCATGATCATGAATAGAGACAATTGGATTTATGTCGCTTTCCACCATTGCACGAATTGCATTCGCCGCTCTTTTTTGCATTTCCGGATTAGATCTTTGAATGGCATTTAACTCAATGGAATTTTTTAGTTCACCAGTATCTACAGAAGATACTGACGAACCTCCCATTCCGATACGGTAATTATCACCGCCCAAGATTACTATTCTGTCTCCTTTTTTTGGTTTGTCTTTTATAGCATTTTGGTGTTTGGCCCATCCTATTCCTCCAGCCATCATAATGACTTTATCGAAGCCCATTTTTTTATCTTGTTCGGTGTGTTCGAATGTAAGCACTGAACCAGAAATAAGAGGTTGTCCAAATTTATTTCCAAAATCTGAGGCACCGTTCGAAGCTTTGATTAAAATATCCATTGGAGTTTGATACAACCAAGATCGTTCTTCCATCCCGGATTCCCAAGATCGTTCTTCTTCTAGTCTTGAGTACGAGGTCATATAGACTGCAGTTCCAGCTAGAGGAAGACTTCCTTTTCCTCCAGCCAATCGATCTCTTATTTCACCACCAGATCCAGTAGCAGCACCATTAAATGGTTCAACTGTTGTTGGGAAGTTGTGAGTTTCGGCTTTGAGAGATATGACTGATTGAATCTCTTTTGTACGGTAGTAATCAGCAATGTCTTGGCGTTTAGGAGCAAATAATTCAATTTTTGGTCCTTTGACAAAAGCGACATTATCTTTGTATGCAGAAACTAGATTGGCTCCATTTATTTCTGAGGTTTTTTTTATTAATTTAAACAAGCTAGATTTTTCCTCTTTTCCATCAATAATGAATATTCCGTTAAATATTTTGTGTCTACAGTGTTCCGAGTTGATTTGTGAAAATCCAAAGACTTCAGAGTCAGTTAATTTTCGGTTCATATCCTTACTTACAGTATTGAGATACCCTACTTCTTCGGGACTCAGTGCTAATCCTTCTTCTTGGTTGTATTTGGCAATATTTTCAATGTGAATAATCTCTTTGGGTAAAGTATCAACGTGAAATAGCGATTGCTCAAGATTCTCGTATTTTACTTGGAGCATTGAATCATATCCCACGATTTTATCGAATATAAAGTATTCTTCAATTCTGGATATACCCTTTATACCCATATTTTCAGCAATTTCAACTGCATTGGTACTCCAGGGGCTAATCATTTCTTTTCTCGGTCCGATAAAAGTTCCTTTAATCTCATCAGACCGTTCCTGAGTAGCATTGTTAAACAGCCATTCAAGTTTTTCGCAATCTATGGTAGAAATAACATTTTGTGTCTCAACAGCAAAATATAGATTTGGGCCTTTAAAAAATGAAATCATGAATGAGTTTATTTTAATAGGGTGTGAATTTGATCGGCTAGTTCGATCCCAATCCGATCTTGTGCTTCTAGGGTTGCCGCTCCAATATGAGGACTGAGAGAAACTTGATCTGACATCAAGACTTTCATATTGGGAGTGGGCTCATTTTCGAATACATCTAGTCCCGCAAACCTTACTTTTCCTGAGTTTAGCGCCTCTAATAAATCTTCTTCGTCTATTACTCCACCTCGAGCAGCGTTGATTAATCCGACTTGATCTTTCATTAAATTAATTTCTTTTTTACTAATCAATGGTTTTCCTTGAAAAGGAACATGAACAGTAATGAAATCCGATTGTTGATAGAGTTCTTCAATAGAAATAATTTGGATGTTGAAATCTATTTTTTGTCCATCATAAAAATCTATTTTTATGGTTGCTGAATCAATCGAAGGATCATGAGCTAAAACCTCCATGCCAAGACCCACTGCTATTTTCGCTACTTCTCTTCCAATTCGACCAAAACCAAGAATACCAATTTTTTTTCCACGTAGTTCGATTCCCGCCCCATAGTTTTTTTTGAGCTCTTTGAATCGAGTTTCTCCCTCTAATGGCATGTTTCTGTTTGAATCAAATAGAAATCTGACCATCCCAAAAAGATGAGCAAAAACAAGTTCGGCTACTGAAGCAGAACTTGCTGCAGGAGTATTAATAACATGTAAGCCTCTCTCTCGGGCATAATCTACATCAATATTATCCATTCCAACGCCGCCACGTCCGATAAGCTTTAAATCCGAACAGTTGTCAATAATTTCTTTTCGTACTTTTGTCGCTGATCGAACCAGTAAAACATCTACCTGGTTGTTGTTAATGAAATCAATCAACTCTTCTTGGGGTATTTTCTCGGTGATTACCTCAAAACCTTTGTTTTGTAGGGCTTCAATTCCTTTAATTGCAATTCCATCGTTTGCGAGTATTTTCATTTTATTCATCTTGATCGTTATCAAACACTTCTATCGTGCTATTTTTCTTTACCATGTTTGTCCATTTTCTTTTGAAACGCGTAGCACGAACAATGTGGTTATCTATCCAGTGATAATTTCCTCCTCGAGGCTTATTCATTAATAAGTCATGAAATTTGAATCCATGTTTGTTTAGCCAGTTTATCGTCACGCTTCGTGTATCTTCTGTTCTCGACGTGAAAAAGGTTATTATGTGCCCTTCATCAAACCATTGATTAATTATTTTTAGGGCATCTAACCAGGGTTCACATGTGATCATTCGCTTAGGCTCCTCATTAGGCACATCTTCTGTAATTGTTCCGTCAATATCGATGAGATAATTTTTCACATCTTTTGCCAACTGTGGGCTGATGGATTTACCCTTTTCATCTAAAATTTCTTTCAAGCGATAAGTCATAGGCTTATAAATTATGCATTACATCTACTAAAATTTGTACACTCGAAAGAGGAAGGGCATTGTACATAGAAGCACGATATCCGCCAACAGATCGATGTCCTTTTAGCCCATTTATTCCTGCATTGTTCCAGGCTCGGTCAAATTCTTCTTCTTTACTTTTATCAGTCAATGTAAAAGTGATATTCATTTTTGATCGGTCTTCTTTTGCGGCTACACCCTCAAATAAATAATTTTGATCTATTTCTTTGTAAAGTAGTTCAGCTTTTTCTTTGTTAATTTTTTCTATCCATTCCACTCCTCCATTATTTTTTAACCATTCCAAGGTTAGCATTGATACATATATAGGAAATACGGGAGGGGTGTTGAACATTGATTCTTTTTTGATATGGATGCTATAATCTAACATACTAGGAATATCCCTACCTGTTTGCTGAAGAATTTCATCCTTTACAATAACTAGTGTGGTTCCTGCTGGACCCATGTTTTTTTGAGCCCCTGCATAGATAAGATCAAATTTAGAGGGGTCAAATTTTCGAGAGAAAATATCTGAAGACATATCACAAACTAAAAGTGTATTTGAAGAAACTATTGGGAAATCTTGAAATTGGGTTCCAAAAATAGTATTATTGGAAGTAAAGTGAAGATAATCCATTCCTTCAGGACAATTCAAGTCTTTGGGTATATAGGAATAGTTTTTGTCTCTAGAACTCCCAATGATATTAATTTCTCCAAATTTCTCAGCTTCCTTAATTGCTTTGTCCGACCATGTTCCCGTATTAATATAGGCGGCACTCCCATTAGTTTTAAGTAAATTCATACAACTCATCAAAAACTGAGTACTAGCCCCACCCTGAAGAAATAAAACTGAATAGCCTCTGGGAAGATCAAGTAATTCTTTGACAAGTATTTGGGCTTTCTCCATCACTTCGACAAAGTCTTTGCTCCGGTGAGAGATTTCAATCAGGGAAAGATTTGAGTTGTTAAAATTGAGAACTGCTTTTGAGGCTTGTTTTAAAACTTCTTTAGGTAAAATGCAAGGGCCTGCACTAAAATTATGTTTTTTCATCTTAGAAATAAGTCAATTCTACATAGTTTAAGTAGTAAAATTCGACTATTAAATGAATATGGAAAAAGTTTCGATGGGATCTTATTAACAAGTTTTCAACTAGAATTATTATAATTTATATCTCACCATGTGAATGAATGATTTCAATTTCTTATTCTTCATTTGGAGCACTTCTTTGAAGTCCTTGCTCTATAATTTTTTCTTGCTTTCCGTCTTGTTCTTTAGAATTGTATACGGGGAGATTTTCTACTAATCTCCATTTTCCATTTTTGAAGGTAAGGCCATCGTAACTTAGACTTGGTACATAGAATTCGTACATACCATATTCTACACCATCTAGGGGTTCTAGGTGGTCAAAAATAATATATTCCTTTTCATGGTCATATTTAATGCTTATACTTGCTTGTTGGGAGTATTCCAGAATCATTCTGTTTCTTGTACCGTCATTCATCTTCAATATTGGAGCTCCGAAAATGGGCTGCGTATTTTCATTAAAATAAAGGATTTCCACTATTCTTTTTGAGCTTTTATTGTTATTTCCGTCCCAACCAAGTAATGTGTAATAGTTTTTCTTTTGATACTTTGTCATAACAATGTCGGTATATAGAGCACCAAACCAATTTCCCTCGGAAAAGGTTTTGTATTGTTCATTTGCTGTTTGTGCCGATTGATCTGAAAGTTTTATAAAGAATAGTTTCTTTTTCCTTCTTTCTTTCATCTGGATATAGCCATAATATTCAAAAGTTCCGTCTTCAAAAGGAACTACCCAGTTGTAGAAATTAAATTTTTTGTTTGGAGACTTAAGTATGCTAAGTTGGTCTATTTCGAATACATATTCGAAGCTTCCCTCCATGGTCAAGAGTTCTTCCACATCTTCCATGAGTAATTTATTAGCCTCGTTTTTAAGTGAATCAGTTTCGGCATTTAAAATTTCATTTGACAGATTTTGTAAGCGCAATTCAAAGAATGCAAAATCCTCTGCATTTTGAGCTTGAAGGCTTATAATTGAAGATAGAAGAACGAGAGCGAGTAATTTTAAGTTTTTATTCACAGTGTAGAAAAGCTTTTTTAGAGAGTAATTCTTTTTCTGTTTCTTGATGGTTTTCATCCAACACACAACAGTCCACAGGGCATACGGCAGCACATTGTGGCTTCTCATGGAAACCTTTGCATTCTGTGCACTTGTCTGTAACAATATAATAGAGTTCATAAGAATTTGGTTCCTGATCTTCATCAACTAAAAAGGAAAGTCCTTTTTTAGACACTATTTTTTCAGTTAATTGAGTTCCTTCTGCAAAAGTCCACTCAATGCCCCCCTCATATATAGCTGTGTTGGGACACTCCGCTTCGCATGCTCCACAATTAATACATTCGTCTGTAATCTTAATCGCCATACTCTAATTGAATTAAAGATTTGTACTTTTGCTTTACAAATATAGAAAAAATCATAACTGATGGATCTACATGCAATTATTCATTCCTTAAGTCGACTGGGATCTTTTATGCAACAGTTCGAGTTTCCCAAGGAAAATTGGGAAAAGTCTCCATTGAATAAATTATTTTATATGCGTTTTGAATCTGCTATATCTGCTGCTAATATCCATAATGGTTGGTTTGATGAATCTCAGGTCCGGAAATCTATTTTTACTCTTTCTCAGTGGATGAAAGTGGAAATTTTAACAACTTGGACAAGTGACAGTATTAAGCCAGATAATCCTCATAAAATTGCACTTATTATGGCGGGTAATATTCCCTTAGTTGGCTTCCATGACTTTATTTGTTGCTTAGTAAGCGGACACTCTGTTTTAGTAAAATTATCATCAAATGATAAGCAACTACTGCCATTGATTAGCGAAATTCTTATTCACTTTGATGCAAGCTTTCAAGATAAAATTGAGTTTACTGAATTAAGAATGAAAAATTTTGATGCTGTAATTGCCACGGGATCAGATAATACTGCTCGATATTTTGATTATTATTTTGGAAAATATCCCAATATAATTCGAAAAAATAGAAATTCTGTTGCTGTACTTTCTTCCAATGAAACTAAAAAATCATTGAGTCTTCTCGCTGAGGATATCTTCTCATATTACGGCTTGGGATGTCGAAATGTCTCCAAGATATATGTTCCTAAAGATTTCAATTTCGATCTACTTTTTGAAGCCTTTTCTCCTCGTAAAGAGGTTATGATTAATAAAAAGTATGCAAACAATGTAGAGTATTATCGCGCACTTTTCTTGATGGGGGGAAATAAGTTGCTTGATAACGGTTTTCTCTTGCTAAGAGAAGAGGTTTCCCTTTCTTCACCTATTTCAATGCTTCATTATGAGTTTTATGAATCTATTGAACATGTACAAGAAAATCTTGATCAGTTTAAAAGCCAAATCCAGTGTATTGTTTCAAATCTTAATATTCAGGGAAGTTTACCTTTCGGTAAGACTCAGACCCCTTTTATTGACGATTATGCTGATGGGATAGATACATTGGCTTTTCTTCGAAATTTATAAAAGTTTGATTGTTTTTATAAAAAGTTCTGTTAATTGGGGTTCCGCTTTTTGTGCTATAGCGATAATTTCGTGAATTGAAACCGGAACTAATTTTTCAGGATTACATTCATCTGTAAGAACAGAAACCACCGCGCAGGGAAGTTTCATATGATTTGCGACGATGACCTCAGGAACTGTAGACATTCCTACCAAGTCAGCACCTAGAATACCCAACATTCTATATTCTGCTCTAGTTTCTAGTGAGGGTCCCTGCCAAGCCGCGTATACCCCCCTGTGAACGACACGATTAATCTCTTTAGACACCTTCCACAAGGTTTTAGAAATTTTTTCATCATAGGGAGCAGACATATCTGTAAATCTGGCTCCATATTCCTCCATATTTTTTCCCCGTAATGGATTCTCAAATAGTAGATTGATATGGTCATTAATAATCACAAGTTCCCCTTTTTTATATATGGGATTGATTGCTCCCGAAGCGTTAGACATGAGTAGGTTTTTAATACCAAGTTCTTTGAGAACTCGGATAGGAAATGTAATTTCTTTGGTGGTATATCCTTCATAATAATGAAAACGCCCTTGCATGATTACGACATTTTTATCCTCCATAGTTCCAAATAACAATTGCCCCTGATGTGACTGTACTGTGGAAACAGGGAAATGGGGGATTTCTTTATAGGGAATACATAATTCTATCTCACATTTTTTAAGTAATCCTTCCAAACCTGTACCCAGAACAATTCCAATTTCAGGTTCAGAGAAAGATTTTTTTTTTATAAAATATACCGCTTCTTTGATGCTTTTCATAGCTTTTGTTTCTTAGCTAATTGTACTTTATCAGGTTAGCATTTTCGAAAAAAAAAAGTGGGCCTATCCGCCTTTTTTCTTTGCCTTGAAACCTTTTTTATGAAGCAATGCGAGTATTTGATCTCTAAAATCCCCTTGAATTAGAATTTCACCTTCTTTCACGGTACCTCCGACTCCATATTTTTTTTTTAATTCGTTTCCTAAGGATTTTAATTCCTCTAATGGGCCAAAATAATTTGTGATAGCTGTGACTAGTTTTCCTCCTTTTTTTCGATCCAATAAAATTCTTAAGTCTTGTTTGTCTGAGGGAATTTTTTCTTCTTGGTTCAGGTCTTTATAGTCGTAGCTATAGTTTTTGTTTGTTGAGTAAACCACACCTTTCACATTTTTATTTTTTTTCTTTCCCATGAAGCAAATATAATGAAGGCAAATGAATATCTAACGATTCTATCATTGGGGAAATACATCATTTAAATAAACATCAATTAATCCTTCTGGACAATCCAGATATATACATTTGTTCTCGCGATCTACTTCTTTGATGATTTCCTCTACAACCGGGATTAGAATTTCTTTTTCTCCCTTTAGTATTGAGAAAAGGGGTTGAATAGATTGGTTGACCACTTGTTGGACTTGACCGATCTCTCCATACTCAGAATCGATTGCTTTGTAGCCATGGATTTCATGGTAGTAAAACTTATTACCCTCCAAAGGTGGAAGAAACGAGGTGGGTAGATATAAGCCACATTTATAAAGTTTTTCTACTTCTGATTCGGTATCAAATCCTTCGAAATGAATATGAAGAAATCCTTTTTGAGTAAGTTTGCAATAGTTTAAAAAAAAAGGAATCAATTTTCCTTTTTTTTCAAGGAAAACTGAATCCAATTTACTGTATCTAGAGGGATTATCTACATCTAGCTTTACAAGAAGGTCTCCTTTAAATCCGTGTTTTCGACTTATATGACCAATAAAGTAGCAATCCTTAAGTTTCATTACTATTTGGCGTTCCCTTTTGGAGCTTGTTCAGCTACGGAAACTTCTTCAACTACAGGGGCTTGTTCAACTACGGGAATTTCTTCAACTACAGGAGCTTGTTCAGCTACGGGAATTTCTTCAACTACAGGAGTTTGTTCAGCTAC